>JAOTWB010000069.1 GCA_029863125.1 Gammaproteobacteria bacterium
CCGTTGACCAAGGTCTCGAAGACCTTGAGCTCGGCGACCGAGAACTCTTCGTCTCGCCACCGTACTCGCCCTGTCTTCACTTTGTCCGCCCGGAAACGCCCGACAGCATCTGTCGTGTCAATGGCGCCGGAGAACGACTCGTCACCTGTCAAGTCGGCTGGTTCGAGGCCGAGGCTGCGCGCGGCGGCCCAGTTGACCACATTCAGACCCGCACCCAGGTCGAATAGAGCCGGTATTTTCTGCTTGCCGATGTCGATGTCGAACAGGTACAGCGCTGCGCCGCTTGATCCGAAGTATTCAGGCTCGAGCGGTACGGAGGTCCAGCCCCTGTAGGTCCTGCTGCCAACCAGCTCGGGTGGGTACAAGCGTATGACGCGCTCTCGCGTAGAAAAACCGACGGCGTATCGTTGCAAAAAATCTACGCCAAGGATGCCGTCGATGCCCCTGCCTGCGGGCGTCTTGCCAGGCATAGAGGCAACCCGCGGATTGGCCCACACTTCACGTCCAACTGCTATGCGGTCGACACTCAGTATCGGAAACCGGCCCGAGGTCACTGCCCCATGGATGATCACCGTTCTGCCCGGGTCTGGTTGCAGCGCAAGCTGCTTGCGCAGCCCGTCATGTATGACGGAGATGCTGGCGCCGGTGTCCAGCGCGAATTCAAACGGCCCGTCACCGTTGACGTTGACGTCGACGACGATGCGCCCATTGTCCTGAACGCGGTACGGTGCGAGCGCGAGCGCGCCATCCTGATCGAGCATGGCTGCACAGCCCAACAACATCAAGGCCGCTGCTGCCAGGCCGAAGGCATTGAGGATGGGTTTCACAGTCATGCTCCTATTATCTGTGACTGCCTGCGTTCAATCAGAGTTCAAGTCGCTGCTCGTACTGTGCCTCAAAAGCCGTGTGCGTTTTCCAGAACGGGCGCGGCTCTCTGCCCTCGAGCACATCCGTCAGGATATCGAGGTGCGTGTGCCAGCCGGCGATGGCGCCGAACACCGAGTCTTTATTGTGCAGCTTGCGGTGCGTCAGTATGAGATGCACCTTGTCACCCTGTTCCTGCAGTTCATAGCTGACCTCCGATGCTTCGTCTTCGCCCTCCCAGGTGTGCGCCAGCACGCTAAGTGGTTCGCACAGGGTCACTTTGCCGCTGAAGGACATTTTCTCGGGCAGGTCTTTGTATTTCTCCGGGCGCTCGATGTCCTCGGCCGTCGAAAGCGAGGCAATATGAAAGTGCATGTCGACATGGCCGCCAACCCGTAGTTCGGTATCACCGCCGCACAGCCATTTGGCGCACTTCTCGCTTTCGACCAGGTAGCTCCACACGCGTTCGATGGGTCCTGGCAGCAGCCGTTCGAACCGCAGGGTGGTTGCATCAATCAGTTCGCCAAACTCATTCATGGTCGCCTCCGGACTGCACTAGGGCGTGAGATCCAATCCGATAATCAGCGGGTCGTGGTCGGAGGCCCGGTACGGCGTGCCGCTGTCAAATAAGTCCGGGTCTCGTCCCGATTCCAGGTTGTAGTCGAGCACGGGGGGTTCATCGGCGTTGATATGCCATTCGAGTGCTTCGGCAACCTGTGGCGCCAGGCTCGCTGATGCCAGAGCATGATCCAGCGCACCCGACTGCCCGTCGAAAACGAACGAGTAAGTATCCGGACCGATAGTTGCCTCAGTGAGATTGGTGAAACCGGCGGTCCTGAGCGTTGTAATCGGATCTTCGAGCATGTAAGCGTTCAGGTCGCCGATAATCAGAAAATCCGGGTCGCCGCTCAAAGTCGGGTCCGCGGCCACCCATCCCGCCATTGCTGCCGCGGCACTGCTGCGCGTGCGATTGCAGTTACCCTGCCCATCGCCGAGATTGGGATCGCCTGCGGCATCGCAATCCGAGCCTTTGGACTTGAGATGATTCACGATAATCGTGACGCGCGCGTTGTCCGAATTCTGTGCAAATGTCTGCGCAAGTGCCGGCCGGTTTCGCGTGTCGTCGAACCGTGAGTCGACGGTCGAATCGAGGATGGCCGCCGCGCCGACAAGGCTTACCGAGACTGGTTTGTAAACGAAGCCGGTCTTGATGGCGTCATTGCCAATCGTCCCGGTGTCGACATATGCGTAGGTTCCGGCGCCGACGCGCGTATTAAGCGCATCGACTATTTGCTGCAGCGACTCGCTTGCATTGTTCTCGAGTTCGATGAGTCCAACTACATGGGCGTCGAGCATGTCCAAAGCGGTCACAATCTTGCCGAGCTGCCTCGTGAGTTCAGCAGCGCTGTCGGCGCCGCGACAATTTGCGTTGGTCGTCGGTCCGCAAACAGGTTGGCCAGAATCTATTCCGGAAAAAAAGTTCAGTACGTTGAAACTGGCCACGCGCAATGCACCGCCGATGCCTGGTGCTCCCGGCCGCGGATTGATGGATGTAAACAGCGGGCCGGAGGTCGGCATAAGACGATACGTCTCGGTGCCGTTCGAACCACTGCCCCTCGAATAACGCAACACGCCTGTGACGTCCGTCACCTGATCGCCGACTCTTATCGAATAACCGGGGGCAGCGCCCGCGGTCAGGTAACGGATTGGTGTGGCGTTGGCAACCCGCAAACCATCATCCAGCAAGATGCGCCGCGCAGCGACGGCCTCGCGATATGCGTCGTAGCCGGCCACATCGGGTGCGTTCCGGTTCGTAAATTGATATGGCCGCCCACCTTGTGTGAGCAGTACCTCGCCCATCCGCTCGAGTTCGTGCAGGGCGGACACCGTTAGCGTCTGCGGAAAACGAATGAGCATGCCTTCATAGCGTTCGAGGTCGGCGATGATGTCGCCGTCATTGTTTGTGGTCGTCGCCAAAGCAGGCAAGTTGATGGGGGCTGGAAGAATTCCGCCGACCCCGTTGACCGTTACACTGCTCGCCGAAATCTGCGTTTCGCCGAAGAACTCGTTTACGACGCCTTCCACGCGAACGGAATCTCCCTCATTGACATCGACTGCCGGGTTCGCGTCGTCGAAGATGAACACGCCGTCCGAAGTTGCGAAATCGGCGTCGGGTAGGTTCTGAATATAGAAGCCACCGAGGTTACGCGTGTCATCGCCGTCACCGTCCTGAAAGTCTCCGGTGACCACGCCTTCCACGACAACAGCTTGCCCATTCAGCGGGCTCTCGGCACCGCTACCCTGAACTTCATATATCGGCGTAGCGACCAGGTTGTTTGGCGCGGGCGCGTTGCCATTGCCGCCGCCACCGCCGCCGCAAGATGCGAGCGACATCGCAATTCCTAGGATGAGGCTGTGGCAGCGCATAGACCCGAATTTTGCGCCAGATCATGCCGAAAGTCGCGTGCTGCGGCTCATGCCATATCGAACAACAGCAGTTCTGAATCGGTCGCCGCACGTATGGACAACGAGGCCTGATCCTGGGTTGCAACGGCATCGCCGGCAACCAGTTTATGCCCCTCGACTTCGATCGCGCCGCGCACGACCTGCAGGAATCCGCGCCGCCGGCCGTCGAAGGCGTACTCGAGTTCGGTGCCTGCGTCGAGTTCATTCGAGTACAGGCTGACGTCCTGATGAATCGTCAGCGAGCCGTCGCGGCCGTCGCGCGAGCCAACCAGGCGCCACTGATTGCTCTTTTCTTCGC
>JAOTWB010000013.1 GCA_029863125.1 Gammaproteobacteria bacterium
ATTCGGGCCACTCTTGATTTCGGAATCCTGAATGGTGGCATTTAGTGAGACATTGAATCCCATATCCGTGGCCCAAATGGCATCGAGCTCGATACCGTTTGCCTCCTGCGTCTGAATTACGGCGCCGGCGCCCGCCAGTGCAACGAAGAAACTTGGATCGACTTCAGTGTGAAAGCCGGTTGCATACAGGCTCACGTAGTCCGTTACCCACTTGAACCCGAACTCATACTGATCGACCTCCTGGATCAAGTCATTGCCATTGAGATACGCACCGCGATTGTCACGAAAATCATCAAAGTACGGCATCTTGCTGCCGCTGTTGATACGAGCAAAACCGCTCATCGTGTCAGTAAACAGGTAGTTGGCAGCCGCCGTCCACGAAAACTCGGTCTTGTCATACGACAGCGCCAGTGTCGCAAGCCCGTCGAGGCCCTCGTCGACCGAATATTCGACATCGTGACTTTCGGAACGGACGCCGACATCAACAGTTAGCTTGTCGTTGATGTCAAAGGTGGTCGCCGCATACAGTGCCATCGTCGTGGCGTCACCCGTCGCGTCTATATCGTAATTCCAGGCGCAGCTATCGATTGTCTGGTCGTCGTTACATTCAATGCCGGTTACAACTTCGCCACCGGCCTGGACAACTTCGTATTTATGATTGCCGAGTGACCAGAACTCATCTGTCGACGCATTCGCCGAGTAGAATCCAACGGTCACGCTGCCCCAGTCCTGCTGCCAGGCAACGCTGATATCGTTCGTGAACGATTCGATGTCCTTGCGGACTTCCCAGGCGCCGAATTGCTGGATGTACTCGGAATTTGCAATCGAACGACCGCTAACGCGGCCGGTAATCGGGCCGGTGACAACCGCAGCCGGGTCAACGGTCGGATCAGCCAACAGCGCGCTAATTTGTACAGCGCCGCCGTTCGGCACCAGGCCGAGCGTGTCGGCGTCACCCGCTGTATAGCCGAATCGATCGGTCAGCTCCCAGCCATCGGCGATCTCGAAGACCACCGAGCCACCCGTCATGGAGCCATCCCAACCGCGGCCTTCGCCAAGATCGACGGTCTTCGACGACGGATCGGGAAACGCGGGATCACCGAAGTTATTGGCATATAGGATCTGTCGCTGCCGGTTCAGCGAGCCGATCTGGTTATACTCGGCGTCTACACCCGGTACATTGAGCGCAACCGGCAGGTACCAGGTACCACTGTCGTCCGTCTGCCGATGGAAAACATTGATCGAGCCATTGTCGAGGTCTTTCGTCAGATTTATCGTGAGCTGGTTGCCCTCGTCTGAATTAAACCCGGAATCGCGAATCCCTGGCGAACTACTGATATAGCCGCCGATCATGTAGTAGAACTCCTCTGCGAGTTCGCCGCTGATGTAGCCATCGAAACGTCGCAGCTCATAATCCGACGTCGTATATTTGATCAGCCCTTCGGTTTCTTCACTGCCTTCTCGCAGTATGAAGTTGGTCGTCAAACCTGGTTGACCGTTGGAAAAGACAGGGTTTGGACCACCGCGCAGCGCTTCCACTCGCTTGACGGTTTCGTCAATGCGAAACAACGTCGTGTTTTCCAGGAAAGACAGCGTCGGCGGTGGAAAAATGGGCGAGCCATTCACCTGCAGCGAGTAGAACGGCGCATCGCCGCCACCCGGGAATCCGCGCACGAATACGTTCGCACCGGAAACGCCGCCCGAGCTTTCCGCCCATACGCCGGGGACGAGCTTCAACAAATCCGCCGTGCTCTTCGGCGAAAACTTGTTAATGTCCTCGTCGTCCATCGTCGTGATCGCGAAGCTCGCGTCAAACTTGCGAACCTCGGCACCGCCGGCAGTACCCGTCGTGATGATCTCTTCGATGTATTCGGACTCGTCGTCCTGTGCCGCCTGTTGCTGTGCGTTGGCCGCAAGAATCGGAACGAGAGCCAATGATGCGGTCAGCGTGGCGAGAATAGCGGGCACGAATTTCGGGCCGCTGTTGTCATTGATTGTGTTCATTTTTTTCACCATTCGCCTTGTAGTCTGCCCGCAATCCGTATCGGGACAGCGGGCCAGGCCAAGATAATCGGTTTGGTTGGGAACGCGAATGCGTCCTGCTGGTCTTGAGATTACTTATCGATTGCTCCCCCTGGATTTCGTTAAGTACAGATAAGCTTACGCCAACTCCAGATGAGTGTGTATACGTATACGGCGAAATAGGAAATCTTAGTTATTTGAACTACTTAACCGCGATTGGACGATCGGTGAGATATTCCTCGCGTTATGGTTTGCTTCGATAAACGCCGAAATAGACGAAGGGATGCGTCGCACGATCGCCGGGTTCCACCTTGTCGGGCACTTTGTGTCTTACGGCTTTGATACTGCGTAAGTAGCTGACAATGGCGTCCACGTCATCATCGGAGATTCTCGCATATCCCTGCCACGGCATGGACGCAATTCTCTGATCGCCGTGGCGGCCGATCCCGGCCCTGATGGCATTCGCAATTTGCTGGTCTGTCCAGGTGCCGATACCAGTCTCGTCGTCGGGCGTGATATTGGCTGGGTAAACGACCCCCGGGTGCTCCTCGCCCATGGGTTTCATATAAGCAATACCGGTCGCCGAGCCCGCCAACGAGCGTTCAAAATCCGGGTCGCCCACCAGCGCGCCGTCGGTATGACACACGCCGCAGCCAAGGAGCTCGACCATGTATTCGCCTCTCGCAACCCGGCCCCGGTGCGCGGGGGCGAATGTGCCCGGGATTGCGCTCGGAGCATCCAGGATCGTGGTGGCGTCAACTTCTTCATAAGCCTCGAGCAGATTCGTCGGTTCTTCAGTTGCGCAACCTGCAAACATAACGGCCGTGAACATCAGAAATCGAGCGCCCTTCATCACAACGTCTCCCGCCTGGTGCTTGTCTCACAGTATAACGACCCGCCCCGCACTCTCAGAGTTCCTCGCCGCTACGAGCGCTAACTCGGCATTCTATTTAGCGCGTGTAACACGCCAGATCGTGTTACCGGCATCGTCGGCGACTAATAGCGCACCGGTCTTGTCAAAAATAACGCCGACGGGTCGTCCCTGCGCGTTGCCGTCCTCGTCGAGAAAGCCGGTGAGAACGTCGACCGGAGCACCGGCCGGCTTGCCGTTCTCGAACGGCACGAAGATCACCCTGTATCCGCTGCGCGGTTTGCGGTTCCACGAGCCGTGCTGGCCAATAAATGCGCCGTCGCTCCAATCAGGTCCCAGCTGTTGACCCTCGGCGAAGGTCAGGCCGAGCGAGGCCGTGTGGGGTCCGAGCGCGTAATCAGGTTTGAGTGCGGTGGCAACGAGGTCCGGTCGTTGCTCCTTGATTCGGGGATCGAGGTGATCGCCATAATAGCTGTAGGGCCACCCGTAGAAGCCGCCGTCGACGACTGACGTCATATAGTCGGGCACCAGGTCGCCGCCAAGATCGTCGCGTTCGTTAACCGATGTCCACAGCATGCCGGTCGACGGTTCGAACGCCATGCCGACGGGATTGCGCAGCCCGGAAGCGTACACACGGTGCTCGCCGGTCGCGGCATCGATTTGCCAGATCGCGGCACGGCCGGTCTCTTCTTCGATGCCGTTCTCCGCGTGATCGCTGTTGGATCCAATCGACGCGTACAGGAACTTGCCGTCGCCGCTGGCGACCAGGTTCTTGGTCCAGTGGCGATTGTTGTCGCCCGCCGGAAGCGAAACCAGCGGCATCCCGGCCGATGTTATTTCCGTCTCTCCATCCCGATAGGGGAAGCTGACGACACCGTCGGTATTGGCAACAAACAGGCGGCTGCCGATGAGGGTCATTCCAAACGGCGACGTCAGATCGGACAGGAATACGAATCTTGTTTCTGCGATGCCGTCGCCATCCGTATCGCGAAGCAGCGAAATCCTGTCAGCGCTTGCTACGCCCGCACCGGCACGCTTCATGACCATTTTTTCAACGCGGCCAGTAATGCCTTTCGGTTTCTTCTCCTGGGCATTGGTCTCTGCGACCAGCACATCTCCGTTCGGCAGGACATACAGCCATCGTGGATGGTCAAGCCCTTTCGCAAATGCGTTAACGACGAGACCGTCAGCCGCGACGGGCGTTGCCCCCGCCTCCCAGCGCTCGATGCGCGCAATGTTAACGAGTGGTATCAATGCCTTTTGCGGCTCGGGTAGCTCAGGCTCCGGACCGGTGCCGGCCGACACCGGCAGTTTCGCATTGCCGCCACAAGCAGTAACAGCCAGCGACATTAAGATAAGCATGATTCGGGCGAGGTGCATGCAGCCAATCCTTATGGAGCGGGTGAAGGGAATCGAACCCTCATTCTCAGCTTGGGAAGCTGATGTCCTACCATTGAACGACACCCGCCATTCAGGGAGTTAGCTCTCATCCAGCTCCTTGTGAGCATAAAAGTGAGAGTACTCGAATTCTAAGCGAATCGCCGGGGCGGAGAGAAGTGCTCCGTACCCACAACGGGCGGAGAAGTTCGAGCACGTGACACTACGCAGCGGTCAGTTTGGATTCGCCCATCAAGACAGCTGGCATCAACTACGAGTTTGCTGAGCTCACCGCAACGTGTTCGTTAGGTAATACTTCGGATTGAGGTCCGCACAATTTTGCGCGATAGTTCGGCAAATGTTCTTTAAACAGGATCCCGGCGCCTGGAAACGGGCCGGAGATAGAATCCAAGTGCCGCTGGAAACCGCGCCAGTCAGAATTGGCGCTGCAGATGACTGACCGACTGAGGGTCCTGGGGCTCATATCCGGCGCGACCGGAATAATCGCTCTGTTCATACCGTTCACCGCGGGAATCTCCCCGCTCGACGGCATAGTGAGCGGACTCGAGGTCGAGAGCGACGGCCTTTTCATCTTTTCGATTTCGGCACCGAGCCTTCTGGCAATCCCGATTGCCGCATGGCAGCTCAGACGGATTTGGTTCCCGGATCCGGAAAAGCTCGAGGTTCTGCTTGCCTATCTCTTCTCGACCGTGTCGATGCTCCCGGTCTTGATGGCCAGCTCGCGCGCCATTGCTGAAATGGAGCTGCGCGCAGACTTACTCGGCGTTTGCGCTGTTGTAGTGTATTGGCTCGCGGTAATCGCAAACATCGGTCTTTTTGTGAGAAACCGAATCAGAGGTCGGCCTCCTGGCACAACTGTCGAAGTTTTCCTATTGCTCGGCTACGTTCCTAACGCTTTGTTCGCGTTGATCGTCTTCTCGTATTGGGGAATAGTTTTTGGGCCACACTGGATGTGGGACACGGGTGCCTATGTCGTATCTGCCACGTGCATCATGTATACGGCCCAGGCCTTCTGGCTGCTCCGACGAAACGGGGCAGTGATGGGTTAGGTACCAGTAGTCCGGACGCTTTAGAATAGGCTCAAAGAGCCATGAGAGGCGTCCAATGGCAAGAAGAAAATACTCTGACGAGTACAAGCACTTCGATTCCAGGCAAAATTTAGGCGATTGAAGAAGCGATCGTGCCACCATGATTCGGCCGCATTCCGATGATCTGCGCCTCGCCGGCGTGACGAATTTCTCGACGTCTTGCTGGTTCGGCGAGGATCCGCTATCCGACGACGCCGGCGGTACGACGGCGGCCGGATACGGCTTGAGTGTGTCGTCGTCGCACAGGGATTCTTTCCGCGACCTGAACCCGATTTTGTGCACCGGACTGCCGCTGCGAACGCGCCTTTCCCGCACTCTAAGTATCTGATAAAAAAAGACATATTTTTCTTGCGCAGCACTCGCATCGGCGTATTATTTTGTGCCGTTGATCGACGGTGATCAACTACGCAGAGGTTAACTACCGATGAAAACTCAGAAAGAAGCCGAGAAAATGAAGGGTAGGATTGAGCCTGAAAAGAAGAAGGCATCCACCATGCAACGGCCGAAGCAGGACGTTAAGGCACGTCCGACCGCGAAGCCGCAGCCGAAAACCAAGTAATTCTCGGGATTGGAATTTGCGGCACCTGGCAACAGGTGCCGTTTTTGTTTTTCGGGAGAGATGATTCCCGGAGTTGGCAACGGCGCAGCCGGACCGGGCGCGTTCGAGCGAGATCCTGACCATGACAATCAAACGATCACACGGTTGGCTAATTCCGCGACTCCGATTGGGAAGCTGATGTTCTACCTTTGAACGACACCCACTTTTCAGGGGGTTACGCCTCACTTGGGCTCAGCTGAGCATATAAAGCGAGGCTGCGCACCAACAAATAAAATCGCGTTCCTGTTTGAGCTTAAGCGGTTATTTCGAGTCCCGCAACGGCCTGATCATCAGGTACTTGTGCTGACGCGGACCAATGCGAATTTGCAGCACGATGTGTTCCTTATCGTTCTCGTCATCATAGAGGTTGATCGACAGTCGGCGGTCCGGTGTCACGCCAGTGTAGGAGACGACCCGGCGATCGGTCAGCTTTGTGTATCGAACTCCTACGAAGCCATCCTGTCCGACTTCGTATCCCAGTACGCTTATGCGATCGCCCGTAATTCGCCCAAATTCCTGTGGCCGATCCATTGGACTCCATGTCTGACGCTGCTCGGCAAATTCGGCTATGGCATGCAGATTGCCTTGAAGACCGATTGGCAACTCAGCCACCTTTCTAAGCTCCAGAGAAGGGTTATCACTCATTATCCCTAGTAGTTCGTCGATTGCGGTTCTAGCCAGTTACTGCGCGCCGAGTTGCCCGTACTGAGTAACCAGCAAAGCGAGCGCCAGGAATCCGCGGCCGACAGCTTGCATACGACTGAAGCACGTATTCATTTGGCGACGTCGTCCAAATCAACCTCGAAGACCAATCGGCCTTTTCGGTCGACAAAACCTACTGAACTTTTCAGCTCGACAAACGCCAAGTCCTGCTGAAACGAATCCGCATCATCGAATTTTGCTTCGATAACCCAATCACCACGCCTGTCGATGTAGCCCCATTGCCAGCGCGCGCCGCGCCCACCCACGGCGGGCGCGAGCCCGGATGAAAAAGCCCTGCCACCGCGGATCCCGTTATGGCCCAGGGGTATAACGAGTTCTCCGCCACTATCAATATAGCCGCCCGCACCGTCCTTCTCGACTGCGGCAAGTCCGTCGTGGAAAACATCGATGCTGTCGAATCGCCCGATTGAAACGATCTCGCCTCCCTGGAGGTCAATTGCTCCCCAACGGATTTCATTCCTGCCTCTTACCTTTTCTTTCCGCCCCACCCTCGCCAGAGGGCCGAAAAAATGGTGACAAATATCATAGCGGCCGAACGGGACAAGAAACTCACCACTCTTTCGTATGTAGCCGCAGTCATCGTGCAATTGGACAGTCGCAACACCGTTGTCAAATGGCGACGCAACATCGTACTTCGGTTCAATGAGCACATCGCCGCTCTGGTCGACGTAGCCCATCTTGTCACCAACCTGAACGTTGACGAGCCCCTCGCGAAACGTCATTGATTCAGTCACGGCATCGTATTGTGGTTCGATGACCATGCGGCCTTCGACCGACAGGTAGCCCCATTTATCATCAATTTCGACAGGAAATGGGGCATCGCTTGACGGACCAGGGGAGCGATCGAATCGCGGCGTAACGACCCAGTTACCCTCGGCGTCAATGAGCCCCCACTTCTTTCCTTTTTGCGCAGACGCGATGAGTTGCCAGAAAAAGGAGCGCGCATTATCGAATTGCGGCGCAATGACGAATTCGCCGTCCTGTCCTATATAACCCCATCGCCCTCCCAGTTTGGCCGGTGCAAGATCAACAGCCCGTCCGAAAGGGCCGACCTGCTCGAACTTCGCTGCGATCGCAATGGAGCCGTCCGCATTAAGAAACCCCCAAGCGGAATCGCTACTGAAGACAATCAACGTATTGGGTTTACTGATATCGAACGGCGACCAGCCAGACCACTGCCATACGATGTCCCCTACACGAGGAACCTTCGGCCAGTTCTCTATTGTCAGGCTCTCGAGAGCGTCGTAAATCGGCGGTATGATTTCCCGACCATCAGCATCGATCGCCCCTATTTTGGCGTGCCTGACCACGGGGTAGAGCCATGAGCCGCCCGTGTCATTTTGGTCCTGAGCTGGCGAAACTGCAGCTGCCAAACAAAGCACGCCAACTGCGAGACGCGCCGCTCGACGCCGTTCTAAAGCTCGCATTCTGTTACCACCCTGCTGCCGGCGTAATGAAGCTGGCGGCAATAAATCTCCGCCGTTTCTGCATCTGCGGCAATCGGGATAACTACCTAACCCAAAGCTCACCGATAATCCCTGTTTCACACAGCTATCAATCAGGTTCCAATGCGCGGAAGTGAGGCTACAACTGAGGATACTCAGAAGGCCGCGTGGACTCAGTTGATTACATTCGGGTCATTTAACTCGTTAAAACCGGTGGTGACTGGGTCACGGAAATCATGCGGTTATACGAGTGTCAAGCGCAGCGACTCCGATTGGGAAGCTGATCTTCTACCATTGAACGACACGCGCTTTTCGGGGAGTTAGCTCTCAATCTTGCGCCCGGTGAGCATAAACGTGAGAGTAGTCGGATGCCAATCGATTCTGAGCCCAAATCAGAGCCCAAATCGTTAAACAAACTGATTGGATCAAGTTATAACTCCGCGTATAACATAATCGGCAAATAAATTTGATTTTCGCTTGAAATTCGAGCGCCCGATAATCACCATTCCTTCCTTGCATTCAATTCTCAGAACAATAAATAGGATTTTTGCAATCTGTGGCATTTCTTGAAAGAGCAACCGTTATTACATGAGCGGTTGTGGTCGAATGCCTGAACGCGACTAGCCGACGCTCCAGCACTGCAACTTTGCAGTGGTGGGCATCGGGTTGACAGCATTGCACTCATTAACGGAGTAATGAAGATGATTGAGAACAAGATCAAGAGGATGATCGTCAGATTAGCAGCAGCAGGAATCGCTTTCTGTTCGCTCGGCGCACAGGCGCAAAATATTGTTTACAATGTCGACCGTGCATTCGGTGGCGGAACCATCATCGGAACCATCGAGACCGATGGGAAGCTTGGTCCGCTCAGCAGTGAGAACATCGTGAACTGGTCTTTCGAGGCCTTTGACGGC
Source organism: Gammaproteobacteria bacterium (assembly GCA_029863125.1). Lineage (GTDB taxonomy): Bacteria > Pseudomonadota > Gammaproteobacteria > Steroidobacterales > Woeseiaceae > UBA1847. Next base: position 9,060 of record JAOTWB010000013.1, read on the forward strand.
ACCGACAGCGTTTCAATCTCGTCGGCAAATAGCGGTTTTCTCCAAGGCCAAGCCTGGAACTATCTCTCCGCCACGGAAACAGAGTTAACGTTTGATTTCGACGGCACCAGCGATTCGGGACTGCAGTACAGTTACATTTCATTTCACGGCGGAGATACATTCAGTTTCGACTACAACTTGCTTGGTAACTTTGTAGGTCAAGTCGAACAACTCGTCCACCAGTTTGGAGAGCCACCAAACAATGGCGAACATCGGGTCGATTCACCGCATCGATCGGGCGAGGTTGTCATTGCCCGGGTAGACAGTCCGGCCGCAGACTGCAGTGCGCCCACAGTGAGTCTGGGCGAGTTGATGGCTGGTTTTCAGGCTGGGTTGACCAGCGGCTCCTACACCGAAGTTGGACCTACCGGCGAATACTTTCTGGCTTTCGAAGGTGAGGATCACCGTGGATTTGTCGTTCCGGAGAACATCGACGCCTCCCAGCAATGCGAAAACGACTTTATTCTTATCAGTGGTTTCCTTGGTGTCCCGCTCGAGAGAAGAGACGGCACAGTTTTGACACTCAAAGAAGCTATAGACCTCGCAACCAGTGGTGGTAATGGCTTTTTCGCAGACCAACGATTCGAAGTTGACGGGCGCCTGATTGAGCACATGAATACAACGGCGAAGATTGGTTACTTGCCCGACGGCAGGCGTGCAGCTTTCGTAATTTCCGGAATTATTCTCGAACCTTATTCATACGAGATTGGCCGTCACTCGGCGAAAATCACCTATGATCTGGACTTCAACAGAGACGGCGAAGTTGACTGGGAATACCAGGTTAACGCTAGCTTCAAAATAAATTCCGCAGCTGCGGACCAGTGACCGCTATTACTCGGCAAGCTCCCTGAGCATATGTACCTACTGAAGGAGAGGCCGTCCCACAGGACGGCCTTTTCTTGTTCGACGAGATTAACTCAATCAAGGCCGACTCAGGGCCGCCAACACCACTGCACGAATCCCTTTTGAGCAAGAAATGAACCCGTTCAGCCATCAGGTTGCACCGCGTTCCGGCTTGTCTACGTCCGTTCGGTAGCACGTTCCCGCAAACTCATTCGTCCTCGCATGATGCGATCAATTTTTGTCTTTGCGCTCGTCAGTATTTCCAAACCAGCAAACTAACCACTATACGCTGGAACAATGTAAGTCGCTGCATGAGTTGTGGAATGTACTTCAGCAGTTCGTTGATGATTTCACCCGCGAGTCGGTCCGCGTGTTCGATGTTTTCGCCCCGCTTCTGGAACCAGCCGAGGTAGTTCAGGCCGCAGATCATCAGGAATGCCGGCAGCGCCTCTTCGTCTTCCCCGCTGAACGCTCGTTCGCTGCGATAGCCCTCCAGGTAGGCAGTGACGATATCGTCGAAGAAAGGTTGTTTGATCTGCGGCAATAGCGCCGTCCCCATTTCGTACAGGTGCCAGCCATAGCCGCTGTCATCGAAGTCGATCAGCGTCAGCTTGTCCTCGTTGACGATGATGTTGTCGGGCAGGAAGTCGGCGTGAATCAACCCGTAGTTCGATTCGTGTTTGCCCAGCTTCTTCAGCAGACCCTGCAACACGATGCGCGCTTTCAGGAATTCCCGGCGTTGCTGCGGAGTCAGTGCAGGATGATCCCAAAAGCGGCCCATGCGAGGCTCATCGCCAAGAAGACCATCCTCGTCCCAGCAATGACGAACGAAGCCCGGTGGCGGATTCCACGACTGTGTGTGCTTGTGCAGGCGCGCCGCCAGCGCACCGAGGCGCCGGTAGCGATCACACAATTCGGTTTGCATGCCCTTCTCGACGCGACCAAGATCGTTCATCAGTTTGCCATCGACCCACTCGAGCAATGAACATCGGCTCGCATCGTTACCCTCGCCGACAACTGCGAACAGTGCGCCATCGCTCGTCGGTAGAACCCGGGGAACGGAGAACCCGTCGTCTCTCAGCACCTGCATCCAGGTTAGCTCCGACCGCAATGCGTCGTCCTCATGCAGGCGGGACTGGTGCACGCGCAACGCAAAACAACGCCCGTCAGCGGCGGTCACCTTGAATACGGTGTTTTCGCGGTGCTTGATGAGCTGCAGCTCGCTATTGACGATACCCCAGCTTTCGAGAGCGTGCGCGGCCACGCCCCTGATCGGTTCGATGAGCGCTTCGTCGGGCGGCCCCGAGCCGCCACTTAAGACCTCGGTCATCGCCCGAAGAAACCAGATGCACGCATCTTCAACGCGTTTCAGAAGTTCGTCGCAATACGCCTTGTCGACGAGCAGCCCTGGCTTGAACTGCACGACCGACTGGTCGAACCCGGCGACGAACGCCCACACGCCGTTTTCGTAAAGGGCGCGCATCATTCCGAGGCCTGTGCTTTCGTCGGCGAATTTCAGGCCCATGACGAGCCCCCTGTGCCGAACGGCTTCGAGAAACGGAAAGCGCGCCGCCAAATTCTCAAGTCCGGCGACGAGATAGCGGGACTGCGTCTTCACGTTCTCGAGCGTCGCAGGAGCCGAGCAAATCTCGACCACCCGCTTTGCGACGAGGCAACCGAGATCGCTGCCGCCGAACGTCGAAACATGTCCCCAGCCGTTATCCTCGAGCCACTCGCCTGCTCGCGCGTTGAGCAACGTGGCGGATACCGGATACAAACCGCCGGACAAGCCTTTGCCGGTAACGAGAATGTCCGGTTCGACGCCCCATTGCTCTACACCCCACAGCGTCCCCGTGCGCCCCAGTCCCGTCTGCACTTCGTCGGCGATATAGAGTGTGTCGAATTCGTCGCACAGCGCACGAACACCGGGCAGATAGTCGTCATCAGGCAATGGAAAGCCACAGGTTGCCGGGATGGTTTCCATCAATACAGCGGCTACGTCACTACCTTTAAGGGCCGCTCGCATTGCGCCGAGGTTGTTGAACGGTACCTTGATGAACTCGTCAGGCTTGTCACTCAGGAAATATCGCGCGACTTCGTCGTCGCCGGCCGCGCCGGCTAGGCCCGTGCGCCCGTGGAATCCAGCGTCGATAGCGACGATGCGTTTTCTCCCCGTAGCATGACGGGCCGACTTGATCGCGACATCGACCGCCTCGCTGCCGCCGCAGGTAAGCACAACGTATTTCATCCTGCCGGCTGCGGATTCAACGAGCGCCCGCGCCAGCTCCGCCTTCGGGCCCGACCCGAAGTGATGGTTACCGACATCCCACTCGGCCAGCCCGTCGGCGAGAATCCGGATCAACTCGGGGTTGCGGTGACCAAGGCTGAAGGTTCCGCCGTTAAGGTGCAGGTCGAGCAGTTCGCGTCCGTCAACGTCCCAGTAGCGATAACCCTCGCGCCGCCCGGGTACGAAATCGATGCCACCATCCAGCAGGCGCTCGACCCGACCCGGGTAGAGATAATCGTGTGTTCGCCTGAGGATCTCTTCCTTCTCGGCCGAAATATCTGTCGGAAATGCCAGCGTCATGGCGGGCATTGTACTATCTGGGGAATGTGTGACACCTTCGTCGTCGTCAAACCCGGCCGGGTACTGTTCGGCAAGAACAGCGACCGGGATCCGAATGAGGCCCAGGCCCTGAGCTGGGTGCCAGCGCGTGACCAAGCGTCGGGCAGCGAACTCTCGTGCACGTGGCGCAGCATCCCCCAGGTCGAACACACGCACGCCGTGTTCCTGTCGCGCCCCTTCTGGATGTGGGGCGCCGAGATGGGCGCCAATGAACACGGCGTCGTCATCGGCAACGAGGCGATCTTCACGAAGGAATCGAAACTGGGCGACGGTCTGCTCGGCATGGACCTCGTCCGTCTCGGACTCGAGCGTGGCGTCAGTGCCGCCGAGTCAGCCGACGTCATTTGTGAGCTCATCGAGACGTTCGGCCAGGGTGGGCGCTGCAGTTACGAGGACACCGGTCTCAGTTACCACAACAGCTTTCTCATCGCCGATCACAGGGAAGCCTGGGTCGTCGAAGCCGCGGGTAAACGGATCGCAAGAAAGCGCATCGATGAGGGCGTCTACGCAATCTCAAACGATGTCACGCTTCCCGAGTTTCGTTCAATTCGGGATCGCATCCGTCCATGGGTAGCAAGAGCACACCTGCGGCAGGAACGCGTGCGATGCCTTGCCGCAAACGTGGACAGCGTCAAAGATGCAATGGCGGTTTTGCGCGATCACGGCAGCGAAAACGCCCTGCCCCGTTACTCGAGACACACAGGCGCGATGAGTTCCCCCTGCATGCACGCCGGTGGCTGGCTGGTCGGCAGCCAGACCACGGGCAGCATGGTCAGCGAGTTACAGCCAACCGGCACGACACACTGGGCCACCGGCACGTCGGCGCCCTGCCAGAGTGTATTCAGGCCAGTCAGCGTCGATTGTCCGAGAGACGTCGGCTCGCCGACCGGCACACCTGGCGACAGCCTGTGGTGGCGGTTCGAGCAAATCCATCGCTCGTTACTCGGGGCAGAGTCTGCTCGTCGCGAAGAGTACCTCGCCGATCGTGACGAGGTGCAGGCGCAAATACTCGGTCATCCGGCGACGGATGGATGGCACATCGCCGAGGAGTGGCTCTATCGCCAGGAGCAGCCGAGCGACACCATTACCGGCCGCGATGTCCGACCCCGGTTCCTGCGCCGTTACTGGCAAAGAATCGAATCGCAGGCAGACGTCAGCCTGTTGCCGTGGCGCGAAGCGTGAAACGGCGAGCTTAACGCCGCCCGCGGAAGGATTTTGAACGACTGCCAGTCAGATGCCATACCACAGAGGCAGCACGATGGAGAAACCTATCCAAAGGATCAGGATCAGCGGAATCCCTGCTTTGAGGAAGTCCACGAAGCGGTAGCCACCCGTGCTGAGAATCAGCAGGTTTGTCTGGTAGCCGAATGGTGTGGCGAAACTCATGTTTGCACCGAACAGAACGGCGAGGACGAAGGGCAGCGGATCGACGCCCAACTGCTGCGCCGCTGCTATCGCTATCGGGGTGCCAATGACAGCGGCGGCATTGTTGGAAACGACGTTCGTCAACACGGCCATGATCAGAATGAAAGCGCTGAGAATCACAGGCGTCGGAAAATCGCCCGCTGCGCCGACGAATCCGGCGGCGAGGTATTCGGCCATGCCGGTTGCGACCAGCGCCTTGCCCATCGCCAGGCTGGCGACAATCAGCATGATGACAGGAATAGGAAGGGACCGCCCGACGTCACGCCAGGAGAGGCAACCGAGAGCAATCATCATGCCGACGCCGATCAATGCGGAAACGGAAATCGGCAGCAAGCCCAATGCTGCGGCTCCGACGACCAGTACCAATACCATAAGCGCTCGCTTGGCGCGGTGTGCCCTGGGTAAATCGGTTGTGCCGTCGACGATCAGCATTTTGCTGTTGCTCTTCGCAGCGTCGAGAGCGGCGCTGGTTCCCTGCACCAGCACGACGTCGCCCGCACGCAGGCGGATGGACTCGGGCTCCGCCGCTTCCCGTTCACCCGGGACGCGCGCCCGATGAACGGCCAAGGGGGTCAGATTGAAGGAAGAACCGAGAGAGACGTCTGCAAGCGTTCGATGATGTAAGGGTGAATCACCGGTGATGACGATCTCGGCCAGCTGCTGGTTGCTTTCGGCGCGCGCCTTCTCCGACTCGACGTCTTCCGCCCCGTCCGCTCCATCGTAGAGCCTGGCCCCGATCAAGGTCTCGAATCGCTTGAGGTTTTCAGCTGTATCGGTCACGCGCAGGCGGTCGCCGGCCTGCAGCATTACAGAAGGCAGTTTCGCCAGGATGAGCGATTCTCCTCGCCGAATTTGCGTCACACGCATTTCGTGCTGCGTCTTGTCGAGCACCTCTTTGAGGGTCTTTCCGGCAGCAAATCCATCCTCGCGAACCGTAAGCCGGGCGTCGAACAAACGCCGGTGCGTGTCGGTCATCGGCATCGCGCGGTCCTTTAACAAACGTGGCACGACAAGCCATACGAAGACGAGGCCGACGCTGCCGACCAGTAACGCGGGAGGCGTAATATCGAACATTGCGATGTCGGCTACGCCGAGGTCCCGGGTGATTCCGACGACTAGCAGGTTGGTCGAAGTGCCTATCGTCGTGCACATTCCGCCCATGATCGTCGCCAGTCCCATTGGCAGCATAAATCCCGATGCGGGCAGCTTGGTGCGTAATGCAATACCAACGAGAATCGGAATCATCAGCACGACAATCGGCGTGTCGTTAACGAATGCACTCATTACGAATACGGCAACGAGCATGATCAGTAGGGCCGCTTTCGGACGCTTCAGCCACTGATTGCCGGCGAAACTCGCCACAGCCTGCAATGCGCCGGTCGTCTCGAGCGCCTTCCCGATTACGATCAGCAGGCCAATCGTGATCAGCGCTTCGTTGCCGAAACCGCGCAAGAACTGCGCCGGATTGACGGGCACACCGTCGGCTTCGTACGGGAACAGGTGGAACCCTGCCGTCAACACGATGATCACGGCGAGGCTTGATGACTCAAGCGGCAGCTTGTCTCGCGTGAACAGGAACAGAGCCACAACGATCAGAAGAACGACCGCGACCCCGTGCACATCCGGCGTAATCGTCTGCATCCCCGTCTCCACGGAAAGTGCTCCACTCGGGCAGACGTTTTCGCGGCATTCAATCCGCCGCTTCCCGGCTCGCGCCAAGCCATCCCGCCCGCTATCGTCGTAGTTAGATACCTATAATACCGCGCCAACCGCAGGATTTTAGCTGTCGTCGCGAAGACGCGTTCGTGCTGTGACCTGTCCAGGAAACTGACGCCGTACGGTCGAACGACACCTGTTGTCTACTGTGCGTCAGGTCCGTCCACAGTTTGACGAAATCGTGCTAGTGTTTCTGGCATAAACCACATCAGAGGAAGCATCTGTTGATCATTGTCTGGATCGGTTTCCTGGCACTCATTCTCGTGCTCGTGATGCTCGACCTCGGCGTGTTTCACCGCAAAGCGCACGTAATCAGTATTACCGAAGCGCTTGCATGGACCGGCGTATGGATAGTGCTGGCCTTGGCGTTCAATGTTTTCATTTTCTATCTCTACGATCAGAACTGGTTCAGTTGGACCAGCATCGCGACTCACGAAATGTCGGGAAAGCAGGCAGCCATCCAGTTCATTACGGGCTATCTTTTAGAAAAATCCCTTTCCGTCGATAATATTTTCGTTATCGCCATGATTTTTTCATATTTCGGCGTCCCCCTCGCCGAGCAACATCGCGTTCTGTACTGGGGCATTCTCGGGGCCGTTGTCCTGCGCGCGATAATGATCGGTTCGGGCGTGGCACTAATTAATCAATTCGACTGGATCGTGTACGTATTTGGCGGACTGCTGCTCGTGTCGGCCGCGAAGATGCTGTTTATTCGCCACGACAATATTCACCTTGACCGCAATCCCTTCGTTCGCCTCATTCGCCGCTATTACCCGATCACGAGCGAGTTTCACGGCAGCCGTTTTTTTGTCAAAGAAAACGGTGTCCGCGCTGCAACACCGTTATTTCTCGCACTGGTGCTCGTAGAAACCAGTGACGTTATGTTCGCCATCGATTCAATCCCTGCGATATTCGCCGTTACGCGGGACCCGTTCCTGGTATTTACATCCAACGTTTTTGCCATCCTGGGTCTTCGCGCGCTTTACTTCGCCGTTGCCGGCATGATGCACAAATTCCGGTACCTGAAACTGAGCCTCGTATTCATCCTGGCCTACGTTGGTGTGAAAATGATTCTGTCGCATCACTACCCGATTCCCAATCTAACGTCACTGGCCGTCATTAGCGCAGCCCTGAGCGTCGGCATAGTCGCTTCGATGTCGTTGACGCCGAGAGAAGAAAAGCAGCTGGTTTCGCCACTCGTCGATGACCTCGAATCGCTGGCGGCACTGACGTACCGCGAGGCACGTCGTGTGGCTATCCTCACCCTCGGCATGACCATCGTCATATTGGGTCTGATCATGCTCGTAACGCCAGGTCCCGGGATGCTCGTGATTATCCTGGGACTGGCCGTGCTTGGCGCCGAATTCGCCTGGGCACGCACCTGGCTAAATCGCATGCGCGAGATGGCGGGGGACGTCGGCGACCGGGTCATGGACGCATTCGATCGCGCCGACAAGAAGCCGCCCGAGTAGCGTTTTCGGAACAAGATCGTGACGCCGTTACCGGGGCGTCAGCTTCAATAAACGACCGCCGTCCTTGTCCTCGAGCAACCAGATCGCGCCATCCGGGCCCTGAACAACAGCGCGAATTCGCTTGCTCATCGAATACCGCTCCACTTCCCGAGCATCTGCGCCGTCGAATTCGATGCGGACCAGCGCCTCCGACGACAGGCCGGCGATAAATCCATCGCCCTGCCACTCCGGAAACAGATTTCCCGAGTAAATCATGAAGCCACCCGGTGAAATCACCGGCGACCACCATACTTTTGGTGCCTCGAACTCCGGTCGCGTGTCGTGATCCGGGATATCTCTGCCGTCGTAATGCCTGCCGTTCGAAACGATCGGGTAGCCGTAGTTCTTGCCCCGACGTACGAGGTTGAGTTCGTCGCCGCCCCGCGGGCCCATCTCGATGTTCCAGAGCTGGCCGTCGGCGTCGAACGCGATGCCCAGCGGGTTTCGATGACCGAGCGACCAGATTTGCGCCGTCACACCGCCCTGCTCCGCGAAGGGATTGTCGGCCGGCACCGAGCCATCGTCGTTGAGTCGAACGATCTTGCCGAGGTTGCCGTTCATGTCCTGAGCCGGATCGAATTTTTGCCGTTCCCCGGAAGTAATAAACAGGAAGCCATCCTCCGAAAATAGCAGCCGGTGGCCGTAGTGGCCGCGGCCGCTGACCTTTGGATCCTGGCGCCAGATGACGTCGACGTCGCTCAGCGCTTCGCGGCCCGGCACCAAAGTGAGCGTGGCGCTGGCAACAGCCGCCCCTCGCGTGTCGTCATCGCCGGCCTCGGCGTAGCTCAGGTAAATTCGGCCGTTCTCGGCGAAATCGGGGTGCAATATTACGTCGCCGAGCCCCCCCTGACCGCCGTAATCGACAGCCGGCACACCGCGCACGGGCGCCACGGCCCCGTCATTCGTCGACACTACGAGCAGCTGTCCCTGCTTTTCCGTGACGAGCACGCGACCGTCCGGCAGGAACGCCATGGCCCAGGGCTCGTCAAAGGTGGCGACCGGCTCCACGGTGAACGGATAGGCGCTTAGCTCACTCGCGCAGGCGCCAGTGAAAAACAAAAGTATTGTTATCAGCCATCGATTCATCGGGCACTCCTTGGTCGAAGGCGAAATATTATCGCGTTTCGAGCTGTTAGACTTTCCTTCGTGTTGAGCCTCATCAATATCAGCCTTCGCCGCGGACGCAAAGTGCTCATCGAGAACGTCAGCTTCCAGGTGCACCCCGGGCATCGCATGGGCGTCATCGGGGCAAATGGCAGCGGCAAGTCGTCACTTTTTGCGATGCTGCTAGGCGAACTCGAGCCCGATGACGGCCAACTCGGGCTGCAGGCAATAAACGAAATCGCGCACGTTGCCCAGGAAAGTCCGCACGGCAGCACATCGGCCCTGGATTACGTCATGGACGGTGACCGCGAGCTGCGCGACCTGCAGGCCGCCATCGCGGCCGATGAAGCGCAGCAACAAGGCGCCGTCCCGCACGCCCTGTATGAACGCATGGAAAACATTGATGGATTCACGGCCGAATCTCGTGCCGCAAGGCTGCTGCACGGGCTCGGTTTTGCCGACAGCGAAATGCAGGATCCGGTCGATTCCTTTTCGGGCGGCTGGCGCATGCGCCTCAACCTTGCGCGGGCGCTCATGTGCCGGTCGGACATGCTGCTGCTGGACGAACCGACCAATCACCTGGACCTGCCGGCCATCCTCTGGCTGGAACGCTGGTTGCAGAGCTATGCGGGCATCCTGCTAGTCATTTCGCACGACCGCGATTTCCTCGACGAAATCTGCACGCGAATCGCGCATATCGAACACCAGGCGATTCGCCTGTTTACCGGAAACTACAGTCAGTTCGAAGCGCAGCGCGCTGAACAGCTCTCGCAGCAACAGGCCATGTACGCGCGGCAGCAAAAAGAAATAAAACACATACAAGGTTATGTCGACCGTTTTCGATATAAAGCGTCGAAAGCTCGCCAGGCACAGAGTCGCCTGAAAATGCTCGAGCGCATGCAGATAATCGCGCCCGCACACGTGGATTCGCCGTTTCGCTTTCATTTCTTCGAGCCAGAAAAACAGCCACAGCATCTCCTCGGCCTGACGGACGCTGCGCTTGGGTATAGAGGCAGCGAAAACGGCGCGGTGCTCGATAATGTCAATCTGCACCTGTCGGCCGGTGATCGCATCGGGCTGCTGGGTGTCAACGGCGCCGGTAAGTCCACGCTGGTCAAGGCGTTGGCTACCGGCAGCACGCTGCTCGACGGCGAGCGCGTACTGAGTAGAGACACGAGGATTGGCTATTTCGCGCAGCACCAGCTGGACATGCTCGAGCCGGAGCAGAGCCCGATCGATCATCTGCGTGCCTACGCGACTGATGACCGCGAGCAGGACCTTCGCAATTACCTGGGCCGCTTCGGCTTCGGCGGCGAGCGCATTTTCGAACCCGTTGCACCATTTTCAGGCGGCGAGAAAGCAAGGCTGGTCCTGGCGCTGATGATTCGCCAGAAACCGAACCTGCTGCTGCTCGATGAACCAACCAATCACCTGGATCTCGAGATGCGCCAGGCGTTGAGCGTTGCTCTCATCGAATACACGGGCGCACTGGTCGTCATTTCGCATGACCGTCACTTGCTAAGGAGCGTTTGCGACGAACTGCTGATCGTGCACGACGGCATCGTCGACCGTTTCAAGCGCAGCCTGGATGAGTACCCCGACTGGCTGAATGAACGGGGACTCAAAAAAAACGAGGCAGAAAACGCAAACATTGACGCACAGCCGAAGCCACTCAGCAAAAGACAGCAGCGCCAGGACCAGGCCCGGCGCCGCCTGCATCTCAAGCCGCTGCAGGACAAGGTACGTGACATCGAAAAGCAGCTTGCATTGAGTCGAATGGAACTCGAAGAACTCGAAAAGCGCCTCGCGGATGCCGACATTTATTCGGATCAGGATCGCGTCGCGGAAGTCACGCAACTGGTCCGGGATCAGGCCGAAAAAAAGGCTGAAATTCAGACACTTGAGTGGAGCTGGCTCGAAGCGAGTGAAGCGCTCGAAACAGCGGGCTAGGCGCGAGCTTTACTGCCCAAGCTTCGCCTCGATTATTCCGCTTCGCAGCTCGTATTCTCGAGCACGTATCGCGCGCTATCACGCTCGTCAACGAGAATACAGTCCGAGCCGTTGATTACGAGGCGAAACCGGATCGGCGCCTCCAGGATGAGCCCCTGTGGATTCGGGTTCTGCATGCTTTGCGGCGGGCTGCGCTCGATGATCAAGACGCTGCTGTCGGTCAGCGCGTCCTCGGCGATGACGACATTCGTTCGCAGCGCCGTATTGATCGTCTTCTGCAGCGCCGCGCGGCTCGCATCGTCGGGACTGACGATACGGGCCGGCCGATCCTCGTCCGTTGCCATCGTGTGACAGCCTGTTAACACCAGCGCCATGCCCGTAACAAAGGTGGATTTGCTTGAACGACTCATGGTTGCACGATCAGGTTCGAATCAAACGGTGAGCGAAAGACTCGACCGTCCACTGCATCGAGCCGCAATCCGGGCTTGCTCAACGAGCCGGGCCCAGCCGCGGCCGGCGCGATGCATGTCTGGCCAGCCTGGTAAGCGAGCGCCACTTCGAGCCGGTTTTCACCCGGGTCGCCGAGCAGCTTGGTGTAATCGTCCAGGACCGGGCAGCCGAGCACGTTCGCCAGTCCGTCGTCGACATTAGACGGCTGAAATCCCTCGGCGTAGTCCCCGAAACCCTTTTCATTCACCGTACGAAACTGTACCGGGAAGTAGCTCGTGCCGCAGTTCGGCTCTTCGTAAAAGCCGTAAGGCTTTCCGCAGGTAGTGGAGCCGACCTGGATCACTTCGATGTCGATGCCCCGCAGGCTGTTCATGACCAGTTCGCTGGCGGAGCAGGTGTTCGGGCCGGTGAGCACGAACACCCGTGACAGGTTCAGCGTTGGCAACGGCTGGCCCGCAGGCAAGGTGAAAAAACCGCTGGTCGTACTCGGAAAGGGACTCGGTGAAAGCGGCTCACCGGTGATCGGATTGGTCGCCGGATGTTTGTCGTTGAATTCGAACACGTCAGCAATCCGTCCCGCCGTATTGCTCGGGCCGGCGATCATGAATCCGAGCTGGCGCGCAATGACGCCAAAACCACCGCCGTTATAACGAAGATCGAGAATCAGGTCGTCCACCGGATCCGGTGCGGCGTCATTGATAAGCTGGTTTATGGCGTCAATCAACGCTTCTTCGGCAGGGGCGCGGAAGTAGTTGAACACGAGGTAACCCACTTTGCCGGTCGGCGTATCGAAAACCTGGGTTTCCTGCACCATGGCGCTGGTGACCGAAGTGGACGTCATCGTGATGTCTCTCGGACTCTGCGCGCCAAGATCGAGAATGGTGAACGTGTGGGGCTCGCCCAGTGTGGATGGGAACAAGCCTGCATTGAGGGTATCCACGCCGGCCTGAGTACCGACGTTGATATCGACGCCGTCGATGGCGAGAATCGTAGCGCCACGCGCCAGGCTAACGGCCGTTGCCGGTGAATTCGGCTCTGTATAGGCAACCACGATTTCGCGGGGTGGTGTCGCGGAAATTACGGCCCATCGAGCACCGTATCCGGCCGAAACGCCGCCTTGGGACAGTTGAAACCACTCGGCGGAATCGTAGGAGAAGCTGAAGGAATCTTTTGGCGCACCGGAAGGCAATACCGCGAACGTTTTCAACTGCTCGAAATAGACTTCCGGGTCATTGAAATTGGCCGGGTCCTGATCCGTGATCTCGTCATACCAGAGGTAGGTGTCATTGGTGAACGAGCGCAGGAAATTGTTTTCGTCCAGGATGCTGCCGGCGATATCCGGGTAGGGCTGCCCGGTGGCGGGATCGGTGCCGCTGCGCGGCGCTTCACAGCGGTTTCTAAAGGTCGAGGCATCCAGGAACACGCCCTGCTGCCAGCCCGTAGGCGGTGGCGGTGGTGGCGCTACGACAACTCCGCCGCCGCCCCCTCCGCCGCAGCCTGCAATCAGAAGTAGTGGCGATAAGAATGACAGAAACAGGAAAAAGGATTTTTTCACGGCGCTTGCTCAACAGATCTCTGCGCGGGGCAATCTCAATGATAAATGAAAACCATCGTCTTAGGCAGGGTCGCGGTTTACCATAACAACACAACCACGCTTCTTCCGATACCCTAGAATCTGAGCGAATACTCGAGCCCAAACTGCCGCGGCTTGCTGGGCCACGCGATGTCCGCCGGCAGGCCGATAAATCGTGCGGCGAAGAACCATTCGATGTACTCCTCATCAAACAGGTTTTCGGCATACAGTCGCGCCGACCAGCGCTCATTCTCAATAGCAAAGCTCAGGTTCGTGAGGTCGTAGGCCGGCTGCGTGTCGACATTGTCCAACGTCCAGTAGGTTTTGTCCCGGTGCTCATAGTCGAGCCGGCTGACAAGATCCATTGAATCGCTCAGCCGGTACGTGTGCTGCAGGGCGAGATTCAGGCTCCAGACCGGGGCGCCGGGCACCTTTCGGCCCAGAATTGCGCTCGCCGGCACCAGCACGCCAGGGATGTCTTCATGTTCCTTTATCTCGCTGTCGGTAAAACCGAGACCAAAGTTGATTTGCAGCGTATCCGTGGGCAGTGCAGTGAACTCGAGTTCGCCGCCCGTTATCTCGCTTTTCCTGACGTTGATGTTTGCCTGCGTGCCGGTCTGATCAAAGAGGAAGTACTGCTGATCGTCGTAGTCAATGAAGAACAATGAAATGCCGCCGCGGAAGCGACCGCCGGCCGCCGTGCCTTTCAAGCCTGCCTCATAGCTTATGAGCGACTCCGCGCCGAAGCCCGGCAGGAAATTGCTGCCCGGCGCAAGATTATTGAACCCGCCGGCACGAAATCCTTTGCCGACGGTCACGTAGGCCAAAGATCCTTCGCGGAAGCTGTAGGCCAGGCTGGCTTTGGGCTGCAGTTCGTTGAACGTCTCGCTGCGGCCCTGTGTCGCGTCTTTGGGTGTTTCCTCATCGTAACGAAATGCGAGCGTCAGCTCGAGATCGTCAGCAAGGTCATAACTCAGGTTGCCAAACGCGGCGAAGTCTTCGAGCTCCAGATCCTGCGCCGCGGGTGGAACAGGCGTCCCGAGGAACGTCGTGGCCAGCGAGCGGTAGCGATCCTGCGTGAAATACTGCACGCCGGCGACCCAGCGCAGGGCCCTGGCCGATTCCGAGACCAGGCGCAGCTCCTGCGCAATGGTCTCTGACTCGTCGATGACGACGATGTCGATTGCCTCGAACAGCGTCTGGTCAAGATCCTGGTCGTTGCCCGAATCCACATCGGTGTAAGACGTTATCGACGTCAGCGTGCCCCACCCCAGGTCATAATCGATCTTGGCGGAGGTTTCCCAGGACTTCACAAACGACCTGCCAATTCGGTTGGACTGGATTTCATAGGTTGGATTGCCGAAGAGGATCGGCGCCGCTGGCGGCGGCAGAGGAAGAAAGCCCTCGCTGCCCGGCATGAAATAGCCGGAACCGCCGTCCTGATCGAGATACTGCCCGCGCAGGTCGACCGAAAGCCTTTCGCTCGGCTTGAACAGTAATCGCCCGCGGAACGCCACCGATTCCTTGTAGTCGACGTACTGATTGTCGAGGTACGCATTTCTGAGCTGCCCTTCACGATCCTGGTAGCGGAATGAGGTCCGATACAGCACGCGATCGTCGCCGAGCGGTCCGGAGGCACTGGCGGCCAAAGTGAAGTCTTTGCCCTGCGCCGCGGTAAGGCGGAAGCCATACTCGGGCTTGGCACTCGGCTGTCGCGTCGATACCAGGATCGCACCGCCGATCGCATTGCGCCCATACAACGCGCCCTGCGGCCCACGCAGAACGTCGACGCTTTCGATATCGAACAGCTCCTGCGTCGTCAGCAGGTTGTTGGTAGCACTGACGCCATCAATTCGAAAGGACACGGGCGGCTGGCCCGTGCCGCGGTTTTGCCGAACTCCGCGAATGACCAGCGTGCTTATGCCAACTTCCTGATCGTCCGAAAAGCGCAGGTTAGGTGTCAGCGATGCAACGCGGTTTATACGCTCGATGCGATACCGCTCGATCTCCTCGACAGTGAAAGGCGTAATCGAGTCCGGCACGTCGGACAGCTTTTCCGAACGATAACGCGACGAAACGACGATCTCCTCGATGGCCGTAATGTCCTGCGACTCCGCGTGGACTTTCTGGCCGGGTGCCAGCAATGCACACAAGATCAGGGCTAAGGCTGCACTCGACGCGCAGACCGAATAGTTCGACAAAGTCTGTTCCTTTAATTATTGGTTCTGATCAAATGACAAGATCTGGACGGAAACGATCAGCTAGGCGGCGATTATGCCAATTTAACCGCCCGAGGCAACCGTTCTTATAGGTGCTCTGGATCTGCAGGACGGATCAGTGTACGTCTTCGCAGTAGAACTACGTATCGCACGCGGATTCCGGCGCGACTAACGTACATCAAATGAATACACCGACTCACAAGCACCACACTTGGGCCGAGCCTTACAAGATCAAGATGGTCGAACTGCTCAGGATGACGACGCGCGAGGAACGCCTGGCGGCGATTCGGGAGGCCGGCTACAACACCTTCCTGACCCGTAGTCGTGATGTCTATATCGACCTCCTGACGGATTCCGGCACATCCGCGATGAGTGATCGGCAGTGGGCTGGAATGATGCTCGGCGACGAAGCGTACTCGGGCAGCGAGAATTTCTACCACCTCGAATCGGTCGTGCAGGAATACTACGGCTACAAGCATCTCGTACCGACGCACCAGGGCCGTGGCGCGGAGAACCTGATGTCGCAAATTCTTATCAAGGAAGGCGACTATGTGCCTGGCAACATGTACTTCACAACGACACGCCTGCACCAGGAACTGGCGGGCGGCACATTCGTCGACGTCATCGTCGACGAGGCGCACGACCCGCAAAATGCGTTCCCATTTAAAGGCAATGTGGACCTCGAAAAACTGGCCGCGCTGGTTGACGGCGTTGGTACCGATCGTGTGCCTTATGTAAGCCTCGAAGGCAATGTCAACATGGCTGGTGGACAACCGTTCTCGATGGCAAATTTGCGAGAACTGCGTCTTTACTGTGACAAGCACGACATCCCGATTATGCTCGATGCCACGCGCACCATCGAGAATGCCTGGTTTATTCGCGAACGTGAAGACGGTTATGCGGGGCAACCGGTCCGCGACATATTGCGTGAAATCTGCGACATGACCGACGGTTGTACCATGTCGGCCAAGAAGGACGCACTTGTTAATATTGGCGGCTTTTTCGCCTGCAATGATGATGAAGTGTTTCAAAAAGCGCAGAACCTCGTAGTCGTTTACGAAGGCCTGCACACCTATGGCGGCCTGGCGGGTCGGGATATGGAAGCCATGGCACAAGGTATCCGCGAAGCCGTTACCGAAGATCACATGGCCGCGCGCATCGGACAGGTGCGTTACTTGGGGCGAAAGCTGGAAGCAGCGGGCATCCCACTCGTCGAGCCGATCGGCTCGCACGCCATATTCATCGATGCGCGACGTTTTCTGCCGCACATCGACCAGGAGGAGTACCCGGCACAGGCACTGGCCGCCGAGTTGTTCATTGAATCGGGTATTCGCACGATGGAGCGCGGCAACGTGTCTGCGGGACGCGACCCCCTGACGGGGAAAAACCGTCTACCGAAACTGGAACTCGTGCGACTGACAATTCCACGGCGTGTTTATACTCAGGCGCACATGGATGTGGTCGCCGAGTCCGTGATCGGAGTCTATAAGCGACGCGACAAGATTCGTGGCTTGAAGATGGTCTATGAACCAGAGTACCTGCGATTCTTCCAGGCGCGGTTCGAGCCTGTTTCCTGATTTCGCGGGCATAGCCCGTTCCTATTCGCATACGCGGCTCAGTCGAGATTCGGCAGGCCGTGCAGCACCAGCAAGTAGTAGCTAACCATGCCGATAATCTTGTCGTTCTCGACGACAGGCGCATGGCTGATGCCGAAGTTTTCGAACAAGCGCGCGCAGTAACGGATTTCCATGTCCGGCCGTACGCTAAGAACCGGCTTGGCCATGATCTCGTAGACGTTCACGCGCTCCGGCGCGCGGTTCTTGGCGATGACCTGTTTCGCTATGTCCGAGAACAGCAGCATGCCATGTTCATCGTTTTTGTCGCGGCGTTTTACTATCAGGCTCGTCGCACCGACTTTTTTCATGATTTTCAATGCCGTCAAAACATCGATCGAGCCATCGACCTCCGTTACTTCGGTGCGCATGCAGTCTCGCACGGGACCCCAGTTTGGGATAGTCATAATTTTTCCTCCACTAGATCAACGAGCTCCTGTGCCTGGTGCACGACGCCCACCGCGTCTTCGACATCGATCAGCACGGCAATTCCGGTACCGGGCTTCTTGTCGAACTCCCCGACCTCGCCGATATGCTCCAGGATATGCCGACTCAAATGCTGCTCAACCAGCAAAAGTACGACGTCGCGCTGTGTAGAAAGCGTTAGTCCGAAAAAGGTCTTACTCTCTTTGATGCCTTCGCCGCGCGCGTTGGGGATAACGGTACATCCTGTTGCACCCGCTTCTCGCGCAGCGTGCATAACCTCTTCAGTCTTTGAATCTTCGACGAAGGCGACTATCAGCTTAAAGTGCATGGTCTTTTTCCTCTTGCAATTCGTCTGGTTCGATGTCGGAATGATCTACCCGTTGTCGCAAAACCGCTAGCTGGCCGTATGCCAGCACCGAGATTATCGGAAACAAGGCGGCGAATGCCACCAGTCCGAATCCATCCAGCAACGGGCTGCGCCCTGGTACCGCCTCCGCGAGTCCGAGGCCGAGCGCCGTAATCAATGGCACGGTTACGGTGGATGTCGTGACGCCGCCGGAATCATACGCCAGTGGCACGATCACCTTCGGCGCTAACGCTGTCTGCGCGATAACGACCAGATAGCCGGCAGCGATGAAATGTTGCAAGGGCAGGCCCGAAATAATTCTAAAACAGCCCAGGCTCACACCGACGCCAGCGCCAATCGCGACAGCGACCCGCAGCCCCCAAACACCGATCGCGCCGCCCGATACGGCATTCGCCTTGATGGATACAGCCATCAACGCGGGTTCGGCCAGCGTCGTGCTGAAGGCAACGGCGGCGCCAAACAGGTACACCCAGTAATAGTCTCGCCAGATCAGTGCGGCCGCCGCGCTTATTTTTGCGGACTGCAGGAATTCCGGATCCGTCAACTGCTGTGCCATCAGTCGGCCGAGTGGAAAAAGCGTGTGCTCCAGTCCTTCAAGAAACAGACCCAATCCCACAATGACAAATACGAAGCCGACGACAATCGGTCCGACATTCGGCATGCGGCCGCCGATGACGAATATTTGGAACGCAAACAGGAAAATGGCGATCGGCAGTACATCAATTGCGCTGTAGCCGACAAACTTCAGAGCATCGAGAATCAGATCCATTCGAGAATCGTCCCGTACAACAGCACGAAAAGAATCGGCGTCAACGACGCGAACGCGATGAGGCCGAAGCCATCCGTCATCGCATTGCGGCCTCTCAGTGAACTGGCCAGGCCCACACCCAGCGCTGTAACCAGCGGCACTGTGACGGTCGACGTCGTGACGCCGCCCGAGTCATAGGCCACCCCAACGATCTCCATGGGAGCAATCGTCGTGGCAATCACGACGAGGATGTAACCGCCAATGATCATGACCGGGAGCGACCAGTCGGCAATGATACGAAAGACACCAATGAGCAGCGCCACCCCCACCGAGAATGCAACCACGAGTCGCAGACCCAGCGCATAGCTTGCCCTGGCTTCGTCTGTTGCCGGGATTGCACCTGCGTCAACGGCGACCGCAGCAGCCTCGGCCGCAACGGCCAGTAAAGCCGGCTCGGCAATGGTCGTTCCGAAACCGAGCACGAACGCAAAGACAAACAGCCAGAACGCACTGCCTTTTTTCGCCAGCGAGTGTGCGAGATTTTCACCGATTGGGAACAGCGCCAGGCGCAGTCCGAATATGAAGAACGTCAGACCCGCAACGACGAGCAGAGCACCGAATATCAAAGATACAAAGCCGGATACCGGCTGCTTGATGACCCAGATCTGAAAAACGCTGATGACAATGACAATCGGCGTCAGGTCCCGCAGGCTGCCCAGCGCGTCTCGGGAAAGTGCAATCAGCGAGTTTTTCAAGCTCGTCCTTCAGGTTAGACGTTGGTCAGCGTCAGGTCTCCCGTAATTCTAACTAAACTTGTACCTCATTGTTCTGACTTGTAGCCGAACGCGTAGAAAAGAACCGGAATCACTACCAGCGTCAGCAGCGTCGATACCAGGATGCCGAAGATCAACGTCACGGCAAGCCCATTGAAGATCGGATCGTCGAGGATGAAGAACGCACCGAGCATGGCAGCCAGCGCCGTGAGCGCGATCGGTTTCGCCCGCACGGCGCCCGCGCGTATAACCGCTTCCTCAAGCTCGACGCCGGCTTCGGCCTCCTGTCGCACGAAGTCGACGAGCAGTATCGAGTTCCGCACGATGATGCCGGCCAGTGCAATCATGCCGATCATTGAGGTCGCCGTGAACTGCGCACCCAGCAGTGCGTGGCCCGGCATGACACCGATGATCGTGAGTGGAATCGGCGCCATGATAATCAGCGGTACCGTGTAGGACCGGAATTGCCCCACGACGAGGAGATAGATGAGTATCAATCCGACCGAGTATGCGATGCCCATATCGCGAAACGTCTCGTAGGTAATTTGCCACTCGCCGTCCCATTTCAGGCTGTAGTTATACGGGTTGTCCGGCTGGGTAATGAAACGCTGTTCGATCTTCTCGCCATCCAGCGCCTCGTCGCCGATGCGGCCCACCATGTCGAACATGCCGTACAGCGGGGAATCGAAGCGGCCCGCCATATCGCCCGTGACGAAAACGACGGGTAACAGGTCCTTGTGGTAAATGGTCCGTTCCCACTCGGACTCGCGAACATCGACAATCTCGGTCAGCGGGACAAGATTGCCCTCCCGGCCGGCCACTCGAATCATCAGGAGGCTGTCCAGCTCGGACTTGTCGGAAACCGGCAGCTCGAGACGCACGGGCACCGGGTATTTTTGATAACCGTCGCGCACGTAGGTGACGTCCTCGCCACTCAAAGCGGTCTGCAGCGCCTGGCTCACGCTGGCCTGCGAAACGCCCAGCAATGCCGCCTTACTTCTGTCGACCACAACGACGAGCCGCGGCGCCGGAATTTCCACGCTGTCATCGATGTCGACGATGTCCGGAGTCGCCGCAAACAGCTTGCGAAGTTCTCCCGCGATCGCCTGCTGGCCGGCATAGTCCGGGCCGTATATTTCGACGACCAGCGGTGACTGCACGGGCGGGCCCGGCGGGACTTCGACGATTTTGACCGAACCGCCGAAGCGACTGCCAATCTCATTGAGGCGCGGTCGCACGGCGGTCGCAATGTCGTGACTTTTCCGGTCGCGGTGGGATTTGTC
This sequence comes from Gammaproteobacteria bacterium, assembly GCA_029863125.1. Taxonomy (GTDB): domain Bacteria; phylum Pseudomonadota; class Gammaproteobacteria; order Steroidobacterales; family Woeseiaceae; genus UBA1847. The sequence continues at coordinate 29,726 of JAOTWB010000013.1, forward strand.
GACGAGATTCACCTGAATGTCGCCTACATTGGCGCCTTCGCGCAGGTAGTACTGGCGCACGAGGCCGTTGAAGTTTATCGGTGCCGCCGTGCCGGCGTAGACCTGGTAGTCCGTTACTTCGAGTATCTCACCGAGATATTGCGCCATGTCGTCGAGCACGCGAGCCGTCTGCTCGACCGTCGTGCCTTCCGGCATGTCGAGCACGACCTGGAATTCCGACTTGTTGTCAAACGGCAGCATTTTCATTACGACGGCTTGCACGACCACGAGCCCCATTGCGAGCAGGATTGCGACAAGAACGCCACCCAATAACCAGCGACGCGGGCGCCTGCCGTCTGTTCCGCGCAGAAAGGGACCAACGACCTTGCGAAACAGCCGATCCAGCCATTGGGCAGACGCATCTTCTCTATTTGTCTCGTGCGCATGCGGCAACAGCTTCTGACTGGCCCACGGCGTGATAATCAGCGCGACGGCAAGGGACAGCAGCATGCCGATACTTGCATTGATGGGTATCGGACTCATATACGGTCCCATCAGGCCTGTCACGAAAGCCATCGGCAGCAGCGCGGCAATCACCGTAAAGGTCGCGAGGATGGTCGGGCCGCCCACTTCGTCGACAGCGGGGGGTATGGCTTCCAGCAGCGACTTGCCGCCCATCGCCATGTGCCGATGTATGTTTTCGACAACGACAATCGCGTCATCGACCAGTATGCCGATGGAGAAAATCAGTGCGAAAAGCGACACGCGGTTGATCGTGAAGCCCCAGGCCCAGGAGGCAAACAGCGTCAGCGTCAGTGTGACGACGACGGCGGACCCAACCACGACCGCCTCGCGCCAGCCCAGCGACACCATGATCAGCAGGATGACCGAGATCGTCGCAAACGCGAGCTTCTGTATCAGCTTTTTCGCCTTGTCGTCGGCCGTCTTGCCGTAGTTTCGCGTCACCGTGAATTCCACGCCGTCGGGTATGAAAATGCCTTTGAGTTCGCTGAGCCGCTCGATAACCTGTTCCGCCATGCGTGCCGCATTAGTGCCGGGTTTCTTCGCGACAGCGAGCGTTACCGCGGGTGCACCGATGCCAGGCGTCAGGCCGATCTTACTGGCTGCCGCACCCGTGCCGAAGCGCACGTATTGCTCGGGATGATCGGGCCCGGACGAGACATCGGCGACATCGTCGAGGTAGATCGCTTTGCCCTCACTGACGCCGACAATCAACCCGGCGACGTCGTCCATGTCTGCGAGGAATGTGCCGACAGTAACTGGAACGGTCCGGTTACCGGTTACGATCGAGCCAGCGTGGGCGGCGACATTGCTGACCTTGAGCGCGTGGCGTAACGCGTCCATTGAAAGGCCGTAGGCGGCAAGCCGCTGCGGATCGAGCTGCACATGTACGACGCTGTCGGGGCCGCCGACCGTGTATACGTTACGCGTGCCGGGCACGCGTTTAATCTCCGCTTCGATCGAGTGAGCGATGCGCTGCAATTCATGGGCGCCGCGGGTCTCGTCCGCCGTCCAAATCGTTACCGTCACGGTCGGCACATCATCGATGCCCTTGGGCTGAATGAGCGGCTGCAGTACGCCGCTGCCGGGCGGCTGCCAGTCCTGGTTCGAATAGACCGCGTTATACAAACGCACAATGGCGGCCGTCCTGTCCTCGCCGACTTCAAACTGAATCGTCAGCGCCGCCACTCCCGGCCGTGAAACCGAGTAAGTGTGTTTGACACCTTCGATTTCCGCCAGCACCTGCTCCATCGGTACAGCGACCAGGTTTTCGACCTCTATCGCGCTTGCGCCTGGAAACGGAACGAAAATGTTGGCAAACGTGACGTTGATTTGCGGCTCTTCCTCACGCGGCGTTACCGCAACCGCAAACAGCCCCATCAGCAGTCCGGTCAATGCCAGTAATGGCGTTATCTTGGAGTTCTGAAATTTTTTGGCCAGCGATCCCGAGAAACCGAGTTTTCGTTCCGTCGACACTTACTGCGCTCCGGCGCTTTCTTTGAGGTATATGCCGGCGCTTACTGGATCCGTGGCAACGGACTCGCCTTCGCTCAGGCCTCCCAGGACTTCAATCGAGTCACCGTAGCGGCGCCCGAGACGCACCTGCCTGAGTGTTACCCGATCGTCGCTCGCCACGTAAACCGCGCTGAGTTCGCTCCGCCGCACCACCGCCGTGAACGGGATCAACAGTCGTTTGGTTTCGCCGACGACGAAGCCGACTTTGACGATCATGCCCGGGTAAAGCGTGGCGCTTCCATCGGGCAGATCAACGCGCACGCGGAACGTATTCGCTGCCGTATCGGCAACCGGGAAAAAGGTCAGTTCCCTGCCCGCAATGCGCTCATCGTCGATGTAAACGAACGCCTTGCCGATGGTACGCACGGCATGAAACATGCTTTGCGGCACGTCCACGTTGACGCGCAGCGACTGCAACGACAGTCCCGTGATCAGCGGCTGTCCCGGCGACACGAGTTCGCCGAGTTCGACATGTCGCTCGGCGACAATACCGGCGTATGGCGCGCGCACTACCGTGTATTCCAGCTGCTCCCTGGCCGTCGCGACGCCCGATCTCGCAGCGCTAAGGCGAGCCTGCGCAGCGTCACGATTGGCCTTCGCCTGATCGAAGCGGGCCCTCGACACCGTCTGATTATCGAACATGTTCGACACACGATTGAACTCCTGGTCCGCCTCCGCAAATCGCGCCCGCGCTTCTTCCAGCGCCGCTTCGGCGCGCGTCATCGCGGCACGTTGCTCTGTGTCAGTAAAACGCATGATGACCTTGCCCGCATCGACGAAATCGTTGACGTCGAACGGCAGTTCGGCAATACGTCCTGACGTCTGCGCCGAAACCGTTGCCTGGTTCACGGCCTCGATGCGCCCGTCCCAGATGCGTTCGCGCGGCGCCACCTCGTAAGTGACCTCTGCGGTGGAAAACGGCACAGCGGCCCCGGCCGGCACGGCGCATACGGTGCCCACCGCTGCGGCGCTCAACAGGCTCTTTAATAGATTCATAGTCGCCCCACCCCTCTGGCGAGTTCATACAGCGCCAGTTTGGCGTCGAAATCAGCGTTATCGTGATTGCTGCGGCTCAAGGAGCGCAGCATCTCCGCGTCGAGTACTTCGGTATTGGTACCCTCGCCGTTGCGGTATCGATCCCGCACGACGCGGAGGTTCTCTTCGGCCTGCTCAACGGCACGCGCTGTAAGGCGCTTTCGTTCATTGGTCTCGTTGAGGCGCAGCCAGGACTGGCGTACCTGGAGTTCGATCAGCGATCGCAGGTTGTTGCGCTCCTGCCTGACTGCATTCGACTTGAACAACAGGGCGCTGGCTTTTTTCCGCGCCTGCCCGCCGTCGAACACGTTCCACTGCACGCCAACGCCAACCATCCAGAATTCGTCTCGATTGAGAAATTCGTTCTGCAGCGCCATATACCCGCCCGTTACGGCGAGGTGCGGTCGGGTCTCTGCGCGCTTGGAATCGGCCTGGTAACGAAGCGCTTTTGCAGCCGAGTCCAGGCTGCCCAGTTCCGCGCGACTCCTTAGCGCAACATCGGTCAGCGCGTCGAGCGAGCTCGGGTCGAGTCCGGGATCAATGCCCGGCAGGTATTCATCGAGGCTGACCGGCGTTCCCAGATTTCGCCCGAGAGCCCTGTTGTAAGCCGCGTTCGCGAGATCAAGGCGATTTCGCGCCTGCAGCCGCCGCTGTTCCGAGTCGGCAAGAGAGACGGCGGCGGCCAGGTAATCGTTACGTGCAACCGCGCCGGACTTGAACATGTCGTCCACGTCGCGCACGTGGGCACTCAGGCTCTTCACGTTGCTGTCCGCAACCGCCAACGCGCTTTTGGCGCGCAGTACGTTGATGTACTGCTCTGCTACCGCCAGCTTGATTTGCTGTGTGCTCGCCCCGGACTGAAACTGCTGTGCTTCGAGCATAGCTTCGGCAGCATCGATGCCGTGCATTACCCTGCCGCCCGTATACAGGGGCAGCGTGATACGCGCATCGGCCATCTGCATCGACTCTCCGTCGAACAGCGGCAATATCGCAGGCACGCCCGCGCCGCTGAAATCGAACGCAGGCGCGTCATCGAACTGCGTAATGCCAGCGCTCGCCGAAATGTTCGGCAGACGCGCAGCTTTTGCTGCCTCCAGATCAGCATTCGCCGACGCAACCCGACTCTGGGTTGCCTGGATCGTCTGGTCCCCGGCGAGCGCTTCGCGCCACGCCGCAACAAGATCTTCGGACAGTGCGGTCTGCGTGGACATCAACAGACCCAGTGCCATCGCCGGGAGATATTTCCTAACTATTTGATTCAATTGCGAAACCTCGGGTTGGTCCAGAGCATTGTCACGACCTATACATTAGATTTCTCTTAATTATACTTTACTAATATTTGATGTGCCAGTCCTGATTCGGGTTCCGCACCGGGCCCGGGAGATACACGGCAATGTTGATAAGGCGTGGCGATCGATTACGCCGCGAGTTTCTCGAGTAACGCGGCGTATCTCGGATGCGAATGCAGGTTTACGAGGTCCGCGTCGTGCTGCATCCAGTCTTTGCTGATCGTGCCGTGTTCAAACGCGCGCTCCAGGTAGTCGAGTGCCTCCTCCGCTTTGTTCAGCATCGCAAGATTACAGCCGAGGTTATAGAGCGAAATTGGATCGTTCGGATCGATATCCATCGCACGATGCATCCATCGCTCTGCACGCTCGATTTCGCCCAGGACGATTAACGATCCGGCACCCAACAAGAGAGCGCGCACGTCATCCGGGTTCCATTCGAGATGCTTTTCAACAACAGCAATGCCGCGCCGTGCTTCGTCTTTCGCTTCATCGAGCCGGCCGGCGCCGCGCAGAACCAGGACACGCAGCATTCTCGATTGATACTCGTCAGGATTAACGGACGCCGCTTTTTCGAACAATTCGGCGGCTGAGGCCATGTCTCCCTGGTGGAATCGACAGCGCGCAAAGTAGTAATAAGCTTCGTACAAACCGGGATTGATTTCGATCGCCTTGTTGAAATACTGTTCCGCACGCTCAAAATCGTCGTTGATCATGTGAGCGAGCCCGACCGACGCATGCGATTCCGCAAGGTCCGGGTTCAGCGCCAGTGCGCGCTCACTCGCTTCACGTGCCTTGGCTTTAAAGCTCGATGTCGGATCGGCATACATCACCTCAAGTGCATAACAGTCAGCGTAACTCGCCCAGGCCAGGGCAAATTTCGGATCCTTCTTAATTGCCTGGTGGAACATTTGCCGCGCGGATTCAAGATCGACCTTGCGAAAGCGATTAAGGAACTGCCTCCCGCGAAGATAATAGTCGTAGGCCAGAACGTCCTGCGTCGACGTCGTCTCGATTGGCGTGACGGTATTCAGCAGTAGCCCGGCGATACTGCTCGCGATTTCATCCTGGACGGCAAAAACATCCTCGAGTTTACGATCGTAAGATTTCGACCAGAGATGATAGCCGTCTTTGACATTTACCAGCTGGGCCGTGACGCGCAACCGGTCGCCGGATTTTCTGACGCTGCCTTCCAGGATAGTGCTTACGCCGAGCTTGCGGCCGATATCCTGCAAATCGGCGTCAGCATTTGCGTATCGAAATGAAGATATACGTGCCGCAACGCGCAACAACTCGATCTTTGTGAGGGCATGTAGAATTGCTTCCGCGATACCTTCGCAAAAATATGCCTGGTCTTTTTGTGGACTCATGTCGGTGAAAGGCACCACAGCGATCGAGGCCGGGTCATCAATCGTCGTGTCGGCAATCATGGGCCGCGCGTCGCGACGTATGCCGGACGGCGTAATGTCGAACATCCATGCGAGTATGGCAGCGAGCGGAAAGCCGGCGATTACTAGAACGACCAGAAGGGTCATCACCCAGCCGGGTAGTCCCAGCGGCTCGAAGGTAACTTCACCGATCTGCAGCAGCGCCCAGCAGACAAGCGCGTAAGCAATGACGACGGGGTATACACGTCGGCGTAACATCTCAGCCGAGAATCCAGCCAGAAACGAACGAGACTTGTTGCGCATCTCTACACCGCCCAATGCGTAATTTTACGCCTTCTTTCTAATTGAAACAGCGTTCTGCGGGATCTACCTATGCCTTAGGCTGAGTCCAAACAACGGTCGCAATATTTTGGTCCGGCGTATCACAAACTCGTGCAGCACGTAGCAGCCGCCAAGCGTGCCGCCCAGGACCAGCACGGGTTCTATGACGGGCCCGAGCTGCAGCTGCGACAAGTTGTAGCCGATAACGATAACAATCGTCTGGTGCAGGATATACCAGGGGTACACGGCTTCGGTTGCGTACGGCAGCCATTTCATCGGCCTGTTGAACAGATGATGGCCCCAGCCCAGAGCGGCAAGCATCCAGATCCATCGATTGAGATAGGTGATCAGTCCGCTGACCTGGTTTTGCCAGTTCGAGGTCTGATCCGGCAGGAAATCGCCGCTCACGCTGAACAAGCCAAAAAACAGGATAGCCAGCGCAAGCGTCAGTTTACGAATGCGCGATACTTCGAACCAGAAGCCGTCGTTGCGCGCGATCAGGAAGCCGTAAAGGAAAAACGTGCCGTACATGGCGTGGGCATACCAGTCATCGAAGAACGCATGAGTGACGCCCGGAAAACGCGGAAATATCAGGTTGTAATAGACCATCAGCGGCATCACCGGAACCAGCACGATCCACGTTCCGCGCAGTCCCTGGAACCGTTGCCGGATGAACTTGCCTGGACCGTCGATCAGTAGCGCCACCGGTATGAGCAAGAGCGTGTAGAACCACAGGTAGGGCAGATACCAGAGATGGTTCCAGGTCCAGACTATCTGCTCTTCACCGCCCCAGGCTTCGCCCGGAAAATCCTGGAACGTCAGGTACTGTCCCATGAAGTGCAGGTACGCCGGTTCGATAATGCCCTTACCGAGCGCTTCGTAATAACACTGCGGGGAGACAATCAACGCCATGCCAAACAGTAAAGGGAGCAGCAGGCGCCAGCTGCGCCGCGCGAGGAATCTCCCGGCCGTATACTTGCCCCAGATGAAACTGACCGCGAGGCCCGAGATCAGGAAAATGAGCGGCATGCGCCACTGGTTGGTGAGCATCATCGGCAGCTGCAGCCACCTGGCCTGGTAGGTCGATTTGACGTGCCAGCCCCAGTCCGCCACGTAGAACATCGCGACGTGGTACAGGATCAACAGGCCGAAAGCAAAGACTCGCAGCGCGTCTATGTCGTAGCGGCGGCCGTGCACACCGGCCGAGATGGCTGCCCCGTTGTCCGACAATCTGATTCCCTTGCGCGGCTCGCTCGCCCTCATAATGCCTTATTTGTGTCAGTATCGGGACCGTTAAGGAGAATCCTGCCGCTAGAGAAGCCGTATGTCCGCGCGAACCCTGATTGTCTTCTGGCTTGTCGTCTCCCTGATGTGTCCAGGCGTTGCATGTGCCGACACTGCTCCCGACTACAAAGCCATCTTCGAAAAAGCGGTCGCTGCCGTCGAATTCGATTTTGACCGGCGCTGGGCCTACACCGAAACACGCATCGACAGCGAGCATGTCTGGGTTGCACGTTCCGATCCACGGAGGTCATCGGGCGAACGATGGCAGCTGATCAGCGTAGACGACCGCGAGCCTACCGAGAACGAAATCAAGAAGTTCAGGAAAGAAAGAGCGCGCGAACGCCTGGAAGAGGGCGACAATCAGGTGAACGCACTTGTCGATCCGGAATCGATCCGGGTTCTCGAGGAAACGGATGAGTACTGGCTGTTCGGATTCGTTCCCGATGATGAAGAAGACATCATGGACAGCGTCGATGCGACGATTCGTGTTAACAAAGCGCACGGGCACCTGGAATACATCGACCTGCGCAACCACAGCACCATCAAGCCCGCTTTCGGTGTGAAGATATCGAAGCTGATTACACGCCTGACGTTTGGGCGGACGACGGACGGCGGCCCCGTCGTTCCCATATCCACACAGGTAGAGGCGAAGGGCCGGGCCTTTCTCGTGGTCGCATTCGACGAACTGGAGGTGGTCCGCAACAGCAGCTTCGAACTGGTCGTTTCAGGGGCGGAAAATGGTGCCGGATAGGTGACTCGAACACCTGACCCCATCATTACGAATGATGTGCTCTACCAACTGAGCTAATCCGGCACGAACAGGCGGCGCGCAGTATAGCGTCGCCGGCCCATTTCGAAAAGGGCACGAGGCGATTAATCGCGCTGGCGGCGTACCTTGATCAGGACCTCGACGCTTTCGCTTTGAGTGCCCTCAGGCAGCCGTGGCAGGGCGTTGAATCTCACCTGGTCCTCGTCAATATCGGTGAACTCGCCGGTATCGATGTTGTAGAAGTGATGGTGAGGAACCGTTGACGAGTCGTAGTAACGGCGTTCCGGGTCCAGACTCAGTACTTTTACCAGCCCGCGATCCCCAAACAAATTCAACGTGTTATATACGGTCGCCTTGGACACGGAGCTACCCGCCTGCCGCAGCCGCTCGATGATAAGTTCGGCCGACAGGTGCTGTGGTTTTGCGAGCAGGATCTCCGCAATTTCAAGGCGCTGCGGCGTCGGCAAGATGCCGTGAAGGTCGAACTGCACGAGGATGTCAGCGCGTGTCATTCTCTCGGTCCTATCGGTTCCACGTAAGGGCACAGGATATCACGAGCCGCACCGCACGCGTCAGCCGGCAGATTTCATTTCCAGCCGAAAAGCCGACTTTCATCCGAGGCGATCCGCCGCCCGACTTCGCAACAATGCATGCAGGACAAGGAGGTCCGGCATGCGCCACCGCAACTGCGGCTACTCGCTTTATGAACTGCTCGTCACAACAGGGCTGATCGCTCTTCTGCTCGCCGTGGGGATTCCGTCCTTCGCCTCCATAATGGCCCGTCAGCGGCAGCTGACGGAGATCAATGCCCTGTTCCATGCGATTCATGTTGCGAGGAAGGAGTCCATCATGCGCCGCAGGGCCGTTTCGCTGTGTCCTAGCCACGATGGCCTGAGCTGTTCGAATAGTAACGACTGGTCGGGCGGCTGGCTCATGTTCGAGAACAGCGATCGGGACTCGCCGCCGCACGTCGACAGCGGAGAACCCGTGCTGCAGCGCCACGCCGTCGCCAGCGAGGTCATCATCCAGGCGAATCGACGCGGCTTCACCCTGCGAGCCACGTTTCTTCGTGCGACGAACGGGACGTTCATCGTCTGCGACAGGGCGGAACGGATACCGGCCAAAGGCCTGGTCGTCAGCTACACGGGGCGGCCGCGCGTCGCGCTCAGCCGGACCAGCGGGAAGCCCTACGCATGTGCGCATTAGGTTAAATGCAGGATGGCAAATTGGACCGTTTATCGGCGATCCGACGCCATTCGTCGAAATGTCTCGCGCCGCACGATCGCACTCTTTTATAGTGGCCGGCATGAAAGACAAAAATCAAAGCGGCTTCACGCTCTACGAGCTCATGATTACGCTGACAATTGTTGGCGTGGTACTGGCATTCGGCGTTCCTAACATGCGCCAGTTTAACCAGAACGCCAAGATGACAAGCACGGCTAATGATCTGCACGCGGCCTTCCACCTGGCGCGCAGCGAAGCGTCCCGCGCAAAGACCAATATCACGCTCTGTGCAAGCTCGAACTCGATGACGGCCGGCGCCGACTGTGGCGGCACCTGGGACCAGGGCTATATCGTCTTCGTCGACTCGGACGGTGATATTGCGCGCTCCGGTGCCACCGAAACCGTGCTGCGCGCGCACCCGGCAATCGCCGAGGGCGTCACGCTGAAAGTCGCTAACAATGCAAATTTTTTCGGCTTCGCGGCCACCGGACTTGGCCGCGGCAACGTTGGACCCAACGTGGCAATGACGCAGGTCGTCATGTGTGACGATCGCGGCAACATTACGGCGGCGGGCGGCAATTCGGCGGCGCGGCTGTTTGTCGCAACACCGTTGGGACGTGCAACGATCCAGCGCGACCTGTCCATGATTCAGGATGTACTGGACAACCTGGGCGAAACCTGCCCGTAGGCAGATGTGCGCTTCTAAGAAGACTAAGGAAAAAAACGCAATGATCCTCAGGAAGAAACAATCCCGGTCGACGCAGAATTGTCGCGGCTTCTCATTGATAGAGGTGCTGATCGCTCTGGTCATCATGTCCGTCGGCATGCTGGGCATCGCGGGCCTCTACGTTGAAGGCATGAACGCCGGACGCACGTCCATATTCCGGCACCATGCCGTGACACTTGCCAGTGACGTTGCCGACCGTATTCGCGCGAACCCGAGGGCCGGCGTCGATTACCAGGGGCCGGGCGGCAACAATAACTGCGTTCTGGGCAACGTAAACTGCAATCCCGCGCAAATGGCCGCGAATGACATCGCACTTTGGAGGGCTCAGGCAGGCGAAATGCTGCCGAATGGCGATGTGACCGTAACTTTTGACGACACGGTCGTGCCGCCAACCTACACCATCGTCGTGAGCTGGAACGAAGCCGGCGAGGATACGCCACCGACATACACGATCCTGATACCGGTACTCGGAATTTAGGGGGCCGCCGAATGAACGATTTGCACATTAAATTGGCGCGCCACCAAAGCGGCCTTACATTGGCCGAGCTCATGGTCGCATTGGCGATCGGCTCGTTTCTGATGATCGGCGCAATACAGATTTACAACCAAAGTCGGGAAGCATTCGTCATCAACGAATCGATCGCCCGCGTGCAGGAAACCGCGCAGTTCGCGATGGACACGATCGAGGCCGATCTGCGCATGGCCAGCAACTGGGGCCGCAACAGCCGCGGACTCGCGGTCGAGGGCCGCTCCCTGATCAGCGACGCGGATCCGGCCGGCCTCGACCCGCCGGCCGATTGTGGCGCGCGATGGGTACTCGATCTCGGCAAACCGATCGATGGCAACAATAATTCCTACGGCCTGGCCTGCCTGCCCACCGCGGCCGCCGGCCCCTGGCAGCCGAACTCCGATGTCGTCACCGTGCGGCGTGCCACTGTGGCCCCCGTCCTCCCCACCAACGGACGCTTCCAGATTCAGAGCACGCGAATTCAAGGCGAACTGTTCAAGAACGGTCTGGTCCCGAGCAGCTTCGAACCGCCGGCCGACCCGGCGTTTCCTGCGCAACCGACGGATCCGTCCGCGACACACAATCTGCTGGTCAACAGCTATTACGTGGCACAGGAGTCGGAGCTGATTCCGGGCGTACCGACGCTGCGGCGCAAGACGCTGACCATGGCCGCCGGCGCATCGGTCATCCAGGACCAGGAAGTTGCGCCCGGCGTCGAGAACATCCAGATGCAGCTTGGCATCGACGTCGACCGGGACAATACCGTGGATCGCTACGTCAATCCCGGAGATCCGATCTACGATCCGAATGCTGCCGGCTATGTCCCCGGTGCGCGCGTCATAACGGCCCGCATCTGGATGATCGTGCGAGGTGTCACGCCGGAATTTGGCGTGCAGGATACCAACACCTATCAACCGGGCGATCTCGCCAGCGCCCTTGCGCTGGATAACGGTTATCGCCGTATGCAGGTTTCGAAAACCGTACTCCTGCGCAATGCCAGGACCTGAGCAAGAGACAAGTCATGAAATCCACGAATCAGTCTATTAATCATCACAGCAGGCAGCGCGGCGCCGTGCTTATCATCAGCCTGCTGCTGCTCGTCGTCATCACGACGCTCGCCATCTCGGGTATGAATACCGCGTCGACCGAACTTGCCATGGCGCGCAATGACCAGAACTACGAGTACGCGTTCCAGGCCGCCGAAACCGGTCTCGAGAATGCCCTCGCGCAAGGTCGCTTCGACACGCTCGTCGAAACGGACCTCGGCCAGAATTTCATCAACACAAATGACGAGGTCACGACCAAGGTCCGGTTTGAAAATTCGACCCTGGTTCCTGACCGCGCCTTTAGCCTCGGCGTCGGTAGCGGCGTTGCTGCCTATCACTTTCTTGCTTCAGCAGAAGCCAAGTCAAGACGCGCACCGGGCAGCGATACGGATCGCGATTCGAGCGCGCTTCACACACAAGCATTTTACGTCGTCGGCCCTGAGTCGTCGGCGTTCTAGATTCGAAACGGAGTAGTCGGATGGACATGATCAAGACCGCCATTTTCTCGCTGTTGCTCATGATGAGCGCGGCTGCTTTTGCAGACAACTATCCGCCGACGCGAACGTACGAAGTACTGGTGCGGGAAGTGCGCTTGCCCACCGCGGAAAACGGCACCATTACGGTCAGGGAGTGCCGCCGCTGTGACTATGAAACGCATCGGGTCACGGCGCGCACCGTGTATGCATTCAATGGAAAGACTATGTCGCTCGAGGACTTTCGCGAGGTCGTCGAGAATTTGAGGCTCGAAGGCCACCACGCCGTCAACGTGAGGCGTGACATCGAGACGGACACGATTAGCAAAGTCTTTATTTACACGCAGTAAGCCGCTCAGAACGGACACTGAGGACACAAAATGAATTCTCTAAACACAAGAACACTGTCAATCGGCACATCGTTTCTCCTGACGATCTTGGCCGGAGTGCCTGCCGTCGCCGATGATACCGAGCTGCTGGTCGTTGACCCCAGCACCACGTCGGCAACGCCACCGAATATCATGTTCATCCTTGATACGTCGGGCAGTATGGGCGACCCGGTCAGCACGACGGAGCCTTATGACAGCAATCGTGACTATTCAGGCGGGTCGTGTGACTCCAGCAAGTTCTACTGGACCACGCTGGACGTGGAACCTAGCTGCGCCGGCGGCGGCAATACCCAGTTTATCGACGAAGCGGCTTTCGTCTGTGAGGACGCCAGGCTACGCATGAGCGGTATCGGCGCGTACAGCGGCGTGATGATTCAATATCGCGCCGACGGCGATGGCGCTGACGGCCGCTGGCAGCAGCTCGAGATCGGCAACGCTAGCGGACTCGTTGAGTGCCAGAGAGATTCCGGCGATCACGGCAGCGGCACGAGCGGCCAGGTCTATGCCCAGGCCGGCACCGGGCTTGCTGAATTCACGTCGGACCCGAATGCGGAAATCTCCTGGGGCAGCGGCGACGCGGCGCAAGCTTACACGGTGTATGACGGCAACTACCTCAACTGGAAGGAAAACCCGGTTACGGTCAATCTGCCGAAGATCGATGTCGTGAAAGCCGTGACGAAAAACCTCATGAACTCGATCGAGAACGTCAACGTCGGTCTCATGCGATTCACGGGTGCCAATGGCGGTCGCGTTCTGCACGCGATCGGACCGATCGATACCGATCGGCCCGCCATATTGAGCAAGATCGATGCACTCGTTGACGGCGGCAATACGCCACTGGCTGAAACCCTGTACGAGTCCGCCCTTTACTGGCGAGGCCTGAATGCCGACTATGGCAACCTGCAGCTCGATGCCACTACGGGCCTGCCGATCGGCGACATCGACCCGAATGCCTTTGTCAACCAGGCGCCGGGCGCATACCAGAGCCCGGCGATGCCGGTCTGCACCCGCAACTTCAACGTCTTGCTGACTGACGGCGTACCTGTCAGTGATGCGGACGATCAGGCGAAAGTGCCGACATTGCCTAGCTACGGGAGCATCGGGCGAACCATCTGCAACGGCACCGAGGCCGACGGTCGCTGCCTCGACGACGTCGCCGAGTACCTGTCCAAAGTCGATATCAGCGGCACGACGGACGGGGAACAGGTCGTTACGACGCATACCATTGGTTTTGACATCGATCTGCCAATATTGAGGACGGCGGCGGAAGTATCCGGCGGCGAGTATTACCTGGCCGAAAACGTGGAAACGCTGACAACGGTGCTCACGCGCATCATCGAGAGCATTGTCGACAAGGGCCTGTCTTTCTCCGCACCGGCGGTAGCCGTAAACGCGTTCAACCGCACGCAGAATATCAACGATCTTTACATTTCGACATTTCTTCCGGCTTCCAGGGTCCACTGGCCCGGTAACCTGAAGAAATACACGATTACGGCGGATGGCGTTATCAAAGACGACAAGCCGGAGGACGCGGTAGACCCGGACACCGGGTTCTTCAAAGAAACTGCGCGGAGCATATGGACGGCGATTACCGTAGAGGATGGCGACAAGGTTCAGCTCGGTGGCGCAGCTAACAAGCTGCCGATTCCCGCCAACCGCAAGGTCTACACCAACAACGGCGCGGTCGATAACCTTACCGCCGCCAACAACGCGATCACGCCGTCCAATGCCACGGCATTCAGTCCGAGCGATTTCGGTCTCACCGGCGCTCCCGGAGAGCCAACCGTCGAGGACGTAATTCGCTGGGCGCGCGGCCAGGACGTTCGCGACGCTGACAGTGACGGCGACAACCTGGAAGCGCGCAATGTCATGGGTGACCCCTTGCATTCGCAGCCCGCTGCCGTGGTTTATGGCGGCGACGTGGACAACCCGGAAGTGATCGTATTCACGGCTACAAATGATGGCTACCTGCATGCCGTCGACGGCGAGACGGGGGTCGAACTCTGGTCGTTTATCCCGAAGCAATTCCTCCCGGACCTGCCCGAGCTGATGCTAAACGGCAATTCGACCTACAAGCACTACGGCATCGACGGCGACATCGTCCCGGTCGTTGCGGACCTGAACGATAACGGCATTATCGACGGCAGCGATTTCGTGCACCTGATCTTCGGCCTGCGCCGCGGCGGTACCCGGTACTACGCGCTCGATGTGACCGACAAGGACACGCCGAAACTGCTGTGGAACGTAAGCTATCCGGAGTTCGGTCAGAGCTGGAGCAGACCGGTCGTAGCACGTGTTGACATGATCCATTCGGACCTCAATGACCAGAAAGCGGTCGTTATCATCGGCGAGGGCTACGACACCGTGCACGACACGGCCGCATTTCCAGGCACGTCCGACAACGCAGGCGCCGGCATCTCCATGCTGGACCTGATGACGGGTCAGCGCCTGTGGCGCGCCGGGCGTGCGGATGCAGACCTGGTTCTTGAAAAAATGACGCGATCGATACCCAGCCAGATTCGGGCCATCGATTTCAGCGGCGACGGATTCGTCGACCGCCTGTATGCGGTCGACGTCGGCGGCCAGGTATGGCGCTTTGACGTATTCCGCGACAAGCAGCCGGATAGTACCGCCGACCCGCTCGTAACGGGCGGCGTCATCGCACGATTCGGGGGCGAGGGAGTGGCTTCGGCCGGCGCAACCGATACCCGTCGATTCTATTCGCCTCCGGACGTATCGATATTCCTGGATCCTGTACTCAATCGTCGCTTCCTCGCGGTAGGCGTAGGCAGCGGCTACCGGGCGCATCCGCTCGACGTCAGCGCAACTGACGCCTACTATTCGCTGCGCGATCCGGATCTTTTCGCCAAGCTGGACCAGGACGCATACGACAATTACGACATTGCCGTCGATGCGGACATGGTCGAAGTCAGTGGCCAGCTCAACACGATCATCGGTAACGACGAACGCGGTTGGAAATTCACGTTCCCGGCCAACCAGATGATGCTGTCGGCGTCCGCAACGTTCAACAATTCCGTGTTTTTCATCGGCTACGAACCCAACGTGCAGTCCGCATCGACCTGCCAGGTACAGCCTGGAAGAAACTTCCTGTATCGCGTCAATGTCGCCAACGGCGATCCGGTTGCGAACAACCTCGACACGATGACACCGGCCGAAAGCGATGCGGCTCGAACCACGGCCCTCGAACAGGGCGGCATAGCACCGACGCCGACATTCCTGTTCCCGACGGCGCCGCAGCCTTGCACGGGAGCTGCCTGCTCACCGCCGCCGATCGGCTGCGTTGGCGTCGAGTGTTTCAGCCCGGGCTTTGCCAACAATCCGGTTCGTACGCTCTGGACGCAGGACGGAATTGAATAGCCGGACTGAACTGGCCGGAATGTATACGAGGAAGATAATTATGCAGATGCGCAGGCACATGCGCGGCATCACGCTGGTGGAGCTGATGATCGTGGTTATTATCATCGGCATTCTCACGGCAGTCGCGTTTCCCAACTATCGCGATTTTGTAACCCGGGCCAAGCGTAACGAAGCGAAGGCGGCGCTGCTTAAGTGCGCAACGAATCAGGAAAAATTCTATTTGCAGAATCAGGCCTTTACCGTCAACCTGGCGCAGCTGGGCTTCAGCGCCCCTTTCAAAACCGATTCCGATACGTATCAACTGAGCGTCGCAGCACCGAACCCCGCCGCCGACTTCACGTGCACGGCGACGTACCTGGTCGGCGACGGCGAAGCGGCAAAGTGCAATACGTTTTCGATTGACGGGCGCGGCGGCAAGACGTCGGGACCGCTTCCCGATTGCTGGACGCGCAAGAAATAGGAATTGTAAATCGGCAACGCGCCGCGGCACACCGGACTCAAGGAGCCGTCGACGGACGCTGCCTGCCGGAGAAAAATAGCGCATCGATAATCAGCAGCGCCGCGCCGACCGTAATGCCGGCGTCAGCGACGTTGAACGACGGAAAGGCCCATGCGCCGAACCAAACTTGAATAAAGTCCGTGACGTGTCCAAAGCGGACGCGATCAATGAGGTTGCCAACAGCGCCGCCGAGCACAAGCGCGAGGCCGATGGACAACAGCACGTGCCCTTCCCTGCGAATACGCCAGATCCACACCGCGATGACTCCGCTCACCACAGTTGCGAGTACCACAAAAAACCAGCGCTGCCAGCCGCCGGCATTTGCCAGGAAACTGAACGCAGCGCCACGATTCTTCTGATGCGTCAGGTTGACGAATGAGTTGAGGGGAACTCGATCATAAAGCGGCACCCACTCGATGATTGCCCATTTCGTAAGCTGGTCGGCAGCGACGATAACGAGCGCGATGAACATCCACGTAATGAACCGCGCATTGCCGCCGTTACTTTCCTTTACCTTCGTCAAGATTTTTCCTTCCAGTCCGCCTGAGCGGCGAGTGCTATACGAGCATTTTCGGCATCGATCGCCATTTGCGCAACCAGTTCGTCAACCGAGGCAAATTTTTCCTCGGCGCGAAGGTGCGCGAGAAAATCGACATGAATGTATTCGCCGTAAATATCTGCATCGAAATCAAACAGGTGAACTTCCAGCACGGGCTTGCAAAGATCGAACGTCGGTCGCGTTCCGACGCTTGCGACACCGTCGATCGGGCCGTTCGGTAGCCCGTGAACGCGCACGGCAAAGATCCCGAGCACCGCGCTCTGCCGTCTCCTGATATCGACATTCGCGGTCGCATAACCGAGCGATCGACCGACATTTCGGCCTTTTACGACTTTGCCGGACATGCGATACGGGCGACCCAATAATGCCGTCGCGCGCTCGACGTTGCCATCGGCGAGTGCGTCTCTAATCTCCGTACTACTCACCCGTACCCCTTCGACAGTTACGCTCGGCACCTTATCTACGTCGAACTCTAGGGCTCTGCTTGCCAGCTGCAAATGCTCGATCGTACCTTCGCGTTTGCTCGCGAACCGGAAATCATCGCCGACGACAATATGGCGCGCGTTGAGGCCATGGACGAGTATCTGCCGAATAAAGGCGTCAGCCCGAATACTGCGCATCGCCGTATCGAAACGCGGACAATAAAAAATATCGATACCGTAATCGGCAAGCGCATCGTATTTTTCCCGAAAACGCATGAGCCTGGCCGGCGGGCTGGCGGCCGCAAAGAACTCCTTCGGAGTCGGTTCGAAACTCATTACAACCGCGGGCCAGTCTTTCTTCCGCGCTTTATCGATGACTCGATCGAGCAACTTTGTATGACCCAGGTGCAGACCATCGTAGGCCCCGATCGTCACGACACTGCCGGGCGCCAGCTCGCTGTACGGCAGATCGACGAGATGCCTGACAAGCTGCACGTCAAACGGTCCTCAGGCGGAACTGCGAAGGCCGCAGCCCCAGCATCAGGAGCGTCAGGAAGTACGCCGCTGCGCCTGCGACAACCGAGACACTCAGCCAGTAAACGCGATCAAAGGTGCCAACGCCGAACCACCATTCCAGCGGCTGATCGAGCTGCAGCAATACTGCGCACATGGCGACGTTCGCCGCCATGACCCGAGCCATTAACAAGAGCCAGCCCGCCGAGTGCCGCAGAACGCGGTCCTTCTGCAGCCCGCGGTACAACAATGCGGCGTTGAGTATGGCCGCCGCGGACGTAGCGCCGGCCAGGCCGACGTGCGGTCCTGCGAAATCGATGGACGTCAGGTACCACGCCGATGCGATGCTGAGCACGAGATTGAGGGCAAGTGCGACCAGGGCAATGCGCACGGGGGTCCGCGTGTCTTCGCGCGCGAAGAAGGCCGGTGCCAGGATTTTCACGAAGGAAAACCCGATGAGCCCAACGGCATAAGCTCGAAGTGCGAGCATGGTCATGCTCACCGACCGCTCGTCGAAGATCCCGCCGTAAAACAACGTCGCTATCAGCGGTCCGGCAAGAACAACAAGACCTGCCGCCGCCGGCACGACGATCAACAGTGCAAGTTTCATCGACCAGTCCAGCGTTTGCGAAAACTCTGTTTTTTCGTCACCGGCCCACAGCCGCGACAGCGTCGGCAGTGTGACCGTCGCCAACGCGATGCTGAACAGACCCAACGGAAATTCCATCAGCCTGTCGGAGAAATACAGGTAGCTGATACTTCCGATCGGCAGCAAAGACGCAATCACTCCGCCAAGCAGCACGTTAATTTGCGCCACAGAGGAACCGAAAATCGCCGGGACCATCAGCCGGAACGCGCGGCGCACGCCCTCATGCCGCGGCGCCCAGATCGGACGAGGAAACGCGCGAATCCGGGCGAGAAACGGCAGCTGAAACAGCAGCTGGAGAATGCCCGCAATCAGGATCGCGTACGCCAACGCCATGACCGGCTGCTCGAGCATCGGAGCAACCCAGATAGCTGCCACGATCAAGACCACGTTAAGAATAACGGGTGTGAACGCCGGCACTGCGAAACGCCCGTAAGTATTGAGGATTCCGCCGGCGAATGCCGTCAGCGACACAAACAGCAGGTACGGAAACGTAAAACGCAGCATGAGCGCGGCAAGATCGAAGTCGCCGCCGTCACCAATAAATCCGGGGGCAACGATCAGGACGAGCACTGGCGACGCAATAACGCCAAGCAGCGTCACGAGAAACAGCACGATGCCAAAAGTACCGGCGACTGCATCGACAAATTCACGCGCTTCATCGTGATCGCGTTTCTCACGATAACGTGCCATGACCGGGATGAAGCCCGCCGAGAAAGCGCCCTCGGCGAAAAAGCGACGCAGCATGTTCGGAATGCGTTGTGCAACCAGGAACGCATCCATAATGAGCGACGCCCCGAAATAGCGGGCGAATACAATGTCCCTGACCAGCCCCAGTATTCTGGAAATCAGGGTCATGCCGCTTACGACCGAGGTCCTCAGCGCCAACTTCAGTCCGGAAGTGCGTTTCTTGGTCGTCATGGGATCGACGAGTTTAGCCTAAAAAATTTATGAAATCAGTCATTTACATATTAAGTCGGGCCCGTCCGACGACGGCATCCACCGGGCATTGACAATGCCTCTCCGGCCACGAATAATACGCGGCTCTTTGAGAGCAGCACACGGAAAAACCAGTGGCAAATATCAAATCAGCCCGCAAGCGCGCCCGCCAGGCCGAGAAAACCCGCAAGCACAACATGGGACTGCGCTCCATGATGCGCACGCAGATCAAGAACGTCGTCAAGGCGTGCGATGCCGGGGATAAGGACGCTGCTGTGGCTGCCTACAAAGCCGCCGTGCCGGTCATCGACAGCATGATCAATAAAGGCATCGTCAGGAAGAATAAAGCGGCACGTCACAAGAGCCGCCTGAACCAGCGAGTAAAAGCGCTAAGCGCCTAACTCGAAGCCGGGTCGAATTCCTCGACAGCCTCGGCTTCCTCATCGATCAACTCCAGTTGCTGCATCACGGCCTGGGCCAGTTCCTCGGTCCCTGCGCCCGTTGCTGCGCTGACCTCGAACACGGGGCCCGTCCACCCGAGTTCTTCCAGCAGCATTTCACGTGCGACCGGCAGATCCTCGTCACTTAAAAGGTCAATCTTGTTAATGACGAGCCAGCGCGGTTTCTCGGCGAGCGCCGCGGAGAACTTGGCCAGCTCGCCGGCAATTGCTTTGACCTCAGCGGCCGGCACCACGTCGGGATCGATCGGTGCGATATCGACGAGGTGCAGCAACAGACGCGTACGCTGCAGGTGCTTGAGAAACTGAATGCCCAAACCGGCGCCTTCCGAAGCCCCCTCGATAAGTCCCGGGATATCCGCCATGACGAAACTCTGTAGTTGGCCCACGCGCACTACGCCGAGGTTCGGATGCAGGGTCGTAAACGGGTAGTCCGCAATGCGTGGCTTGGCTTCGGACATCGCTGTAATCAACGTCGACTTGCCCGCATTCGGCACGCCCAGAAGACCGACGTCGGCCAGCACCTTGAGCTCCAGGCGCAAATGCCTGGCCTCGCCGGGCGTACCATTGGTCGTTTTCCGCGGCGCACGATTGACGCTGCTCTTGAATCGCGTGTTGCCGAGACCGCCCCGACCACCCTCCGCGACCTTCTGGCGCTGTCCGGGCTCCGTCAGATCACAAATGAGCTCATTCGTGTCGACATCATGAACAACCGTGCCGAGTGGAACCATCACATCGAGGTCATCTCCGGATCGGCCCGTCTTGTTTCGCCCGGATCCGCTTTGCCCGCCCTCTGCCTTGAATTTTCGGGCCACCCGAAAATCCGCCAGCGTATTCAGCGACGAATCTGCGACCAGGTAGACGCTGCCGCCATGACCGCCGTCACCACCATCCGGTCCACCCCGTTCGATGTATTTTTCACGCCGGAAGCTAAGGCAACCGTGACCACCGTTGCCCGCAAGAACGCGGATCGTTGCTTCATCGACGAATTTCATTTGTGGTTCATCTCATGCATCAATAACGAAAAACCCCGCAACAGCGGGGCTTCGTAATTCGTATTTTGTCTCCGGCGCGAACGTTCGCCGGGACAGGCGCCTGCTATGCGTCGACGACGCTGACAAACTGCCGGTTTTGCCGGCCCTTCTTTTCGAACTTGACGTGCCCGTCTTTTTTCGCGAACAGCGTGTGATCGCGACCAATTCCGACATTTACACCAGGATGAAAACGCGTGCCGCGCTGACGAACAATGATGTTGCCGGCAACCACTTTCTCGCCACCATAGATTTTGACGCCTAGTCGCTTACTTTCCGAATCGCGACCATTCTTCGTGCTACCGCCTGCTTTTTTATGTGCCACTGTACTGTACCTGTTTGTGTCATGACCCAGGCTGGGCCCGAGTTAATCTAATTACTTGCCCGTCTTCTTTGCAACCTTTTTCTTGGCCGTCTTCTTGGCGGCTGTTTTTTTCGCCGCCGGTTTCTTCGCAGCCTTTTTCTTGGCCGCGGGTTTCTTGGCAGCCTTTTTCTTGGCTGCTGGTTCCTTGGCGGTCTCATCTTTCTTTGGCGCTGCTTTTTTCGCACCGCTGGCGGTGATGCCCGTGATCTCTACCTCGGTAAAGAACTGGCGATGCGAACCCTGGCGCAAATAGTTCTGCCGGCGCTTGAACTTGACGACCGAGACTTTCTTGGACTTGCCCTGGCGCAGCACCTTGGCGCTTACCAAACTACCCGGAAGCACCGGGTTGCCAACCTTGATATCGTTGCCTTCGCCAATCAGCAGGACATCCTCGAAAGCGACGGATGCGCCCTCTTCCGCCTCGATTTTCTCGAGACGGAGGACATCACCTTTGGCCGCGCGGTACTGTTTGCCGCCGCTGCGAAATACCGCATACATTGTTTTTGCTCCAAAACGTCAGCCGCAATCTCTGCAACTCACTGAGAATTAAGATATTTTTGTGAAACTATCAAAAGCCGCGCAGGCAGGTAACCGGCGGACGCCACAAAAGAGCGGGAATTCTATAGACTCCGCCGTCCCGGGTCAACGCCCGCGAGTTGCAGAATTTTATCGTAATTCAATGGCTTGCAATCCGGTTGTGGGCGCCGAAAGAGCGGCGCCAATCTCGCCAATAGCAACGCTTTCAGGCATTATCGGCAGACCTATGCAAGTTGCCGAAAAAACAGCCGTTCCCCTTGCTTTCGACGATGTCGCGGCGCTTGCCGCCGACGACATGCAGGCCGTCAACCGGCTCGTTGCCGTGAGCCTCAAGAGCGACGTTGCTCTCGTTTCGCAGGTCTCGGAGTACATCGTCATGAGCGGCGGCAAACGGCTGCGTCCGCTCATCGTGCTTCTTGCCGCGCGCGCCCTTGGCTATGAAGGCGAGCAACACGTCCGCGCTGCCACTATTGTCGAGTTCATTCATACGGCCACCCTGCTTCACGATGACGTCGTCGATTCATCGGATCGCCGGCGCGGCATGGATTCGGCGAACACTGTATTTGGCAACCAGGCCAGCGTATTGGTTGGCGACTTCCTGTATTCACGCTCGTTTCAGATGATGGTCGACATCGACAACATGCGCGTGATGCAAATCCTCGCCGACGCGACAAACACGATCGCCGCCGGCGAAGTCATGCAGCTCATGAACGTCCACGATCCGGATACGAGTGAGGACGACTACCGCCAGGTCATTTATCGCAAGACGGCGCGGTTGTTCGAGGCCGGCGCGCAGATTGCCGCCGTGCTGGCGGCACGTGAGCGCTCACACGAAGCCGCGATGGTCGCATACGGCCAGAATCTCGGCACCGCCTTCCAGCTAGTCGATGACGCGCTGGACTTCAGTGCATCGCCCGAGGAACTCGGCAAGAATCTCGGCGATGACCTGGCCGAAGGCAAGGCGACCCTGCCCCTCATACACGCGATGCGCGCCGGCTCGAAGGCCGAACGCGAACTGATCCGCAGGGCGATCGTCGACGGCGGACTGGGGCAGCTCGACGCCATCCAGGCGATAATCAGGTCCACTGGCGCGCTGGAGTACACGGCCGAACGGGCCCACGAAGCCGCTGATATTGCCATCGGCGCGCTGTCCGAAATTCCTGACTCGGAGCACAAGCAGGCGCTGATCTCGATTGCCGAGTTCGCCGTCAAACGGCGATCCTAGTGCGGTGTAGCGGCTAGATGGATCAATTCAACACGCCGTGGCGGGTCACGTCGGCCGCGATTTATACAACGCCCACCGATTCCCGCGTCTACGGCACGCTCGACATCGATGTAACACGCGCCAAGCGCTTCCTCGACAAGAAGCGAGCGGCGGGCATGAAGATCACGATGACCCATCTCGCAACGGCCGTGCTGGCTCGTGCAGTCGCTTTCGATGTACCGGAGATGAACTGTTTCATTCGGCGCGGCGCGGTCGTCGGGCGGGAGCGACTCGACGTCATGGTGCCCATTTCTGTCGGCGGCGACTCCGGCGTCACGGCCGCTGTTATCAAGGATGCGCATGCACGAACGGTCAGCTCCATTGCCGAGGAAGTACGCGAAAAAGCCGCAAGCGGGCGTTCCGGTGTCGAATCCAAGGTCGTACAGAACAAGTATTTGCTGAACCGTATTCCCTGGCCGTTCCGACGTCCGGCCTTCCGTTTCCTGAAATGGATAACGGTTGACATGGGGCTGGAGATCCAAGCACTGGGGCTTTCGGCGCACAGCTTCGGCTCCTTCGTCGTATCCGACATCGGCAGTTTCGGTCTCAATACCGGCATGACTGCGCTGATGCCGGCCGCGAAGATACCGGCCGTTATCGTGCTGGGCAAAATTGAGGAGAAGCCCGTCGTGCGCCGCGGCGAGATCGTTATCCGCACGATGCTGCCTTTCACCGGCACGTTCGACCACCGGATTGTCGACGGCATGCAGATCGGCAAACTTGCGCGGGCTATCAAACGGAACTTCCGAAAACCGGAGTGGCTCGACGAAACGCCCGTGCAAGAGCTCGAGACCTGTCTTTTTGCGCCGCGCGACCAAGCTTTCACGGCACCGACAGACTGTGTATGATTGCGCGCGTTCGGGGTGTAGCTCAGCCTGGTAGAGCACTGCCTTCGGGAGGCAGGGGCCGGAGGTTCAAATCCTCTCACCCCGACCAGTTTTTCCTTTTCAAGTTCAATTCTCTAACAACGCCCACTGCCCGGCCACTGTTTTTTGTGGGGCCGGTCTGAGGGAGTTTTGCGGGGATTCTTGTCGAAAACCGCAATCGTCCCACTTGAGCATGCTGACTAGTCGAGCTATTTGGCAAGGTCGCCGCCTGAGTACGGAAGCAGCTGCGAAATCAACTTATTGGCTACAGTGAGCCCAAGAACTTGCAGACTTGCTACCGGCATGTAGATATTTAGCACTTACGGCGCATCCAAGTTGCTTTCCATCCAGCTCGGCCAGGTTCCGCACCTACGCAACGGCGATCGGCTTGAGCCCAAACAAAATGAATCCAAGTAGTCTCAGGCCGTAACACTGAACAATTCGGCGGCCATGCCCTTGTTCGGGTTATCAAGATTTGTTAATGTCGATGGCAATATGCATCAAAAATTCCTTTAACTATGCTCAAGTACTCACTTAGGCAGTTGCAGTATTTCGTTATTGCCGGCGAGCTCGGTAGTGTGACACGAGCCGCTGACAGCCTCAGCGTCTCCCAACCCACTATTTCAGCGGCAATTGCGCATTTGGAGGACGTGTTTGAGGTACAACTATTTGTTCGACATCACGCAAAGGGCTTGTCCCTAACTCGTAGCGGCAAAAAAATGTTCGTCCAGGCGAATACGTTGCTGAAGCAGGCCGAAGATATACACAACACCGTCAATGACTTTGCAAAGACAACCAGAGGCACTGTTCATGTTGCTTGGTTCGTAACTTTGGCGCCGGTCATCGCACCTATCTTAATCAGAGAATTTCAGCGGATATATGAGAGGGTTCATATTGATTGTTATGAAGCGGACCATGACGAAATATTTGACGGCCTTCAGCGCGCGAAATTCGATATGGCCCTTACCTATGAGTTGGACATTCCGGACATTCTCAAATTTGAGCC
>JAOTWB010000070.1 GCA_029863125.1 Gammaproteobacteria bacterium
GACGAGAAATAGAAGATTTCGATGCCTTCTTCTTCCGCCCACTGGTAGGTATTGATGAAGTACTTGATGGCATTCTCGAACGACGGCACAGCGCCGCCTTCGGCTGTACCCAGGTTAGGCCAGCCTGTCTCGCTGATGATGACCTTCTTACCGTTTGCCGCGTGCACCGCGCGACGATACATCTCTTTCATGTAGAGGAGGGCGTGTTCAGCCGGACAGCTCTCCCAGAAGGGATAGCAGTTGGCAAGGATCACATCGCAGGCCTCCGTCACACGCGGGTGATCGACGAACAGGAAGTAGGCATCGACGTAGCCTACGTCAACGCCCGGAGCGGCCTGTTTGGCGCGATTGATGTAGTCAATCAGTTCATCTTCGGTCAGTTCTCCGCGCAGCAGGACCTCGTTGCCGACCGCGAGAATGTTCGCATGACCAGCTTTGGCAATTTCGATGGCATTGGCCAGTTCCACCTCGTTTTGTTCCCGATCCGCATCGAGCCAGACGCCAACCATGGTCTTCAGGCCATTCTCGGCGGCGATTCCGGGGATCAGTTCTTGCCCTTCCTTGCAGGAGAACGAGCGTATCCAGTGAACGTTGGGTTGCACGAACGCCAGCCGCTCGCGGATTTGTTCTTCGCCGATCTCGGTACCGGGGCCCTGACCCTGTACGTAGGGGCTAAAACAAATCCCGTGGATTCTTGCCTCAAGGATCTTGCGCACGAGGGCCCGCAGGTCGTCCACGGAATACCCGGAAAAATCGACCCCGGCGAGCGACAGCGTTTTCTTGTAATAATTCGACATGACTATCCCTGTCTTATTCAATCGGCAAACAACATGTTTGCGCTCAAATTCAGATCAAGTTGACGAATACGTCCGCTGCGCTGGAACAGCTCGGCACTGATTTCGGGCGACAGCGCTAATTCAGCATAGGTTTGTTGGTCACCGCTGTCCCACAGGACGGTCAGGCCAGTGTCGATCTTGTCGTTAATTCTGTATACCACCGGAACCTGGCACCAGGTGAACGCGAGTCCCGAAACCGGCACGTCGATCTCCTGCCAGTCGCCGTCGACGTCCAGAAATCGGAATTGTCGGGCTTCTCGCACAAACTCGCGCGACCGCAGCAGACTGGGTTGAAAACGCACGGCACCGTCATCGACGCGTACGCCGAGTTCACCAAAACGGGACAGGACTTCTTCCTTTACCTGCCCGGTCATGCCCGGTTGTTTTGCGCCGGAATGTTTCGGCGTGTGCGAGTAAGGGTCGGTTGGAAACGCGCCATACTCGGCAGGCGTCTTGTTGAAACCGATGCCCTTGCGTACGCGGTAATAAAGTTCCCCAAGCCGGCGGCACACCGTCTCATCCGCCCCCTGATCGAGCGCCGCGAAGTAATTCTCTTGAACCGCCAGCAGGAGCTTGGACACCATGTGCCAGTAAATGCTGCCGAGGCCCTCGAATCCGAACATGCCGCCCGAACGCCCGGTAAACGCCCGGTGGTTGAAGACCTCTTCATACAGCGCCCGCAGCCGTTCGCGCGCTGCGTCAACCCGGTCCCCGTACTTGGGCGACAGAGAATCGAGTTCGGCATTGAGTGCACCAACGTTCGTGAAGTCGGCGTTGAAACGATAGCAGCCGTCCGCGTCGCGCACGACAATGCGTTGGTCGCCGTCGGCCAGCATTTCTTGCAGCAGCGGGATCGCCGCGACCCGGTCTGCGGGAATTCGGTTCTTTTCCAGGAACGTGGGCAACTCCCGGTCGGGATAGAGCATGAAGGACCGTTGGTCGGGCCGGTACACGCCGCTCGCGAACAGGGCGTCCACGACGTCAGCGGCCTCATCCGCTGTGATAGCGCCGGCACTCAATACCGCCACCTGGCCTTCGAGCATCGGGTAAAGGTGGTGGTACGCCACGGCATCCTGCTGCGCGTCGAGCAGGTTGTAGGCGTTATACATGCCGTCACTTCGCTTGTTTGTGCCAATGCTGTGGTCGATGGCGGCCAGTGCATCGTCCAGCATGCTCATTACACGATCCGGCTGCTGCGCTACCTTTCCGGAGAACGACTCCTGCTCGTAAACGAGGGCCCGATAGCGGCTGGCCGCTTCGCCGAGCGCAACAAGCGACTCGTAGCGTTGCGCCGCGTCAATCGGGTCTTTGCCAAGCAGTGGCCGTACCTTGCCGAGGGCGGCCGCCGTCTCGTCCAGCCATTGGCTGACTTCAGCCGATAATTCGACCGTCCTGCCGTCTTCGGCCATTAGTCGCTGCAGGAACCGGACATAGCGACGCATGTAGTACAGCGTGACCATCGACAGGCCCTGGCCCACGAGGGCGTTATTGGCGTCATTCCACTCCGGACGCTGGGTGTTCATCCAGATGCCGCCATCGATAACCAGGTTGCCGAGCTTGCTCAGCAGCGGCACGAGCAGCTTTTCGAGCAGGTTGACCTGGTACACGGCATCGTTTGCATCAAGAAGCAGCTTGCCGTCGGCGCCCATGCTGGCGACGCGGTGTTCGATGCGTTCGGCAAGACCCTCGTCGTAGTCCACCGTTTCCTTGGGGTTTGCGAGCAAGGCGTCGAATGGCCGAAGTCGGTAGGGCACGTTGGCGTAGCTGAAGATCGGCTCGTGCAGCAAGTCCTCGAGCCGGTCCGGATGAAAGGACTTCGAAAGTTCCAGCAATTTCTGCAGGTAGATGATCTGGTGATCGCCCCAGTAACCGATGTAGCTCCAAGGGTCATCCGGCTCCTCGACCTCCCAGTCGATGCCTTCCTTGGTTATGCGGTAGGGGTTGTAGCCGTCCATCGTTGAGGCGTTCACGAATTTGGCGATGATGCTTTCGACGAATTCGGGGTAGCTGAATGCCAGCGCCTCCCAGTTCTGGAAGATGTCGCGCCAGTTACCCTCATAGGACAGCAGCCGGTTGCCGTCCTCGTCTTTCAGTTTGATGGCGAACTGGTTCCAGGGACGGCTTGGGTCGCCGTGGCGGCGGCCAAACGTAATGGGCAGATACTCGTGGCAGAGACGCGCCAGCTGCGGATCACCTCGTTCTTGAACCGTCGACAGCAGCTCTTTGAGATTCAGCTTGTCCGGCAAACCGTCGAGCAGTTCCTGATTGCTTTGATAGACATCGCGATTGAAGCTCCTGATGGTGCCCACCAGGTCCCAGGATGACACGTTGTACTGGTCGTCGAAGATGCCACCCCGCAGCACGTTGAACAGCACGTTCGCATAGTGGTGCACGGCGACGTTTACTTCAGCCGCGGCCTGGAAGCCGTCCGCGCTGGCCATGATTCGCGCCAGCTCATCGGAACCGCGCTCGACAGATTGTGCGATTGCTCCGGCAACGTCGTCGGGTCGCGCAAGCTGCTTTTGCAGCTCAATCACCTGGCCCTGGCTGCGTTCGATGTCGGCCACAATCTGCCAGTGTTGAGACGCGTTTGCTGCAAGCTTGAGTGTGGTGCTGACCAGGTAAGCACCGCGGATGCCGCGCCTATGTACTTCCTGTTCGGGCGCGGCGCCGTG
>JAOTWB010000001.1 GCA_029863125.1 Gammaproteobacteria bacterium
AATAGTCGTCGTCGAGCTGTGTCTGCTCCGTCGTCGAGAAGACGCTGCGAACTTCCTGGGGATCGAACGCATCAACCAGTTCCTCCGCCCGCGCGCGCAGTGCGTCGCAGGCGTCGACGCTGACGAAGTCGCGCAGCACGAGCACACCGGCGTTTTTGAAATCCGAGAGCATTCTCTCCGTCAGGCGGCCGCCCGCAGGCGCAGCGTGGGAAGGAATATCGCTGATTGGCCAATCTTCGTCCATATATCCACACCTTAGAGCACGCCCTCAGCGCAAACAAGGGAGATGATCAGCTATACTTCAGCGCACCGATGGCTCTTTTTGCACCGAGCCAGACGACCAACACAATTCATCTCTGGGGGAGATAATCATGAAGAACAATAAGCTACTGCTGTCGGCGCTCTGCACGATCGCACTTTTCGGAACGTCGTCCGCTGCGTTCGCGCAGGAGAGCAAATCGCTGATCGAGGAAATCACGGTAACGGCGACGAAGCGAGCTCAGAGCATCTATGAAGTGCCCATCGCGGTCAGCGCTTTCGAAGGCGACAAGCTCGCGCAACAGGGCATCGTCGACATTGTCGATATCGGCAAGTTTGTTCCGAACCTCAACATCACGCAGTTCTCGGCGGGCCATACGTCCTCGTCGAATCCGTTCATTCGCGGCATCGGGCTGCAGGATCACCTGATTACGACCGACCCCGGCGTCAGTGTGTATGTCGACGGCGTGTACCTGGGCCGCCAGGTCGGCCAAAACTGGAGCCTGTCGAACATTGAGCGTCTCGAGGTCTTGCGCGGCCCACAGGGCACACTATATGGCCGTAACTCAATCGGTGGTGCAATCAACATCATCACGAAGACACCCGGAGCTGCTCCCGGCGCCCGTATCAGCCTGGAAGCGGGTAGCCGTGATCGATTGAATGCCGATTTTTATGGCGACATGGAGCTCTCCGATACTGTGGCACTCTCGATTACCGGCGGCTACAAGAGCCGTGGCGGCATCGGTAAGTTCATCAACCTGCCGAACGCTGGTATCGAAGTTGGTGAAACACAGGAAGTATTTGCGCGCGCAGCACTGAAGTACCAACCGGGCGATAATTTCCGGATTGTCATCGCGGCAGACGCAAATGATGCCGAAGGTGGACTCAGGCCGTATACGACGCTGATCGACGAATTGCCGAATGGCGCCGTGTTTGGTGCTGGATTTCGTAATTCTGACCTTGCAGCGGATCCATACGACAATGCAACCGGGCAGGCCAATCAGACGCGCGTTTCGAATGAGGCACAGGGTCTGTCAATAACGGCCGACTGGGACTGGAATGATGAACTCTCGGCAAAAGTTATCGTTAGCACGCGAAGCTCAGAATACAAGGCAGGCCTTGACGATGACAGTTTCGAAGCGGATTTCCTGTCGTTTCCGGAAAACGGCGAGGCCGATCAGACCTCGTTCGAACTGCAGCTCAACGGGGACTATGGGAACTGGGATTTCGTGTCCGGCATCTATTACTTCGAAGAGGATGGCATCAACGACCAAGACCCGACTATTTTCCTCGGCGGTCCCGGCACGTTCACGCTCAGTCAGGAGACCCAGAGTATGGCGATCTACGGTAACGTAGGCTATGACGTCAGCGATGCATTGCGTCTGTCGGTCGGTATTCGACTCACAGAAGATGAGAAGGACGCTGCCGTAGAAATCAACGACGACCCTGCCACTCCGGGGAACGACCCCTTGATCGCCGAAACCGCGAGCGATGACTGGTCGGAGGTCAGCTGGGACCTTTCAGCCACCTACGATTTCAACGAGCGAATGAACGTCTACGGAACGATTCAAACCGGCTACCAGTCCGGCCAGTTCCCGGCGCGTCCGTTCTGCCTGTTTGGCTTTCTCGATTTCACACAGCCAGGCAATGTGAGTCGACCGAACTGTTTTGTCGCCCAAGATGACAACATAACGGCGACCAATTACGAGATTGGTATCAAAGGACAGCCGCTCGATTGGTGGCAGGTCAGCGCGGCCGTGTTCCTGACGCAGTACGAGGACCTGCCGTATCAGGTCAGCACGACGCAAGGTGGCGGATTCAACACCGTCAACCTGATTGTCGACCAGGATTCGACCGGCTTCGAGCTCGAGACGACAGCGATCTTTTCGGATAATTTCCTGGTGCACGCGTCGCTCGGTCTAATCGACGTTGACGTCGACGAGCAGGGCGGCGTTAAGCCGGTTGCGCCGCTGACGCCGGAACTGACTTTCTCGCTGAGTCCGGAGCTGCGTGTCCCGATGTCGGGCGGTGGCGAGATGACATTCCGCGTTGACTATTCGTTCCGCGATGACATGTACGGTGAGCCCAGCTCCGATCCCGGGCGCCTGACCGCAATTGACAGCCGCTCCCTGATCAATGCAGATATCTCGTACCGATCCGCAGACGAGAGCTGGGTGGCTGCGATATACGGCAGAAATATCACCGACGAGCGTTACGACAATGCGCGCTTGAATACCGGCGACTACGTCCTGCAGATTCTCAGCAACGATGCGAGCGAGTTCGGCCTGCGACTGACAAAGAACTTCTAGGCGTATTTCGTCCGCGATAGAAGAGCCGGTCTTTCGACCGGCTCTTTTTTTCCTCGGGCCCGACCGAAATCCGGTGCTACAATCAGCGCCAGAGGGGACCTCATGAAAACAATAAGTCATTGTTTTATATATATTTTAATCGCCCTTAGCCTCGGCGCATGCGGCTCCATTCCAGCACCCGAAGCTGCGGCCGGTAACGGCAGCCAGATCGACCTTGTCGTCAGCGGCGATTACGTGGTCAGCATGGACGAAGCGGGTACAGTTTATGAGAACGGTGCCGTCGCAATCGACGACGGCCTGATCCTGGCGATCGGTCCCGCCCGGGACATTCTTGCCAACTATCGCGCCGCGAAAATACTCGATGGCGAGCACCGAATCGTCATGCCCGGACTCATCAACGGCCATTCGCATGCAGCCATGACGCTGCTTCGCGGCGTCGCCGACGACCTGGCCCTGATGGACTGGCTCAATAATTACATTTTCCCCGCCGAGGTAGAGTTCGTCGACAGCGAGTTCGTTCGTATTGGAACGGAACTCGCTTGCTGGGAGATGATTCGTGGTGGTACGACGACTTTTGTCGACATGTACTACTACCCTGACACGATCGCCGAAGTGATCGACCGCTGCGGAATGCGCGCCATGATCTCTGCGACAGTAATCGACCAGCGCAGTCCCGACGCTGAAAACGCTGACGACTCTATCCGGAAGGGCATCGCATTCATTCAGCGATGGCGAGGCAAGAGCGAGCGCATCACGCCGATATTGGGACCACATGCAAACTATACGCTGAATGCGGAGCAGCTCCGAGCCACGCGCGAGGCTGCCATGAAGCTCGGCGCGCCAATCAGTATTCACATATCGGAATCACCGTTCGAATTACAGTACTCGAAAGACACCTACGGCATGCCGAGCATCCAGATGTACGAATCCATCGGATTTTTCGAGGGTCCGACTATCGCCGCGCATGTTGTTTGGCCAACAAAAGAAGAGATTCCGATCCTGGCGGAACGCAAAGTCGGCGTTATCCATAATCCCACATCGAACATGAAGATTGCTTCGGGCATTTCTCCGGTTGCCGAAATGCTTGCGGCAGGAGTTCGCGTTGGCCTCGGCACCGACGGTGCAGCAAGCAACAATGACCTCGACATGTGGGAGGAAATGCGCCTGGCATCGCTGCTACAAAAAGTAGACCGAATGGATCCGGAGGTGATGTCCGCCACGACCGTGCTCACCATGGCTACGCGAGGTGGCGCAACGGCGATTGGTCTCGGAGATATTACTGGTTCTCTCGAAGTCGGAAAACACGCGGACCTTATCCAGGTAGCGTTCGATGACGTGCATCACATACCCACCTACAATGTGATTTCGCACCTGCTCTATGTCACCGATGAACAGGACGTGGCGTCGGTCGTCGTCGACGGACATGTCCTGATGGAAGAAGGAGAAATACTCACTATCGATACGAAACGGGTTGCGGTCGAATCGAAAGCGCTTGCGGCAAGAATCCAGGCGGCGCTGAAACAAAGAAATCAGTCGCCATAGCAATAAAAACAAACCGAAGGAGAAAATTATGGGGAAGAATATAGCGGCCGGCATCGCCGGTGTTGTTATCGCCGTTGCGCTCGTTTGGCTCATTGAAATGATCGGACACTCGGTCTATCCGCCGCCGCCGAACCTGGATTTTGCAGACCGGGATGCGATGCGCGACTACATATCGACACTACCGATTGGCGCGTTTCTATTCCTGGGCGGCGCCTGGTTTGTCGCAACGCTGTGCGGCACGTTTGCCGCGTGCAAAATTGGAAGCGCAAAGCCCGTTGTTTTTGCCGGTGTCGTAGGTGGGCTGATGCTCATCGCTACTGCTGCGAATTTAATCATGATTCCTCACCCGCTCTGGTTCTCGATACTCGGTATCGTTGGCATCATGATTGCGGCTTGGCTCGGCATGACGCTGGCAGCGGGGTCGGCGAGCAACCGCGAATGAAGGCCATCCAGGATCGGCTGGCACACAATCATTGCTACGGCTGTGGCGCTGGTAATGAAAAAGGTCTGCAAATCAAGAGTCACTGGCATGGTGAGGAGTGCGTTTGTCATTACACGCCGCGGCCCGAGCAATGCGCCGGGCCGAAGCAGTATGTTTACGGTGGCACAATTGCGAGCCTTGTCGACTGTCACAGCGTCGGCACGGCGCTGTCCAACTATTACAGGCTGGAGGGGCGCGACGTTGGTGAGGCACCGGAGATCTGGTGCGTGACAGGACGCCTGACCGTTAACTACCTGGCGCCGACGCCCATCGACAGGGAGATTGAAGTCAGGGCAAGCATCGAGGAAGTCGGCGAGCGAAAGACGCGCGTCAAATCACGTGTTTATTCGGGCGGAATCCAGACGGCCGAGGGCGAGGTCATCGCGATTCGCGTTCCTGATTCATGGAAAAACAAGGACGGACGCACATAGCTCCGCAAAAGGCGAACTGGGTCACTCAACCTGCCCGAAAAGGCCGCTACTCTGGTCTTCCGAACCTCTACTCAGGGCAAGGCGGGTCGGATTGGCGGAAAAAAGAACAGCTAGTGATGCGCGGCCGGGATCGTACGACAACCTGCCGGACTGGACATTTATTGCCTCTGATAAAGGCGCACTCATCGAGACCGTGGCCGGCGCCGCGGCCGGTTCGGCCTTCTGTCCCGACCAACAGGCCGGTGCGGATATTACTGCCTACCTGCCTGAGAAGATCGCCAAGCTCATAAAAATGAATATCGCCAAAGCGCTGCGTAGCCGCGCCGACGTCGCGTTCACATTCGAGCTGGATGGCAAACCCGAATCCGTTCATTACGAGCTGAGATTGATTGTCATCGGACGCAAGAAAGTCATGGCGATCCTGCGTGACTTGCGTCGCTTTCCCGCCGCGGGAGCAGCCGGACGAGCCTCCGACGCCAGTACTTCATCTCGCCTTCCGGGTGCCGCAGCCCTGCTCGACGCCGCTGTCGACGATGCCAGGCTTCGCGAACGAGGCCTGACCGTCATGGTCGTTGGCCTTGAGCAGCTCGTGCGCCTGACCCGGCGAATAGGAAAACCGGTTCGTCGTGCGATGTTCTCGATCGCGGCGCAACGCATTGAAGACTGTTTGAGATCACAACGCAGAACCGGCCACACCGGTTCGGATGGCGATAACTTCGCCGACCTGACCCGGCTCGGAAGCGAGGAGTTCCTTGTTGTGCTGAGCAACGTGGAAGATCGCGATGCTGCCGGACAGGTCGCCAATCGAATTCGCGCCGCATTCTTGAATCCGATCGCCTACGAGGGCCAAAAGTTCACTATTGACCCGGCGATCGGCATTGCACTTTATCCGGTCGACAGCGACAGTTCAGACGATTTACTAAAACGCGCACGCGTTGCGCTCGATGAGGCGGCAATCCGCAGTGACCAGGGCTATGAGTTTTATGCAACTACGATGAAATTCCGCGCCCTGCAGCGACTCGACGGCAAAACCGAACTCGCCTGGGCCCTGGAGAACGACCAACTCGGCCTTCACTATCTGCCAAGAATCAATCTCAAGACCGGTTATATCGGCGGCCTCGAGGCACTGCTACGCTGGGAGCACCCCCTGCGCGGCATGGTCGCGCTGGATGAAGTCATCCCGCTTGCGGAAGCAACCGGGCTCATGCGGCCCCTGGGCGAATGGATCCTTGAATCGGCCTGTGTGCAGGCAGCCCGCTGGCAACGTGAAATTGCCGGCATGCCTCCCGTATCAGTCAATCTTTCCGAAGGCGAATTTACACGTGAGGGCCTTGACGCCGTGGTGCTAAAAGCCCTGCAGTCATCGGGGCTGTCGCCCGAGGGTCTCGAACTCGAAATTAGCGAAGAAACGCTGATGCGCGTTTCCGACGCCGACCTTATCCTGGAGAAACTGGGTAAAATTGGCGTGGGCCTGGTGGTCGATGATTTCGGCGTGGGCCATTCCTCGCTGGGTCGCCTGATACGGCTGCCCGTTAATGCGATCAAGATCGATCGTACATTTGTCGACAAGTGTCAGTTCGACGACACCGAGCGCTCGGTCTGTTCCGCTATTATTGCGCTGGCAATCAGCATGAATCTCACCGTCATTGCCGAAGGCGTCGAGAGCACCGAGCAAATCGACTTCCTGCGTGAACAGGGTTGCCATGCGCTGCAAGGTTTTGTCATCACGGAACCCTTGCCGCCCGAGGACGTTCCGGATTTCGTCACCCCGCACCTCGTTGCAGCATCAGACCCTTCTGTCGTGGACCTCGACACGATTCGCACCCGTTTTCGCCTCTACGGAGCGATTTGACACGACCATTATGTGACGCACTTCACATTCGGTTGCGTGCCCGTGTTTGCCATACACGTCTCAAATTGCCTCCGGTTTGTTCCAATAGCATCACGCCGACCAGAAATATGTCGGCCCATGATGACACAAGCAGGAACAGACAAATGAAAACTCTGACTTCGCTGAAGAAAACAATGATCGCCGCAACGCTTGCAATATCTCTCTGCGTTGCCGCGTCGATCCCCACGACCGAATACGAGAATCGCACGAGCTACATTGTGCAGGGTGCGAGCTTCGATGCAGTACTGGCCGCAGTCGGCCAGTTCGAT
Source organism: Gammaproteobacteria bacterium (assembly GCA_029863125.1). Lineage (GTDB taxonomy): Bacteria > Pseudomonadota > Gammaproteobacteria > Steroidobacterales > Woeseiaceae > UBA1847. Next base: position 7,182 of record JAOTWB010000001.1, read on the forward strand.
GCCGAGGTCACTCACGAGCTTGGGATTATTCGCGCTGTTGCGGTCAATCTGACTGAGTCCGAGGCCGATCGGCTCCGCAATCATCCAGCGATTCGCCGCTTGTACGGTAATGACGCTGTAGCAGCTGCCGGCAAAGGCGGTGGCGGTAAAAACCCGACCCCGCCTCCGCCAGACGAAGAAATGCCGGGTGATGGCTACTCGGAATTTCCGAGCCTCGTCGAGGCGGACCGTTTGCACGACCAGGGTATTGATGGGTGGGGCGTTACGGTTGCGATCATCGATTCCGGCATCTACAGCGGACCGGGAATTACGCAGGATCGCTATCAGATGGATCGCATCATTTCCGTATACGACGCGACAACCGATGTCGAGTACTCGAGTTCTGGCCGTGGCAGGACGGATTTCGATAAATTTGATATCGATGATAGCGGTCACGGATCGCATGTCGCGGGTGTGGGCTTCAGCAGCAAACTCTCCAACGTTGGCAAATACAACGGTATCGCCCCGGCGGCGAGAATTGTCGCCGTCAAGGTCTTCGACGCTGAAGGTCGCGGCACATATGCCGACGTGATTCGCGGCGTCGACTGGATCGTCGCCAACAGGCAGGCCCACCAGATTCGCATCCTCAACATGTCCCTGAGCGCAACACCGCAATCCCACTACTGGGACGACCCGTTGAACCAGGCTGTTATGGCAGCATGGAATGACGGCATCGTAGTCGTCGCCTCTGCCGGCAACTCGGGTCCCGACGCACAGTCCATCGGCGTTCCGGGTAATGTACCGTACGTTATTACGGTCGGCGCAATGACAGATCGCTACACGCCTGCGGACGGCAGTGACGATCGACTCGCCACGTTTTCGGCCGCCGGGCCGACTTACGAAGGTTTCGTGAAACCCGAAGTCGTTGCGCCAGGCGGCCACATCATGGCCTCGATGCGCGACACCGACAAGATTGCGATCGACTACCCGGATTTCTATCTCGGCGCGAACTTCTTCGAGATGTCCGGTACATCACAGGCAACCGCTGTTGTCAGCGGCATCGCAGCATTAATACTTCAAATGGAACCGGGTATCTCTCCGGACGCCGTGAAGTGCAAGATCATGAAGGGCGCGCGCCCGGCCCTCGATGCCAACGGCAACCTCGCTTACAGCATCTTTCAGCAAGGCGCCGGCATGGTCAATGCCTATGACGCCGTGTTTGACTGGACTCACGACTGCGCCAATAACGGTCTCGATATCGAAGCCGATATCGCCGGCACCAAGCACTTCGGTGGCCGCGCCAACCAGGACGAAAACGGCGACTACTACCTGATGGGCCTCGACGGCTACCTGTGGAGCGACAATGGCGTTTCCAACGACGGCTACCTTTGGTCGAACGGCTACCTCTGGAGCGACGGTTATCTCTGGGCTGACGGCTACCTGTGGACCGACAGCAGAGTTGATGCAAACGGCTACCTCTGGTCGGACGGTTATCTCTGGTCGAACGGCTACCTCTGGCAGAACGGCTATCTCTGGTCCAATGGCTACCTCTGGTCAAATGGCCTGACCGAGCCCATGTCGATCAACACTTGGGTCAACCAGGAGTAAGACGATGCCATTGGCACGTGACAAGGACGTTGCGGTCTCTCCCGACCTGTTTAGCGCCGGGCTCGGCACAGCGCTGCTCGTAACCAGGAATTCGAGACAGCTATCCTGGGGCAAACGCTGGCTTTCCCGGGCAGGATTTGACGCCAAGGGAGCCGCGAACGTCGACGACACCTTGAGGCATCTTGCCGACATGCGTCCCTCGGTCGTCATCGTCGATGCGCGCATGCGCGATGTTACCGGTCGCAGCCTGTACGAGCTCGTTCTCGAAAAACGCCGTAACGACGCATGCGTATTCGTACTCTGCAAGTCGGCGCGCGACAGGGATGACGTCGCCAGGCACGAGCAGGCGGAAATCCTGCGCAAACCATTCGACTGGCGGCTGATCTCGCGGCGAGTCCTGCGCGCAGCTGAAATGCACAACATGCAGCAGGAGCTCCGGCACGCTCGTAAGGCCCTCTCGGCAGCGCGCGTGGACGCGACCAGCGCGCAGCGTCACGTGCTGGCAATGCGCGGCATCGATACGCTAACGGGCCTACCCGGACGTGAGCGTTTCATCAATCACATTGCGCGCCTGCGGAAAGGCGCCGCAGAAAACAGCAGCCCGGCCGTTCTTGTCCTCGGCATTGACCGGTTCGACCTGATCAACGACACCGTAGGACACGCGGTTGGCAATCAGGTGTTGCATCAATTCGCAGAACGGCTGCATGCGCTGCTGGAGCAGGACGATCTACTGAGCCTTTCCGACACAACGACACTGACCGCTACGGCTGGCCGTGTGGCAGGCGTCCGCTTTGGCCTACTGCTCTCGGTCACCAACGTCGACGAGATTCAGCGCATCGCGGAGGCTATGGCCAGCTGCTTTGAACGCCCGTTCGACAGCGAGGGTCAGAGCATCTACCTTTCAATCACGATGGGAGCGGCATGCATGATCGACGACCGCGCCCCGGCGTGTAATCTGCTGGGTCTTGCGGAACAGGCGCTCGAAGAAGCGCGGGCAGACAGCGTTCGACTGAAGTTTTTCGATCCGTCATCTGCGAACCAGCGCGCACGTTCCCTGATGATCGAGGATATGCTGCACACTGCCCTGCCCCGTGGTCAGCTGAACCTCGCCTACCAACCCATCATGGACTTCCATGGCCGCAGCGTCGTCGCAGTGGAAGCGTTGCTGCGCTGGAGTCATCCGGAGATCGGAGAGATTTCGCCTGAGGAATTCATGCCAATTGCGGAGCGCACGGACCTGGTCGCGGACATCAACGAATTCGTCGTCGAAGAGGTGATTCGCCAGGCGGCCGAGTGGGCGGGAACCGCTGACGGGCCGAGTCGGATTGCCGTCAACCTGTCGTACGCTCAGCTCATGGCCGGGAATGTCGTTGATCTGATGCAACAATCTCTTGCAAGGCACTCCGTCACGGCCGACAAACTGCAGGTCGAGGTGCGTGAGAGCGATTTGTTGAACAGGAGCGAGAGTGTATTTGACGTTATCCATCAGCTCAAAGGCCTCGGCGTAAAACTGGCGATCGACCAGTTCGGCACCGGCGCATTCTCCATCGCACTGCTCGAGCAACTGCCCCTGGATACCGTGAAAATCGAGCGCACGCGGGTCAATGCACCGCGTCACGACCGGCGATCGGATGCTATCGGGTCCGGAATCGTCGCCATCGCGAGGCGGCTCGACCTGTCCGTCACGGCCGTCGGCATCGAATCCGATGCTCAGATTCAGCGGCTGCGCAACTGGGGTTGCAACGAATTCCAGGGAAATTTCTTCTCACCGCCAGTAGCGGCGTCACAGCTGACGGCCGACGCCATACCCTGCATGAAAGACCGCTTCCGCAGCGCCGCGGCCCTCCGCAGTACTGGCCGCAACGTCTTTACGCCAGATATGAGACCTGAATCACGTCCTTTGACGGTCTAATCCTTTTTAATTTCATTTACTTATGGTCTGGCGAAGTATGCATGCGAAGCTTCATGAGCACGCCACAGTTCGTTTGGGTCCCGAATGCAACATTGATTCGCGCTGACCGCAGCTGCGAGGCCACGCGGGCCGGTCCCGTGAAGGCCAGGATGTTCTTTGTCCTGCTGCTCCTGACGACCATTCTGCTCGACATACTCTCTACCGCCCAGGCGTCATCCGGCGGCCCTGAAGCCCAGGCCATGCACTTCGTCCAGTACGATCGGGACGACGGACTTTCCCAAAGCGCGGTTAACCAGATCGCGCAGGACTCCTCGGGACTCATGTGGTTCGCGACCGAGAGCGGCCTCAATCGTTTCGACGGCTATGAATTCACGATCTACCGTCGGATCCGCGGTGACCCTGGCACGATGCCCAACGATTTCATTACCGATATCGCGGTTGATGCCGCTGGCGACCTCTGGATTGTGACGGACGGCGGCGGTCTCGTTCACCAGCGCGGCAGTCCGCACGAACTGGACGTTTATCGCAATGACCCCGCGAATGCCGGCTCACTGGCCAACGACAATTTGCGCCGCGTTGTGGCCGATCCTCGCGGCTGGATCTGGGTGGGCACGATGCGGCACGGTTTGAGCCGCCTGGACCCGGTCAGCGGCCAGATCGCTAGCTACCGTCATGATGCCGACAACGACGCGTCGCTGAGTGATGACCGTGTTTATGCGCTTTGGCTGGACGCCGACGGCATCGTCTGGATTGGCACGGGTGGTGGCCTGGATCGCCTCGATCCGGGGAGCGGAGAAATACGGCGCCACGCACTCGATTTCGACGCCACGGACCGCGTACTCGCCATCCGGCGCGACGGGCACGGCGATCTCTGGATCGGTACGGCACAACAGGGCCTCGCACGAATAAACGATACGGACGGCACGCTGCAGAAATTCAGGCACGACAAGACGGATACCGGCTCGCTTTCCAGTGATCGAGTAGAGGTCATTTACGAGGACTCGGCCGGCCGTCTGTGGGTTGGAACCAATAACGGTCTTAACCTGCTAAACGAGGGCCGCAGCTCGTTCACGCGATACCAGAACGACCCGACCGATCCTACCAGTCTCAGCGACAGCTACGTAGTCTCGATTTTTGAGGATCGGGGCGGGGTGCTGTGGTTCGGCACAAAGACCGGCGGCGTCAATAAATGGAATTCGCGTTCGTGGTTGTTCGGTCACGTAAGACCAAAGTCAAGCGGCAGCGACGACAACCAGGCGCCGAAAATAACGTCGTTCACGCGCGACAATGATCAGCAGCTCTGGGTCGGCACGTTTGGCAGCGGCATACTGGTGCTTGGTCCGGACCTCGAGAAGAGAACACAGATTCGAAAATCCGCGGTCGACAAAGGAGGCTTGAGCGACGACGTCGTCATGACATTGCTGACCGATGCCGATGGAAGTATCTGGGCCGGAACCATGCACGGCGGACTGAACAAGATCAATCCTGCCAGCGGCGAAATTACAGTTTACAGGCACCAACCCGATGATCCGCGGAGCCTGGCAACCAACGGCATCATGTCGCTATACGCTGGGCACGACGGCGCCATCTGGGTCGGCACGTTCGGCGGCGGCGTGAGCCGGTATGAGCCAGAAACGGACAGCTTCGTCAACTACCCGCATGATGCGGCCGTGCCGGGATCGCTGTCGAACCCGAATGCAACGGCGATCACCGAGGATGCCAATGGTGTTCTCTGGGTCGCGACGAGCGGCGGCGGTCTCAACCGCATGAATTCGAAAGACGGGAACTGGGAAAACTACGTTCATGATCCGGAGGACGGCGGTAGCTTGAGCGGGAACGCTGTTTACTCGCTGCACGTCGACCGTGCCGGTAACCTGTGGGCTGGCACCCGGTCCGGGTTGAATCGTTTCCTGCCGGAAAGCCAGGACGCCGGAGGCCACGGCAAGTTCCAGGTCATCTCGCAGAGCGATGGCCTTCCCAATGAGGCGATCTACGGCATACTTTCCGATTCTCAGGGACAGCTTTGGTTGAGCACCAACTACGGAATCAGCCGCTACAATCCCGCGACGGGTGATGTTCGCAGTTTCCATCTCAGCGACGGCCTGCAGGGCGAAGAATTTAATTTTGGCGCTTACTTTGCGGACGATGAGGGCATGCTGTACTTCGGCGGCAATAACGGCTTCAACGTCTTCGATCCGGTCGGTCTCGCATTCACATCCAAATCACCGACCGTTGTCCTGACGGGCATCAGCAAGTTCAACGAAGCGGCTTATCCGAACACTGCCACTGAAACCCTGACCGATATCGACCTCGACTACACCGACGACATGGTGAGTTTTACTTTTTCGGCCGTCGACTACACGGCGCCATCTCGCAATCGCTACGCATACAAACTCGAAGGCTTCGACCGCGACTGGGTCGAGGCCGGCACCACACGGCGTGCAACATACACCGACTTGCCTGGCGGCGACTACGTTTTTCACGTCAAAGCTGCAAACAGTGACGACGTCTGGGGGGAATCCGACATCGCACTGGCCGTCAGCGTCCAGCACCCTCCGTGGCTCCGACCGTGGGCTTTCGCTCTGTATTTACTTGCTGGCATTTGCGCCATTTACCTTCTTTATCGAATTCATGCCCGTAAGCTCGCACGCGAAGCGGATTACAGTAAGCGTCTCGAGACCGAGGTTCGCGACCGCACGAGCGAACTTGCCGAGAGCAACTCCGAGCTGCAGGACGCAAATGACAGACTGCGCGAGGCAAGCCTGACAGATGCGCTCACCGGATTGCGTAATCGACGGTACTTGTTCGAGGAAGTCCTGAAGGATGTCGAACTCGTCCGTCGCAAGCACGATCCGAGATACATCGACTCGGGCGAAAAGAACGACATGGTCTTCATCATGGTCGATCTCGACAAGTTCAAGCCGATCAACGATAACTGCGGCCATCTGGCCGGCGACATGGTTCTCCTGCAGGTTCGCGACGTCCTGCAGTCCGTCTGCCGCGCGTCAGATATCGTGATTCGCTGGGGTGGCGACGAGTTCCTGATCGTGGGTCGGGAGTCCACTCACACCGAGGCCAGCGTGCTTGTTGAACGCGTGCGTGCGAAGATTGCGCAGACCGTTTTCTCGGTCGGCAACGGCCAGGTAGCCCGCACAACGTGCTCTATCGGATTCGCCAGTTATCCATTCATACATGATGCCACCGACCTGCTCGACTGGGAGCAGGTACTGGGTGTCGCGGATGCTGCCATGTATCGGGCGAAAGAAGAGCGTAATGCGTGGGTCGGTATACATGGCGTATCGTGGCACCGGTCGTCGGACGGTCTGTATCAGATGCTGCAGTCAGATATCGACGGACTCGTCGATGACGGCTGTATCAGGATCGAACGGTCCCTGTCCGTCAGCCAGACGAAAACGGCGTGAGCGATGCATGACGCCGCAAACGACAGCGCGCGTTCCGATACACGTCATTGCACCGGCGTCGGCGGGGAATCCTAGTGCGTCGTAGACCGGGAATTCGCATGTTTCGTCGACACGTCGGTCGTCGGGTTCTCGGCCTGTTTTTGATTGTCGGGCTGCTGCCCATGCTGCTAATGGCATACCTGTCCTACGCCAAGATTACGGATGGACTGCGGCAAGAAACGCTGATCAGCTTGCGCGAGAACGCGAAGTCAATCGGCATGCGTATCGCGGAAAACCTGAATCAGGTATCAGATACGACACAACTGATTGCGCGCGCCGCAGTTGATGATCCGGAGAACCTGGACGCCATCATTCGCGCAGCGACAAACCGCTTTGAAGCAATCTGGAAGATCGGGTCCGAGGGCCAGGTAACGCCGCTGCACGGCTCGGCAACACTCGATTTTGACGTTCAGGCAATCGATCGGCACCACCTTTCCAATGGGCGCAGCCAGCTGATCCGGGCCGGCAGTGCCGCCACACCGGTCTGGCTGCTAATAGCCCTGGCCGATAGCTACGACGACGCGGCCGACGTAGTCGCTTTCCGTGTCTCTGAAGAAACGGTGTGGGGTCCATACGAGTACCTGCGCCATGAGTCCCAATACTGCATTCACAGGGATGACGGGCAGGCGCTTTATTGCTCCGACGGCGCCAGGAAATCGAGCGCACTGCAAAGCGCTATCCTGGACGATGACAGCCGGTCGACTCTGATCGAATGGCAGGACGACGGCGTCGATATGCTCTCCGCCAGCTGGCAGCTGTTCCTGATGGGACAGAATGCGTTCGAACCCGTCGATGTCGTCACGACCATGAACCGGGAACACATCTTTGGCGCCGTGAGAGAGCTACAGGCAATTTTTCCGCTTGTATTAGGGCTGGTCGTCCTCCTGATCGCCTATTTCAGTTTCCGGATCGTACACAACAATCTCGTCCCCGTGCGGGTACTGAAAAACGCCGCCGAGGAATACGCCGGTGGCAATTTCGATACACGCGTCAACATCGAAACGGGCGACGAGTTTGAGCAGCTTGGGCATGCGTTCAATGAAATGGCAGGCAACCTGAGCCAGCAATTCGGCCTGCTGCGCGCGATGTCGGACGTCGACCGGCTGATCATGTTATTGGCATCGGCCGAAGAAATATGCGGCGTCGTTCTTTCGCATCTGAGCACACAGATGGGCGGCCAACCATGCGCGATTATTCTGCAGGCGGAGTCGGAAGCCACTCAGGCGAGACTGCTCGTCTGGCACGATCAGCAGCTCGACACCGAACTGATCGTCTTCGATCCCCACCTCACCCAGAGGATCCGGCCGAAGATACATGACGAATGGTACGACAGACACAGCTTGTCCGCGCCGCTGCACAAGTACTTCGAAAGCTCCGGGTTCAAGTATTTCCGCGACATCCCGATTTCCTTCGACTCCCAGACACGGGGTGTCGTGGTGCTCGGGACAAGTAACAAGGATGGAGCCATCGACACAGCCATCCAGCACTGCAAGAACCTGGCAAGGCGCATCGCGGTGGGCGTGTCCAACACCGAAAGGGAGCAGGCTCTCTACCAGAAGACGCACTACGACAATTTGACCCATTTGCCGAACCGTACATTGCTGGAAGACCGGCTGGAGCAGGCAATTTCGCTGTCGCAGAATTCGGAGGAATCCGGTGCGTTGCTGCTGCTCGACCTGGATCATTTCAAGAATATCAACGATCTTTTCGGCCACTCGACGGGCAACCTCATACTGGGCCGGGTCGCAGAGCGCCTCCTGGCAGAAGCGCACGAGGAGTTCACCGTGGCTCGACTTGGAGACGATGAATTTGCGGTTGTGATGCCACGCATTCAGTCTCCTGACGAAGCCGGCGAATTTGCGGCAAGACTCCTGGCAAGAATTGCCCAGAAATTTGAGGCTAACGGGCACGAACACAAGATCGGTGCCAGCGTCGGAATCTCGGTTTTCCCCGACGACGGCGATGATCACGACGTTCTGATTCGGAACGCAGATGCGGCCCTGAACCGCGTCAAGGGTGCTGGCCGAGGCAGGCTCGAATACTTCAGTGAGCGTCTCAACAAGGTCAGCCGGCGCAGACTGACGCTCGAGCGCGGCCTGCGCATGGCAATCGACGCCGACGAACTGCGTTTGTACTACCAGCCTCAGTTCCTTCTCTCAAACGGCAAGTTGCACGGTGCTGAAGCCCTGCTTCGTTGGCGACACAAAACGCTGGGCGACATTTCACCGGCCGAGTTCATCCCGATCGCCGAACAATCGGACCTGATCTTCGATATCAGTGACTGGGTAATGGACCAGGCGTGTCGGGACATTCGTCGCTTCTCGGACCAGGGATTAGACTGTAAAACTATTTCCGTCAACGTCTCCGGACGTCAGCTTCAGGACCATCGGCTCACTACCATGGTTGGTGATGTGCTTGCCAGGCACGACGTCGATCCGGGCATGATCAAACTGGAAATAACGGAGACGGCGATCGCAAACAACATCGGCGTCGCGGTAGAGACACTGACGTTTCTGCGTGACCGGGGTGTCAAGATCGCAATGGACGATTTCGGCACAGGTTTCTCATCGCTCAGCTATCTTTCAGAAATGCCGTTCGACTATCTCAAGATCGATCAGTCCTTCGTGCGCGCGATCGGCAACAAGAAGAACGCGAACAATATCTGCCGCGCAATCATCACGATGGCTCACGAACTCGGCAAGACTATCATTGCAGAAGGCATCGAGACGCGCGAACAGGAATCTTTCATGAAAGACTACCGGGTACAGGTCGGTCAGGGTTATCTCTATTGTAAACCCCTGCCACGGAAAGATTTCCAACGTATTGTTGAATCGCAGCTTGACAGACGCGAACCAGGCGCCGTGCTGCAGATGACATAGACGTCACCGCGGCAGGTATTCAGGATGACTGCCGGTCAATGCACGAGCTGAATAAGCGACACCGGAACCGTTCGGGTTGAATGCGCGGGCCAGACTATGGCTAACTACCATGCCTGCACTCGCCGAGCCTTCATGATGAGTATCGACTCCCTTAAATTTCGTGTCAATCTGGCCGGTTCGAGCCTGTCAACCGCACTTCGAACCGGCGTCGGAATCACCGCTCATCCGGCGGCAAAAAAGCCGGCCAAGCTGCTGCAGCTTTATGAATTCGAGGGTTGCCCGTACTGCCGACTCGTGCGCGAAGTGCTGACAGAACTGGATCTGGACGCGATGATTTATCCTTGCCCCAAGGGCGGCAAACAATTTCGGCCGCGCGTCGGCAAACTCGGCGGCAAGACGCAGTTCCCGCTGCTCGTCGACCCCAATACCGGGGAGCAAATGTACGAGTCCATGGACATCATTGCCTATCTGTTCGAAACCTATGCCGAGCGCCCGCTGCCGATGAAATGGCGCGTCGGCCTGCTGCAAAAAATCAGCTCGGCCGCCACGGGTATCGCCCGCGGCACAAATGGGGTCCGAGTACGGCCCTCCAGGCGCCCGGACAAGCCCCTGCAGCTGTACAGCTTCGAGTCCAGTCCGTTCGCGCGTCCCGTGCGCGACCTGCTGTGCGAACTCGAAATTCCCTATATCCTGCGCTCGGCAGGACGAACTCGCGTCTCCGACTGGGTTCCCCCGGCGATGCGAGACGCATTGAACATCCAGTCCGATCCGGACCAAATAAACCGCAAAGCGTTGTTGAAGCGCGCCGGCCGAGTCTCGATTCCATACCTGGTCGACCCGAACACCGGAGAGGAAATGGCCGAGGCTGAAGACATTATTCGGTACCTGACCGAGACTTACGCGACCGCCTGAAATGCGGAAGGTCCGCTCCCGCAAAATCAGTCAGTCAGGAAGCTGGTACCGTAATCCATCGGTGACAATCCAAGATGCGCCGCGACGGTCTGCCCGATGTCCGCGAAAGTTTCGCGCAGCCCCAGCGACCCGGGCTTGATACACGCGCCGTAAGCGAGGACCGGAATGTGTTCCCTCGTGTGGTCGCTGCCCTGCCAGGTTGGGTCGCAGCCGTGGTCGGCGCACAGAACAAGCAGGTCGTCATCCCGCATCTTCGCCATCAGCTCGGGCAAGCGTCGGTCGAAGTACTCGAGCGCAGCAGCGTAACCCGCGACGTTGCGGCGATGCCCGTACAGCATGTCAAAGTCAACAAAATTCGTAAACACGATGGAATTGTCGCCCGCCTCTTTCATCGCCGCCAGCGTTGCATCGAACAGCGCTTCGTTTCCGGTTGCTTTTATTTCTTTCGTAATACCGCGGTGCGCGTAGATATCGGCGATCTTTCCGATGCTGTAAACTTCGCCGCCACTGTCGACCAGTTTATCGAGCACGGTCGCTGCGTGCGGAGGTGTCGTAAGGTCGCGTCGATTGCCCGTGCGCACATAGCTGTCGGGACCGTCGCCGATGAACGGCCGCGCAATGACTCGCCCGATATGGTAATGGTCAACGAGTGCGCGCGCGATATCACACAGGTCATAGAGCCTCTGCAAACCGAATGCCTCTTCGTGGCAGGCAATCTGGAACACACTGTCGGCCGACGTATAAACGATGGGCTTACCCGTGCGAACGTGTTCGTCACCGAGTTCGGCAATAATCGTGGTGCCGGACGAATGGCAGTTTCCAAGCACGCCGGGCAGATCTGCGCTGGCGATGAGTTCGTCGAGTAACTCAGCCGGAAATGTATCCGTTTTTCGCGAGAAATAGCCCCAATCGAACAACACCGGGACGCCGGCTATTTCCCAGTGGCCGCTGGGCGTATCCTTGCCGCTGGAAAGCTCAGCGGCATATCCGTACGCACCGATAATTTGGATATTCTGCTCGACGCCCGCCGGAAACTCACCCGTGCTTTCTTTGCTCGCGTGCATGAGCCCCAGTTTCGAAAGGTTCGGGAGCTGCAGCGGACCCTCGGATGATTTGGCGCGAACACGCGCAATGTTTCCGAGCGTATCGGACCCGGTATCGCCAAATCTGCCGGCATCCGCTGTCGCGCCTATGCCGAAAGAATCGAGTACGAGAATAATTGCCCTTGCCACGCAAAACTCCGAATCACTGCAGGGCAAAGAAAAACCCGGCGAGCGATGCATTCATGAGATTCACAAGTGTACCTCCTATGACAGCCCGGAGGCCAAAGCGTGCGATGTCATGCCGTCGCGCCGGCACAATCGCCCCGAGGCCACCGAGCAGGATGGCGATGGAGGCAAGATTCGAGAAGCCGCAAAGCGCAAAGGTCACAACGAGCTGCGTATACGGTGACAGCGACTCCTTGATTTCGACAAAGCTTACATAGGCATAAAATTCGTTGACGACAAGCTTCTGTCCAATCAGGCTGCCGGCTGCCGTCGCCTCTGCCCATGGAACGCCCAGCAGAAATGCAATCGGCGAAAACAACTGGCCGAGCAGCCACTGCAACGTGAGATCGTCAAAGCCGAACCAGCCGCCCACGCCTGAGAGCATGCCGTTCACCAGGTAGATCAGCCCAACGAAGGCGACCAGCATGGCGCCGACCGCCATGGCAACCTGCAGGCCGGTCATCGCGCCGTTGCCGATGGCCTCGAAAATATTGACCGGCTGGTTGGCTTCCTCGACGAGCTCGACGTGCGGCCGCTCATCGTGAGACTCGGTTTCAGGCATCAGGATCTTGGCCATCATCAGGGCACCGGGCGCCGCCATGAAACTGGCCGTGATCAGGTATTTCAGGTCCACGCCCATCTGCGCATAACCCATCATCACGGCACCGGCGATCGTCGCGCAACCGCCGGTCATAACCGCAAACAATTCCGACTGCGTCATGCCGGCCAGGTACGGCTTGACGACGAGCGGCGCATCCGTGTGGCCAACGAAAATGTTTGAAACCGCCGACACCGATTCAGCATGACTCGTTTGCAGCAGCTTGTGCAGCCAGCCGCCGAAGACCCCGACCACCCGTTGCATGATGCCCAGGTAATACAGAACCGACATCAGCGCGGCAAAGAAGACGATGACAGGCAACACGTTGAATGCGATCGTGAAACCAAGCGTCGCCTGGACGTTCGAGCCGAATACGAAAGCGATGCCGTCGTTGCCGTAATTGATAACGGTTTGCACGCCTTTGACGACCTTGTCGAGTACGAGTCCTCCCGCCGGCACGAACAGCACGAGCGCTGCGACTACGGTTTGCACCAGGAACGCCATCGAAATGGTTCGGAGATTTATTGCGCGTCGGTTGTTCGACAGCAGCACGGCAATCGAAAAAATTGTGGCTATGCCAACCAGGCTCATGACTACTTGCATGGCGTCTGATCCTCAAAATCAAAAGGGCCCGACAAATCGGGCCCTTCGACAAAAATGTATCGCAGCCTAATGGTGCGCCGGTGTCTGCGGCTCCATTGTGCTTTCGCCGTAGTATTCAACACGGGAGTCCTCGATGTAAAAGCCCTCGTAAGACATCAGCCAGATCAGTACCAGAATAGCGACCGGCGGCCCCAGGATAGCGAGCTTCAGCGCAAGTCGTTCCCACTGCATGTGCATGAAGATCGCGACGATAAAACCGGCTTTCACGAACATGAAAACGAGAATCAGCGTCCAGCGCAGCGCTCCCTGAAACTGCAGGTAGTCCACCATGTAGGAAAAGAAACTAACGACAAAGAGCAGTAACCAGATCCAGAGATAAATCTTGATTGGATGTTGCTGTCCTTCTTCGGCCATAGCGAAGACTCCCGAACCTTCTTACCAGAGATAGAAAAATGCGAAAATAAATACCCAGACCAGGTCGACGAAGTGCCAGTAAAGGCCGGCGATTTCGACGATCTCATAGTTTCCGCCGCGCTTCTCGTAAAAACCGTTCTTGACCCTGAACGCGACAACCAGGAGATAAATGACACCGGCTGACACGTGCATACCGTGGAATCCCGTGATCATGAAGAAGCTCGAACCGAACTGTGCTGCGCCGAATGGGTTGCCCCAGGGACGGACGCCTTCCATGATCAGCTTCGTCCACTCGAAAGCCTGCATGCCCACGAAAGACGCACCGAGGACAGCCGTCGCGAGCATGAGCCAGAAGGTCTTGCTGCGGTCCTTTCGATAGCCCATGTTCACGGCCATCGCCATCGTGCCGGACGAGGTGATCAGGATAAACGTCATGATTGCAATCAGGATCAGCGGGATCGGATCGCCACCGAACGACAGCGCAAAGACCTCACTGGGTATCGGCCACGGATCGGTCGTCGAGATCCGAACCATCATATAGCTCACGAGGAAACAGCTGAAAATGAAGGTATCGCTGAGCAGGAAGATCCACATCATGGCCTTGCCCCAGGGCATGCCGAAGACCTGCTTGTCGCGCGAGAAATCGTCCATGACCCCCTTGGTGCCAGGCGCTTCTACTGCCGCTCCACTACTCAATACCGCTTCAGACATACGGACCCCTCAGGTCGATAACAGCAATCCAAAAAGAACCAGCCATACCAGCAGCAGAAAGTGCCAGTAGATCGTGCACAGCTCGATGCTGCGGGCGATTGACGGTGCATCGCCCGTGCCAAGAACGACTTTGGCGGTCGCCCTGGCCCACACGTACATGCCGCCGATAATGTGCACGGCGTGAGCACCCGTCAGAAAATAGAAAAATGCGTTCGCGGGATTGCTCGTAATGAACTGCCCCGATGACTGCAGCTGCTGCCAGGCAACGAGCTGCCCGATCACGAATGCAGTCGTTAGCAGGCCCGTCAGCAGCAGCCCGGGCGCAAGCCTCGCTTGCCGTTCCTTCACGGCGGCATTGCGCGTCCATTGAAAAACGATGCTCGCCAGTATCAGCATGACGGTATTGATCCACAGCAGCTGCGGCTCGGTTAACGGCACCCAGTCGCCGAGCTCCATGCGCAGGGCGTAGGCGCTCAGGATCAGAGCAAAGAACGAGGAAACGACCGCCAGCAATGTCAGCAGCGCGATGAGCCTGGAGTTGGTTCCAAGCGGCCCGTGATGGGCCGTCTCGCCGACAACCTCGGCCACCCAGGGCTGCGTGTTGAACGACTGCTTGAGCAGCCAGCCAAGCAGCGTGGCGAGTATCAGTGCCAGGAAGCCGAGCGCAATCGTCATCTCTGCTCCTCGCTGCGCGACAATAGCCTCATTTAGTGCGCGCCTCCATGGTCGCGACCGGCCGGCGCATCATCGGCGGACACGTTCTGCGGAATATAGTCGTCGTCATAGCCCGGCACGCTGTAGTCATAGGCCCAGCGATGCACGACCGGCAGCTCGTGTCCCCAATTGCCGTGTTTCGGCGGATGGTCCGGCGTCTGCCATTCCAGCGTCGTCGCATGCCAGGGATTAGGATCAGATTTGGGTCCCTTGCTAAGGCTCCATATCATGTTGATGAAGAACAGCACCTGGGTTGCCGCGACGAACAGCGCCGATACCGTAATCCAGGCGTTCAGGTCCTGCGCGGACTCCGGCATGAACTCGGTATTACCCATCGCGAAGTAACGGCGCGGCACGCCCTGGAAGCCGAGGTAATGCATCGGCAGATATATCGAGTACGTGCCAATGAAAGTCATCCAGAAATGCCATCTGCCCAAGGTCTCGTTGTACATCCTGCCCGTGATCTTGGGCCACCAGTGATAGATTGCGCCGAATACGACGAGAATTGGCGACACGCCCATTACCATGTGGAAATGTGCGACAACGAAATAGGTATCCGACAGCGGCAGGTCAATCGTGACATTGCCGAGGAACAATCCGGTCAGTCCGCCGTGGATAAACGTAAATATGAAACCAATGGCAAACAGCATCGGCACCCGCAGATGAATATTGCCCTCCCAGAGCGTCAACACCCAGTTATATACCTTGATGGCTGTCGGCACCGCGATGATCAGCGTTGTGGTGGCGAAGAAGAAACCGAAGTACGGATTCATGCCGCTGACGTACATGTGGTGCGCCCAGACGATGAAACTCAGACCACCGATGGCGACAATGGCCCAGACCATCATGCGATAGCCGAAAATGTTCTTGCGCGCGTGCGTACTGAGTAAATCGGAGACAATTCCGAACGCCGGCAAAGCGACAATGTAGACCTCGGGATGGCCAAAGAACCAGAACAGGTGCTGAAACAGTATCGGGCTGCCGCCCGTATAGCCCGGATCTGCCCCCATCAAGCTGATGGCCGGCATGAAGAAACTCGTGTGCAGCGCCTTGTCGAGCAACATCATGATTGCGCTCACCAGCAGCGCGGGAAAAGCCAGCAGGCCGAGAACCGTCGCGATAAAAATGCCCCAGACGGAAAGCGGCATGCGCATCAACGTCATGCCCCTGCAGCGCGCCTGCAGCACGGTCGTGACATAGTTCAGGCCGCCCATCGTGAACGCAACGATGAACACCGCGAGGGACAGAAGCATCAGTACGATGCCCCAGTCGACGCCGGGCGTCCCGGCCATGATCGCCTGCGGCGGATACAGGGTCCAGCCGGCCCCCGTCGATCCCCCGGGCACAAAAAAACTGGTGACAAGTATGATGACCGACAGCAGGTAGACCCAGTAACTGAGCATGTTCAGGTAAGGAAAAACCATGTCGCGCGAGCCACACATCAGCGGAATCAGGTAGTTGCCGAAACCACCCAGGAATAATGCCGTCAGCAGGTAAATCACCATGATCATGCCGTGCATGGTGATGAACTGGTAATAGTTTTCCGGGTTGATGTACGAGAACTGATCCGGGAAGCCGAGCTGAAGTCGCATCAATGCCGACAGGCCCAGCGCGATGAGGCCAACAAAGATGGCCGTCAGACCATACTGGACGGCGATGACCTTGTGGTCCTGGCTCCAGATGTACTTGGTGATAAACGTCTGCGGATCGTGGTGCTCTATTTCATGGTCACGATCTGCAATTGCAACGTATGCCATCCGATTCCCCTTGTACCATAACAGTCCGCCGTTCCAGCGCGGCGAACAACCTATAACGTATTGATGTAAGCAACGACATCCCTGACCGCCTGGTCGTCATGCAGGTTGTCGGCCATAAAACCCATTTGCTTGCCCTGGTAGTCCTGCAGATGGCCGCCACGAACTTCGTCTTTGAAATTCTGCAACTGTCGCGCCATGTACCAGTCGGACATGCCGGCCGCGCGGGGCGCATTCATGGCTTGTATACCCATGCCGTCCGCGCCGTGACAGTACGCGCAGACGTTGTAGTATTTCTGCCCTCTGGCGATGTCGCCTTCGATCGTCGAAGCCACAGCATTGTCAGGAAAAGTCAGAATGTGTGCGACCACGTTATCAACGGCCTGCTCGTCGGCCAGCGTCGCCGCCATGCCGATCATTTGTGCTCCATAGACGTCGCCTTCGTGCGTGCCGCGAAGACCCCTCTTGTAATTCATGAGCTGGCGTTTCAGGTACCAGGCGCTCTGCCCCGCAATCTTGGGGGCATTCAAGGCCGCGATTCCCTCGCCCTGCTGGCCGTGGCACGCGGCACAAACCGCGTACTGCGCAGCACCGATCGCGGGATTGCCCGCCGGAGCTGTATTCAGATCGTGATAAGTGGACTGGTTGGCGAGCCAGGTATCGTAGTCATCGCGCTCTGCGACGATGACAGCACCGCGCATCGTGTAGTGCGCAATTCCACACAGTTCCTCGCAGAGAATCTCGAAACGCCCGGTCTTTGTCGGTGTCAGCCACAGGAACGTATTCATGCCCGGCACCAGGTCCATCTTGACCCGAAACTGGGCAACGGCGAAATCATGAAGCACGTCTTTTGAGCGCAGCACGAATTTGACGGGCCTGTCGATGGGGATGTGAATCTCCCCGTCGTAGATGAGGACATCATCCTGGCCATTCGGATCCTCGGGATCCATGCCGAACGGATTTTCAGAACTGATGCGCTCGGCATCAACCTCGCCCAACTTGCCGTCGTCGCCCGGCAACCGGAAGGTCCAGTGCCACTGCTGGCCCACCGCCTCCACAACGTGCGCATCGTCCGGTACATCAACAAAGTCCGCCCACACAAACAGGCCGGGCGTCAGCATCGCCGCCACGCCAACTGCTGTCAGGCCCGTCAGCCAGCTTTCGAGCTTCTTGTTCTCCGGCTCGTAGGAGGCTCTCGCTCCTTTTTTGTAGCGGAACCTGATGACGCAATAGGCCATGAAGAGATTAACGGCCACGAATACGAAGCCCGTGACATAGAGCGTAATGTCGACAGTGAAATCCACCATGCCCCAATTCGAGGCCAGGTCGGTAAACCACCACTCATAATTCTGGCTGTATACGTGAAAAGCGACAGAGCCGACGACGAGCAGAATCAAGACAACAGCGAAAGGCATACTTCGTGCACCCTTTATGGTGGTCGTTGTATTTATTTGCCGCCGGTTCTCTTTGTTGCCGTGGTTCCAAGCTGTGCCGGCGGACTTACCCCGCCGTCGAGGATAGTGGAATCAGTAGGTATTTTCCACAATATCACAGGCCGATATCGCTCCGGACTTTCCTTTCGGCTCTCTTGATGTCCGACTGCAGCGCATCCAGTTCCTGCTGCAACGGACCGGCCAGCATTGCAGTTTCAGTCTCCCAGTCGATAATCGGAACGGCAGCTACGATACTCGTCGGCGCTGGCGCAGCCGGCTTTACGGCCTGCTGGGTGTTAACAATAACGATGACCGCCACGGCAGCCGCAATCCCTGTGAGACTGCTGGCCCACCAGAACAGCGCCGGCCTTTGCGACTTGGGCACCGCAACAATTTCGGCTTCAGGCGTAACGCTCCGCAACGAGGCTGCTATGCGGTGATCCAGTTCGTCAGAAACCCTAACCTCGATCTTTTCCGCATCCTGACGAAGTTGTCTGCTTAACTTATCCATAGGCTTTGCCTTGATTTACAGCGTTATTCAATTCGACATCCAGCGCTTTGCGGCCCCGCAACAGGTTGACTTTGGTCCAGGACGGAGAGCGATCCAGCGCCCTCGAAATGTCTTTGACGGACATGTCTTCGGCATAACGCAGCCACATCGCTGCAAACACTTCGTCGTTTAGCAGCCGCCGCGCATTGATCCAGAGATTTTCTGCATCCGAGTCGGCGATGCACTGCAGCAAAGGGTCACTTTCTTCGTCCCTCAGATCACCCAATTCGACGACTTCGGGCACTCGTAGTTTCGCCGCGTTGCGGATGGCGATGCGATACAACCAGGTACTGAACCGCCAGCGCTCATCGTAGGAACGAATATAACGAAAGGCGCTCATCATCGTGTCCTGCAGGGCGTCTTCCGCATCTGCATAGCTCGCACAGCGGGTTAGCAGGAAGCGCAACAGGCCATGCCGGTAGTCGCGCACGAGCTCGCCGAACGCATCCGCGGATCCCGCCTGGGCCGCGCTTACCCGCTGTCTCTCAGTCCTCAAGCGCAGATACGACCGTATCCGGTTCGATCGCGAGGGAAATTCTCAGGGAATTGCCCGCAACGTCGACCCGGGTGCTTTGCAGCACCGATGCTATCTCCGGATCCATATCTTCATTGAAAACCTGCAGGCTGATCAGGCCTCGGACGATGCTGGCCAATGAATCGGCTATTTCAGGCTCATACACCATGAGCTGGGCTTCGAGCCCGAGCTTGTCCCCAAGATCCGCGATCAGCACGGCAACCTGTTTCGTGTTGCGAAGAAGGTTGGATTCCCAGCCGCTGCCGGCATCCAGCTCTTCGGCATTGACACCGGCCTGGATGAGGCTCTGTTCCGCTCGTAACACAAACAGCGCGTTCTTTTCTTGTTTCGAAGACGCAATCTGGCCATTATTGGCCAGCAGTGCCTTCATCTGGTCCTGCGTATTGGTCACGAGGATTTTGTTCCTGAGGGCGACGCTGATATAGGCCTCATCGTCGAGGGAGTCGACATCGATGTCCACCTTGCCGACACCGGGACCCGAACGGTCGCTGTTGAAGTAGTAGTAGGCCTTGCCCGACGATTTGAAGGTCTGCAGTTCGCCGTCGGCGGCCGCAATAGCGATGATCTTGTCTTTGGTGTCCTGGCTGATGTTGCCTTCAACCAGGATTACAGGGCCGTCTCCGGCGCGCGAAAATGCGGTAAGCCGTGCGGCTTCCTTGCCAAAATCAATGCCCGTTTCCAGCCGAATTTCTTCAAAGAACTCGGAATCGAGCCAGTCGTAAAGTCCCTGGCTCGCCTTGCCTTTTCGCATGGCGTCGAAATCAGAGTGAAAATACCAGGTGGCCGAATCCGGTATTCCGCCGATCTCGGCACTGGCCAGCGTCGGAACGAGAAGAAACAGCGTGGCGGCGAGCAACGTCACTTTGCGCATCGAAATACCCTCTAATAGCGATCTCATATTGAGTTATAGGGCTGCGGCGTCCGTTTGGTTACAGATAAATGGGGACATTCTTAATTTAACGTATGGGTACGTTAAATTTAAGAATGTCCCTGCTTGCTCCGGCTGGTCAGCCAACTAACGCCATAAGTCAGGATCATCCCGGCAAGGAAGCCCGGTATTGCCTCGTACAGGCCGTGATAATCCGCCTTGAACCAGGTCAGCCAGGTGACGCTTACCACGAACCCGCCGAGCACGCCGGCGAGCACACCGGCCCACGTGACTCGCTTGTAGTAGAGGATGCCGATCATCGCCGGCCCAAAAGCCGATCCGAGCCCGGACCAGGATGCAAGCACGAAATGAAAAATCACGCGCGGCTCCTGGATGCCGAGCGCCAGCGCGATAATGCCGATAATAACGGTGACGAGTTTGCCGTAGTTGGACAGCGCCGCATCGCTGTCCGTGCTGCCCATTATCTTCTGATAGGTATCGCGTACGACGGCCGACGATGCGAGCAGCAGCAGCGAGTCGACGGTCGACATGATCGCGGATAGCACGACGACGAGCAGCATGCCGGATATAACGGGCGGGAAGAGTTCGCTGGAAAGCACCGGGAAAATTGTTTCGCTGTCCTCGAGCCCGGGGAACAGCGCCCTGCCCGCAACCCCGGCCGTCACGGCGCCGGCCGTGAAGAACAGAAGAACAATGACCGACATGATGCGCGCTTTCTGGATTTCAACGTCGTCGCGGGCCGACATGTAGCGAATCAGGAGCTGCGGGACACCCATAAACGGCAGGCCTATGGCAAGAAAACTGGCAACCCCGACCCATGCCGGTCCGCTGGAAAAAGCAAACATGTCCAGCAGCGCCGGATCCTGAGACGCCAGCGCGATTTTCACCTCGCCCCAGCTACCGACTGCGAGGATGGCCGCTACCGGCACGGCTATCAGACCCACCAGCATCAGGACGCCCTGCACGACATCGGTGTAGGACACCGCTTTGTACCCGCCAACAAACGTGTAGCCAATAATGAAGACCGCGCCCACGATCACGCCGGTCTCATATTTCATGCCGAGGAAGCTGCTGAAAGCCTTGCCGGAGGACACCATCTGGGCCGTGACGTAGGTCGTCACCATTACGACGATGATGAGTACTGCGGCGCCGCGGATCAGGTGCCACCTGTCGGCAAATTTTGCGGCCAACACGTCGGGCACGGTGATGGACTCCGTTTCATCGCCGAGACGCTTGAGGCGCCTGGAAATCAGCCCCCACGACAGCGCAATGCCGACAATCTCGCCGACAACGACCCAGTAAGCCTGTGTGCCGACGGCATAGCCCATTCCGGAGAGGCCCAGCAACAGCCAGCCGCTCTCGCCGGTTGCATTGGTGCTGAAGGCAACCACCCAGTACGGCAGTTTTTTGTCGGCGAGGTAAAAGCCGGCCAGCGTATGAGTTTCCCGGCGGCTCCAGATCGCCAGTGCAGCCAGCACTCCCAGGTAGACGATCAGTACGGTAACAGTTGTGGACATTTGTCAGCAGCCTGAGATTTTCGGCATCAGGAGTCGCGGCTCAAGCGGCCGGCGATGATTCCTGCAATCAGCACGACTATACCGATGCCAAACAGGTATTCGGGATAGGAACGAGTGATACCGCAGTAGTAGACGCCGGCGACGACGACTATTTGAAATGCGTTGAAGGCTTTGCTCTTGCGGAGCCTGGCCTTAGGGAAGCGCAACCTCGATATCATCAGCAGCGCCAGCACAAACATCAGCACGGGCATGTATAAATGCAGCGGCAGCGACTCGGCGACGTCAGGATGGCGGATCAGCACGAGTACGAGCGAAGAGACAAGCCCGCCGCCCGCTGCCGTAATGGGAATACCCGCGAACCAGCCCGTGCTGGGCACATCCGACGCAAGATTGAAACGCGCCAGCCGCATGGCGCCGGCCAGAACGAAAACGGCGACGGCAACGACGAGCACCCAGAACTGCGCGGTATCGTATTCGATGCCTCCGAGCTGCAGCCCGGCATTGAGCATGAGTACCGCGGGCGCAACGCCGAAGGAAACGAGGTCCGCCATCGAATCGAACTCGGCGCCGAAACTCGACGTCGCTTTCAGCAGTCTTGCGGCTGCGCCGTCCATGACGTCAAGCAATCCACACCAGACGATAATCCACGCGGCGAGTTCCAGTTCGCCCAGCTGCGTCGTAACGATGGATGCGACGCCCAGCAGCAAACTCAGGGCCGTGAAGCCGTTTGGTATCGAGTAGCGAAGGAGACTCAAGGGCTTATTAAACCTCTGCTTTTTGTTGAGTGCGCATTTTGCAGCCCGCTGCCCTTATTATCCACTTTCCTCTGGTAGCTCGCGGGCGGACAGACTAGCTGCCGCCCCACCAGTTCATGCGGCGCACGTTCGCGCCGGTACCGCTGATGCCGACAGGACCTCTTGGCACGTTCAGCTGCATTCTGACGCCTTCGCGCTCGATTTCGATAACGACGTCCTCACCGGCACGGCCCTGCAGCGTCAGTTCACGCAGCTCATTCACGTCGAATACGCGCTCACCGCCATAGCTGACGATCTGGTCGCCCGGTTCCAGGCCCGCCAGGCTTGCCGGCGAACCGTCCATTACCTGGGTGACCTGGATGGTCGTCGCCTGCCCCTGTGCCTTCAGATAGCGCTCATAGTCGCTGTCGCCCAGTTCGGCCCGGAGCAAGGACTGTGGTCTGCTCATCGCTGACAATGAGTCGACCACGTCGCCCCGACGTTGCGCATCGTGCGCCGCCTGCATCGCCTTGAACTGCGCCTCCGACTCCTGCTGCAGAACGCGGCGGGCCTCGTCTTCCGAAAAGCCGCCTTCCACCAGCTGGCTCAGCCGCCGCTCCTGGAAGTTCCTGACCATGGACTCGAAATCTCGCCGCCCGCGCTGCTCCGATTGTCGCGACGGCGCTGCATCGTCTGCCGCTGCGCCCTGGTCTGCAAACACCTGCGGACCCGTGGAGTCGATGCGGTCGAATTCTTCGATCAGATTCTGCAGCTGATCCTCGACTATGAGCCGCGCTTCGCGCTCTTCGGCGATGACTTGCTCGAGTCGGAGCAGCCGTTCTTCAATTGAGGCCGCCGATTCGAAGGTGTTCGCCGAAAGCTCCGTTCGTGGCGCGCCGTCGCCCGTCGAATTATCTCGCATGAGCCAGACGGCAGCGGCGAAACCAGCGATCAGGCTGATCGCAATTGCGGCGATGGTCCTAGACATGGCGTCCTCCAGGCGCATTGAGCGGTCTCTGCGCATTATCGCAGACCCTGTCGCAAGCCGCTGATGTATGGTCTGATGACGGCTTCAGAGACACAGCAAGAGTCCCGATAATGAAAACCAAGCGGCTGATAAGTATCGTGTTTCTCGGTGCTCTATGTGGCTGTTCGGGCCAGCCCGAACCGACCGTCGCGGAGCGTGTGAATTCGATTGCCTCACAGTTCGTCGCCGGCTACTACTCGCACTACCCGGAAGAAGCCTACGAATCCGCCTACCCCGAAGCACCGATGGATCGTCTTGGGGACCACCGCGAAAGCAGCGTTGCGGCGTGGCACAAACAGGTTGATGACTGGCTGGCACAACTTGACGCGCTCGATCCAACGCCGCTGTCCGGTACATCCGATGCGGTGACCTACCTGTTCACGCGCGAGCGTCTCGAGGCGATTGTCGGGATGCGAGTGTGTCGCATGGAGCTCTGGAGCGTCAGCCCCACATGGACCGGATGGCCCTCGATGATAACGTCAACGCTTGCCGCACAGCCTATAGGCACCGCGGCTGAACGCGACGCAGCACTCGCACGTGCGTCCGATATTCCGCGCTACCTCGATACAGAGATTAGCAACCTGCGTCGCGGTGTTGCTGCCGGATACCTTGCGCCACAGACCAACGTCGATGCCGTCGTCGAACAGGTGACCGCGTTGATCGAAACGCCCGCCGACGAATCGCCTTTCCTGGAACCGGCGAGGCGCTCTCAGGATAGTGAATTCAGGAAACGATACCGCGAAACCGTTGGAAAAAGCGTCGGCCCGGCCCTGATCCGCTACCGCGACTTCCTTGCTAACGACTATCGGGGCCGGAAGGTTATCGGTGTTTCAGAGAACCCGAATGGCGAAGCGTGCTACGCCGCATCGGTCCGGTACTGGTCGTCACTGCCGATGGACCCCGCCGATATTCACCGAGCCGGCCTGTCGAACATGTCGCGCATAAGAAGCGAGATGCTCACCATCGCCAAAGAGTCTTTCGGCACAAACGACCTCAAATCACTTCTCCAGGAACTCCGGAGCAACCCCGAGTACACGTTCGAAAGCGAACAGGCGATGCTCGATTACATCAACAGCGCTATCGCCCGGGCGAGGGCCGCGATGTCGGACTGGTTTGCCTATGTGCCGGAGTCCAGGTTGATCGTAACGCCCTCACCGGCATTCGAAAAAGATTCTGGCGGTGGCTTTTACTCGGCAGCGTCACCGGACGGCAGCGTCGGTATCTACAAAGTGGGCACCTACAATCCGACCGGCATAAGTAAAGCCGGAACGGAATCAACTGCGTTTCACGAAGGCTGGCCTGGCCACCATCTCGACAGCTCGATCGCGCTCGGCAACCAGTCGCTGCACCCGATACTGCGCTACATGTGGAGCTCCGGAACCAGCGAAGGCTGGGCGCTGTATTCGGAGCGACTGGCTGACGAAATCGGTCTGTATTCGAATGAGCTGGCCCGCCTCGGCATGCTTTCCAACGAGGCTTTCCGTGCGGCACGCCTGGTTGTTGATCCGGGCCTGCACGTCATGGGCTGGACGCGGCAGGACGCCATTGACTATATGCTCGAAAACACGGCCGAGGGCCTGGACGCGGTATCCGGGGAAGTCGATCGTTACGCGGCGGTGCCCGGACAGGCCACCTCCTACCTTGTCGGTAGCCTGGAGATTCAGCGTCTCAGGAAAAAAGCCGAGAGGCTACTCGGCGACAAATTCGATATCCAGGCATTTCACAATCGCATCCTCGAAAACGGCAGCGTGACGCTGCCGATGCTCGGCATGAGTATTGACGCCTGGATCGAGGACACCCTGGACGACTAGCGGCCGGCTTACTCGGCGACTTGCGCGGCAACAACCGTCGCCGGGCAACTGGCGCCGGCCGTATACGGCCCGAGCCCCGTGTTCACGCTCGCGATTTGCCCGGGCGGTATCTGTCCCCGGACTTCGTGCCGCACCTGCTGCTGTCGGCCGTATGCGTCGGCGTACTCAACAACAACCTGAACCCCTGTAATCTGCACGGCCGTGTCGTTCTTGACCGATACAACGAGGTTGCCGTTAGCGTCCGGATCGCAGCGACGCAGGACGTAGGCGCTCGGGTTCGAGGGCAGCTCCAGCCTTACCAGGGCCGCGGTTGCTGCTTTGCCGTACTCTCCGCCCGCGCCAGCAACGGCCTTGAAATGTTTGATTGCTTCCGGAATATTGCCGCGCTGCTGCGCGATGCCGCCCAGCGCATAATGCGCCGGCGCCGTTGGCAACAGGCCGATGCTCCGTTCGAGGTCAACAACCGCACCGTCTGTTTGCCCGAGCTCCTTCTTCGCCAGGCCGCGCTGCAAATGGTAGTAGAAGAAATCGTTGCGCCGCTCGATCGCCCGGCTGTAGTTGGTTACCGCCATGTCATATTTGTCGGCAACCAGCCGAACGTCGCCTCGCAGCGCGTGAAAATGCGCTTCCTGCGAAAACAGGTCCAGCGCTTTGTTGGAAAGCGCGAGCGCTTCATCGAGTTTTTTCTCGGAGAGGGCTTTGCGACCCTCGTCATAAGCATCATAAGCCGGTTTGACGGCCCGCGTCGTTTGCATGGCACGCTGGAACTCGGCCTCGCCCGTCTTGCCGCCGGCAGGCAGTGTAGCTGCCGTCGCGATATTGGCATTCACGCGCCCCTGCGACGGCGGATGGCTGGCAAACAGTCCGCTTAGCCAGTCCGTCCTGCGTCCCTCGCTCAGGCGCACGAACGTCTCCTGCAACGAGACGGCACCCCTCGGGTCGTAGCCTGCTTTCGACATGTATTGCATACCGTAATAATCGGACTCGAGTTCGGCCTCGCGCCCATACTTCATGGTGATCAGCTGTGCCGCCAAACCGGCGCCGCCAACGGCGAGGTTGCCGTAGTCGCTGTCGCTCGATGCAACAGCCGTTGTCAATACCAGTCCCTGCAGCAGCATGCCGCGTGATATCTGGCTGGCCGTGTGCCGCGCCGCCGCGTGCACGACTTCATGTCCCAGCACGGCCGCCAGCTCCGCCTCGGATTCGAGCTCCGTCAACAGCCCGCGATTAATCGCGATCTTGCCGCCGGGCAGCGCCCAGGCGTTGGGAACCGAATTGTTCAGCACCACGAATTCATAAGGCAGCGCAACTTCGCTTTGCGCGGCCAGGCGACCGCCGACACCCTGCACGTACTGGGTAAGCGCTGGGTCTATGTCGTAATCGCCGCCCTGCGACTGGCGCATCGGGGCATAGTTTTGCTGCCCCATCTGGATTTCCGATGCCGTGCTGACCGTCATCAGCTGGCGCTTGCCTGTTACCGGGTTGACCGCGCAGCCGGCCAGAAACGCGCCCCCGATTGCAAGGAGTATCGTGAATTTCCGCATTTTTATTCCTCACTAAAACTCACCGGCGATTATAGCGCCTGTTATAATCCGGCGGTTGCAAATAACAGCAATTAACAGGGAGAACCCAATGGGACTGTTTGACTTTGTAAAAGATGTGGGGCGCCAGATTTTCGATACGGATGCGGAAGCGGCCGACAACATCAAGCAACACCTCGAGATCAAGACCAGCGGTCTCAGCAATCTCACGGTGGAATTCGACGATGGCGTCGCGACCCTTTGCGGCGACTGCAAGAACCAGGCTGTTCGTGACCAGGCGATCCTGCTAGCCGGCAACATCAAGGGCGTGAAAAAAGTTGTCGCGGATGACCTCAAAGCGCCACCGCCGAAACCCGAAGAACCCAAAGAGAAGGCGGAATTCTATGAGATCGTCAGTGGTGACACGCTTGGTGGCATCGCCAAGAAATACTATGGCAGTGCCGGCAAGTACATGAAGATCTTCGAAGCCAATCGCGACATCATCAAGGACCCGAACAAGATTTACCCCGGTCAGAAAATCAAGATTCCACTTGACAAGTAATGACCGGAGAAACTCTATGGAACTGATGGATCTGCTCAAGAGCGCCGGTGGCGCCGATAGTATTGGCCAACTGGCCAGGACGGTCGGGCTTGGCTCATCGGACACGTCGAAACTGGTCGAAGCCCTTGCACCTGCACTCATGCGCGGCATGCAGAAAAATACCGCGGACGATTCTGGTCTGGCGAGCCTGCGCGGTGCCCTCCAAACCGGCAGGCACGATCGATATATCGACAAACCCGAGCTGCTGGCATCCGACGAGACCCGTAATGATGGCAACAACATTCTCGGTCACATCTTTGGCAGCAAGGACGTTAGCCGCAATGTTGCGGCGGCAGCCTCCAAGGAGACCGGCATTGATGCGAGCATGATCAAGAAAGCACTGCCGTTGCTGGCTGCTCTCGCGATGGGTGCTATGAGCAAGAAGACCTCCGCAGGTCGCGATATCGGTTCGTCGTTGTCTAGAGGTGGGCTCGGTCCGCTCGGCGATCTGCTCGCCATGGGCGGCAGGTCCGGTGGCGGGCTTGACGATATCCTTGCCATGGCGCGTAAGTTCTTCTGACACCTGCTGCCTGACCGCAAGGTCGACCACCGCATGAAATGGCCGGCGCAATGCCGGCCATTCTTTTTCCTGCCAACGGGCATGTGGATATACTTTGCCGATGGGCGAGGAATTTGATCTCTGGAGACTGGCGGCTGGCCTGGGTCTGTTCCTGTTCGGCATGCATGAGTTGGAGCATGCGCTGACACAGCTCGCCGGACGCTCGTTCAAGAAATTTCTTCGTCAGTACACGGCAAAACCCCTGCGCGGCGTGCTGGCCGGCGCGGTCACGACGGCCGCACTGCAAAGCAGCTCTGTCGTAAGCCTGATCGTTCTCGCGTTCGTTGGCACCGGTATCATCTCGCTGGCCAGCGCGCTGGGCATTGTGTTCGGCTCCAATCTCGGCACCACGATGACCGGTTGGATCGTCGCGACAATCGGATTCAAACTCGACATCGAGGCACTCGCACTGCCAATCATTACAATCGGCGGGTTCGGCGTGGTGTGGTCTGCCGCCGGGACCCGGCGAGCCGGGCTCAGCCATTTTGTCGTTGGCTTCGGCCTGATGCTCATGGGGCTCGAGTTCATGAAGTCGGGCGCCCTGGTTGCGACGACGTTGTTCGACCCAACGGCCCTGGCAGGCTACCCGCTGATCGTCTTTCTGCTGGCCGGTCTCCTGCTGACGGCCGTTATCCAGTCCAGTTCCGCGACGATCATGATCACGCTGAGCGCGCTGTATGCCGGGGCCATCCCGCTGGAATCGGCGGCGGCAATTGCCATCGGCGCCGACCTGGGCACGACGGTCACCGCACTCCTGGGATCGCTTGCAGGCTCGGCGGCAAAGAAACGTGTGGCGGCGGCAGTGGTCTTGTTTAACGTGGTGGCCGACACGATTGCGTTCCTGAGCCTGGTGCCGCTGCTCGAGCTCATTACCGAAGTCATCGGTTTATCCGACCCGCTATTCGCGCTGGTCGCTTTCCATAGCCTCTTCAACCTGATCGGCATAGTCATTTTCCTGCCCGCCATTCCGCTGCTCAGCCGATGGCTTGGCCGCCGCTTCCGGGAGGACGATACGCCGCTGCTGCGACACATTAAAGCAAGCGATACCGCCGTCGCCGAGGCTGCTCTCGAAAATATCACGCGTGAGACACTACGACTGATCGATCAGGCGGCCGCATTGAATCAGGCCACGCTCGACCTGCCGCCCGATCATACGTTTTACGAAAGCCGGGAAGATCGCAAGGGTGTCTCCGTTTTTTCACCGGAAATCGATTACGACCGCTGTTATGCGGAAATCAAGCAGCTGGAAGGCGAAATACTCCGGCACGCGCTCGCGCTTCAGGGCAGGTCGCTGGAAACCGAGGAGTCGGAGCGCCTGGGGCAGATAATTCCGTCGATCCGCAACGCCGTGCAGGCTGCGAAGTGCATGAAAGACGTGAGCGCGGACCTCGAGTTGTTCCGCGGCTCGGTGAACGACCGTTTCAATGCCTACTTCGGCCAGTTTCGCGAAGCGGCAAGAGAATTCTACGAGGCGCTCGATTCCCTGGGGCGATCGGACATTCCTGCCGTGCGCTTCGAAACGCTGGTCGAAATAAAGAACAAATCCGAATCGGTACATAACCGTATGCAACACCGCATCTACAACGAGGTGTCGCGCGGCGAGCTCAGCGAAGTGGAAATATCGACGCTGCTAAACGTCAACCGGGAGTTGCTCGTCGCGAGCCAAAGCCTGGTCTCCGCCCTCGCCGATGCCCTTCTGAGCATGGACGCCGCCAGAGAGTTCGCCAGTCTGCCGGCCGCACGATAGCTCACCGTAGGTGATAATCCGAATAGCCGGAATACAGCGGGTCAGCCAGGATTGCAGCCAAGTGTAGGATCAGGAGTCGAGATGGAGTCTGAAGCCAGAACGCTGATGAAGGAACTGCGGGAAGATCATCGCAATATGTCGATCGTTCTCGAGCTGATCGATGATGTCGTAGAGCATGCCTCTTCGGGGAAGGACCCGGACTTCGAACTGCTCGACGAGATCATGCGTTACATGACCGTCTATCCCGATGCCGTGCACCACCCCAAAGAAGACATCATGTACGCACAGCTGCGCAAAAAGCGCCCGGACCTCGCAGAGGGCCTCGACAACGTTCCCGATGACCACAACGAAATCGCTGCACTGGGTGCGGCCCTGCGCGACGAGATCGAGGCCATCAACGCCGGCGCTGCTGTGCGACGCAGCAAACTGATCAAGGATGCGTCCGGCTACGTGAATCGCCTGAGATCACACATGGCCTGGGAAGAGCGTGATCTTTTCCGGCGTATCGACACAATGCTCGACGAAGACCCTCAGGAATTTGACGTCGCGAAATTCGAGCACATCAAGGATCCCGTGTTCGAACTCCAGGTTGAAGCCGGATTCCGGCGCCTGCTGTCGAGCCTGAAGCGGAACAGCTCGCCGGCGGGCTAGAAGTACCAGGCGATCTGGGCAAACAGCCCGGCACCACCCGACAGGAACCGGTCCGTCATTTCTGATTCGATGCCACCAAACTCGCTGCCTTTCGGGCCGAGCGGCACGTTGATGCTGCCCAGAAAAGTCATGTTGTCCGAAAGGCTGTAGTTCGTTACGAGCTGAAAAAGGCCGCTGGGATCGGCGACATTCGCCAGTATCGTCGGTGTGAGCCCCCAAAGCGGCGTCATTTCGATCATGACGCTGGCGGCCAGGTAGTGACGTCCGATCGAAAAAAGTTCGCCTCGCACAATTCGGTCAATGAGATCGGGATTATTGGAAAGACTGACTGAATCGTACGAACCCGATCGCTGGCCGATGCCGTTAAAGAAATACTCGACAGCGCCACTCATGTTTCGGTCAAACCAGTTCCAGGAATAGGTGAGGTTTGCCACGACCTGCAGGTACGTGTCGATGTCGGAGTGCGTTACGACAACATCGCCGCGCAAAATGGCGCCACCGACGCTCTTGCTGGCCCCCAGCCCCGCAACCGAATCGCCGTAGTTGCGCGCAAACAGCACATCGTATTCCGCCTCTCCCAGGAATCCGTGGTATTTGACGGCCGCTGTGGCTTCGTTCGCCTCGATGTCGCCGCTCGCAGGATTGCGACGCGCGACGTACGCGCCCTGCACGTCGTCACCGCTGTCACGCAGGTACTGCAGGTACAGCATGTCGTCACCACCCTTGTATTCGGTATCGACGGCAGCCGGATCAAATGGATTCACCAGGTCCATGGGTGCGTAGAACAAGCCGTTCCCCCACGACAGGGCCTGCCGCCCGAAGCGAAAAACGGCCCTTTCGCTCGCGTAGCCAAAGCTCAGGCGATCCAGGCGATGCAGGGCGATGGTCTTGCCGCTGTCTCGTATGATATCCGTCAGATCGAACAGCCGGCGGCCGTCATCCGGCAATCCTGGAAAGAAGATATCCGTGCCGCCCGGCAGCGCGCGACCCAGTTCGACGCTGTCTCCGTCCAACAAGAGCAACTGATACGCTGCATCGAAGGACCATCGTCCGACGCTGCGCTGCAGATTGAGGCGCAGATCCGCGGTGACGTCCAGCGTACGGCTGCCAACCAGATCCCTGAATACGCTTCGATCCGGATAGACCTGACTCGTCGACGAAAATTTCGTGTGGCCAGCAAACTCCATCTTATTGTCGGCTGCCGCCGCAGCAGCCGACAGCAGAAATAGAGCTACGAAAAATCTAGGCGGCATGTTGGTCGATGTCGTCAACGATACGGCCGTCCAGCATGCGAATCAGGCGTTTTGCATACCCCATTACCCGCTGGTCGTGCGTCGCAATGACGAACGTCGTATTGTGATGCTCGTTGAGCTCGGTGAAGAGCGTCATCAACTCATCCGAAGTCCTGGAATCCAGGTTCGCCGTCGGCTCATCGGCAAGCACCAACGCGGGTCGCGACACGATAGCGCGCGCGACGGCCACGCGCTGCTGCTGGCCGCCGGACATCTCGGCAGGTCGCCGCCCTTCCAGCCCCGCCAGACCGACCTCCTCGAGGATCGCCAGTGACTTGGTACGTCTTTCTGCTGCCGGAACGCCCTGAATCTGCATGACGAACTCGATGTTTTCCTGTGCCGTCAGGACAGGGATCAGGTTGTAAGCCTGGAAGACGAAACCGATACTCGAAAGCCTGAGATCAGCGAGCTCTCCTTTGCTCATCTGGTCAATGCGTCGTCCGGCGATCCAGACTTCACCGCTATCCGGTATATCCAGCCCGCCGATTGCGTTAAGCAATGTCGTCTTGCCGCCGCCCGAGGGTGCGGACAGGCAAACGAATCCGCCCTCCGCGATTTCGATACTTACATGATCAAGCGCCTTGATATCCTGATCGCCCTGTCTATAGGTCTTGCACAGATCTACACAACGTACAGCCGCCATCATCCCACCTTCGTTATTGCTTCAACCGGCTCATAACGCGACGCGCGCCACGCCGGGGACAAGCTCGCGAGAAATCCAAGTATCAATACGACAACGTTGGCAAGAAGCATGTCGTACAAATATAGCTTCGGATAAAGAACGCTCGAGGCACCCATCATTTCCATGCCCTCAGCGACGGCTGAAATGTCGATGCCTTCCTTCAGCGGCTGGATCGTCGCCCAGGCGAGTAGGTCTCCGATCGCCAGCCCGACGGCAAGCAGCATCATCGACTCGATAATTATCTGCCCGAGGATGCTGGCCGGCTTCATGCCGAGCGCAAGCATCAGTCCGATTTCACGAATTCGTTCAAACACGGCCATGACGAGCGTATTGACCAGGCCAAAAGACAGTGCGAGAAAAATCACGATTACCCAGATCAGCACAAAACCGTCCATGACTTTGAGCATGGTGCCGAGGTAGGTGTCTATCTCGTACCAGCGACTGACTTTGAGGTCGCCATCCAAAGTTTCGCGTACGCGATCATAGGTCGGCTCGACGTCCCGGTAGTCATCACCCACGAACACGATTTCCGTTGTCGCATCGCCGATTCGCAGCATCTTTTGAGCCGTTTTCTTGCCAACGAATACATACATCTCTTCGAACGCGGGCATGCTGGCTTCGAACAGTCCTGCGACGCGAAAACCCCGGTCCGCGATTTCGTTGTCCGGGTCCTGACTCATCAAGACTACGCGCTTGCCAATGCGCGTATCCAGCGTATTCGCCAGCTTCCTGCCAATCACAACAGCATTGTCTTCGGCGCTTTCGAGGAAACGGCCTTCCACATCATCGTAAGTCACGAAGGAGAATGCGCGTTCCGCCGCCGGATCGATGCCCAGCAAAGTGACACCGCGTGATTCGCGTTCGCTGGTAATGACGGCGGGGACTTTCACGCGACTGGCCCAGGCCTTGAAGCTCAGCGGATCGAACATCCTGGATAATTCAGCATCACCGATGCTGATGCGATTCGAGACGCTTGGATCATCCAGGAACAGCGGATTGTGTGCCTGGACATGACCGGGCAGGACGCTGATACCGTCTTTGATCATCTGATCCACCATGCCGCGCGTCAGCGCCGTCATGAATATCATCGCCCACACGCCGATAACGATCGCGCTCAGCATGATGATGGTGCGTCGATGGTTGCGCCAGAGATAACGCCACGCGAGACGGGTGAGTACCGGAGTCGTGCGCATCAGTTCGCCCTCATCGCTTCAACCGGGTGCAGCCGATGCAGCCGCAGTGCAGGGTAAGCTGACGCCAGCAGCGTGAACAAGAAAACGACCAATGGGCCAGCCACCGCCGTCCAGGGCGTGACCTCCGGGTAAATCCTGGCGGGCAGGTTGAAGTTCGCTGCCATTTCCTCCATGCCCGGAATGGACAAACCGTTGACCGTGAACCACGAGGTAAATATCGCGCCAGTGATGCTGCCAATGATCATGCCGATAATGCCCATCAGCGCGGTTTCGAGCATGATCAGGCGGCCGAGACGGCCGGCCTTGAGCCCCAGCGACATCACGATGCCGAACTCGTGAGTACGCTCAAGGACCGACATCAGCTGGGTGTTAAGAACGCTGAACGCGACGAGTATTACCAGGATCCCGTACATGAAGAACGCGCTGCTCATGTCCGCCTGGATCGCCTGCCTCAGCCCGGGCTGCAGCGCGTCCCAGTCATGCACGACAAGATCGGTACCCCCCGGCAGCGCGGCAACCACCTTGGGCTGCAGCAATTCGGCCTCATCCAGGGTGGCAGCGCTGACCACAACCTGGTGGCCGGCTCCGTCCATGTAGAAAACGTCCTGGAACGTTTCGAGCGGCATCTCCCCGAAATTTCGATCGATGTCGACAACGCCACTTTCGAATACACCGACGACATGAACGACGGCTGCCGAAAATGAGCCATCGCGCCCACTGCCGAGCAGCGTCAGCTCGTCGCCGGTTGCGACACGCAGGTTGCGCGCAAGAACGGCTCCGATGACGATCTCGGTGGCATCTGGATCGCGAAGGTACCTGCCCTCCTTGATGAGTCCCGGAATGTTCGATACGCGAGGCTCGAAAACCGGTTCGACGCCGAAGACCCCAATGCCGTAGCTCCTCTCCTCGCTCGATGCCAAGGCAAACGCCCAGCCTCTCGCGGCGATCGTATCGGTCTGGAGTTCTTTTCTCAGGTTCGAGGCGAGCTGCACGACATGGGGGACCACCTGCCGCATCTTCTGATCGTCCTTGTAGCCCGGCGCCTGAATCTGCATGTGTCCGCTAAACACCTGCAGCGTGTTATCGATCATCAGACCGTACATGCCGAACTGTATCGATATCATGAAGACGAGCAGGGTGTTTGAAAACACCATCGCCCCGATAGTCAGCCAGGTGCGCTTGCTGTGGCGCCAGAGATTGCGCCATGCAAGGCGCAGAACGATGTTCATCAAAGGCTAGTCTCGCGGATTCCGCAGGTTCGACAAGGTGAACAAACTGTCCTTCAGTTCGATTTCGTACACAACATCGTTGACGCTAATCTCGGTCCATTCATCGGGTTCCTCGATTTTTATCATGCGCTGCCGCTTCGCAATCGTACGACCGCCCATTTCCCCAATCTCCAGGGACACGAGTTTTTTTACAAGCTCGTCGTCCTGATCATAAAACGCATGCTCGACTACGACATAGTCGTCGCGAATCCTCAGCACTTCCCTGCCCCATACCACGGCCGCATCTTCGTGCGGAATCGACTGGACATCATAAACAGTGACTCCGTCGTTCTCTTCGACCTGGAGGATCGTGTGGTCGTACTGGTCGACAATATCATCAGCACGAGCGATGTCCTTGTTGGAGAAATCGGAACCCATCCAGCTTTGTCCCATCATCGACGACGGTATCTTGATGACGCGGTTTACCTTCGGCGAAAACGTCCACATGCTGTTCTCGTCGGTAAGCGTGCCGTTGCCGCGATCTTTCTTGGGTTCCACGACGCGTACCAGCGTTTGGTCCTGCCCTTTGGTCCAGGCGCGCATCGTCATGGATCGTTCCCAGTCCGGACGGTGTATGACCATGGTCAATTCCGTGTACGAGGACAGACCGCGCCAGTGATCAATTGCTTCCCGGACCAGGCGGGTGGCATCCAGCTCTGTTTCGGCCGCAAACGTCGGAATCACAAAAAGAATCAGGGGCAAAACGAGTTGCTTGTTCATGCTGGATCAGACCATCCGGGTGCGTAGCTGTTCAGTCTAGATCAACGCCCCGTTGTTGCAAAGCCGGCGAATTGGGCACCATGGAATGGCCAAATGCAGGCTTCAAATACGTGTTTCTCGCAATGGCACTCGCCGCGATCATCGATAAACTCGGTAATAGTATGACCAAGCAGAAGGACGGGCGTTATGTTCACCATCGAAGCAATCATGAGTACCGACCTGATTACGGTGGCACCGTCCGCGACGCTGGCCGAGGCTCGGACACTGATGCAAGACAACCGGATTCATCATATCCCGGTTGTCAACGGTGACGCCTTAGTCGGGCTGGTAACGTTGACGAATGTACTGGCCGCGACGGACAGTTTCCTGCGTGACCCCCAAAATAGAATCCACGCGAACGAAATAATTATTGAAGACGCGATGGTATCGGATGTCGCCACGGTAGATATCAACGCAAGTTTGCGGCAGGCAGCGCTGTTTCTCGAAAAACACGCCATCGGCTGTTTGCCGGTCATGGACGATGGCAAGCTGGTCGGCATTATTACCGATACGGACTTCGTGGCGGTTGCAATCAATCTGCTCGAGCAGATCGAAGAAACGGAACCGGATGCAGACGATTACGACGACGTGGACGTCGCCTGATCGGCTTTTGGAAGCTCTTCTGCTGTCCTGCTCCTGAGTTCATGCTCTGCATCTCGCTCTGACCCCAACAGGATCGCGACCCAGCGCGTTCGTTCGTCATTCTCCAGCGCCAGCTTCAGCGTCATAGTGAGCGGCACGGACAGCAGCATGCCGACCGGCCCGAATACCCAGCCCCAGAAGACCAGGCCGACGAAGACGATGAGCGGCGAAATGCCGACGCCGTAACCCATGAGCCGCGGCTCGATCAGGTTGCCAAAAACAACGTTGATCGCCGCAAAACCAATGGCCGTCGCGGTCGCCTCGCCCGGCCCGAGTTGCACCAGCGCCAGAAGGACCGCTGGAACAGCGGCAATAATCGAGCCGATTGTCGGAACGTAGTTCAGCAGGAAAGCCAGCATCGCCCAAAGCAACGGGAAATCGAGCCCGATCGACCAGGTCAGGAGACCGGCGCACAGGCCTGTCGCCAAGCTCACAATCGTCTTGATGCCGAGATAACGGCCGAGGTTCTGCAGGAAGATCCTGGGCCGATCAAGTGAGTCTTCATGGCGGCCGAATGCCGCTTCTACTTTGGTCTGCACGCTCGACGCTTCGAGCAATATGAAGATCATCGTAAAGAAGATGAGAAACGTATTGGTCAATACGTCTTTCAGGCTGTTCAGTATGGTCGCTGCCAGGCCCATCGCCCAGCCTGGATCGACCATGTCGCCCAGGCTTTCGATGGACCGGTCACCCTTTACGTTATCAGCAATGAACCTGACCATGCCGTCGACAATCCTGTCGAGCCGCGCCTGGTAGCCGGGAAGCGCCGCCGTAAAATCGGCGATCGAATTACCCAAGATCATGCCGACCATTGTCAGTATCAGCATGATCATCGTCACGATCAGCAGTGCTGCCAGGATAGCCGGCACCCGTTTCTGCTGCAGCCAGAGCATCGGCTTCACCGTGATCAATGCCAGGAACACGGCGATCAAGAACGGCACCAGCACCACCTTGGCCATCTGCATGCCGTAGATTACGACCACGATGGCCGCGAGCATAATAATGGTGCTGCTTTTTTGTTCCGGCGCGTTGCTCACGCAAACCTCGATCCGCATTCCTGCACCGGATGATCGCATAACAGGCAGCCGATCGCATGCCACCTGGGCCCGGCTTTTGGTAACCTTTGCCGGTCTATCGAGGAGTGGGGTCGGAAAATGGTTGCGGTCGAATCACAGATGTTAGCCCTGGGAACCGAGGCGCCGGCTTTTTCGTTGCCGGATCCGGAGGGCCAGCAACACTCACTTGCAGACGAAGCGAGCGCTTTCCTTGTGATGTTTATTTGCAATCACTGCCCTTTCGTCAAGCATGTGCGCGAAGAACTGGCGCGCATCGGGCGAGACTATGCCGCGCGCGGCGTTGCAATTTACGCAATCAACAGCAATGACATAAACAAACATCCGAGCGACAGCCCGGACAACATGAAGATCGAGGCCGAGACCTGGGGCTACACGTTTCCCTACTTGTTCGACGAAAGCCAGCAGGTTGCGCAAGCCTATCGTGCCGCATGCACACCTGACTTTTATGTGTTCGATGCCGACAAGCGGCTGACTTATCGGGGCCAGCTGGACGACAGCCGGCCGTCAAATGCCAGGCCTGTTGACGGGCATGACCTGCGCGCGGCACTCGATGCGGTTCTGGAGTCGAACCCGCCGCCGTCCGAACAAAAGCCCAGCATTGGCTGCAACATTAAATGGGCCCCGGGTAACGAGCCCGATTATTTTTGAGGTGACCGTTCAGCGACCTATGTCGCTGCCGCTCAAGCTTATCTCTTCGGCGTATAGAGCTCCGCTTCTTCGCGGGTGAGCTGGTCGATCTTGATGGTCCAGCGAGCCAGTGATGAGCTTATACGCAGCTGGTACAGCCCGCCCGACTTGAACAACTTCACGCCGTTCCCTTTGCGCTTGGTGTGCAGGACGCGACCAATGTGTCTTCCACTTTTAGCTTCGAGCAGCGTTATGTCGAGCGCGATCAGCTCATCGAAATCGCCGTCCAGGCGCCAATCAAGCACCCACGGCGCCTCCACCCTGAATATGGCGGTCGTGGAATTACCCGCGCCCCGGAATTCCGCCACGCGATCGGCCGCATTTGCCGTCGTAAATCCGGTTACCGGCAACACGGCCGGGATGATCAACCACCAGAAGAATCGACGCAATTCAAATTTCATGTCAAACCGCCAAACCTGATCTTTCCATACCGGTTATTCTACAGGGACCGTCACTTCGTTGCGACGCATGGGCGTGAGCGGGGCGTCATAAAAGCGACCCGAAAAACCCACGTTTGCGGCCGCCGCCCGAAAAAATCAGATGTCCGAGCGACGCACGAGCGTATCAATCGTCAACGCCGGAGAATCCGCGCCGAGCGCAACAGGCGACAGCTCTTGTTGATCGGCGTAGGCCGCCGGGGAACCTGATGCCGGTGCGCTTGGAGATTGATGATTTCATGCGCTTATCCTTTGTTTGCCAGTTAGGGGATATAAATTCGAGCTGGCAATCTAGCGATAAGCAAGCCGGGATCGGTGACAAAGCTGATGTCAGCTGTAACAGAAAGTTTCTGACTAGTCGTTAAGGTAGCCAAGTGCGTCAACGCTAAAGCTCTTGAGATCCCGGCCGATCAGCTTTCTCAAGATTTCGGGG
The DNA here is from genome assembly GCA_029863125.1 of Gammaproteobacteria bacterium. GTDB lineage: Bacteria > Pseudomonadota > Gammaproteobacteria > Steroidobacterales > Woeseiaceae > UBA1847. The sequence goes on from JAOTWB010000001.1 coordinate 46,038, forward strand.
TCCGCAGTATTACCTTCTTCGAGCATCGTCAGTTGTCCGCGCGTGACGGGAAAAAACGGTAGCCAGTCAAAAAGAGTCGCGCCGAGCCGCATTATCCAGATCGGCATCGGCAGCACCCACTTGTCCCTGCCGGTTGCTTCGGCGATACGACGTACGATCGTTCGCCACGAAAGGACCTCGGGTCCGCCGAGAGCGAACGTCTGTCCGATCGTCTCGTCGTTTTCGAGCGCTGCAACAAACGCGCTGGCGACATCGTCGATATGCACTGGCGACATGACGACAGCGCCCTGCTCCGGGCTTCGGCCAGAGAAAAAGCTGACGGCCGGAATCGGCGGACGAATCATGTCATTGAACAGCTGCGTGGCGAACTCCATCTTGCCCTCGGGATCCCCGAAGATCACGGAAGGGCGCAGCACGGTAACGCCGAGTCCGCTTTGGCGCGCGTACTCTTCCGCCCGGTACTTTGTTTCCTGGTACGGCGTGCCGGGTTGCTTCACGCCGTTGGCGCTCATGAGCAGGAGCCGCGTGATGCCAACCGCACGCGCGGCTTCTACAGTTCGCACTAGCCCCTGATACTGGGACTCCTCGAAGGTTATTCCGCGGCTCGGGATCTCCCGCAGGATTCCGACGTTGTAGATAACGGCGGAGCAGCCCTGCATTACCGATCGCAGCGCTTCGGAAGATGATATATCGCCGGTCGTCATGCTGACGCGCCCGGCTTGGCTGACTTTTGACTCGCTGCCGGCACGCACCAGCAGAGAGACCTCATGCCCGGCGTCCAGCAATGCATCGGTCAAATGGCCACCGACAAAACCGGTACCCCCAATGATCGCCACTCTCATTCTTGCATCCCCGCTCAATGCGTTTGTGTTACAAATGCCTACGTCTCTCCTGCGCCGTTGATCCTATACTGTGGCCTGAAGTTTAAAGCCACTAAACCCCACGACACTCGATGAGCAATTCCGCACCTGTAATTGTCTGGTTCCGACAGGACCTTCGCCTGGCGGACAATCCCGCGCTCGATGCCGCCGTGCGGCAGGGTCGACCCATCCTACCGGTTTATATTCTCGACGACGAGAACGCCGAGGAATGGGCTATGGGGGCCGCAAGTCGCTGGTGGCTGCACCAGAGTCTCGAGTCGCTGAACGCGTCGCTGGAAGGCCGCCTGCTGTTTGTTCGCGGCGACGCGAAAGCCGTCCTTCCCGAACTCGTTCAGGACGTGGCCGCAGCCGGAGTCTTCTGGAACCGCTGCTACGAACCCTGGCGCATCGCACGCGATACGACTATCAAAGACAGTTTGCAGGGTGACGGAGTTTCCGTTAAGAGCTTCACCGGATCGGTCCTTTTCGAGCCGCCCAATACCAACAAGCCCGACGGCACTCCTTACAGAGTATTTACGCCTTTCTACCGAAAAGGCTGCCTTGAGAACGGAATTCCGCCGCGGCAGCCACTGCCGGCGCCGCACGATTTCCCGATATACGATACCGACGCCGGGCTCTCGCTTGAAGAGCTGGAGCTACTGCCGACGATTAACTGGTATTCAGAGATGGCCGAGCTTTGGAAGCCGGGCGAAGCGGGTGCTTTGAAAAGGCTCAAGACATTCCTGTCCGATGGGATCGACCATTACGATGAGGGCCGCAATCGCCCGGACCGGCAGTACGTGTCGCGGCTATCGCCACATCTGCATTTCGGCGAGATATCACCGAACCAGGCGTGGTTTGCCGTGCATGAAAGGAATTCGACCAGGGAACTTACGCCTGATGAGGATCGTTTTCTCAGTGAACTCGGATGGCGGGAGTTTTCCTACAATCTTCTTTACAACGAGCCAACGATTACCAGCGGCAACCTGCAGCGCAAGTTTGATCGCTTTCCGTGGATTGACGACGACGCTTCCTTGAAGCGCTGGCAGCAAGGCAAGACGGGTTACCCGATTGTCGATGCGGGCATGCGCGAGCTCTGGCGGACCGGCTACATGCACAATCGGGTGCGCATGATCGTCGGTTCGTTCCTTGTAAAGAATCTGCTGCAGCACTGGCGTCATGGCGCAAGGTGGTTCTGGGATACGCTCGTTGACGCCGATCTGGCCAACAACAGCGCGAGCTGGCAGTGGATCGCCGGCTGCGGTGCCGACGCGGCACCTTACTTCAGGATATTCAACCCGGTTACACAGGGAAAGAAATTCGATCCGGAGGGCAACTATGTCCGACAATACGTCCCGGAACTGGCCTCACTGCCCGAGAAGTTCATTCACAACCCGTGGGAAGCACCGGAGGAAGTGCTTACAAAGGTTGGCGTGACGATCGGCCGCGATTACCCGGCACCTGTCGTCGACCTGAAACCGTCGCGCGAGCGCGCACTCGCTGCGTTCAAGTCGCTGTCTCTTTCCTCGTCGTAGTCAGCCCGCAATCGCGGTCCCACCGCGGCGTATCGGAAAAACGCTCGGCAAGAAAATCGATAAAGGCACGTACCCGGTAGGACAGGTGCCGGGTCGGCGGGTAGATTGCATACGCGGGCGATGCCGGCCAGTCGTAGTCGGTCAGGACCGGCACCAGGTTGCCACGACGAATCGACTCGGACGCAATAAATGTGGGCTGCATGACGAGGCCCATACCATGCGCGGCCGCGTTTGCCAGGAAGTCGCCGCTGCTCGCCGACATCACGGATTTCACCTCGATCGTGCGCCGATTGTTGTCTTCGTCCCGGTACACCCAGTTGTTTGGGTCCGGCAGATTGGAATACACGAGACAGCGGTGCCTGAGTAAGTCACCGGGCGTCTTTGGCTCACCGTGAACGCTAAGATAGTGAGGTGATGCGCAGACGACGGTACGCACGTCAAACAAGCGTCGTGCGATATACGATGAATCCTGCAGGCGCCCGATGCGAAGCGCGACATCGACTCCTTCCTCGATCAAATCGATGCGGCGATCATTGAGATCCAGATCGAATTCGACGTTCGGGTGCCGTTTGCTGAACGCGGCGATGGGCGTGCACATGTGGCGGACGCCGAAAGACAGGGGCAGAGCCACTCGCAGCGTGCCCCGGAGTTCTCCGTGCTCTTGCTGTACCGCGGCTTCGGCCTCGTTCAAGTCAGCCAGGATCTGCGCGCTGCGTTCGTAGAAGCTTCTGCCCGTCTCCGTCAGATTAAGGACCCGCGTCGTGCGGCGCAGTAGCTGGACCCCCAGGCGTTCCTCCAGCGCTGCAACCCGCCGGCTGACGGCCGATTTGGCCGCATTGAGGCGCTCCGCGGCCGCGGTAAAGCTCCCGGCTTCCACGACGGCGACAAAAGCCTGTAAATCCTCGACTTTATTCATATTGTTGCGTTTTTATCAACAATCTGGTTTCAAGCGTAGCCTTTATCACGAGATTGTCAACGTGGATACTCGATGGCCTCAGATACAACAACACCCAGACAGGAGAGCAAGACATGCAGGACAAGGCGACCCGGGTTCTCGAGCTAAGCGCCAGCGGGCGGACCACGGGATCCGCCAGCCGCGAACTAACCCGCGACCTGGTGGCAGCGCTGGAGGAGCGCCACGGCAGTATGCAGACGATTCGTCGCGACCTGTCGACAGGCGTTCCGTTCGTCGATGAGACATGGATCGAGGCCAACTTCACGCCCGAGGCGTCTCGCACTGACCGGCATCGCCAGGCACTGGCGTTTTCGGACAGCCTGGTTGCCGAGCTGAAAGAGGCCGACCTTCTCGTCATCGGCATGCCGATATACAATTTTTCGATTCCCGCAGCGCTGAAGGCATGGATCGACATGATCACTCGTGCACGATTAACGTTCCGCTACACCGAGAGTGGGCCCAGGGGTCTCCTTGAAGGAAAGAGAGCGTATGTTGTGGTCGCAAGCGGCGGTGTTCCGGTGGGCAGCGCGGCGGATTTCGCGACGCCTTACATGAAACATGCCCTTGCATTTATTGGCATCACAGATATCGAAGTCATCGCCGCCGACCAACTCAACAGCCGGGCGGAAATGTCGATGGATGCGGCGCGTGCGCGCATTGCCGACATCGCTCACCTCAAATCGCAGGCAGCGTAAATCCGGGGAGTAAAACAATCATGCTGGAGATCATTGAATCCGAGTCGAGGGGCAGCGCCGATCACGGCTGGCTGCGTGCCAAACACACGTTTTCCTTTGCCGAGTACCAGAATCCGGAGCGCGTGCAGTTTGGCAAGGTGCGCGTCATCAACGAAGACCGTATCGCGCCGGGTAAAGGCTTCGGTACACACCCTCACAGGGACATGGAAATCGTCACCTACGTTATCGATGGTGCGATTGCTCACAAAGACAGCATGGGTAACGGCACCGTGATCCAGGCTGGAGAGATACAGCGCATGACCGCTGGCACTGGCGTGCAGCACAGCGAGTTCAATCACTCGCAGGACACGGAACTTCACCTGCTGCAGATATGGATTTATCCGGAGAAGAATGGCCTCGAGCCCGGCTATGAGCAAACGCGTTTCCCGCGGGAAGAAAAGCTCAATCGCCTGCGATTGGTCGGCTCGCGTGACGGTCGCGATGGCTCGATAACGATTCACCAGGACGTCGACCTCTATGCAAGCATTCTCGAGGCAGGCAACGAGGTCTCACTCGACCTGCGGCCCGATCGCAAGGTGTTCGTGCAGATTGTCGAAGGGGATATCAACGTCAACGGACAGAAACTTTCGGCCGGCGACGGCGCTCAGATCCAAGACGAGCGCGTGCTGCAAATTTCAGCCCTCACCGAGGCCGAATTCCTGGTCTTCGATATGAGCTGACGAACCGAGACCTATTGCGGCTTACGAAATTTGAGCGTCATACGATTTGATTCGCCGATCGCTGCCATCTCGGCCTTGAGTTCGGGGTTGTCCTGGCTGGTACCAAAGCTTGGAGGCAGGCGCCACACAACGTCGTCCTCGCCGGGCTGATCACTCGGATTCTCGTTGATATCGCTTTCAGCGACAAACTCGAAACCCGCCTTTTGCGCCGTGGCGATGACAAACGACTTCTTCAGATAGCCGTGGCTTCCGTCGGCGAATTCATCCGACATGTCGTCACGCGCCTGGTGCTGCACGATGCCCAGTACACCGCCGGGCTTGAGCAGGGAGTATGAATCAGCCAGCGCTTCGGTCAGGAAACCGCCTTCTTCTTCGAAGTTCGCCAGGTTGTGCAGCACTCTTGCCAGGAACACGACATCGGCCGTGCCTGCCAGCGCTTCGGGCATCGACCCGAAATTGAACGCGCCGACCGACGCACTGTCCTCGTCGCGCCATTCCTCGGCGCCGACGGGCCAGTCCGTCGCCCAGGTACTTTGCATCTTCAGAAACTCTGCGTTGGCGAAGGCAAAATTCGGCCACATATCCATTGCATACGTGGCACCTATCAGGTGTCCGTCTTTGCCGAGATAGGGGAGCAGTATCCTGGTATACCAGCCGCGCCCCGGAAGACCTTCGACGACGGTCATGCCGGATTCAATACCGAAAAACTCCAGGGTTTCCTTCGGATGACGATACTGGTAACGAGCTTTAACCTCTTCCGGCTGTGCATCGAGCACCCTCACTAACCGGGCGTCTTCTTTCGCCGGCGCGGTGGCAGCCGGTTTCTCGTCAGCACTGTCGGTTTGCGATTCCGTTGCCGGTTGACAGGCGACGAGCGGCAGTGCCAGGAGCAGGACGATGTACTTGTGCATGATTATCCCCAGTTAGGTGCGATTTCAGCCTTCCGAAAATTATGCGTCAGTCGAGACTTTGCAGCAACGCATGCGTGTCCTTTCGTACGGCGGCGATGGCGTCGATGATCCGCTCATAGCTGTCCCTTTTCGGTCCGAGGCCCTGCCAGTTCTTGTCCCATTCCTGCTGCAGCTCTCCTGCGTTTGGCAGCACCTCTATCGACAGAAGCCGTTGGTTGCGGTTGTGCTCACTGGCCTCGTTTCGCCAGGTGTTGTAGCCAAGGCTGGTGATCGCAACGACGAGACTGATCAGCGCAACCGCGTTCCTTCGAAGTTGTTCCCTGATTGTAATTATGTTCGACATGCGGTCCTCCCGCGGCGATATTCAATAAGGCCTCTCATCGGCAGCAATTATTTCGTGGTGGGTTTCGCGTCAAGAGCCGGGTGACTCGGCCACTCCGACGATGATCTTGATTGCTGCAGCCGTAGCAAACCTGCTACGACAACAATGCCGATCGCGGCGACCCCTGTCAGAAACAGAAAGTAATTTTGATGCCCGACAATACCGGGCGCAGCGTCCAGGATCCGGCCTGTAATCGGCGCAAAGAATATTTCCGGCGTGTAGCCAACAAACGAAACCATGCCTGTCGCCGCCCCCGTGAAATATGCGGGCGTCTTGTTTTCCTCGAGAAGCGCGAAATACACGCCGCGCAGCGCGAACACGGCGAAGAAACTGACAAAAATATTCGCGTAGATAAGCGCAAGGCCGGGCCCGTCCGGCAAGGCAAATGAGAGCATAGCGTAGCTAAACAGCAGGACGATGAACGACGCGCCGATGGTCTTGCCCGCACTCCAGCGGTCTGCAAGCAGTCCGGCCGCGACCGCCGCGACCGGACGAATGTAGGCACCGTAAGCCGACAGCTGTGCGCCCTCTACTTCATTCATGCCGAGCACCTGCACCGCGTAGAGCGAGAAATTGTCCAGACCCTTGTAGGCGCAGTACGCACAGACAATGACGGCCGCCTGGGCCCATACCAGCGGGCGAGTAAGTACCACCGCGGCACCATGAAACAGGCTCTGGCTGGAATCGCCGGTGTGTTTTGCCGGAGGCATGAGAATCCATATGAGCAGCGCTGCGCCGATGGCCGCAAATGAATACAGCAGGATGACAGCGCGAAACGCCCCTCGACGTTCCTCATTGTTTGCAAGAGCAGCGTCTTCCGGCAGGAACCCGGCAAGAACGGAAATGGCCAGGGTCGCAAACAGCGCGGCAACGATTCCACGGCCACCGTCGAGAATGCCGAATGCTCTGCCCTGAGATGTGGCGCCACCCCATTCCCGCGTTGCACGGATAAGCGCGGCCCAGAACAGCAAGATAGTCGTTACGCCCCAGTAGCCGTAAAGCACTGCCATACCCAAAGTCCCGGGATAGGTGGCCATATAGAATCCACCCATGCCCGTAGTGATCAGGGAACCCGTCAAGAGACCTCTCGCCGAGAATCGATCGGCCAGCATACCGCCCGGAAAATACGCGATCATCGCCGTTACGCCATAGACAGCGAATACGTCTCCGAGCTGGGTGTTCGTAAATTCGAAGGCCTCGAGCAGTGTTGGCCGAAAAAAACGTGCCGTGTGAAACGGCAGGCCAAAAATGATCTCGCCGGCGAATACAAGCGTAGCCATGAGCATGAATCGATACATCAGCTACCTTATACATAACGGTGAGAACAGCCACTATACGCGTGGTAGGATTCCGATCAAATTCGAACCGTCGCGTTCCCCCTTCTGTTTTTTTGCGAGCTATTTCATGAGTTACAACGAACATCACAGAGCGCACCGCGTGGGCTGGCTGCGCGCTGCGGTTCTGGGCGCCAATGACGGCATCGTCTCGACAGCAAGCCTGATCATCGGTGTTGCAGCAGCCAGTGCTGCACACGACAATATTCTTCTGGCCGGAATCGCCGGATTAGTTGCAGGCGCGATGTCGATGGCGGCTGGCGAATATGTATCCGTCAGCTCTCAGTCCGACACTGAGAACGCCGACCTCGAGCTCGAGAGGATAGCGCTCGAGGAAAACTATGAGACCGAGAAAGAGGAACTCGCCGAAATCTACGAAGGTCGGGGGCTCGAGCCCGCCCTCGCAATACAGGTTGCCGAACAATTGATGGCTCACGACGCGCTGGCTGCGCACGCCAGGGATGAAATCGGCATATCGCATGTCATCACAGCCCGGCCTATTCAGGCGGCATTCTCCTCGGCCGGGACGTTTGTCGTGGGTGCTGCACTGCCATTACTTGTGGCGTGGATGACGCCGGGACCGCGGCTGATACCGGTTGTCGCCGCTTCTTCCCTCGTCTTCCTTGCGCTTCTTGGCGGCTTTGCGGCACGCGCGGGGGGCGCCTCGATTGGCCTCGGTAGTGTCAGAGTGCTTTTTTGGGGCGCGTTCGCAATGGCGCTTACGGCAGGCGTTGGCCGACTGTTCGGCGTCGTCGCCTGAAATACCGGTAGCACCGGCCAACCCGAAACAGAGCTCAGGTGCGGAGCTTGTAGCCCGTCCTGAAGATCCAGCGCACGATGAGCAGGCAGGCAGCCAGGAATGTAATTGCCATGCCCAGGCTCAGCGCAACGCTGACGTCGGCGTTTTCGTAAAAACTCCAGCGGAAACCGCTGATCAGGTATACGACCGGATTGAACAGGCTGATGGTTTGCCAGGCCGGTGGGAGCATGCTAATCGAATAAAACGTGCCGCCCAGAAACGTGAGCGGCATGATCACGAGGATGGGTACTATCGTCAGCTTCTCCCAGCCGTCAGCCCAGACACCGAGAATAAAGCCGAACAGGCAGAAGGACACGCAGGTAAGCAACAGGAAAGCGACCATGATCACGGGATGGGCAACCTCCAGGTCCACGAACAGACTCGCGGTGGCCAGAATGATTGTTCCGATGATGACCGACTTGGTCGCGGCGGCACCGACATAGCCGAGCAACACTTCGCCATAGGATACGGGCGCCGATAGTACCTCGAAAATCGTGCCGGTAAATTTCGGGAAGTAGATGGCGAAAGACGAGTTGGAGATGCTTTCGGTCATAACCGAGAGCATGATCAGACCGGGCACGATAAAGGATCCGTAGCTAACGCCGTCAATTTCCGTAATTCGCGATCCGATTGCGGAGCCAAAAATTACGAAATACAGCGACGTTGACAGCACCGGCGCTACGATGCTCTGCACCACGGTCCGAAACATACGTGCCATTTCGTAGCGATAAATAGCCTTGACGGCGTAGAGGTTCATTACGCTTTGCGCACGAGGTCGACAAAAATGTCTTCGAGCGAACTCTGCGACGTCTGCAGATCATTGAAACGAATTTCGGCATCGCGCAAATCACTGATCAAATCAGTGATGCCGGTATGTTCGCCTTTGGTGTCATAGTTGTAGACCAGCGCCTGCCGATTATCGGTCAATTCGAGATCGTACTTGCTCAACGATTGCGGTACCGAGTCGAGCTGTTCGTACAGGTGTAGCATCAGCTGTTTCTTGCCCATCTCCCGCATCAACTTTTCTTTTTCCTCGACGAGAATGATCTCGCCGTGATTGATCACGCCGACCCGGTCGGCGAGCTGCTCCGCTTCTTCGATATAGTGCGTGGTCAGGATCACGGTCACCCCTTCCCCACGTAACGCCTTGACCACGTTCCACATATCCTGGCGAAGCTCGACGTCTACACCCGCGGTCGGCTCGTCAAGAAAGAGGATTTCCGGCTGGTGGGCCAGCGCTTTTGCAATCAGTACGCGGCGCTTCATGCCACCGGACAATTCCAGGCTCTTCGTGTCTTTCTTGTCCCAGAGGGACAGCCACTTCAGCACTTTTTCGAGGTACTCGGGGCTGGCCGGCTTGCCGAAAAGTCCGCGGCTGAATCGGCAGGTGTTCCACACCGTTTCGAAGCTCTCGGTCGGCATCTCCTGTGGCACCAGGCCGATTTTTGCGCGAGTCAGGCGAAAGTCGCTGATGATATCGTGACCGTCAACGAGTACTTTGCCTCGCGTCAAACGGGTGATACCGCAGACGATATTGATTAACGTCGTTTTGCCGGCCCCGTTCGGGCCCAGCAGCGCGAAAATCTCGCTTTTGTTGATGGACAGGCTGACGTTCTTGAGCGCCTCAAACCCCCCGGCATAGGTTTTCGTGAGGCCACGGATGTCGATCACGGTTTGCACGCGGCAATGATACGACGAAACACTTTTCGATAGTCAGCCCCGTGCCAGCGGCCCGCCCCTCGCCCTGCCGAGCATGCCGGGCAGCAGGATGCCGCTCAGCAGCAGGAACAGGCACTGCAGCTGGGTCACGGTCATGCTGCCCAGCACTATATGTCCATCGGCCCGCAAGAACTCGATGAAGAACCGGACGAACGCATAAGCACAGACGACGATAACGGCCAGGATCCCAGCCGGAAAGCGCCGCCACGGGAAACGCCAGAGCGCGGCTATCAGGACGAGCAGCAAGGCAGCTTCGTAGAGCTGCACCGGGTACACCGGCAGCGAAGCGAGCGCGTTCGGCTCGATTAGGCCCATCGCGAGGTGCTGTTCGTAGGGCAGGCTACCGGGTGGATAGCTGACGCCACTGCTCAAACCGCTTAGAAACGGAAGCGTTTGCACCTGCGACGCGAAACTCGTGGAGTGTTCGTTCGAGACGATGTCTCCCCAGCAGCAGCCGGCCAGGAAGCAGCCGATGCGATGAATCATCAGGCCGGCCAGCGTTGGCAGCGCAAAGACATCAAGCAGGCGACGAAACGACAGCTTTTCGATACGGCTGTAGACATAAACCGCGACGGCACCCGTGGCCAGCATGCCGAAGAGGCGCAGGCGCACGCCCGTCTGCATCATCTCGCCGGCGATCATCTGGTCCATCGGCATGAGCAGCGACAGCAGGGTCCCGCCCGCGATGCCGACGATAATCACTACAGGTATGAGCAGGTCAACGTGCGAACCATCGAGTTCTACCGAGACTGCATTTCGCCGCGCAAGAAACCAGGCGGCGAAAATCGCAAGCAGGAAGATCAGGCCGAAGGGGGTAATCCAGGTATCGGAGTCGAAGTGTGAGTACATGTGAATACCTGTCAGTCGGTCTCGAGAACGTCAGCAGCAATTCGCCTGAACAAGACCAGGTGCTCTGGCTGCACCCTCCTCAGGCGAGCCACTTCCTCGGAGTAAAGCGCCTCGTTCCCGGCATGTCTCTTGATGACGCCCTCGTACGCTCGCCGGGTTTCCTCGATGCCATCGAACAGGTCATCGTCGAGCATGGTCAGAACCAGCGTGTCCTCATCCGGTCTTTCCAGCCGAAACACGAACCATACTTCCGGCAAAAAGCTTTCGTTATCGAATACGGTCTTTGGCTCCCAGGTCATGAACCACTCGCCGCCAAGCTTGGTCCGCCATACCTTGTAGTTGGCGATTTTTCCGGCCGTGAGGCCGTCACGGCCAACGACGGGCCCGGCGTCGATAAAATCTGCGAGATCAGAATAGTTTTCGAGCTCGAAGTCGTCCAAAGCGGCCTCGTCACCGGCGTCAATTGGCACGCCCGTCAGCAACCAGGTGCGTTTGTCATAGGGCTCGAACGCGAAAAACGAACTGTCGGTCCCGTCCAGCAGGACCCATACGCCCGTGATAGCCGGATCGATCCGGCTGCGCTCGGGGTCCCCGATCGGCACCGGCATGCAGGCAAGTAATCCGACGATTACAGGTACGATCATCAACATCAGCAGCGCGCCGCTGGCGGATCGAGTATTCGGCTTCATGGTTCCCTCCTCCCGCATTCTAGAAATAGTGTTGGTATGAGTGTCAGTTTATCGAGCTCCTGTCACCAGGCCTGACGAATCGCTGATGTTTGGGTGATGATTGCGCAATACATCCGGCGGCCGGCCATGCCGATTACGATCACCGGCACACAACTGCCAGGCCCTACTGCCCCAGCAGCCGATCGAGCGCTTTTCCAACGCGCGACATCACGTCGGCCGTCATTCGCAGTTCTTCATCATTCATCTTTGACGCCATGGCGTCGATGATCCTGTTTTGTCGTTCAAAGGACCGCTGCACCAGCTTTCTGCCGGCTTCGGTGAGGCTCAGGCACTTGTTGCGTGTGTCACGGGGGTGACAGTCGCGGTGCACGAGGCCCCTCGCCTCCAGCTTCTTGATTAACGCCGACACGTTGCTTTTGACAACCAGCAGATTCTCTGCAAGCTGCTTTTGCGTAATGCCGCTCTTTTGCCAGATCGTAAGCAGGATCTCGTGTTGCGCGAGGGACAGATCCAGCTCGCCGAGGGACTGGTTTAGCGCACGGTGGACTTTCATGTTCGTCCGGCCCACCGCCAGCCAGACGTCGAAACCCCGTGTTTTATCGAGCTTTTCCCCGCTTTTCATCGATTCAGAATAACAGTTCACTTGTGAACCGTCTATGCGTTGCCTAGAATCCGTGCAGTTCAAAGAGGAACCTCCGGGAACAACGCCATGCAAGAGTATGCCGCGAATTTCGAGCCACCGGGCCGGCTCTCCACACTGATGGAGCTGCGCGCTCCGCTGGACTGGGCGTCCCTGCTTTACCGCGCGCCGCAGCTTGCCGCCGCACCCAGGGGCGACGGCAGGCCGCTGATGCTGATACCGGGATACGGCGCGGACGAACGGTCGATGCGGCCGCTTGGACGTTATCTCACCTACCTCGGCTACGACGTGTACGACTGGGCGCAGGGCCGGAATCGCGGTGACGTAGAGAACGACATTCGGCGCGTTGGCAACCGAACCCGGGAAATCCACGATGCGCTGGGCAATGCACCGGTGACCCTGATCGGCTGGAGCCTGGGTGGCGTCTCGGCAAGGGAAACAGCCAGGCTGTTCGAGCGCTACGTCCGGGAAGTGATCACGATGGGTACGCCGATCATTGGCGGTCCGAAGTACACCACGGTCGGTCGTCGGTTCGCCGAAATGTCGAATCTCGATCTCGATGAGTTCGAGAAGGTAGTCCATGCGCGAAACTCTATTGGCATCAAGCAACCCGTTACGTCGATCTACAGCAAGACGGACGGAGTGGTTGCCTGGCAGGCGAGTATTGACACCTACAACCGGCAGGCGCGAAACATCGAAGTCAGCAGCTCGCATTTCGGGCTGGGCGCTAATGGCGAGGTCTGGTACCTGATTGCCAAGATCCTTGCAGCCGGTGCGAAGAAGAATGATTCGACGGCAACAGCACGCTAATGAAAGCAATCTGGAATGACGAGGTCATTGCTGAATCGGACGACATGGTGATTGTCGAAGGAAATCACTACTTCCCGTTAAGCTCTGTGAATAAATCCTTCTCGAAACACAGCGACAAGACCGCGGGCTGCCCGTGGAAAGGCACGGCGAACTACTACACGCTTGATGTCAGCGGCGCCGAGAACACCGATGCCGACTGGTATTACGCCGAGCCGAAAGAAGCAGCAATACAAATCACCGGTCGCGTGGCTTTCTGGCGCGGCGTTCAGGTCGTCGACTGAGAAAATCCTGTAAACTGGGGTTTCAGCAGGCGCGCAAGGCGCTGGGCAAGATAACCGCGGGTTCCCGGGAGAACGACATGAAAGGACGTAGAAGCCTTCTTCTGATGCTGTTCGGCGCGACCCTGGCGACCGCCTGCAGCAGGCAAGTGCCGGATTCGGAGCCGGCCACGAAGGCGATCCCCACGTACAGCGCGTCCGAGTTCTTCGAGACAACCAGCTACGGCCTTGTGCCCGCCGGCGGCAAGGCGTTCTCGCACGACGGCAGGTTCATACTGATGAATTCGGACGAGAGCGGCGTTTTCAATGCCTACACGCTGCCTGTGTCCGGCGAGGAACCTGTTCAGCTAACGGATTCGACTGACAATGCCGTTTTTGGTGAAAGCTGGTTTCCCGAAGATAACCGCATTCTCTACACCTATGACAGCGGCGGCAATGAGCTCAACCACGTCGTCGTGCGCGAACTCGACGGGAGCTATCGCGATCTGACGCCGGGCGAGGACCTGAAAGCCGGTTTCCTCGACTGGAGCGATGACGGCAGGTCCTTCTATCTGGTGACGACAGAGAGAAACCAGCGCAGCTTCGACGTCTATCGATATTCCACGGCCGACTACGAACGGGAGCTCGTGTTCGAGAATCCCGGGCTGTCGGTCGGCAGCATCAGCCGCGACGGGCGCTGGCTGGCCCTCGACAAGCCGCGCACCAGCGCCGACTCCGACGTTTACGTCGTTGACCTCGAATCGGACGATAAAGAAGCCGTCCTCATTACGGAGCACGAAGACAACATTGCTTACGGTGCGCTCGGTTTTACGCCGGACAGTCGTTTTCTCAACTACTCGACCAACGAGTTTGGCGAGTTTAACCAGGTCTGGCAGTACAACCTCCAGTCCGGTGAAAAATCTATGCTGGCAAAGGCCGACTGGGACGTCTGGTATGTGAGTGACTCGCCCGGTGGTCGATACCGCGTGACCGGCGTCAACGCTGATGCGCGTACCCAGGTCACGCTGAGCGATCTTGCGACCGGCAAGGATTTCGAGCTGCCGGGGCTGCCGCCGGGGGACCTAAACAGCATTCGTTTCTTCCCCGATGATTCGATGGTGACGCTCATCGTTAACGCGGATAACTCGCCGTCCAATATACATCTCGTCGACCTCGTGACCGGTACCAGCAGGCAGCTGACGAACGCACTCAATCCTGCGATCGACCCGGCGCATCTCGTTCGCAGCACCGTAATTCGTTACGAGAGCTTCGATGGCCTCGAGATTCCCGGAATTCTGTACAAGCCGCACAACACATCGCCCGCAAACCCGGCCCCTGCATTGGTCTGGGTACATGGCGGACCAGGCGGGCAAAGCCGCAAGGGCTACAGCGCCACGATCCAGCATCTCGTTAATCACGGCTATGCCGTTCTTGCGGCGAACAACCGGGGCTCTTCCGGTTACGGAAAGACCTTCTATCACCTGGACGATCGGCGCCACGGCGAAGAGGATCTTCAGGACATCGTTTATGCGCGTCGCTACCTCGAAACGCTCGACTGGATCGATGGAGAAAGCGTTGGAGTTATTGGCGGATCTTACGGCGGCTACATGGTGGCCGCCGCACTGGCTTTCGAACCCGAGGTTTTCGACGTCGGTATCAATATCTTCGGTGTCACCAACTGGGTGCGCACGCTCGAGAGCATCCCGCCCTGGTGGGAGGACTTCAAGGAATCGCTTTACGACGAAATGGGCGATCCCGCGATTGATGCGGAACGCCATCGACGCATTTCGCCGCTATTCCACGCCGAAAACATCGTAAAGCCACTGCTGGTCGTGCAAGGCGCCAACGATCCGCGTGTACTGCAGGTGGAGAGTGACGAGCTGGTGGCCGCGGTTCAGGCGAACGAGGTGCCGGTGCAGTACGTCGTGTTTCCGGATGAAGGTCACGGATTTCGCAAGCGGGAAAACCGGATCGCCGCGTCCGAGGCATACCTGGAGTTCCTGGACACGTACTTGCGCAGCGAGAACTGATGCAAAAAGCAGCGGTAATCATATTCTTGCTGGCGGCGCTCGCTGCGCAGGAGGCGCCCGCGGAAGCAAATCGGGACTCGCTGATCGAGGCGTGGGAGGCGCATATTGCATCCCTCCCGGGCACGACACGCCTTGAAGCACTCGGCAACGACGTTTACGCGTTTGAGGACACGGATCTCCCCTACGAAGGCGAGCTCACGATTGTTGGTGCTTTGGTCAGACCGGCCGAATCGGCGGGCTTGAAAACCCGCTACTCGCACACGGGGATGGTCGACTTCAGATTGGCGGACTTGCCGGCGGAGCGCCTGTCCTCGCAGGTCTACTACTACTGGCTCACCGATCGCCAGACCCTGCACTACTCGGAAGCAGAGCAACGTTGGGTCGACCCGGCAACCTACCAGCAGTCAATAACGAACATGTACAGCAGCGGCGCATCCTATGGCGGCCTGTCGTTCATGCTCAATTACGGGATCTGGATAATCCTGATAGGCCTGGTCATCTTCGTATTTGTCGCGGTTGGCAAACAGGCGAAGAAAGCGCGCTCACTGATGGACGAATCTGCCGCCATCAACAAAAAAGCCAGGGAAAACATCGATCGGGCTCAAGGCCTGCAAGATGAACTGCTGGCCATAGCGCGCGAGAACCGTGACCTGCAGTCGGAAAACAATGAACTCCTCAGGAAAATGCTGGAAGTATTCCGCCGCGAACCGAAACAGAAATAATGCAGGCCCCGTTTTCTCCGGGGCAGCACTCCGAACTTCGAACGTGGCGCGTATCGTCGACGAGCGACCTGTTAGTCCAGCCTCAGCGTGTCCGCATAGGCAAACAGGCCGGCCACACCGCCCGTATGCAGGAACACGATAGTGTCTGCGTCCGAAAAGCGGCCGGTGCGAATGTAGTCGATCATGCCGGCCAGGGCTTTGCCGCTGTAGACCGGATCGAACAATAGACCTTCCAGCCGGGCAAGCATGAGGACGGCTTCGTTCATCGAGGCAGTCGGCTCGCCGTATCCGGCGCCGATGTAACTGCAGTCCGCGATGATATCGTCCCGTGCGACAGCGCCCGGCGTGCCGACGAGTTCCGCCGTCTCGCGTGCGAGTCCGTAGACGCGCTTTTCCTGTTCCTCCTGCGGCACATTGACGCCGATGCCGAGAATGGGCAAATCGCTTCCCCCGCCGCGGATACCGACCGCGAGACCGGCGTGAGTGCCGGCGCTGCCGGTTGCCGTGATGATGTGATCAACGTTTAGCCTCTGATCCGAGAACTGCTGCAGCAATTCCAGACCGCAACTGACGTAGCCGAGCGCGCCGACAGGATTAGAAGCACCGCCGGGGATGATGTACGGCTTGCCGCCGGCAGTCGCCACTTCGTCGGCGACCTCGGCGATCGCGACATCGAAATCTGTTCCCTTGTCGTACTCGCGCAGATTGGCGCCAAAAATCCGGTCCAGGAAGACGTTGCCGGAATTCCTGTACAAATCGCTCGGCTGTTTGACGCGGTGCTCCAGCAATACTTCGCATTTCAAACCGAGCTTGCAGGCAGCTGCCGCGGTCTGCCGCACGTGGTTTGACTGGACGGCCCCGACCGTGATTATCGTGTCGGCGCCTCTTTGCAGCGCCTGCCCCATCGAGAACTCGAGCTTCCGCGTTTTGTTGCCGCCCGTCGCAAGCCCGGTGCAATCATCGCGTTTGACGTATATCTGTGGACCACCGAGATGGTCGCTCAAACGCGGCATGTGTTCGAGTGGCGTCGGCAGGTGCGCGAGAGATACGCGCGGAAATCGGGACAACTGCATTTCGAGTTCCTTATTGACTTGGCAGGACTTGATCGGACATTGCGAGCGCTACGGTTTTTTCTGCGAGCACATCGGTTGATGAAACGAACGGCACCTCGAACATCGACGATTTGAGCACCAGAGGCAACTCGGTGCAGGCGGCAATGAGTGTTGTGGCGCCTCGGGACACCAGTTGCCCGGCCAACTCGCACAATCCTGCCGCGACGGGCTCTGACTTGTCGCCGGCCTTGATGCGGTCAATCAAGGCGATGGCCTCGGCCAGTTCCGCGTTCGTCTGCAGAACGGCCTCACGATGCGCGTTGCTAATCGATTCCTGGTACAGGCCCGCAGCGAAGCACGCTGGCGTTGTCAGAACACCAACAGCGCCATTATCGGGGCCAACTTGCAGCGCTTTCGACACGGACGCGTCGATGATACTGACGAAGGGAATGTTGATGGCGGCAACAATGTCGTCCTGCCAGGCATGCGCCGCATTGCATGGCATCACGATGAAATCGGCGCCCGCCGCTTCGAGGCGCACTGCCATTTCCGCAAGAACAGGGCCGGGGCTCTCGCCTTCGCCACGCATCGCCAGCTGGCGACTCGGGATACGTGGATTATGCTCCACGAGCATGCGGATATGATCCTGGTCCTTATCGGCAGGCGTTCTTGCCAGGACCCTGGACATGAAGTCGATTGTCGCATCCGGACCCATGCCGCCGATAACCCCTACCAATCTGTCGCCTGTGTCCATATGCCCTTCCAATTGGCTGCCACTCTGTTATAGTCCGCCGCGTCTTGGCGCACATCGGTCTGCGCCACTTACTCCGGGCCCAGCAATTCTGCGGGTTTCGGAGCCTTAACAAGATTCCCAGCCTGGACCGAACCTCACGCGATTATACGTTGCGAGCGGTCAGGCGACCTGGAGTACAAACCACAATGTTATTCAATCAACTCGGCCTGTCGGCCGAACTGCTGCGTGCGGTCGACGAAAAGGGCTACAGCGAAGCTACCCCGATCCAGCAGCAAGCGATTCCCCACATCCTCGAAGGCCACGACATCCTGGCGGGCGCCCAAACCGGCACTGGCAAGACGGCGGGGTTCACGCTGCCGCTATTACAGCGACTGCAATTTGGCAAGATCAACCGCCGAAGAATCCGGGCTCTCGTATTGACACCCACGCGTGAGTTAGCCGCACAGGTGGGAGACAGCGTCCGTGACTACGGTCGTTACCTGCCGTTCAGGACCGCCGTGATTTACGGTGGCGTCAGCATCAATACCCAGATGAGTAAGCTGCGAAAAGGTGTCGATGTTGTTGTCGCAACGCCGGGTCGACTGCTCGACCACATGCAGCAGGGTACGATCGATCTTTCCGCAGTCGAGGTGCTCGTTCTCGACGAGGCCGATCGCATGCTCGACATGGGCTTCATTCGCGATATTCGCAAGGTCCTGAAGGTGCTTCCGAAGGAACGTCAGAACCTGCTGTTTTCGGCGACCTTCTCCAAAGAAATAAAGCAGCTTGCCGCAAGTACGTTGAATTCGCCGGCCGAGATTCAGGTTGCGCAAGAAAACACGACGGCGGACAAGGTCAGCCAGGTTGTTTACCCGGTCGACAAAAATCGTAAACGCGAACTGCTCTCGCATCGCATCGGTAAAGAAAACTGGCAGCAGGTACTCGTATTTACGCGCACCAAGCACGGCGCCAACCGCCTTGCGACCCAGCTGGAGTCCGACGGTATCACCGCAACGGCTATTCACGGCAACAAGTCCCAGGGCGCTCGAACTCGCGCGTTACAGGACTTCAAGGACGGTTCCGTACGCGTTTTGGTTGCGACTGATCTTGCCGCGCGCGGCCTCGATATACAGCGCTTGCCGCACGTCGTGAACTATGAGCTGCCACACGTTCCGGAAGACTACGTGCATCGTATCGGCCGAACCGCCCGGGCAGGTCATGAGGGTGCGGCAGTATCACTGGTTTGCATCGATGAGCTGAAACTGCTGCGCGACATCGAGCAACTGCTTGGCACGCAAATCAGGAAGGAGCATGTGCCGGGTTACGAGGTTGATCCGCGGATCAAGGCAGAGCCAATACAGAACGGCCGATCCAGGCGATCTAACGGGCCCCGAAGCGACGGCGCGAAGAAGCACCGCTTTGCGGCGCCAAAAAAACGTGGCACGAATCGTAACGGTCCACCGCGACGGCGGCGCAAACAAGCCTAGCGCAGCTCGGCTCTTCTCGTGATTCTAGTCGGGGTCGACCGCTATTAAGGGGGGCGCGGAAATTTCCGTCAAAAACATCCGCAGCCCCTCCATGTAGGTACGCTCGTCCCGGAGAAATCCATCGTTATGCGTGCCTCGAATTTCCAGCAGGGTCCGGGGTTCGTTCGCCGATGCAAAAATCGCTTCGCCGTGGTGGAACGGGATAATCTCGTCGTCCCGACTGTGAACGACCAGTACAGGACAATATACGTTCTGAATGTAGTCACGCGTTGCGTGCCTAAGGCGACTCAGCCAACGCGCCGGCAGCCATGGATACAGGTCTTGAGCGATGTCCGGGACCGACGTAAAGGACGATTCCACGATAAGCGCTAACGGCTGATGCTGTCCGGCCAGCCGAGATGCGACGGAGGCGCCCAATGAACGTCCGAAAACGATGATATTGGCGGCGGCTATGCCGCGATCCTCGGTGAGATATCGCCACGCTGCGTCGGCATCGCGATAAAGACCTCTTTCCGTGCTCCGCCCCTCGCTTTGCCCGTAGCCCCGGTAGTCGATAATGAATACGGCCAGTCCCAGGTCCCGGAATTGCCGTATAGAGTCCAGACGATGCGAGATATTCCCGGCATTGCCATGAAAGAACAGCACAACACGGGAGGATTGCTCGCCGACGAACCAGCCGTGAAGCATGACTCCGTCAACAGTTTTGATGAAGACATCGTGGTAATCCATGCCGACGTCGGCTGGTGAAAGCGTCAGAGTTCGACCGGGCAGGTCCGGCAGGTAGAGCATGCGGCCCTGCATGAAATAGACAACGGCAACGAGCAGAGCGTAACAAGTGACGACGACTAATATGAACCGCAGCATGATGTTCCGAATGTGTTTTACGGGCGTCGACCCAGTGTATCCTTTTTGACCCCTGTTTCTCGGCTAGCGCCTGACAGTCACCGACTTCACCTGGGCAAATACCTGGTCGCCTTTTTTTAGATCAAGGCGCGAGGCCGAGCGCCGCGTGACCAGCGCCAACAGGTAGTCGGTACCGGAAACGAGGCGCACGAGCACCGAAGAAGGCCCCGAGGATTGCAGGTCATCGATCTCGGCGGCGATGACATTCAGTATCGTCGTATCATCCGGCCTACTGAGACAGATGCTGACGTCCTTCGCCGCAATTCGCAGGCGAACGCTACCTGCAACCGAATCGTACCGGCCCGGCACGATAAGCTCTCCCCCTGAAAAATTGCACCGGGTCAGGTCAAAGTCGCGGTCGTAGCGCCAGGGTTTGGCGTCAATCACTGAGCCGGCGTTCGACCCCGACAGCATCGGAAGATCCAGGCGCGACAGCATCTCATGCAGCTCACCGCTGGCTACTATCTTGCCGCTGTCGATCAACAACAGGTAGTCGCACAGTCGGCTGACCTCATCTATGCTGTGACTGACGTAAATCATCGGTACGGAAAGCTCATCGTGCAGACGATCGAGATACGGCAGCAATTCATCCTTGCGGCGCTGGTCGAGTGACGCCAGGGGCTCGTCCATCAGCACGAGCTGCGGCGATCGCAGCAGTACAGCGGCTATGGCAACGCGCTGCGCTTCCCCGCCCGACAAACCATCAGGCTTGCGGCTGAGCAGATCGCGCAGACCCAGCATCTCGACGACCTGTTGCTGGTCGACCTTCGGTACTTTCGATCGACGCAAACCGAACTCTATATTTCTGCGCACGTCGAGATGCGCGAATAGCTGCGGCTCCTGGAAGACATACCCGATGCCGCGTTCGTGTGGCCGGCGAGTATCATGCGACATGTCTTCCTCGAGCCCGGCGATGCAGCGCAACAAGCTTGTTTTCCCCGACCCTGACTCACCGAACAGACCCGTAATCCCGGTCGCCGGAATTTGCACGTCGACACTGAGCTGAAAACCACTGCGCCGCAACGCATGTTTCAAGCTTACGGTGGCATCAGGAGTTATGCTGACCATCCGCGTCATCGGGTGCTCCAGCGTCTGTTGACAACGAACATTCCGAACAGCACGACAAACGCAAACATCAGTAACAATAAAGACATCTGGTGCGCCGCACCGTAATTAAGCGTTTCAACCTGATCATAAATGGCAATGGAAATGACGCGCGTCTCGCCGGGAATATTGCCTCCCACCATCAGCACGACACCAAACTCGCCCAGCGTATGCGCAAACGCGAGGACGGCAGCGCCGATGAACCCACGAAACGACATGGGCACGGCCACGGCGAAGAATGCGTCAAGCTTTGACGCACCCTGCGTCCATGCGAACTCCAGCATTTGCCGCGGCAGCGATTCGAACGCGCTTTGCAGTGGCTGGACTGCAAACGGCAGACTGTAGACACACGACGCGATCACGAGTCCCGAAAATGAAAAGGTCAGTGCACTACCCGTCATCTGTACCCACCAGCTTCCGATCGCGCCGTTCGGACCCAACAGGATCAACAGATAGAAGCCGATGACGGTCGGGGGCAGCACGATAGGCATTGCCACGATCGCCTGCGCGGCCGGTTTGAAGCGTGAAGAGGTCTGCGAAAGCCACCAGGCGATCGGCGTGCCAGTCAGAATCAAAACGACCGTGGTCACCAACGCAAGCTGCACCGAAAGCAAGAGCGGCGCGAATATCGACATCCCGGTCAGCTCATTCATTAGTCCGGAACCTCGTAGCCATGCCGGCCGATAATCTCTTTGGCGGCGGGTGTCGCCAGGAATTCAAGAAACCGTCGAGCTCCGGCATGACTGCGCGCCCGTTCCAGCAGCACCAGCTGCTGCTGAAGCCCGGTATCCGAAGCCACCGGAACGGGCCAGGCACAGGTGGCGCGAGGCAAACCAGGGTCCCTTGTTTGCGACAGGGCAACAAACCCGAGTGTTGCATTACCCGTCGCGACGAACTGCAACGTCTGGGCGATATTCTCCCCGAATACGGCGCGTTGCGATGCCGCCTCCCAAAGACCGCTTTCTTCAAGATAATCGCGTGCGGCCGCACCGTACGGGGCAGTTTCCGGGTTAGCCAGCGCCAGCCAGCGATAGTCGCCTTGCTCAAGCACGTCGCGACAGTCTTTACCCCGCAGTCGTTCATCGCGCGACCATAAAACGAGGCTGCCGATCGCGTAGGTCTGCCGAGTGCCATTCACGGCGTATCCCGACTGCTCCAGCAACAAGGGTCGTTCCGTGTCGGCCGCCAGAAATACGTC
Source organism: Gammaproteobacteria bacterium (assembly GCA_029863125.1). Lineage (GTDB taxonomy): Bacteria > Pseudomonadota > Gammaproteobacteria > Steroidobacterales > Woeseiaceae > UBA1847. Next base: position 68,421 of record JAOTWB010000001.1, read on the forward strand.
ATAAGGAGCACCGTTGACAATTTGTGCATAGAGCTTGCCCGTCGATCCCAGGCTGATTCGAACCGGCACTGCGGATATTTTTGTGAAGGCCGCCGAGATTTCGGCGGCAGCTCTCGCGAAGTTGCTGGCAACGGCGATTGTCACAAAGTCGTCGGCGAACGACCAACTCGGCAGCAAAACTGCCACAAGCAGCGCATGCAGTCGCAGGGCTGCGGACCGCACGATCTATTTCACAAGCTGCGCTTTCTTCTGCCGGCGATAGTGATGCAATAGCGGCTCGGTATAACCGTTGGGCTGCTTGCAGCCTTCGAACACCAGTGCACAGGCGGCTTTAAAAGCGATGCTTGACTCAAAATCGTCACTCATGCGTTCGTATGATGCATCAGCCTCATTCTGCCTGTCGACGATTTTCGCCATGCGCCTGAACGTCTCAAGGACCTGAGCTTCGTTGGTTACGCCGTGCAGCAACCAGTTGGCAATATGCTGACTCGAAATTCGCAGCGTGGCCCGATCTTCCATCAGGCCAACATCGTCGATATCGGGGACCTTGGAACAACCCACGCCCTGATCGATCCAGCGCACTACGTAGCCGAGTATCCCCTGCGCGTTGTTGTCGAGCTCCGCCTGAATCTCGTTCGCCGACAGCCGGCCCAAGTCGCCCAGTGGTGGCGTCAGAATTTCGTCGAGGCTTGCCCGCTCTCTCCTCGCGAGCGTCTTTTGACGTTGGCGAACGTTGACTGCGTGATAGTGCATCGCGTGCAGGGTCGCTGCCGTCGGCGATGGCACCCAGGCACAGTTGGCTCCGGCCTCCGGATGAGCCTGCTTTGTGTCCATCATTTGCAGCATCTCATCGGGCTTCGGCCACATACCTTTGCCGATCTGCGCCCTGCCGGGCAGCCCGCAGCGTATGCCGATATCGACGTTCCAGTCCTCGTACGCATTTATCCACGGCTCTTGTTTAATCGCTTCTTTGGGCAGCACAGGGCCTGCCTGCATGCTGGTGTGAATTTCATCCCCTGTGCGATCCAGGAATCCGGTGTTGATAAACACGATGCGTTTGCTCACGGCACGAATACATTCAGGAAGATTGATTGTGGTGCGGCGCTCTTCATCCATCACGCCAACCTTGATGGTATCCGGCTCCAGCTCAAACAGTTGCTCTACACGACTGAACAGTTTGTCCGTGAAAGCAACTTCCTGCGGCCCATGCATCTTCGGTTTGACGATGTAAATGCTGCCGGTCGAACTGTTCGGCTGAAACCCTTCACGCCTTCGATCGGTCATGGCACAAGCCGTCGTTATAACCGCATCGAGCATGCCCTCGAAGATCTCATCACCGGCCTCATCGAGCACGGCGTCGGTCGTCATCAGGTGTCCGACATTCCGGACCAGCAGCAGACTGCGCCCGGACAGTGCCAGTTCGCTGCCGTCGGCGGCCGTGTATACGCGATCCGGGTTCGGCCTGCGGGTAATCGTCTTGCCGCCCTTTTCAAGCGTCGCCTCCAGCTCACACCGGATCAGGCCAAGCCAGTTCCGATACACGCCGACTTTGTCTTCGGCGTCGACGGCCGCGACCGAGTCCTCGCAGTCCTGGATCGTAGTGATGGCGCTCTCGAGAACAATGTCCGCAACGTTAGCGGTCGCGTCACGGCCAACCGCGTGATTGGGGTCGACCTGTATTTCAATGTGCAGGCCGTTGTTGCGAAACAGATAGGCGCAGCGCTCATCATGCGCCGAGAACCCGACGAACTTACGCGGATCTTTCAGCTGCGCCGTTCCGCCGTTCGCGAGCGATGCCAGAAACACCGTGCCCGAATCCGGCCGATCAAGCCCATAGCTGTTGACGTCAGCGTGGCTGACGCCATCGAGGGGAATCGCCCGATCGAGAAACGCTGTCGCGTAGCGAATGACGGCCGCACCGCGCGCAGGATTGTAGGGCCCTTCACGCTGCTGATCGTTGTCGTCGCTGATCACGTCGGTACCATAGAGTGCGTCGTACAGACTCCCCCAGCGCGCGTTGGCGGCGTTAATCGCAAACCGCGCGTTGCTGACGGGAACGACGAGCTGTGGTCCGGCAATTTCCGCTATCTCGGGGTCGACATTCGCCGTTTGAATCTGAAACGGTTTGCCCGCGTCGGCGAGGTATCCGATCTTCTTGAGGAATTTGACGTACCCAGCATGCTGCCAGGGCTTGCCCTGCCTCGCGATATGCCATTCGTCGATTTGCTGCTGCAGCTCATCGCGAACTGCCAGCAACGAGCGATTGATCGGCGCCAGTTCCGTGACAAGCGATTCGAGCCCGTTCCAGAATACCTTGGACTTGAAACCGATCGCCGGCAGCAGTTCCTGTTCGACGAACTCGAAGAACACGTGGGAAACGCTCAATCCGCCAATGGATTGTCGCTCGTCAATACTCATAGGTTTGGTCGCTGCCGATTCCAAGAGTATTAGCTCCTATCACCCTTGGCTGTCAATCGGTTTATGCGACAAACTGCTCTTCTTCGGTACTCCCCTCGAGCGCCGTCGTCGAAGACAGCCCGTGCATGATCGTGTTCTGCACCGCGTCGAAGTAGCCGGCGCCAACGAAAGATTGGTGTTTGACGGCGCGGAAGCCATGTTTCGCATCGGCAAACTCTTTCTCCTGCAGCTGCGAGTACGCATACATGCCGTCTTCCTTGTATGCGCGGCTCAGGTTGAACATGCTCGAGTTTAACGCGTGCCAGCCGGCCAGCGTGATGAACTGGAACTTGTAGCCCATCTTGCCGAGTTCTTCGCGGAAGATTTTCATGGTCGCGTCGTCGAGATTCGCTTTCCAGTTGAACGACGGCGAACAGTTGTAGGACAACAGCTGGTCCGGGAACTCAGCGTGAATTGCCTCGGCGAATACCCTGGCCTGCTCAAGGTCCGGTTTCGACGTCTCACACCAAATCAGGTCCGCGTAAGGCGCATAAGCGAGGCCGCGTGCGATCGCCTGGTCCATACCGGCCCTGGTGCGATAGAACCCTTCAGCCGTGCGTTCGCCGGTGATGAATTCATGATCGCGTTCGTCCGAGTCGGACGTGATCAGGTTGGCTGCATCGGCATCGGTGCGCGCCAGCAGAACGGTCGGAACACCGCAGACATCGGCAGCGAGTCGAGCCGCACTGAGCTTGGCAATCGCTTCATGCGTCGGCACAAGCACTTTGCCGCCCATGTGGCCGCACTTCTTGGCACTCGAAAGCTGGTCCTCGAAGTGCACACCGGCCGCGCCGGCCTTGATCATCGCCTTCATCAGCTCGAACGCATTGAGGTTGCCGCCAAATCCCGCTTCCGCGTCGGCAATGATCGGTGGGAACCAATCGATGCTGTCGTCACCATTGAGCGCATGTATTTCGTCGGTACGAATGAACGCGTTGTTGATACGCTCGACCATCTTGGGCACCGAATCGACCGGGTACAGGCTCTGGTCCGGGTACATCATGCCGGCGCTGTTGCCGTCGCCCGCGACCTGCCAGCCGGAGCAGTAGATCGCTTTCAGCCCAGCCTGGATCTCCTGTATGGCCTGGTTGCCCGTCAGGGCGCCCAGCCCGCACAGCGGCTCTTTCCGGTTGACGAGACGCCACATCTTTTCCGCGCCCATGCGGGCCAGCGTGTATTCAATCTGGACGGTACCGCGCAGCTTTACAACGTCTTCGGCGCTGTAATTGCGCTTGACTCCATTCCACCGCGGGCTGTTTGCCCACTCGGATTCGAGCTTATTGATCTGTTCCTGTCGCGTCATGGCAATGTCCTCTAGTCCCTGGGCACCGTAGTTGTGCGAAAAAATACTTGCGGACTATTGTACGTCCCACTACCATGAAATTTCACAACGAAAATTTCACACTGTCAATTTCACACGAGGGCTCGACATGAGCAGCCGCCAGGGGCTCCGCCGAAAAGCGCACTTTTTGGGCACTAAAATCAAGAATTTACGCAAACGAAACAACCTCACGCTGGAGGACCTGTCGGTGCGCTGCGTGCAGATCGACGCCGATGCCGGCCCGTCGGTTTCCTACCTGTCGATGATCGAGAACGGCAAGCGCGTTCCATCCGAACGCCTGCTCGAAATCATCGCCGAAATCTTTCAAAAAGAGACCAGCTGGTTTTTCGATGAGTCCCTCGACGATCCGGCGATCGACACGGCGCCCGCGGCCGCGGTCAGCGGCATGCCGCTGGAGCCCGGATTTCTATTCTCCGATTCACTGCTGCAGCTGGCGATCCCGGAACTGCTTGCACAGACCGGGACCACGGGACGGCAGTTTGCCCATCTGCTGATTCGCGCCCACCAGGAGGCCAGTCACAACCGTTTCCCCGATATCGAGCGCGCCGCCGAAAGCGTCGGCCAGAAGCTGTTCCCGATGCAACTCGACGATGTATTCGCTATCGCCCGGAAACTCGGCCTCAAAATACACTGGTTCGACAATGCCTCGTTCGAGGACGAGGGCGAATCTGACATACCGCTCAAAACGCTCGTACGCTCGTTTTTCGATGTGCCGAACAAGGTGTACCTGAATCGTGAGTTGGAGCAGCATCCGGCACGAATGAAGTTCGATCTCGCCAATCATATCGGCCACATGGTTCTGCATGGCGGTGACGGCGCGCGTGCTCCGCAGATCTCGGGCGGTCGTGATTCCGGTCGTCGCCATGACGGCAAATCAATGAATGTCGATGCAAAGGACATCCTGTACGCGTGGCGCGACTTCGAGTGCAGCTATTTTGCAGCAGCGCTTCTGGCGCCGAAAACACCGTTTCGGCAATTCCTTGCCCGACAAGCCTATGCCATCGACGCAGGTGACAGGATCGATCTGACGAAGACCCTGGTCATGAGAAGGATGCCAAGTGTTTCTCCGTATCCGCACTGGCACTATTTCGACGCTTACCCGCCCGGACATCTGCGGGCCGTTTTCCGCGGCAACGGCATTCCGTTGCCATGGGGAAACATGACCCTGGTATCGGATCCTTGCCAACACTGGGCGGTCTTTCGGATGCTGAATACCCGATCGACCGACCCCTCTTCGCAAATTTCCGTTTTGCGAAGCGGCGACGACAAACGACTTTACTGCTGTCAGTCAATACGCAGCAAGGACGCCGCCGGAAATCCGCACGTAGTGTGCGCGGGCGTCGACCTTTCGCCCGCGCTCGTTGCACAAAGCATCGACCCGAAACGCACTATCGACATGATCGAGGCGAGCTGTAATAGCAGCGGTGGATCGGCGCCGATCCCGGGAGAGGCGCGCAGGCAGCTTGAAAGCATCTCCAAGATTCTGAATATCGGCTGGATTGCTGAAGGAGCAGCGACTGACGCTACGATTATTTGCCAGCGCAGCTCCAGCTGCCCACGTGAAAAACACTGTCTCGGCAAAGTGCCGACGAAACTCAAGCCGCAGATCGACAAAATTCGCGAAGCAGTATTGAGCCAGCCGCAAAATGCGGCAGCAGGGTCGCGAGAAATATAGTCTTGATCATGCTGTTACTTGGCCGATGCAACCCTATAATGAGGAGACGTTTCCTGTACCGGGCGAATCATGTCAAAACCGGAAGTACAAGCATTTTTCGACGAGGCGACATTCACGGTTAGCTACGTGGTGAGCGATCCGGCGTCCGGGCGAGCTGCGATAATAGACTCCGTACTCGATTTCGATCCCGCTTCCGGCCGCACGTCAACCGTTTCGGCGGATGGGCTCATCGCATACGTAAAGGAGAACGAACTCGCGATCGACTGGATTCTCGAAACCCATGTACACGCCGATCATATCAGTGGCGCAGCTTTTTTGCAGGAACAGCTCGGAGGCCAGACGGCTATCGGACGGGGCGTTACGGCGGTCCAGTCGACGTTTAAAAGTGTGTTCAACTTACCTGACCTCGCCGTGGACGGCAGGCAGTTTGATCTTCTGTTCGACGACGGCGACACCTTCGATATCGGCAGCCTCAGTGCAAGCGTGACCGCGACACCAGGGCATACGCCGGCGTGCGTGACCTACGTCATTGGCAACACGGCCTATGTCGGGGACACGCTGTTCATGCCTGATTTCGGTACCGCGCGCACGGATTTTCCCGGCGGCAGCGCAGCGCAACTGTACCGCTCCATCCAGAAAATTTTTGCACTGCCCGGCGACACGCGACTATTCATGTGCCACGACTACAAGGCGCCCGGGCGCGATGAATTCGCGTGGGAAACCACGGTAGCTGCGCAACGTGACGGCAATATACACGTTAACAAGAGCGTGTCCGAAGAAGCGTTTGTCGAAACGCGCGAGAACCGCGATCGTCAGCTCGGGATGCCAAAACTATTGCTGCCGGCTATCCAGGTGAACATTCGGGCTGGCCGTCTGCCGGATCCCGAGAACAACGGTATCCGCTATGTGAAAATTCCGATCAATGCAGTCTAGGATGAACGAGCTTGCGTCTCCAAACATTGCAGAAAGCCCGGCGATTCGCGCTTTTCTGGATTCTGTTGAAAGCCGGTTCGTAACTCGAGGCTCTATACATGTCATTGAAGAAAACGAATGTGAACATTGGACCTGATGACAAGATAGTGGCAATGGCCCGACGCGAGCGCGACGAGCGCGAAAACGGATACCGGGCGCAGGCGTTCAAGCTGTATCCCAAGATATGCGCGCGCTGCGGGCGGGAATTCAGCGGCGAAAACCTGCGCGAGCTCACGGTGCATCACAAAGACCACAACCACGACAACAATCCACCTGACGGCAGCAACTGGGAGCTACTCTGTCTCTACTGTCACGACAACGAGCACGCGCGGTATCAAGCGACTGATTCAAACACGGGCGGCACGCCGGGCGAGGAGTCGGTGCCCCGGTCTTCGCATACGCCGTTTGCCGGTCTTGATGAATTGCTGAAAAACAAGAAATAAGAAGACCATGCAGATCTACAAACTGACGGTCGCATGCTGTGTCGCCAGCCAAATACAGCCCTCCGATGTCGAGGCACTCAGAAACGACGGGTTCGTCACAATCGTCTGCAATCGCCCGGACGGCGAAGATCCTGGGCAACCAACTGCCGCATCGATCGCCGCCGAGTGTGCAATTCATGGCGTTGCGTTTCACCATTTGCCGATTTCGAGCACCGGCATCACGGCAGCAATGATCGAACGGTTCAAGAGTGTTGTGGCGGACAGTAACGGGCCCGTGCTTGCCTACTGCCGCTCGGCTCAGCGCTCGTCAGTGCTGTGGCAGCAAAGTGGTTCGCCCTAAAGCAATTTTCTTCGAAAACGCTGCATTCCGCCGATCCAGCGGTCGTGATCGCTCGCCTTGCGCTGCACGTAGGTGGTCACCTGTGGATGCGTAAGAATCAGGAAGCGACCGGCCAGCGCCTGATCAACGATGATGTCGGCCACAGCGTCCGGCCTCATTATACCGTCCACGTCATTGCCCCTGAAGCCACCCTCCAGCGAATCCGAATCGTCCTCGATGCCGATCATTCGCGTCGCCACCGCCTGCGGGCACACGACCGATACAACGATGCCGGCATCGCCGTAGTTAATAGCCAGCGACTCGGCGAATCCGACGGCCGCGTGCTTGGTCGCCGTGTATGCCGAATCGCCGATCTGGCTCAGGAGTCCGGCCGCCGACGCAACGTTCACGAGATGGCCGCGACCGCGTTTTAGCATACGTGGCACGAGCGCCCTCGCCGCGAAGACGTGTGCCATGACGTTTACCTGCCAGGATATATCCCAACGATCGTCGATCGGGTTCATACCACCTTCGGCGGAAATGGCGCCGCTGGCGCCGTCGCCATAACCAACGCCCGCATTCGAGATAAACATGTCGATCGGCCCGTGAGCTTGTTCGACCTCCTCCACGAGCCGGGCTATCGCCTTTTCGTTACTGACATCGAGCGCTCTGGCAACACCGCCGATCTCCTTCGCAACGACCGACGCCGCGGCTTCATCGATATCTGCAACGACGACAGTCGCGCCGTCCTTTGCCAGGCGGCGACACAGCGCGCGGCCGATGCCATGGCCGCCGCCGGTAACGACCGCTACCTTGATGGTTGATTCGTTCAAAACAGCTTACTCCGCGGCCGGCTTATAGACTATGTCGCCATCCATCATGGTCAGGACAACTTCGGCCTTGTGAATATCATAAGCGTCAATCTCGAAAATGTTCTCATCCAGAATGACGAGATCTGCCTTCTTGCCAACCTCGATCGACCCGATCTCGTCTTCCATGTGCATCTGGTAGGCCGCATTGATCGTGAAGCCGCGAACCAGGCTTTCGACGTCGAGCCGCTCGGTTTCTCGCGGCTGTATCGGCGCCTCAGGCTCTCCCGGATTCTGCCGCGTGTGCCCGATTTCGATCTGCACGACCGGCGAAAGGCCCAGCGTGCCCGCACCGCTGGCCGGAAAATCGCTGCCGAACGAGAGTCGCACGCCGAGATCCTTGAGACTTTTAAAGCGCCAGAACCGTCTAAACTGGTCGTCACTGACAAATTGCTTGCCGTAGGTATCGTATGACGCCCACAGCGGCGTGCCCTGGGCAATGACGTCGAGCTCGGAAAATCGCGGCAGATCCTCGTCCGTGATGACCTGGATGTGACAGATCGCGTAGCGGGTGCTGCTTTCGGGCGCGGTCTGTCGGGCCGCTTCGATAGCATTCAGCGCCTCGTGTATCGCGCGTTCACCGAGGGCGTGAATGTGCACATCGACATTGTTTCCTGCCGCGCCCACGACCATTGACGTCATCTCTTCCTGCGTAAAGACCGTCTCGCCGCTGTTGCCCGGCTCGCCCTGGTAATCCTCGAACATCGCGGCCGTGCGGCCCTCGACCGTGCCGTCATCCATGATTTTCAAAACGTTGTAACGGTAGCGCTCGCCCCTGATCATGCGGCCCCATTGGAGGACGTTGTCTACTGCATCGCCCGCATCCTCGGGCCCCCGAGGCCGGTACGAACCGACCAGCCGCACCGTCAGATCATCATTCTCTTCGGTTCGCTTCAATACTGACGCGGCGATGTGCTCGTAGCCGATTACGCCAGCATCGAAAGCCGCCGTGACGCCGTAGGCATTCATGATGTCGAGGACAATGCCAAGACCCTCGACCACAATCTCCTCGGTAATCACGTCGAGGCCGTCCATCGCCATGCCCGCTGTCCCTTCGAGCAAGTAACCGGTCGCATCGCCGTCGGCGTCGCGTTTATAGTAGCTGAAGCCTGGAACGGGGTCAGGTGTGTCCTGGGTGATGTTCAGTGCTTCAAGCGCTGCCGTGTTTGCCCAGGCGGCGTGGAAACCTTCATCCATGATCAGCACGGGTCGATTCGGGACAATGTCATCGATAAGCTGCCGGGTCGGGCCAACGGGCCCGAACGTCGTCGCCAGAAAGCCGTACCCGAACAGGACCGGCGCGTCTTTGTTTTCGGCTGCATAGTCCGCAATCGCGGCAACCCAGTCCTCAACGCTGCCCGACGTATCCAGGGAAAGCGCGGTCGCGTAGGCGCCGCCGGCGACTGGATGCACGTGCGAATCGATGAAGCCAGGCAGCAGCAGTTGCCCGCGCACGTCGCTACGTATGGTTGAGGCACCGACCAGCGCTTCTGCCCCTGCCGCATTGCCGACATAGACAATTTCGTCGCCTTTAATCGCGACGGCTTCCGCCCAGGGCTGTTCTTCGTTCGCGGTGTAAACCGCGGCATTCGTGAAGACGAAATCCGCAGCTTCCTTTTCGGCTGTACGCTCGCCGCAGGCGCTCAGTAACGCGAGGCCAGCCAACGCCGCTGCGACTCTGTTATTCAAGCCCGGACCCGTCCTTTGAGTAGATCACCCATATCTTTGTGTATCCCTGCGTGTCCCAAACGCCCGTCCATTCTTTTGGAATGGTCACAGCTTCACCGGCACCAATAACTTGCACGACACCATCGCTGGACGTAAGGGTTACGCCGCCTTCCAGGAAGTACATGAATTCATCGACACCGTAAGGCTCGTTGATTTCAAGGCGTACGGAACCGGACCTGTACATACCCGAAGCGAATTTCTTGTCGCTCGAAAGGAACGACGTTAGATCGAGCGTCGTGTTGCCATTCGCCGTTTGCCTGATCATTTCCGGCCGATCAAACGCTTCCCCGGCAATATCGGCGCGCGACAATTTCGCCGGCTGGGGCGGCTCTTGCGCCGATGCGGCTGCCACGATCCCTGTAAGAACCAGTAGCCCTGAATTCCAAACGCTGCTTATTCTCATGCGCACCCCTCCTATCTTCGCCCGCCTTGCTGCGGAGTTTTGCCAATGCTCAAGATTAGCCTTGGCGTCGAGGTTAATCCACAATATGCGCTGGCGCTGGCAATTGGAAACTCAGCATGCAGCAATGGCGATATCGGGAAGTAACTTGCGTAGTCTCGCTCTTGCTGGCGACACCCTGCCTGTTCGCGGCCGGTGATGTCACAGACGAGCGCGTCCTCACAGAGGCCGGGAAGGGCAGCAGCTGGTTTGTTAAAGGCGGCAACTTTCGTGGCGAGCATTTCAGCCCGCTGCGCGCCGTAAATGACGAAACTGTTACTGAACTCGGACTCGCGTGGGCCACAAATCTCCCAGTACCCGACGGAATATCCGCAACTCCGATCGTCGTTGACGGTATCATCTACCTGTCCGGCGCGTACTCGCTGGTGTTTGCAATCGACGCCGCGAGCGGCAGTGTCATCTGGCAATATGACCCCGACGTGCGCTCCCGACTCGCGCAATATCCTGAATTATCGTGGGCTGCTCGAGTCAATCGGGGCGTCGCCGTCTGGCAGGGTAAAGTTCTTGCGACAACCGCGGACTGCCGGCTCATCGCGCTGGACGCGAAAACCGGCAAAGAAGCCTGGTCGGCGCAAACCTGCGATCCGGGGCAGGGCTACAGAATCACCGATTCGCCCTACGTTGGCGGTGACAGCGTGTTTGTGGGGAACGCCGGCTCGGAATCGTACGAACAGAATCGCGGTTATGTCTCGGCCTACGACATCAAAAGCGGTGCACTCAAATGGCGTTTTTATACGGTCCCGAGTGACAGGCCCGAAGAAAACAGGTCAGCTGCAATGAAAATGGCCGCAAAGACCTGGTCCGGAACGGCGCTTGAAAAATTTGGCGGCGGCGGCAGCGCCTGGAACGGGATGACCTACGACCCCGAGTCAGGGCTACTGTTTTTCGGCACTGCAGGTGCATTACCGTACGACTTTCGCCTGCGCAGTCCGGATGGCGGCGACAACCTGTTTCTTTCGTCTGTCATTGCGGTCAACGCTGGCACTGGCGAGTACGTCTGGCACTACCAGACTGTTCCCGAGGACAGCTGGGAGTACAACGCGACGATGAACATCATTCTCGCGGATTTGAATATCGACGGCAAGCAACGGCAGACGCTGCTGATCGCGCCGAAGAACGGTTTTCATTACGTTTTGGACCGGCATACGGGCGAGCTAATTGCCGCGGACAAGTTTGCGAAGGTTAACTGGGCGACACACATCAACCTCGAGACGGGCAGGCCCGTTTACGATCCGGCTGCTGAATATTGGGCGCGACCTGATGACGCTGTCGCCGTCTGGCCAAATATGTGGGGTGCGCACAGCTGGAATCCGATGGCGTATCACCCGCAGCTCCAGCTCGTTTACATCCCCGTCATTGACGTCCCGACAGTTGTGACGGGTTACGACAACGGTGATTTCGTCGACACGCTTGAAATGCTCACCGAAGTTGACGGACGGCCGTTCAGCCCGGGCAAACTCGTCGCCTGGGATCCGGTAGCAAACCGGCCGCGCTGGACAGTCGATCACGACCTTCCGTTCAACGGCGGCGTTCTGGCCACGGCCGGTAACCTCGTCTTTCAGGGCGATGCCTTCGGCCGGTTCAGTGCCTACGCGGCAGACAGCGGCGAGAAACTCTGGTCCGTCGCGACCGGCTCAAACATCACGGCGGCCCCTGTCAGCTATTCGCTCAATGGCAAGCAGTACGTCCTGGTGCCTGTTGGTGCAGGCGGCGGCGTTCAGTTCGTCTATCCACAAATGCACGCCGGTGAGCAGATACACGGGCCGACGCGGCTCATGGCATTCGCGCTGAACGAAAAGACATCAATACCGTCGCCAAGAGCCGAATCGCGTCCACTCCCGCCGCAGCCGGAGCTGGATGCAAGCCCGGAGGAGCTTGAAAGGGGACAACAGGTTTTCAGCCGGGAATGCAAAGGCTGTCACGGCAACAACGCCGTCGCCCGTTTCGGTGGTTCAGTGCCGGACCTGCGTTACGCAACGGCAGATACGCACGCAGCGTGGCACGGCATCGTGATCGGCGGCGCGCTTCAAATTAACGGCATGCCGCGCTTCGAACTCGGCATCGAAGAATCGGAAGCCGTCCGCAGGTACGTGCTGTCTCAGAGCCTGTCGATCAGCGAATAGTAGAGCATGGCAAGCACCATGCCCGGGTAACGCAGCAGCGTGCCGCCCGGGAATATATGTGTCGGCAGCCCCGCAAATACATCAAATCGTGTCGCTGTACCGCCAATGGCCTCGGCGATGACCTTGCCCGCGAAATTCGCCGTCGAGATACCGTGTCCGGAGTAGCCTTGCGCAAAGTACACATTCGGTTCCAGGCGTCCAAAATGTGGCAGGCGATTGACGGTGACCGACAGGGTGCCACCCCATGCGTAGTTGATCCTGGCATCGTCGAGCTGCGGAAACAGCTTGAGCATATAGGGAAGAACGAACTTCGATATGTCGGCCGGGAACTCGCGACGGTAGTTTTCACCACCACCGAACAACAGGCGATGGTCCTCCGAAAGCCGAAAGTAATTGACAACAAAACGTGTGTCGTGAACGCCAAATCGTCCATTGATGAGTTCACTTGCGCGTCGCTCACCCAGTGGTTCCGTTGCAATCATGAAATTATTGATCGGCATTATTTTGCGGGCGATCCGGCGTTCGAGCTTGTCAAGATAGCCGTTGCAGGCCAGGACCACGAAATCGGCCTTCACCGAGCCCTGCGATGTCTCAACGAGCGCCGGCTCTGTTCGCGAATAGCTTGTCACGCGTGATCGCTCAAAAATACGCACACCGGCATTCGCGGCAGCATTCGCGATACCGAGTGTATAGTTCAATGGATGCAGCGCGAGGGCCTGCGAATCGTACAGCGCTCCCAGAAAACCGTCGGTCGCAACGAGCGCTCTCGTTTGTTCTGCATTCAGCGACTTGCAGTGCGGGTATTCGTATCGCTCAGCCAGCTTGTCGCTCAGCTCCTGTGGCCAACCCTGATAGCGCTTTTTATGAACGCCCACCAGCTGGCCGTTTTGCAAGTCACAGGAAATCGCGTGTTTTGTCACTCGCTCCCGAATCTCGTTCTTTGCCAGTTCGGCGAAATCCCATAGTTGCCTCGACCGCTCGTAGCCGAAAGCTTCTTCGGTTTCAATCACATCTTTGCGCTGGCCGCTGCCGACAAGCCCACCGCAGCGACCCGATGCGCCGAAGCCAATGCGCTCCCCCTCGAGCAAGACGACATCGAATCCCTGCTCCGCCAGGTTCAGCGCCGCGGATAACCCGGTAAAACCACCACCAATGACACATACGTCAGCACGCTCAGTCCCTGCCAGCGCCAGGTGATCGCGCATGCCCACGGCCGTGGCCGCGAAATAGGTATCGGGATAGCCCGAAGGCAGTTTCTTCTCTTTCTGCACGACACGTCCTGGCGATTCACCGCACCACGGTAGCCGGAGGAATAATAGCGGACACCGTCGATGCTATTGGGCTATTGTTTCACGATCCAAACAAGAAAGACGGCATGATACTACGCGATGACCAGGGTAAATCAGCAATGCCATATCTACTTTGATCTCGACGGCACACTAACCGACCCCTACGAAGGCATTACCAGGTGCATCTTGTACGCGCTCGATGAACTTGGTTTCGCTCACCCGAGTGACGAATACCTGCACAGTTGCATCGGCCCACCTCTGTACGAGACGTTTCCGCAGATGGTCGGCAAGGACCTGACGCTTAAAGCAATTTCTTTGTACCGGGCGCGATTCGTAGACGCCGGTTGGCGGGAGAACAGACTATACGAGGGAATACTCGATGCGCTGGAAACACTTTCTGCTGCCGGCTACACCCTGTTCGTCGCCACCAGCAAGCCGCGGGTGCACGCAAAGCGCATCGTCGAACATTTCGGCATGGGGCCTTTTATCGAGGAGGTGTATGGCTGCGAACTGGACGGCACACGATCCAACAAAGCCGAGCTGTTGAAGTACGCGATCGACGAAAATCCGGACGCAGAAAAACGCATGATGGTCGGTGACCGCAAGCACGACCTGATCGGGGCAATCGCGAACGACATGAGGCCAATCGGAGTTGCTTATGGCTACGGATCGGTCGAGGAGCTGAGCAACGCCGGCGCCATCGCTATCGCCAGCTCACCTGCGAGCTTGCCGACGGTTGTCTTCAAAAGCCTTGCTGGCTAGAACTGCGTCCACCTCGCGGTGATTCCCTTCAGCATTTGTACGAGCAGCCAGAGGAAGGCCAGCGGCAGGATTATCGTTTGCAGCACAAACAAAACGATGAGATCCACTATGTGCTCAGCGGCTTTCGATGCATTTTCCTGCAGACTCGCCAGACGATCAGAGATATTGACGGAGGCCAGCGACTCGTCGATTACCGAATTGAGGCGGTCCATTATCGACGGGTCATCGATGGGCGGAGTCTTCACGTCGACATTCGCTTCCTTGATCGATTTTCCCGTCACCTCGAGTGCTGCTGTCGCTTCAGCCTGCTGCGGCACCAGAAAGGCATCGGAGACCAGGTTGGTTCCTATGACCAGCACAGGAATAATGAATCGGACAACCAGCATCACGAGGAGTATTCGCGACGCTCCCGCCGCTATCTTGTTTTTGTTTAAGCGCGGCGTCCATAAAATGACAACGGCCAGTATCGAAGCAACGATCATCGCGATGGTCACGAACCGCGACGCCGTGATGGTCAGCAGCACGTTTTGCAGGCCGAGGGAACTGGCCGCAACCAGCATAACGCTGGAGAACTGTTCGACCAGGTCGTTGATCGGGTCCAGGATTTGACCAACCGCGACCGTCACGCCGACGCCAACCTCGGTACTTTGAACGACCGAAATGACGCCGTTGAGCGTACGCGCCGCCGCAAACGTCACGAGCGCCCGTTTGAGCGCATCCTGGGCATAGGAATCGGCCGCGTGGTCGGCCACACCGCTCACTGCAACCGCCGAAGCTATTAGCGCAAGCAGCGTCCAGATGATTCTTCGTTGGTCCATGGTCAGTTCCTAGAATAGCATCGAGCGCGTCATTGCGTATAAAGTGTCTTGCAATAGGCTAATCGTCGCAGACGGTTTCAGAGGTATACGCCATGGTTACGAGAGCAATTGAACGTCTGCGCCAGACCGACTGGCGCATCTTCATGGGCAGCATCATTACCGTACTCTGGCTCATCGCCGGTGTCGTTTATATTCGCGGCGGCAAATTCAGCCAAGCGACAATCTACGACATACCGCTGGAGGATATCGGCAGTTTCCTTGAAGGCGCGTTCGCACCGCTCGCGTTCCTGTGGCTGGTCATCGGCCTCTTTATTCAGCAAAGAGAGCTGGCCGACAATACCGAGGTTCTTCGTCAGACCTCGATCCAATCCGAAAAACAGACCCAGGCTATCGCGGCCACAGAGATGAACGCGCGTCAGGAAACGTTTTTCAAAATCGCCGAGAGCGTCAAGGGCCAGCTGGGTGGCATAACCGGCATGCTGTTCATCTCTTGTGTCGGTGCAACGGAGGGTCAGCTCGTTCCAAGAGAACGAATATCGGAGATGTGGCACATGCTTGCCAGGCGCGATGACGCCGTATTTGCGCGCGAATTCCTGCTATTTGACGCAGACGCCTATGGCGGTTACGAGGCGTTGTTTTACAAGACCGAGATTCGTCGCCGTCATACAGGAAATTTTGTCAGGACATTCGATCGACTGATGGAAATGGCCAGGAACTGCGACAGCCCAAACGGCATTATCGCGGACTCGTTGGCGCAAACGGCGCACGGACTTCTGTACAACCGCATGCGGGAACACCAACCGAAAGATCAGCACATAGAATGTGCGCCGGTGGATACGGCAGATTACGAAACGGTATTCGAACAATCTCGAGCCTGACGAATTATTCCAATAATAAGGGGAACGCTCATGGCTACGAAAGTCGCCGTCACTCAAAGACCGCCGGTTTTGCTAGACCGGCCGAAAACCATTGCAAGCATGCTTGATTCCGTCGACGAGGCGGCTGCCGAGGGCGCGTCACTCCTCATTTTCCCCGAAGCGTACATTCCCGGCTATCCAACGTGGGTCTGGCGCCTTCGACCCGGTGGAGACATGACTCTTGCGGCGAACATCCATACCCGGCTGCGGCAACACGCTGTTGACCTGTCGCGAGACCACCTGCAGCCGGTACAGGACCGGCGTCAAAACACAACGTCACTATTATTTCCGTGTGCACGAGCTCGACAGCGAATTTAGCGGCACCACTCTTTTTAACACCGTGGTCGTTATCGGTCCGGACGGGGCCATTCTCAATCGACACCGCAAATTGATGCCCACCAATCCCGAGCGCATGGTGTGGGGCATCGGTGACGCGACGGGCCTCCGCGTGATCGATACGCCGGCTAGCCGGCTGGGTACGCTGCTCTGCTGGGAGGCGTACATGCCGCTGGCAAGATATGCCCTGTATGCCCAGGACATCGACATCCTGGTAACGCCGACCTGGGATTGTTCCGACCGTTGGCTGGCGAGCATGCTCCACATTTCGACCGAAGGCGGTTGTTGGGTAATCTCAACCGCGACCGCGCTGCAAGGTGGTGACGTGCCGGTTGATTTCCCGGAACGCGACAGACTGTTTGCTCCTGAGGAATGGATCACCGACGGCAATGCGGTCGTAGTCAACCCAATGGGTGAGCTCGTTGTCGGGCCAATGCGCCGGGAAAAAAGCGTCCTGTACGCCGAAATCGACAGGGAGGAGGCGCGTCGCGCTCGGCGGTCACTGGACGTTTGTGGCCACTATGCACGCCCCGACGTCTTTTCTTTATCGGTAAATCGACGGCCGCTTGATCCCGTGACCTTTTCGGATTGATCATGGCATTATCGCCAGAAATGGGAATTTACCTGAGCACGGAGTGAGTTTATGTCGAGACTTATCGGAATGTTGCTCATCATCGGACTGCTCACAGCATGCCAGCAAGCTCCGGAATCCTCAGCGCCCGCTGAAAGGGCCGACAAAGGCGCCGAAACGAAAGCGGCGCCGGAGATTAAGCTGGCCGATGCGGTTTATCATTCGGGCCGCATCTACACAGTCAATCCGGATCAGCCGTGGGCGCAGGCGGTCGCGATTCGCGACGGGAAAATCGTTTTCGTCGGGTCGGACGACGCCGTTCGCAGCTTAATCGGCCCGCATACCGCTGTACATGACCTGCGGCGTCGCCTGATGTTGCCGGCGTTTCAGGATTCGCACATTCATCCGATCATGAGCGGCATTGAAGCTCGGGCGTGTGATCTCAACAGTCTAAATGATGTTGCACTTTACCGGGTCAAGATCTCCGAGTACGCAACGGCCAATCCTGACGCGCCGTGGATTCTGGGCGGCGGCTGGTCGATGGCGGTGTTCGGCCCCGGCGCATCACCGAGCCGCAAGATCCTCGATGAACTGGTGCCGGATCGTCCCGTGTACCTGAGTTCGGCGGACGGCCACTCCGGATGGGCCAATTCTGTTGCCCTCGAGATCGCCGGCATTACCAAAGACACGCCGAATCCACCCGACGGCATCATCGACCGCGACCCTGAATCCGGCGAACCGATCGGCAGCCTGCAGGAAGGCGCTATGGGACTCGTGACGCGACACATCCCCGAAACAACGCTCGAGGAACGTTTGCAGGGGCTCAGGTACGCCCGCGACATGCTGCACGGATACGGAATTACATCGATTCAGGACGCCATTGTGTATGAGGGCGATCTCGAGGCCTACGCGGCGCTCGATGCCGCCGCCGACCTGAATCTGCGCGTTGTCGCCTCCCTTTGGTGGGAGCGGGACCAAACGGAAGAACAAATTCCGCATCTCCTGGAGCTGCGCGAGAGGTTCAATAAGGGACACATTCGACCGACCACCGTAAAGATCATGCAGGACGGGGTCATGGAAAATTATACGGCCGTCATGCTGGAACCGTATCTCACCGAAGAAGGCACGCGCGGCATTCCGATGGTTGAACCCGAGTTCCTGAAGGAAGCGGTCAGCCTGCTCGACGCCGACGGGTTCCAGGTACACTTTCATGCTATCGGAGATGGTGCCATTCGACAGTCGCTCGATGCGATCGAAGAAGCGCGTAATCGAAACGGTGAACTCGGCCACCGCCATCATATCTCGCATTTACAGATCATCGACCCGGCGGACATACCCCGCTTTGCCGAGCTCGATGTCACAGCCAACTTCCAGCCCCTCTGGGCCTATGCAGACGATTACGTTGTCGACCTCACGCTTCCGTTTATCAGCGAGGAGCGTGCAAAATGGATGTACCCGATCAAGTCGGTCATTGATGCCGGCGGCAAGGTGGCGTTCGGCAGTGACTGGTCCGTTTCGACGGCGAATCCCTTTCCGCAGATCGAGACGGCAATCACGCGAGTGGACGCCGAATCGCATAACACCGAGGTGCTGAACCCCGAGCAGCGCATCAACCTGCAGCAGGCAATCGAGGCGTTTACGATCAACGCCGCTTTCATCAACAAGCAGGATGACAGCACCGGCTCCATCGAGAAAGGCAAACTCGCGGACCTGATCGTCATTGATCGCAACCTGTTCGAGATAGAGCCCGGAGAGATATCCGACGCCAGTGTCGTGCTGACGTTGTTCGAGGGCAAACCGGTATATGGTGGTCTGAAAACAACATCTCCCCAAGCAGTGAATTGATTCTATCGGCTTATTCTTGAGCTATACTGGAGGGGAGTTGGAGTTATTTGTGGCGCTGCCGCAACACAGCCCTCAAAGCGCTCTTTAAGTCAATAAATAAACGGGGGACGAAAATGAAATACCGTGTACCCATTGCCAGCGGACTCAGTGTCGCCTTGGTACTTTCAGTTTTTTCGATTTATTCATCGACTGCGGCCGCGCAGGATGCGGGCGCTGACGAAGCCGTGGAAGAGGTTATCGTCACGGGGTCGCGTATACGCCGGGATCCGCTCGACGAGCCCGTCGCGATCATGGACATCAATACCCAGGATCTGGAGCGGACTGGCCTGACTAACCTCGGCGATGCCCTGCGGCAGCTGCCGATCACCGGTTCGGCGATCAATTCGCAGTTCAACGTGCCCGGCAACTCCGGGTTTCCGCAGGACGGTGCCGGCATTGGCGCCGGGGCAGTGGAGCTATCGATCCGCAATGTCGGCGCCAAGCGCACGCTCGTTCTTGTTGACGGCAGACGCTGGGTTGCCGGCGCATCGGCGTCAGGTGTGCCCAGCGCCGTGGACCTGAACACGATTCCGGACAATGTCATCGAGCGAATCGAGATATTGCAGGATGGCGCATCGGCAATTTACGGCTCCGACGCGATCGGTGGTGTCGTCAATGTCATCACGAATCAGGACTACGAGGGCTTCAAGGTCGAAGCGCAGACCGGCAGCTACATCTCCGATAGTGATGGCGAGACGTTCGAGATTTCGGCCCTTTGGGGAGGAGGTAACGACACGACCGATTTCATACTGAGCGCGAGCTACAAGGACGAAAAAGGCATCGAGACCTGGAATCGAAGCCGCTCTGCTTATCCGAACCCGGATGCGACTAGCTGTGACGTTGATGGTTCCTTCTGCTCGTCATTCACTCCACAGGGTCGCTTCATTCTGGGCTCGGCTATCGGTCTGTACAGGAACGGCGTGCTTGATCCGACCTGCACGTCAACAGATCCCGACTGCGGCGTAGCGAGCCTTACTCTCAATAACGGCGTATTGAACGACGGTGACCAAAATATCCCGTTCTTTGATGTAAATGACCTTAATGGCGGTGACTTTCATCCGTTTACGAATGCGGATCGCTTCAACTACAACGGCCCCGGTTACAACTTCCTCAAGACGCCGAACGAGCGCGTCAATTTCTATGCCAACGTTCGCCACGAGTTGTCACCCCAGGTGACATTGTTTGCGACGCTGTCGTACACCAACCGTTCGTCGGCAACCAAGGCGGCGCCGGAACCGTTGTGCTTCTTCGACTGCGGCAACCGCATAGCCGACAACACCGTGATTTCGGCATTGAACCCCTACAATCCATTTGGCGTGGATCTGTCGGTAGCGGATGGGACCGCCATCTTCTTCGGTCGACGCCCGCTGGAATCCGGCGGACGCCTGTTCTTCCAGGACGTCAATACCTACATGTACTCGATGGGTCTGGTCGGTGAATTCTCCGCGGGCGGACGGAACTTCTATTGGGATCTCGTGGGCGGCTACGGCGACAACCGCGGCTTCCAGGAGAAATACAATTCTCACAACCAGGCCAAACTTCAGATTGCGCTTGACGATCCTGCCGTATGTGACGCCGTTCCCAACTGCGTACCGTTCAACCTGTTTGGCGGCCAGGGTCCGGACGGTTCTGGCTCGTTCACCCAGGAGATGCTCGATTTCATCACCTACACGCAGCGCGATTTCAGCGAGCAGACGTTGAAAAACTTCGCATTTAACATCGGCGGCGACCTGGCAGAGATGCCGGCCGGCAATCTGGCGTTTGCGGCAGGCTTCGAATACCGGGATCACGAAGGCTCCTTCCGTCCGGATCCGATTGCCGAACGCGGAGAAACAGCGGGAATTCCGTCCGGTGGCACCGCCGGCGCATTCGATGTGACGGAATTCTATGGCGAGCTGAATATCCCGCTGCTGCAAGGCGTTTCCGGAGCTGACTACGCCGAGGTCAACCTGGCCGTCAGGAGTTCGGATTACAGCACCTTCGGCAGCGAGTCGACCTACAAGGCGAGCGGTCTGTGGCGGATCTATGAAGACGTTTCGCTGCGCGCGTCTTTCTCCACGGGCTTCCGAGCACCGGGAATCGGCGAACTGTTCGGCGGCGCGGCCCGTGAGGACTTCACGTATTTCGATCCCTGCGCTGACTACACGGCTATCCTGGGTTCTGGCGCCGGCGGCCGCGATACACCGCAGCCGGCCAATATCCAGGCCAACTGTTTCGATCTGGGTGTGCTTCCTGGTTTAGCACAGGTAAACCCGCAGTTTTCGGCCGTATCCGCCGGCAACCCAACGCTGTCTCCGGAAGAGTCCGACAACTGGACCGCCGGAATCGTCTACAGCCCGTCCTGGTCCGAAAATCAGGACTGGACCGACGGCGTCACGGTGTCGCTGGACTTCTACGACCTGCAGATCGACAACGCGATTCAGGGTCGGGACCCGGGTGACCTGGTCGATGCCTGTGTCGAAACTCTGGATTCGTCACTGTGCGCCCTCGTGCCGCGGTCGGCTGCGGGACAGATCGGCCTGATTAACAATCAGCTGCAGAACATTGGTGGCATAGAAGCATCGGGCTTCGATCTGATGGTCAACTACCTCAGCCCGGAAACGTCATTTGGCCAATTCAACGCCAAGATGAACGCGACCAGATTGAGCGACTACAAGGAAACGACCAGGAATCCGGACGGCAGTGTGAGCGTTAATGATCTGAAGGGACAGCATACGGATCAGACGTTCGCGAGGGCTTTTCCCGAGCTGCGGCTGAATACGACGATCGACTGGATGCGCGATCGCTGGAACGGTTCGCTGGTATTCCGGTGGACTGACGACATGACAACGGCTGACGGTTTTGATCTCGACTCCGTCATGTTCACCGATCTTCGGGCCAGCTATAACCCGAATATCCTGGACGATGCGCTAACGATCACGCTCGGATTCAACAACGTGCTGGACGAGGATCCACCGGTTTGCTTCCCATGCGGAGTTATCGGCCTGAGCACGGTCTCCCACGACCTGCCGGGGCGGGTTGGTTATCTGAGAGTTGTTTACGAGCCCAAGTAGCTCACAGCAACGATGGGAACGGCCCCTTCGGGGGCCGTTCTTTTTTGCCAACAACATTTACCGTCGCTGCGGAAACCAATCACCATCACGTTTATACACGTGCGGTTTCTCTGCGATCGCGCCCGACGGCAAACGCATCGACAGCGATCGCGCCGTTCTCATTGACGATGACCGGGTTGACGTCGACCTCCGACAATACGTCACTAAGCGCATGTGCCAGCACTGAAAAGCGCGAAGCTGTCTCACAAAAGCTATCGATGTCCACGGCCGGGCTGCCGCGAACACCGTCGAGCAGCGGACGAAGTCGCATCCTGTCGATGCAGCGACGCGCATAAGCCGCGTCGAACGGTGGCAGCGCGAACTGCACATCGTTGATCGTCTCTGCCAGCACGCCACCGAAACCCAGTATCACGATTGGGCCAAACTGTGGATCACGCTTCAGCCCGAGGAACATTTCGATGCCGGTCGCAACCATTGGGGCGACAAGTACGTCGTTTCCCAGCCGGTTCCTGAGAAACTGGTACATCTGTCGCAGCTGATCCGCATCGCGAATTCCGAGGATCACGCCGCCCCTGTCCGTCTTGTGTAACAAACCCTCTTTCGCAGTCTTCAGGGTAAGCGGATACCCGATGCGGTTTGCGGCATCCAGGACTTCTTCCTCGCTGCTCGCCGCTTCCGGTTTCGAGGTCGGTATTCCGAAGTCCTCGAGCAACAGGAGGGTGTCAATCTCTGCGAGCGTGCCTCCCGACCGCAACTGGCCCTGCCATTTTTTAACGACAGTCCTGTCAGGGCTGACCGGATCTTGCGCTTCCTGCAGCAGGAAATCGCGATAAGCAAAAAGCGCATGCACGCCGCGAAGAAACTGGCTTACACCATCGAGCACCGGAAAACCCGTGTGAGTGCTGGCGACAACGGCTTCGTCGTACCCCGTACCCTGTCGGGCAGCTACGAGGGCCACGGGTTTTCCGGATTCGGCGCGGGCCCGCTGCATGTAGCTCAGGTAGCTCGCGTAGATTTTTCCGCCCGGCGCACGATCATGAATGACGGCCGCCAGCGCGGCGCCGGCATCCTGCATCATCAGTGACAGGCTCTGCGTCATAACTCTGCCGGCATCGGGTCCGCCGCGGCTCCAGGCATCGAGCGGGTTTACGGCAGGTAGTTCCGGGTCCAGGATCTTGTCCAGTGCGCTCACCGTCGTTTCCGACAATTCAGTCAGCGGCACGCCGGCGTCGTGGGCAAGGTCGACGAGCAACTGCCGCTCGCCGCCGGAATCGTGCAGCGCCACGAGGCCGCCGGCACCGGCCGGGTGCAGTTCCGCGAACATGATAAGCATGGTGGCGAACTCATCCTGATCGCGTGCGCGCTGCACGCCGTATCGATTGAACAAGGCTTCATAAGTCGCATCATCCCCGGCGATTGCACCCGAATGCGATACCGTGAGTGCCGCCGACTTGTCCGTGCGCCCTACTTTCAAAGCGACGACCGGGATGCGCTTCTGCGACGCTTTCGAAAGTGCCGCCCGAAATCCGTCAGGGTTTCTCGCCGTTTCAACGAACAAGCCGACGACGCGCGTTTCGGGCAGGTCGAGCACGAAGTCGAGGTACTCGTCCATCGTCACGCCAAGTTCATTGCCCGTCGACACGGCAACGTTGATTCGTAGTCTCGCTTCGCAATCGATAATGCCCGACATGCCGGAGCCTGAGTGGCTTATCAGCGCAACATTACCAGGCGCTTCGTGCGCTGTGCTGTCAAAACCACAGCTCCACACATGGTCGCGAACGTTGTAATAGCCCATGCCATTTCCACCGCACACCAGCATCCCCGCACTTTCGATCTTCTGCCTTACTCGGTCACGCAAGACGGGTAAGGAGTCATCATCAATAATCAGCGGCGACTGGATGACGGCTGCGGGAATTCCGGCAGCGATAGCCTCGTCGAGTACGGCTTCAAGGTGCCTGTCGCCAACGGCAAAAATGACGAGATCCGGCGTCTCCGGCAGATCGGCAAGCGCGGCAAAACAGCGATGACCTTGCAGCGTTTCATATGCGGGGTTTACCGGGTAGATGCCACCACGATAGCCGCCCCGGTCCAGGTTTTTGAGCACCCACTCGCCCATGGAGTCGGGTCGATTCGACGCGCCGACGATCGCAACCGAACGCGGCCGTAGCAACGGGTTTAGCCGGTGCTCCATCGTCGCAGGCCCGTTCAGTATGGTGCGGGTGGTGTTGCGCTGCGGCGCGGCGGGAACCAGAACGGCTTGTCGACCACTGTCGCTTTAGCCATCTTGCGGTTCCAGTGCATCTCACGCTGATAGTAAATCTCGACCCAGACCGAACTGCCCGGTTTGCCGTACGGCGTGCGAACCGTGCCAAGCGCGATGTTTTGCTTGCAGACCGGGGACCACGCAGCCGAGGTTACGAATCCAATCTGGCCTTTGTTGGCTTTTTCGTTGCCGAAAATATAAGAATGGTGCGCCGGCTTGTTGCCCTCGATATCGAGCTTCACCAGCTGCCACGTCGAGCCGTTTCGTTTTTCTTCTGCAAGGGCCCGACGGCCGTTGAAGTTCGGTTTCTTGAAATCGACCAGCCATTCGAGGCCGAGCTCCAGCGGCGAGCGCGAAACGCCGGTGCGCACGGTTTCGTCGGCCGGCAGGAAATCCATGTAGGCCGCGAGAAAACCAGCCTCGATGCGCGCCAGCTCCAGTGCGTGAGTTCCGATGGCGCGAATGCCGAACAGCTTGCCGGCCTCGAACAGCGCATCCCAGAGTGCCTCGGCCTTGTCGGGGTCGATCCAGAGCTCGTAGCCCAGGTCACCCGTAAACCCGGTCCGGGAAACCATGAGCTCGGTGCCCTGGAATTTGAGGTGCGTCAATCCGAAAGGCTTGAGTTCTTCAAGACCTTCAAGGCCCATCGTCTTAAGTACGCTGAACGACGTCGGCCCCTGAACGGCGAGGGCGGCAACGTCTTCGGTCTCGTGCCTGATCGTTACATCGAATCCGATGGCAGCCGTTTTGAGCCAGGCAAAGTGGCGTTCCTGCGAGCAAAGGCGGTACTCACCATCACGCAGGTGAAAGATCGTGCCGTCGTCGATCACCTGTCCCTGATCGTCGCACCAAACGGCGTAAGCAACCCGGCCCGGACGAATCTTGGCCATGTCGCGCGTAACCAGGCGGTTGAGATAATCGAGCGAGTCGGGACCCGTAATTCGGTACTTTGTCATCGGCGTGAGATCGAAAACGGCGGTCGCGTTTCGGATCGCGAAGTATTCGATGTCTTCGCAAAACAAGGAATCCGCACTCGAATAGCCTTTCCACTGGTGCCATTCGTTAACGGTATCGAGCGCCGCCAGCCGGGAATAGAACGGCGTCTTCAGGCGTCCCTGGTGAACTGCTTGACTCTTCATGCTGCTTTCTCCCGGCCGAGAATGGCTCTCGCCGCATTTCTTCCGGCTGCGCCACTGACGCCACCGCCCGGATGCGCGCCGGCACCGCAAAGATAAAGACCATCGAGCGGCATGCGGTATTGCGCCGCACCGCTAACCGGCCTGACGAATAGAAACTGGTCCAGCGTGAGTTCGCCGTGATGCCAGTGCCCACCCGTGATATGAAACTCGCGCTCGATGTCCACCGGCGTCAGTAATTCACTCGCCGTAATGCGCTGTTCGATGTCAGGCGCGTAATTCGAAATCGTATCGATCACAGCCTGGCGGAACGTCTCTCGCGCTTCTTTATTCCATCCGCCTTTCAAATCGTACGGCGCGTACTGCACCACAGCCGATAACACATGCTTGCCGGTCGGCGCGAGTGTCTGGTCGCGAAAACTCGGAAACGTCATTTCGATGACCGGGTTCGGCGAACTTTCACCATATTTGGCCGGGTTGAATGCACGTTCAACATAGTGCTCGTCCGGCGCGATCACCAGACGTTCAGCAAAGTCCTTCTTCGACAGACCTTCAATGATCGGCAGCCCGTCGAGGGCGAGATGCAGCTTGGCAGCATTGCCCTTCGAGCGCAGATGATGAATGCGGCGGGCAAAGCCCGTCTCTACATGTCTTGCGCCGACCAGTCCCATCACGGTGCGCTTAGGATCTGCGTTGGAGATCACCGTATAACTGTCAAAACGCTCGCCGTCCTCGGTTTCGACTCCGGTAACCCGGCCATTCTCGACGATGATGCGTTTCACGGGCATCTGGGTACGAATCGTTGCGCCGGAAACGCGCGCCTCATGCGCGAGCTCGTCGGAGACGCTTCCCATGCCACCCTTTGGAATGGCGGCGCGGCCATGATCACCGGCGAGCCGATAGAGATATGTCATTACCGTATTGGGCGACCGCGGCCCCAGATGAGTGCCGAGTACGGCATCCAGACTCAATGCGCCCTTCAATAACGGGCTTTCAAAACGCTCGTCGAGTTCATCGTAGATATTCATGCCGATGAGCCTCAGAAACTCCCGCATTTCCTGTTTGCCCAGACGGCGAATATCAAAGCCCAGCTGGCCCAGCGTAACGAGATCTTTCATATCTTTGGTGCCGAGGCGAGGGGGTGCTTTGTTCAGGTATTTTCTGAGCAGATCCGCGAAACGCATCATGCGTTTCTTGAAACGTCGATAGCTGGCGACATCCGCATCGGATACGCCTGCAACCGTATTCCAGGTCAACCGCACGTGCTTGCCCTTCTCGGCCAGGGCAATAGTTGTCATGTCTTCGCTGGACAAAGTCGGCGCGAGCTTGAGTTCTTTCCGTACCTCTGGCTGCAGCTGGTAGAGAAGGTGAGCACACGCCGAGACAGAGTAGCCGTCGGCAAACTCGCGCGTCACCGCAGCACCGCCGACCTGCTCGTTCGCCTCGAGCACCAGCACGTTCTTGCCGGCTTTGGCGAGCAGGGCCGAACACACGAGGCCGTTGTGCCCAGCTCCCACTACGATCGCGTCATATCTTTCACCCATTATTCTTAGTCATCCCCGAAATTCTCCGGTACCGTGTTCCGCCGCTTGAGATCGGACAGTATCTCCCGTGCCGCATTTGCCCCCGGGGCCGCCATGACGCCGCCGCCCGGATGAGTGCTCGATCCACACAGGTACAGCCCGTCTACCGGACCACGGTACTGTGCATAGCCCGGCACCGGCCGATTGAACAACAGCTGATCCATCGTCAATTCGCCGTGGAATATGTTGCCCTCAGTGATTCCGATCTCCGCCTCGATATCCTGCGGGGTCCTGATTTCGACGTGCAGAATCAGGTCTTTGAAATCGGGGCTGTACCGGGCTATCTGGTCGATGACGGTCGCGCCAAATGCATCCCTTTCTTCACTTGTCCAGGCGCGGCCTTCGACCTGGTACGGACAGTACTGAACGAAGCAGCTCATGAAGTGTTTCCCGGGCGGCGCCATGGTCGGGTCATTCAGTGTCGGAATCAGCATATCGACGTAAGGGTCTCTGGACCATGTGCCGTCCTTCCAGTCGTCGTAAGCGCGCTCCATGCGTTCCATCGAATCGATGAAGTGCATATCGCTGTGATACAGCGAACTGCCCTCCGGCAGCGCCGGGAAAGTCGGCAGACCATCGAGTGCGATGTTCAGTTTTCCCGACGAACCGCGAATCTTGAAATTCTCAACGCGCTTGTAGAACGACTCCGGCAGGTCATCCTTGTCCATGCAGTTAAGGAACGTCCGCTTGACGTCCATGGCGGAGACGACCACCGGTGCCGAGATCTCATCGCCATTTTCAAGCGCGACGCCGGCTGTCTTACCGTTCTTCACGATTATCCGGTCGACGCCCGCTTCGGTTCGCAGCTCGCCTCCAGCCGCCTGAAAAGCACCCGCGATGGAATTTGATACCGCGCCCATGCCGCCGCGCGCGAAACCCCAGGAACCGACGTTGCCGTCCACTTCGCCCATGTAATGATGCAGCAACACGTAGGCGGTGCCCGGTGAATGAATACCCAGGGCCGTACCGATGATGCCGCTGCCGGAAAACGCCGCCTTGATAACGTCCGTTTCGAAATACTCGTCCAGGTACTCCGCGACACTCATGGTCCAGAAACGGATGGTTTCGTACATGCGATCTTCACCCATGTCGAGGAACTTGCCGCCGATCCTTATGAGCTCTTTTATATCGCTGGGTTTGAACGACGTCGGGTCAGGCGCGGTGCTGAGCAGGAAATCGCGAATGAATCGACATTGCCGCATGGTGTCGGCCGAATAGGTCTTGTACGCGTCGGCATCGTGCCGGGAAAACCGGGCCATTTCACGGTAGGACACCTCCGCATCCTGGTAGGAACCGTAGTAATCGCCGTTTTCCATGAACGTCACGGAACCGCCGTAGGGCGTTACCTGGAGTCCGTGCTTGTGAAGCTCCAGCGCCCGGTAGATTTCCGGTCGCAGCAGGCTGCACACATAAGAACAGTTTGAATACCACCAGTCCTTGTAAAGATTTCGGCTGACCGCCGCACCGCCGATGTAGTCATTCTTCTCGACACAAACGACATCCAGACCGGCTCTGGCGAGGAATGCGGCGTTCGTTAGCCCGTTGTGACCCGCACCAACGACAATCGCGTCATAGGTTTTCATTTATTCAAGCTCTTGGCTCTGGTTTTTTCTTCGAGTTTTGACAGCGTAATGTCCACTGCCCTCTCAAATTTGTCCAGCGTTTCGTCCAGGCATCCCACATTGTGAGATTCACACAGGAACCAGGGTTCTCGTGAATCCGGTTCAACGAGTATTCCCTGTTCGTGCAGCTCCGGCGCAAGTGCGTCATAGAGCTCGTAATCCGAATTCACCCACTCGCGGTAATTACTCGGCGCTTCATCGGCAAAAAAGAGACCCATAAGCGCAGGATGTCCTGTAAAACTATGAGGTACGCCACGCCTCGTCAGAATGCGGCTGAGCCCTTTCTGCAGCTTCAATCCATAGCTTTCGATGTCTGCGAGCGCGGTCGTTTCATCGAGGATTTCCAGCGTCTTTGCCGCCGCGGCAAGGGATACCGAATGGCCGGTAAAGGTGCCGCCATGTACGACACTATCGCCGACATGTCGCATGATGTCTTCACGCCCGGCGACAACCGATATCGGATAGCCGTTTGCGATCGCTTTCGCAAACGTACACAAATCGGCTTTAATGCCAAACAACTCCTGGACGCCACCCTTAGCGACGCGAAATCCGGTCTTAACTTCGTCGACAATCAACAGCACGTTATATCGATCGCAGATTTCGCGCACGTCTTTCATGTATTGCCTGCGCGTGCTGATGGCACAACAGTTTCCCATGATCGGCTCGATCAGGAATGCGCCGATCTCCGTGTGTTTGCGCTTCATCAGGTCCTCAAGCGCATTTGCGTCGTTCAGGGGCACCGGATGAAAGAGACGTTTTGTTACCGCCGGAACGCCGTCGCCATAGGGCAGGAGCTCCGGCTGGCCGTCGCCCGGCTCCCATTCTTCAACTTCGGAGTACCACATCACTTCGCTGAATACGCCGTGATAGCCACCTTCCATGACGACGTGCCCGTCTTTGCCGGTGAATGAACGCGCAATACGTAACGCGGCCATGACGGCTTCAGTGCCAGAATTGGAAAATCGTATAAGTTCAGCCGCCGGCACCATCTTGTTGATTCGGCAGGCCACCTCGTATTCGAGTTCGGTGGACAGTGCGAAAACGCCGCCGACCTCCATACCTTTTCTGGCTGCCTCGTCCACGCGCGGATCCGCGTAGCCGAGGATGATGGGACCGTAGGCGAGGCGATAGTCAATGTACTCGTTGCCGTCGATATCCCAGAGGCGCGCGCCCTTGCCTTGCCTGGCGTAGATCGTCCGATCATCGCCCCAGTAGCGAAAGTTTGATGACACACCGAGCGGCAGCTTCTGGATCGCTCGTTTGAAATGCCGGTTGGACCGGGCCAGGCTACGCATCAGCGCCTCCCTTGAAAAATGAATGAGTATTCATTCATATTATGGCATGATTGCAGCATGGTAGCCACAGCCGGGAACGCCAAACGAACGGCGCGACGCGAACAGCGGCGTCGGCAGCTGATCGACGCAACGATGAAATGCATCGCCCGCAA
Source organism: Gammaproteobacteria bacterium (assembly GCA_029863125.1). Taxonomy (GTDB): domain Bacteria; phylum Pseudomonadota; class Gammaproteobacteria; order Steroidobacterales; family Woeseiaceae; genus UBA1847. Next base: position 98,490 of record JAOTWB010000001.1, read on the forward strand.
AGGCATGGGAAGCACGACGCTCGCCGATGTTGCCGGCGAAGCGGGACTCTCGCAGGGAATCGTAAACCTGCATTTCGAAAGCAAGGAGAACCTGCTCACCGAGACGCTTCACCACCTCGCCGACGAATACAAAGCGCAGTTCAACAAGGCCTATGAAAATTCCGGACCCGGCCCTGCGGAAAAGCTCCTGGCACTGATTGAGCTCGACCTGCGCCCTTCAATCTGTGACCGCCGCAAGGTCGCCGTGTGGTTTGCATTCTGGGGCGAAGTCAAGTCCAGGCCGACCTATCGCAAGATTTGCGATGAGCGGGACCAATACTACGACGATATTGTCGAGAGTCTCGCCAGGGAAATCATAACCGAGGGCGGATACGAAGGCGTCACTGCCGAATCGGTTGCTATCGTACTGACATCGATGACGAACGGCCTGTGGTTATCGTGCCTCATCAGTCCGGGCTCATTTGACCGGCACAAAGCGATGCTTGCCGTGCTGGAGTACCTGCGCGGCGTTTTTCCACGACATTTTCCGCAGTGAGATCCCGATGCACATAGACATCAGCAAAGACGCAACTCGATGGCAAAAGATTGCGCGTGAATACGCGGACGAATATCTGCAGCCGCATGAAGTGGCAGCGGAGCTCAACGAGGGCGTGCTTCCGGATGAGATCACGAAACGCAACAAGCAGCGGGCGATGGAGCTTGGATTCACGGCCATCGATGTGCCGAAGAGTCATGGCGGTCTCGAGCTGCCGATGGAATCCCAGGTGGCAATCTGGGAGCAGCTCGGGCGCGTAACCAACGCGCTGTCCTGGTGCTTTCCCGAAGCACAGTCGTGGATGTTCGATGCCTGCTCCGATGAGCAGATCGAAAAATTCATCCTGCCGATGATGCGCGGCGAGCGCAAAGACTGCTACGCGATTACGGAAGCGGGCCCTGGTTCCGACATTTCGGGGCTGCAGGCGACAGCGACCCGGGACGGCAACGACTATTTGCTGAACGGCGAAAAGTGGTACGTCACCAGCGGAAATCTCGCGGACTTTTTCTGGTTCCAGGCGCGCCTGCCGGATGAAGACGACGAGGCCCTGTTTCTCGTCGACCAGGGCTGTGACGGGATAGAAATTATCGCAAACCCGTTATTCAGTCATACCTATGCGGCTCATCATCCTACCTATCTCTTTGCCAACGTGCGCGTGCCCGCCTGCCGACGTGTCGGCAGTCCAGGCGACGGCATGGCCTTCACGCACAGCTGGTTTCGTCACGAAAGACTGATGATCGGCGCTCGCAGCTGCGGCGCCGCGGCCCGGCTCATTGAAGAAGCGCTCGCGTTCGCCAACGAACGCATCGTCGATGGCTCCCCGCTCAGCGAAAAACAGGCCATTCAATTCATGCTGGCGGACAGCGTGACCGAGCTTTATGCGTCAAGACTCATGACCTACGAGGCCGCGCGCGCCGCGGATCGTGGCGAAGACGTCAAGGCGCTGCACAGCCGCTGCTCCATGGTGAAGCTGTACGTCTCCGAAATGGCAAACCGGGTGGCCGACCGTGCAGTGCAGATTTTCGGCGGTCGTGGCTATATGCGTGAAAATGTCGCCGAGCGTTTCTTCCGCGAGCTGCGCGTCGATCGAATTTGGGAAGGCACGAGCGAGATCCAACGGCTTATAATCGCCAGATCCTTGTTGAAGCGCGGACTGGACGGAATGTGACTGTACGAGCGATCCTTCGCATTGCCCTCTATTCAGTATTCCTCCTGCTTGGCGCCTGCTCAGGCGATTCGAATAACGCGTCTCACGTCCGGGATGTTGTCAATGTCTACAACTGGGCCGACTACATTGCGCCCGACACGCTCGAAAAATTCGAAGCCGAATACGGCATCAAGGTCAATTACGATATTTACGACTCTTCGGAGGTTGTTGACGTCAAACTTCTTGCCGGAAACAGCGGTTATGACGTCGTGGTACACAGCAACCAATTCTCTTCGCGCCTTGCACCGATCGGAATATTCGACAAACTCGACAAGAGCAGGCTTACGAATCTGAAGAATCTCGACGAGGATGTGTTTGCCAGCATCGACGTCTACGACAAGGTCAGGGATTACAATATTCCGTACCACTGGGGCACCACGGGTTATGCATGGAATGTCGAAATGGTCCGTGCGCGCCTCCCGAACCACCCCATGGACAGCGGCGACGTGCTGTTTGACCCTGCCGTCGTGTCGAAGCTGGCGGACTGTGGCGTAAGCCTGCTTGATGGCCCGACGGACCTGTTCCCGATGGTGCTTGCGTACCTGGGCCGCGACCCGAATGCCGTTGACGATGAGAGCCTCGCGGCAGCCGAAGCGCAGCTGAAGCTCGTGCGTCCTTACATCCGCTATTTCAGTAATCAGAAAATGATCTCTGACCTGCCGAACAAGGAAGTCTGCGTCGCCATGAGCTGGTCCGGTGACTTTGCGCAGGCAGCGACTCGCGCGAAAGAGGCCGGTATCGATATCGAATTACGTTATACGGTGCCGAAAGAAGGCTCCGGACTCTGGGTCGATGGCCTGTTCATCCCGAGCGACGCACCGCATAAAGACAATGCCTACCTGTTTCTCGACTTCCTGCTGCGCCCGGATATAGCCGCCAAAATCGCCAATACCGTCTTCTACGCCAACGCGAACGGCGCATCCTGGGCATTCGTAAAGCCCGAAATATTAAACAATCCGTCGATATTTCCGGACGCAGAAACCTGGAAGCGCCTTTACCCGATTCTCTCGCCCGACCCGAAACGGGAGCGCCCCCGTACGCGGGCGTTTGCCCGGGTCAAAAGCGGCATATGAACAGTTTCATTCGCATCCGCGGCATCAGCAAACACTTCGGGGACTTTGTTGCCGTTGATAACGTCGATCTCGATATTGCCAAAGGCGAGCTCTTTTCCATTCTCGGCGGCTCGGGTTGCGGCAAAACCACGTTGTTGAGGATGCTTGCCGGATTCGAGATTCCGACGAGTGGAACGATCGAGATAGACGGCGTAGACGTTACTCACCAGGCGCCGTATGACCGCCCCGTCAACATGATGTTCCAGTCCTACGCCGTTTTCCCGCATATGTCGGCCGCAAAAAACATTGCCTATGGTTTGCAGAAGGAACGCCTGGCAAAAAAGGAGATCGAGAGGCGGGTTGACGAGATGCTCCAGCTGGTGCAGCTCGGTGACTTTCGCAATCGCAAACCGGATCAACTGTCGGGTGGTCAGCGGCAGCGGGTTGCGCTTGCAAGGGCGCTGATCAAGCGGCCAAAAGTATTGCTGCTGGACGAGCCGCTTGCGGCGCTGGACAAGAAGCTCCGCGAACGCACTCAGTTTGAGCTCATGAATATCCAGGACGAGCTCGGCGTCACCTTTGTCGTCGTAACTCATGACCAGGAAGAAGCGATGACCCTGTCGACGCGCATTGCGGTCATGGAAAAAGGCCGGTTTCTGCAGATCGGTACGCCGCTGGAAATTTACGAGTATCCCTCCAGCAAATTTGTCGCTGACTTTATCGGCACCATCAATATCTTCGAAGGCACGGTCCGACGCATCGATGACGACTCAATGGTCATTGACTGCGAAGAAGCGGGGGCCACTCTAACAGCGTTAGGGAAACACGATGTCGTGGTCGGACAAAAAGTCTCTATTGCCGTACGGCCTGAAAAAATATTTGTTGGCAAGAACGAACCCGACAACGACGACGACACGAAGGTTTCGGGCGTCGTACATGATCTCGGCTACCTGGGAAACCTGTCGATTTATCGCATACAGTTAGCCAACGGCAAGGTCGTCCTGGTTAGTTCCCAAAACAGGCGCCGGTCGGCAACCCGCTTCCTCGAATGGGAAGATCAGGTCTGGATATCGTGGCGGCCACGCAGCGCCGTCGTCTTGCTGGACTAGGACAAATGCCGGGCGAGAATGCACTAAACAGGGATCAGCTTTGGCGTCACGTGGCCGTCGCCGTGCCGTATTTATGGCTCCTCGTATTCTTTCTGGCGCCCTTCGCTATTATCTTGAAGATCAGCCTGGCCGACCCGGTCATCGCCCAGCCGCCCTTCACGCCCGCGTTCGACGAAAGCGGCAAATTCCTCGCATCCGTCGATAGTTTCAGGTTCCTGCTGACCGACAGGCTTTATGCAACAACCTACCTTCGGTCCATATTCATGGCCGGCATGGCGACCTTGCTCTGCCTTGCGCTGGGCTTCCCGATGGCCTACGGCATCGCGCGCGCGCCCGCATCTGCGCGCAGTCTGCTGCTGCTGCTGATCATGCTGCCATTCTGGATCTCGTTCCTGCTCCGCGTCTACGCATGGATGGGACTCATGAACAACTACGGCGTCGTCAACAACCTGTTGATGTGGCTGGGACTCATCGAGCATCCGATTCAGCTGATGTATACAGATTTCGCGATCTTCGTCGGTCTTGCTTACTCGTATTTGCCGTTCATGATACTGCCGCTGTACGCGACGCTCGAACGCATGGACCTCGACCTCGTCGAGGCGGCGCAGGACCTCGGGGCATCTCGCACGAGGGCTTTCTGGGATATTACCTGGCCGCTGGCCAGACCCGGCGTCATTGCGGGCTGCCTGCTGGTCTTTATTCCCGCGATGGGCGAGTACGTCATTCCCTACCTTCTGGGCGGCCCCGAATCACTCATGATCGGCCGGGTGCTGTGGGACGAGTTCTTCGTCAACCGCGACTGGCCGCTGGCCTCGGCCGTCGCGATTGTCCTGCTTCTGCTGCTCGTTGTGCCCATCGTGCTGTTGCAGCGATACCAGGCAAGGGACAAGGAAGCGGGTATATGAAACCTCACTCCCGATTCGTTCTTTCTGTACTCGCTTTCGGCTATGCGTTTCTCTACATACCGCTGGTGTTCGTCATCGTATATTCCTTTAACGACTCCAGGATCGCGACTATCTGGGGCGGGTTTTCCACCCGCTGGTACGGTGAACTGTTTCGCAATGACCAGGTGCTGGATGCCGCGCTGCTGAGCCTTCGCATCGCTTTCACTTCTGCGACTATCGCTACAATCCTCGGAACGATGGCCGGACTCGTGCTTGCGCGCTTTGGCAGATTCAAAGGCAGAACGCTGTTTTCCGGGATGATAACGTCGCCCATGGTCATGCCCGAGGTGATTACGGGACTTTCGCTGTTGCTGCTATTCGTAACCCTTCAACAGCTCACCGGGTGGCCCGGCCAGCGCGGTTTTTCGACGATTACCATTGCGCATACGACGTTCTCGATGGCCTACGTCGCTGTCATTGTGCAGTCCCGATTGATGTCGATGGACGAGTCGCTGGAAGAAGCGGCAATGGATTTGGGCGGTCGGCCGGTGCGGGTCGTTTTCGACATCACTCTGCCGCTGATCGCCCCGGCAATGGTAGCCGGATGGCTGTTGGCATTCACACTGTCACTCGACGATCTCGTTATCGCGAGTTTCGTGTCCGGTCCCGGCAGCAGCACGCTGCCGATGTATATTTTCTCGAAAGTGAAGCTCGGCGTGTCGCCCGACATCAATGCGCTGGCAACACTGCTAATAGCGGCAGTAAGTCTGGGTGTGTTGATCGCCTGGATAGCGATGCGCCGAATGCGAACCTGATTACGCTTGGCACCCGTTCTGAAGCCGATCAACCGCTTAATTGAATTGTGAACGAATGTAACATAAGTCTCGTATTTGACGGGGTCTGCTGCCCATAAAGTATAGTAGGATGATCGTAAATCTAAGGACAGGGGAATCTTGATGAAAATGCGTTCTGTTGCCGTACTCGCCGGCAGCCTGCTCTTATTCTCTCACTACGCGACAGCGGGTCACACCTGGAACAACTACCACTGGGCGCGCACCGCGAATCCCGTGCCGCTAAAAGTTGTCGACAGCGTATCAAGCGACTGGCAGTTCGAACTCGACACCGCGCTTGATGAGTGGTCGAAGCCGACAGGTGGCGCGCTGGATGTATTCAACTTCCCGATCGACTCTGCTGATGATTCCAACCGCGCGCGCAAACAGTGCAAGATGACCGCTGGCCAGATGCGCGTCTGCAACGCGTCCTACGGTTTCAACGGCTGGCTCGGCCTCGCCTCGATCGGCCTCGACAGCAACGGCCATATCGACCGGGGTACCGCGAAAGTGAACGACAGTTATTCCTCGTACTGGGCCGACCCGGATGAGAAACGCCACGTCATGTGCCAGGAGATCGGCCACGTGTTCGGCCTGGGCCACACCTCTGAAGACGGTTCGAGCCAGAAGACCTGCATGGATTATTCTCAGGACCCGAACAGCATTTCGCCGAATCAGCACGATTATGACCTGTTGGCGGCCATGTATGGGCATCTGGACAGCTACAACAGCTACGATGATGGTTCCTCCGGCGGTAGTGGCGGCGGTGACGGCGGTGACGGCGATAAGCCCTGTAACCCGAATTCGCCGAAATGTAATCCGCGCGATGCCGGTCTGGGACCCAACGGCATCCCGCCGATGGGTGTGCGCGTACACAAAGGCGAGTTTGAAGAAATCTGGGTGGCGTCGCGGCCGGACGGCGGCCTCTGGATTCACCATATCCGCCTGGTGCCCGATGCGTTTCGGATAATCAAATAGCGACGTCGTCACGCACAGATAGTAAAAAGAGCCCGGCTATAGCCGGGCTTTTTTTGGGGCCTTTCCTAAGGCCTCTGCAATTCCTGCAGAATCCACTCGACGTAAACGCGCTCCGGGCGTTCCATTCCGGAGAACGGCCCGGGCCGATAGTATTTTGAATGCACGCCTTTCGAATTATTGACGATTATCTTTTTGTCAGCCTGCGTCGTGACATCCCAGAGCCAGGTCAAGGCATCGACGTCGTAGTCTTTGCCCTCCTCAGCATCACCGCGAACAAGCCAGTAGATTTCGCAGTTCGAGTTCTTGTGATCGACAGGCGTGAATACATAAGCGACGACGTGATCGCTGTAGGCCAGCAGAAACGAGAACGGGCCGAAAGTAAAGTCTGAAGCGCCGCCGTCATAGTCAGAAAAATCGCCGAGCAACGGCGCGACAGGGCCACCGTCTTCGCTGCCAGTCTTGTACTTGTCGAAGAGTGCCGTGCGGCTGTAGCCGAAGCCAATTTCACCGGGGCGCGCAGCCGTATCGACGTGATAAATATAAAGATCTTGCACGCCGCAGGCCGCCATTCGTGCCTTCATACTCCCCTGCACCCGTTCCCGCTTATCGGGATCGAGCATCAACGTGTGCATGCGGGCGTACTCCGGGTGTGCCGTCGCGCAGTGGTAGCACTCCTGGTAGTTCTCGATCGACAGCTTCCAGTTCGCCGGAATGCCGTAGCTCTTCTGTGCCGCGACTTTAAGGTTGTCGAAATCGAACATCGCCATGGGCTCAGCCAGGTCCCGCTTGGCACCCTCGAGTGACGGAGGCGTATCTGTAAAACAAACGAAAATCAGTCCGTGGATGACGTCGACTGATACCGGAACGAGGCTGTGCGCCAGCATATCGAAGTCGTCGGGCATGTTTCGCGCCGCGAACAGCTTGCCATCGATGTCATACGTCCAGCCGTGGTACGGACAAGCAAACTTGTCTGCGTGGCCTTTTGGCTCCAGGCATACCAGCGAACCACGGTGACGACAAACGTTGGCGAAGCCTTTCAGTTCGCCGCTCTTGCCGCGCACGATAATGGCCGACTCCCGCGCAACATTGAGGACCTTGAAATCGCCCGGCTCCGGCAGCTGCGATATGTGTCCTGCCAGTATCCAGTTGCGATTGATGATGCGCTCGAGTTCCAGCTCGTAGATGTCAGGGTCCGTATAAAAACGCTGATCCAGAGAATACCCGGGCGTCTGTTCCGCGATCAGTTCCGCGATTGATCGCTTGTCTCCTTTGAGTACGGCACTCATCAATTATCCCAGCATATGAAACGTCAATATCCTTACTTTGCTACGATATCACAGCCGTTGTGATCTGCCCGACAGGGTCAATTCCCGATGACCTGGCGGCCACTACGGGTACATCCCCGCCAAGGGGGATATACTGAGCGAAAAGCGGCCGTGACGCCGTGAAAAAATGGGGAAACGCATGGTAGAGACTGCTCTCATTGGGCCATTGGCCGGACACGCTGAGTTTGACTCGTTGATCGCGAGACTTGCCGACGAATACGACGCCGATAAAGCCGAGGTGATACGCGCGCAGATTATCGACCAGTTTGCTGTTGAAGGCACCGTGTTCATATCGGACATGGCGAGCTTTTCCAGTACATCCCGAAAGCGCGGCGTATGCCATTTCCTGAAGTTGATTCATCGCGCCAGGCAAATAATTGCTCCAATCATCGCTGCTAACAACGGCAGATTACTTAAATGCGAGGCCGACAACTGCTATGCCTTCTTCAAAACGCCGGACGAGGCTATCCGGGCGAGCTTCGACATCAATGCAGCACTGTTTGAATCGAATCGCGCATTTGAACTCGACGAGCATATTTTTCTGTCAGTGGGTATCGACTACGGCCGTGTATTACTCGTTGGCGACAAGGACTTTTTCGGGGATCCGGTAAATACCGCTTCGAAGCTCGGCGAAGATCTCGCCATCCACGCCGAGACCCTGGTAACCAAGCGCGCGCTCGAACACTCCAATTTTCGGGTCCCGGAGCTCGCCGAACGCATGGTGGCGCGAATATCAGATATAGAGATCAAGTACGTTCGACTCCCGATGACCGCAGAAACGGAGAGCTACTGATACATGGCCCAGGGTATCGACGACACGCAGGCGCTGCGGCAGATCCTCGAGGTCACGCGCAAGCTGGCTGCGCCTTTCGATCTCGATACGATGCTCGCCGAGGTTGTCGATGCCTCCCGCAAGGTGCTCAATGCCGACAGAGGCACTGTCTTTCTTTACGACAGCGAAGCCGACGAGCTCGTAGTGCGCGTCGGTACGGGGCTGGAGCAAATCCGTATCCCGGCCGATAAAGGCATCGTCGGCGAATCCGCGCAGACGCGAAAGCTCATTAACGTACCGGACTGTTACGCAGACGATCGCTTCAACCGTGACATAGACAGGCAATCTGGCTATCGCTCGCGTTGCATGTTGACCATCCCGTTGATTGGTTACGAAGACTCCCTCGTTGGTGTACTGCAGATACTCAACAAGAAAAACGGCGTTTTCGACGACAAGGACGAATTCGTAGCCCAGGCGCTCGCCGCGCAGGCCGCCGTGGTACTGCATCGCGCCGCTGTCACGGAACAGATCATTGAGTCCGAACGCCTGGACCGGGAAATTACGGTCGCCCGCGACGTTCAAATGGGCACCTTGCCCAAGAGAATGCCGGAGATCAGGGGCTACGAGTTTGGCGGCGCATTTGCACCGACCGACCAAACCGGGGGCGACCTTTACGATTTTGTGCCTCTCGACGACGAGCGCTTGTTCCTGTTGATGGGTGACGCAACCGGGCATGGTATCGGTCCGGCGCTTAGTGCCACACAGGTTCGCGCCATGCTACGCGTAGCCATCCGGCTGAACTCGAGCCTCGATGACGCTTTTGTGCAAATCAATAATCAGCTCTGCGAGGACCTGCCCGACGACCGTTTTGTCACGGGGTTCTTCGGCCTGCTGGACGCAACGACCAACACGATAACGTTTCACTCGGGCGGCCAGGGCCCAATCATGCACTTCCATGCACGACGCAATGAATACGACTGGCACGAAGCAACGACATTCCCATTAGGCTATATGCCGCAAACCGATCTGCATCAGGCAGTCGTCAAGACGCTGGAGCCAGGCGACGTGCTCGGCCTGATTTCCGATGGCATCTATGAGTATGAAAACGAATCCGGCCTGCAGTTCGGCCAGCAGGGTGTCATCAACATCATTGACAACAATCCTGACGCAAGTGCTCAGGAACTCGTGAATTTGATCATGCACGGCGCCAGGAAACACGGCGGCTCCGCCCCGCAGGCCGACGACATTACCATCGTGCTCGCGCGACGGCTTCCGGAGTAACGCGTCCCGAACAAAATGCACAGACAGTTCGCCAGAGATTACGATTCCCTCGCCGCCATTTATGAGTTCGCGGAAGAGATTCTTGCGGCGAACGAGATTGGTGAGGCCGTCCGTTTCCCGGTACACCTCGCAATGGAAGAACTGTTTACCAACATGGTGAAATACAGCCCGGATACCGACGGTGACATCGGCGTCGATGTTGTGGTTGAGGGAGGCGCTGTAACGGTTACGCTGACCGAAGATGATGTCGATGAATTCGACGTCACCCGGCCCAGCGGTGCCGATACTACCTCCCCGCTTGCGGAGCGAACGCCCGGTGGACTCGGTCTACACCTGCTGCACAATATCGTCGATAAACTCGAGTACGACTACCATAACCGACGAAGTAGAGTAATATTTACCAAGGAGTCAGGATAACAATATGTTCGAAATCGACTACGGCGACGACGGGAAGATCAAGTGCAGCGGGCGATTGGACGCCTCGCAATGCGAAAAAGCACAGTCGTTCATGGACGACATCGCCGATACCCGGACACTGGATTTTTCCGGACTGGAATATATCTCCAGCGCCGGTCTGGGTATACTGCTAAAGACGCAGAAACGGCTGGCCGAGAGTGGCGCAGCGTTAAAAATAACCAACGTCAACAATCACATATACGACGTATTCCGCTATTCTGGCTTCAACGCCATTTTCGACATTAAAGCAAAAGAACAATAAGTCGAATCTCGTCTTGACCAACTTTTTGCCGGGTCAGTTGTACGTATGAGTAAGACAGACGATACAAACTTGATTGAGCGGTGTATTGGCGGTGACCGCAAGGCCTTTGAGATCTTGTTGGTGCAATACGAGAGACCCGTGTTTAACGCAGCGTTTCGCATGCTTGGCAGCAGGGATGACGCAATGGACGTCACCCAGACGGTTTTTCTAAAAGTTTTTGAGAACATCGATCAGTATGACCCATCGCGCCGTTTTTTCAGCTGGATCTACCGAATCACGTTGAACGAGTCGATCAACTGGCTCGGCAAGGCGAAACGGTTACAGCCGCTGAAAAGTGAAGTGGTAGATGATGGCAAGAGTCTCGAACAGGAAATCGACAGTGCAAATCTCTCAAAGGACGTACAGGCAGCACTAATGGCCATCAACCCCGACCAGAGAACCGTAATTGTTTTGAAGCATATCCTGGGATGCAGTTACGGCGAGATCGGAGAGATTCTCGAGATCCCTGAAAAAACAGTTAAATCGCGTCTTTATTCGGCGAGACAGCAGCTAAAAGACGTTCTGACAAGGACCGGCGCATATTAATGGCTATTCTGCAAAAGTATCTGGACCTGATCAACGCCGACATCGACGGTGAAATCGGCGACAGCGATCGGGCCGAATTACAGGCTTTCCTGGCCGAAAGTGCCCAGGGCCGCGCTCTACATCAAGAGCTTGCCTTGCTGTGTTCGACGCTCGATGACGTCGATACAATTGACCCGCCACCGCACATGCGGCACATGATCATGAACGCCGTGAAACCCATCCGGGCGATCCCCCAGTCCCAGGGCTACCTCAAAAAGCTATTCGCGATGCCGGCTCTGACGCACGCCATCACTTTTGCAGTGGGTGTTGTCCTTACGTTGAGCCTGCTGAGCTCCGGGCAGATTTCAACCCGGGCCTTCGACGATGTCACGGGACTCGTTGGTACGATCGCCGAACCCATCAGTGTCGGCGTTTCCAGCGCTGTGTCATTCGACAAGCCCGAAGTCGCAGGCAAAGTGTCACTGCGCCGCTCCGGCGCCATGCTCATCCTGGACATGGACCTCGTAGCCACAGCGCCCATCGAGATAGAGGCCGACTACACGGACAGAACGATCTGGTTTAACGGTTTTGCGCAGCTCGAGAGCACTGGCACCAGGATCTCGACCGAGACTGGCCGTGTAAGACTGGGCATAGAGGGCAAACGGCGCTTTGCCGTTTACCTGCAGAACAAGGCCGAAAGGGACACTACGATCAATTTGCGTTTTTTAGTGGATGGGAAAGTCGTGCACGAAGCGAACCTCGACTACACGCCCACCCGGTAGGGTCCATGAAATGGTCTGCTTTTCAGGCAATTACGAATGGACACCAACCTTTTCATGCCTGGGATGTATTACCAGGTAGAACAGACAGTGAATAGCCCCGATGGGGCCAAAGGGGAAGACGACATGGCAACGAGTAACAAGGCAATTCCGCTAATCCTGGTCGGCGTTGCAGCACTCGCCGTAATAGCTTACTTCGGAATGAAATATCCGCCGGGCGGTGATGATGTTGCCGGTACGGTAGCTCCGGCCGAGCGCTATCGTGCAGAGCAGCCGGGCGCGGATGATATTGCACTCGGCGATACGGAGATTCAAAGCCTGTTGCAGACCGACTACATCGATCGGCTTATTCGCGACGATGATTTCGTCAAGTTAATGGGCAACGCCGCGTTTTCAGCAGCGCTCGGCAACGCCGATTTCGCAAGGGCTCTGGGTAATGCGGATTTCGCAAGAGCATTGGGTAACGCGGATTTCGCGAGATCGTTGGGCAGTGCCGATTTCTCACGCGCTATCGGCAACGCCGATTTTTCAAGAGCCCTGGGTAACGCAGATTTCGCCAGAGCACTCGGCAATGCCGATTTCGCGCGCGCTCTCGGCAACGCAGACTTCGCAAAAGCCCTGGGTAGCGCAGACTTCTTGAGAGCACTCGGTAATGCTGACTTCTCGCGCGCACTAGGCAACGCGGACTTTTCGAGAGCACTCGGTAACGCCGACTTTTCGAGAACGATCGGCAACGCGGACTTTTCGAGAGCACTCGGAAATGCCGATTTTGTGAGAGCAATGGGCAACGCAGACTTTGCCAGAGCAATGGGCAATGCAGACTTTGTGCGGGCCCTGGGCAGTGCCGACTTTGTCCGGGCATTGGGAAGTGCGGACTTTGCAGCCGCGAGGGCGAATGCCGACTTTAACCGCGCAATGGGTAACGCGGACTTTGCGCGAGCCATGGATAACGCGGACTTTGCGCGAGCCCTGGGTAATGCGGACTTTGCGCGGGCTATGGGTAATGCGGACTTTGCGCGGGCTGTGGGTAACGCGGATTTTGCACGGGCTATGGGCAATGCAGACTTTGCGCGGGCTTTGGGTAGTGCAGACTTTGCGCGGGCTTTGGGTAGTGCAGACTTTGCCAGGGCTATCGGTAATGCCGACTTCTCACGTGCGCTCGGCAACGCAGACTTTGCCAGGGCTATCGGTAATGCCGACTTTGCCAGAGCACTCGGCAACGCAGACTTTGCACGAGCACTCGGTAACGCAGACTTTGCACGAGCACTCGGCAACGCAGACTTTGCACGAGCACTCGGTAACGCAGACTTTGCACGAGCACTCGGTAACGCAGACTTTGCACGAGCACTCGGTAACGCAGATTTTGCAAGAGCGCTCGGTAACGCAGACTTTGCACGAGCACTCGGTAATGCTCAGTTTGCGAGGGCTTTGGGTAATGCGCAATTCACGAACGCCCTAGCCAACCGTCAGTTTGCACGGGAGTAAACGCCACAGAGGCCAAACTAGACAAAGACCAGAAGCACAATCGGGAATTCGGAAAATAACAAAAATAGCCTAAGGGCCTAGGCAAACAAGGACAATACTGCGAACGGGGCCGTTCGCAGTATTTGTTCTTTTTGCGCATGTCATTGGGGGAAACAGGACATGCAAGAATCAATACCTCAACGCGTGCTGGCAATACTGCTGCTCGGCTCGACGCAGCTGGCCAGCGCGGCCGAACTGGGCGAACTCGAAACCCAGGATTTCAGGCTGCTCTACTTCGACACGACACAGACTTATCTAACACCTCACGTCACAATAGGCTTTCACAATTCACTCGAGCGCCAGCGCTCAATCTTCGGATACGACCCTGACGAACGAACTACGGTTCTGTTGAAAGATTTCTCTGACTACGCGAATGCGGCTGCCGGCGCTATACCTAGAAATACTGTGCAAGTGGACGTATCGCCGATGAGTTTCGCATTCGAAACGATGCCGGTGGGTGAGCGAATGACCACCATCATGAATCACGAGCTGGTGCATGTGGCGATGATGGATCAGCCTAATAGTAGCGATCGTCGCTACCGGCGCTTCTTTGGCGGCAAAGTTTCACCCGTTTCGGAACACCCGGAGACTATGTTCTATTCCTATTTGACTAACCCGCGCGTCTGGACGCCGGGCTGGTTCCTGGAGGGCAGTGCAACTTTTCTGGAGACCTGGCTGTCGGGTGGGCTCGGCCGCGCCCTCGGCGCATACGACGAAATGGTATTTCGCGCGATGGTTCGCGACGGCGCACATTTCTATGACCCTCTAGGACTCGTTGCAGAAGGAACAAAGGTCGACTTTCAAGTAGGCATCAATAGCTATCTTTACGGTACGCGTTTTATGAGTTATCTCGCCTACACGTATACGCCGGAAATGCTTATTCAATGGATAGGACGTCACGATGGCAGCGAGCGCAATTACCGGTCACAGTTCCAGAAAGTTTTTGGAATTCGGCTCGTGGACGCTTGGCAGAACTGGATCGATTGGGAGCATGAATTTCAGACAAATAATCTGGAATCCGTGCGGCAATACGAAATTACGCACCACGAAGACATTACTGATCAATCTCTTGGTTCTATATCGCGGGCGTATTTTGATCCAGAATCGAGGACGCTTTACGCGGCATTTAGATACCCGGGCGTCGTGGCGCATATCGGTGCATTGTCAGTTGACGACGGTTCGATCGAAAAGATCGTGGACATCAAGGGCCCGATGATCTTCCGGGTTTCGTCGCTGGCATACGATGCCGACTCGAACACGATTTACTACACGACCGACAACTACGCGCATCGTGATCTCGTATCGCTAGACATCAGGACGGGCAAGACCCGTATCCTGCAGAAGGACGCTCGAATCGGCGAGCTCGTGTACAACAAAGCCGACAATTCGATTTGGGGCGTGCGGCATTTGAATGGGCTGGCGACTCTCGTCCGAATCCCGTATCCCTACGACGAGTGGAATCAGATTCATACTTTCGACTATGGGCAGGTACTTTATGATTTAGACATTTCTCCAGATGGCAAACTAGTCTCGACCTCGATGGGCCAAGTTGACGGCGGACAGTCTGTTCGCGTAATGAATACCGAAGCTCTTTTGACGGGAGATACTACGCCAGTGGCCGAATTTGACGTTGGTCGAGCCGTACCGGAGGGCTTTGTCTTCTCCACCGATGGTCGATTTCTCTACGGCAGCTCTTACTACACGGGTGTATCCAACATCTGGCGATACGAACTCGATAGCGAGCGTCTTGAGATCGTAAGCAATACCGAGACGGGTTTTTTCCGACCGATACCGTTGGCAGACGGGTCGCTCATCGTTCTCCGCTATACGGGCACAGGTTTCATACCCACAATTATCGATCCCAAACCTTTGGAAGACGTAAATCCAATTACGTTTCTTGGTCAGCAAGTCGTCGTCAAGCACCCGCAAATTGGCGAATGGCAGGTGCGCGCGCCCAACGAAGTATCTCTGGATGAGCTGGTTGAATCGGAGGGACACTACACACCCATTGCCAATCTGGGATTGGAGTCTTTTTATCCGATTGTTGAAGGTTACAAGGACTCGTACGCGCTGGGTCTCAATGTGAGCTTTTCCGACCCGATCATGTTTGACACTCTGAACATTAAGGCTTCGTACAGCCTTGATAGCGATCTACCCAGCAACGAGCTTATGCATGCAAGCATTGACTATCGGCACGTTGTTGCCGACGCAACTGCGCTCTCGGGCGTCTGGTCTGTCGGATTTCGACACAACTATGCCGATTTTTACGACCTCGCGGGCCCGACGGAACGCAGTCGCAAAGGCAATCGATTTTCCGTTGGTTACGAAAAGTCATTGATCTACGACGAACCCAGACTGTTGGATCTTTCGGCAGAACTCAATCACTACACAAACCTGGATAGTCTGCCACGCTACCAAAATGTGCCCGCATCGCTTGATGAATTGTCGACCTTGAGCGTCGATCTTAACTATTCGAATCGGCGCAGATCCCTGGGGGCCGTTGATTACGAAAAAGGATTCAACTGGCGGCTGGCGACGACAGTAGATCATGTAGACGGCGATACGATTCCCAAGGTCGTCGCGGGCTTCGATTTTGGGCTTGCCTTGCCGTGGAAACATTCATCCATCTGGTTACGTAATTCAGCTGGTGCAGCATTCGGCGAGCCGGACGATGAATTCGCGAACTTCTTTTTCGGCGGATTCGGCAATAACTATGTTGATCGCGGCTCGATCAAGCGCTATCGGGAGTTTTATGCGATGCCCGGCTTTGAACTTAACCAAGTACCGGGTCGGAATTTTCACCGCGCCATGCTCGAGTGGAACCTTCCACCGATACGATTCAAGCGTGTCGGCACCCCGGGCTTTTATTTGAGCTGGGCACGGCCCGCAGTGTTCGTTAGCGCATTGACGACGAACCTCGACGACGCCTCGATTCGACAGGAGGTACAAAGCGCCGGCGTGCAAATCGACTTCAGGTTTACAGTACTCTCTCGCATGAATATGACCTTGTCGTTCGGTTATGCCGAAGGGTTCGGTGGAGACACTGTCGCCGATGACAACGAGTTCATGGTGTCACTCAAAATACTGTAGTCTGGCAGCGAGCCCATACCGGACGACCCAAAGCAAGGATGATCGGAGACTTCTTTTTACACGCCCTGCTCGGTCTGCTCCCTGTCTGCTGCTTTCTGGCAGCACTCATGTATCTCGACAGCTACAAACTGATACCAATGCGCTGGATTCTCGGCACGATCGCGCTTGGCTGTGGCACCGCTATCGTCAGTTACCCCTTAAACATCATCGGACTCGAGTGGCTCGACATCGGGTTCGTCACGTTTTCTCGCTATGCCGCCCCGGTCGTTGAAGAGGCACTAAAAGCACTGGTAATAATCATGTTGGTGCGTCGCAATCGCATCGGCTTTCTCGTCGATGCCGCGATCTTCGGTTTCGCAGTGGGTACCGGATTCGCGATATTCGAGAATTTGTTCTATCTACAGGCGCTTCCCGACACGAAACTGGGCACCTGGATCGTGCGGGGCTTCGGCACCGCATTCATGCACGGTGGTACCACAGCTATTTTCGCTATCGTGTCGCACACGCTCGCAGGGCAGAAGCTGACCAGGGGCCGAGCCGTGTATATACCGGGGTTCGTTATCGCCGTCATTGTGCATTCGGTCTTCAATCACTTTTTCTTTGCACCGATCGTCAACACGCTGTTGATACTGGTCTCGCTGCCAATTTTGCTTGCGGTCGTATTTCAGCAAAGCGAAAAATCAGTATCGGAATGGCTTGGCATGGGATTCGATGCCGATGCCGAGCTGCTCGAACTCATCAACTCGGGCGAGCTGTCAACTTCCAAGGTCGGTAAGTACCTGCATTCGCTCAAGGAGAAGTTCGAGGGTCCTGTCGTTGTCGATCTCTTGTGCTACCTGCGTTTACATGCCGAACTTTCAATGCGGGCCAAAGGTCTTCTCATGATGCGCGAGTCCGGATTTGCCAATAAAACCGGCGAGGAAACCAAGGCGAAACTCGAGGAACTCAAGTTCCTCGAGTCCAGTATTGGTCCTACCGGTTTATTGGCGATGAAGCCATTTCTCGAGATGAGCCAGAAAGACCTGTGGCAGCTCTACATGCTGTCAAACTGACGGACAGCGTCTGCGGCCGTCAGCGTCTTCAAAAACGTCTCCAGCTGACGCCGCTCCCTGGTTCCAAGTGCAAGCGGCTTGGCTTCATTGTGGCCGATCATGGCATCGGGAGCTTCGTTGTAATGCCGGAGAACTTCTGCAAGCGTCGCGACCTGGCCTTTCTGCATGTACGGCGACGTCATTTCAACGTTACGCAGGGATGGGGTACGGACGGCTCCGATGAGTTCCGGTCCCGTCCTGACGAACGTGAGCTCCGCGCATTGCCGCTTGGGGTCGTCGCTGTAGTCACCGAAACAGTTGAACGGATCCGCAAGCACTTCGCGCACGCCAATCGCGCGACCTTTATCGGGAAGTTCACCGGGTGAACTCAGCACGCCCGTATTGTGAAATTCATTGTTCGTGAACAGCGGGCCGTTGTGACATTGAGTGCAATTTGCTTTGCCGATGAACAGGCGCAAACCCTGCACTTCATCGTCGCTGAACAGCGTTTCCTGCTCCTTTACGTCGCCAGTGTTCAGTGCCGCGACGTAATCATCGAAGCGCGACGCGGCGGGCAAAAGCGTGCGCTCGAAAGCCGCGATTGCCTTGCCGACATTGGCAAACGCGGTATTCAATGCGACCGGATCGTCGCCGGATATGTTGCCGAACTCCCCGAACAATGCCTCGTAAGAGGCTCTATAGGCCTCGTCTCCGGCAACGACTGCGACGACCTCCAGGCGGCTGGAGCCATGTTCGTTCGGGTCTTCGAGGGGAGACAACGCCTGTGCCCACTGGCTGTCGCGCCGGCCGTCCCAATACAACCACGGACTGTATGCGCTACCGACAATGCTGGGCGTATTGCGCTTTGATGTGCCGATAGCCTGACCCTTGGGTAAGCCATCCGTGAAATGGCGCACGGGCTGGTGGCAGGTCGCACAGGAGATACCGCCGTTAGCGCTCAAACGCGGATCAAAAAACAAGCGCTCGCCAAACGCTGCAGCGTCTGGATTGTCGGCCACTGCGTTGCTCGGGTCGGGTGGTAATTCGGGAAGGCTCGCGAGCGACAGCGAACGCAGCACGTTGATCTCGGCATCGGTCCAGGGCGGAGCCGCCAGCGGCCGAACGTGCCAGCCGATGACGATAACCGCAGCCACCGCGACCGCGCCGCCAGCCTTGAGAAACGTCGACTTCACAATTGCAGCGGTATGACGATAACCGACGCCCCCTCCGCGGTCCCGACCGTAAGCGTGATTTCCCAGTACCCCCGCATGTGGAAGCGCATGCCGTCCAGCCGGTAGTCACCGTTGCCGAGCTCCTCGGTTACCCTCGGCTGCGTCGGCAGACCGTGATCGTGCTCGGGCATGCCGCCGGAAACCTCGATTGTTGCGTTCTCGACCGGCATACCTTCGGCGGATTCCAGGTGCAGTATCCAGCTGTGAATTCGATTGATCTCGGGCGGCCCCGCCGGCGTCGAGTAGCTCACGCGCAGACCGCCTTCATCCGCAGCGACGGGCGCGATCAGTAACGCACAGAGCAGAATGCCGGCAGCAACGCCTGGCGACCTGCGCTTTATCCAGCCCTTTAGACGACCGCTCATCAACAGATACTGCAGCTGCAGTAACACGAGCACAGCGATAAAAAACGGCCAGTAGCCAACACCGGTAAATCCCACTTCGAACGGAAAGACAGCTGCGTAGACCTTGCGTGTATCGAGCTGCGTGGCGGACACGATGCCAATGAACTCGCCTTCCTCAGCAAACTCATGCATGACCGTAAACACGTCAGGCTCGATCATTGCTGGCTGATAAAACACGGTTACGCCATCGAGATCGCCTAATTGCTCGACGTCCTCCATCCGCGCGAAGCGACCTTTGCCAGTAACGTCTCGAATGATCCTGAAATCGATTGGCATGCTCTTGAGCGCGTCGTGCTGATACTCCATGATGAACACGCTTTCGGATGCAGCCGGCAGGTCTTCACAGAACTGCTCGTGGCCGCTGACACGCGGCTGGTATATCTTGAAATGTGCGCGCAGGTAATTGACCTTGATGACGCAAAGGTCGTCTTCCTGTACAACTCCGCCGTGTGCAACAGCCGCTTCCCATAAGAATGTCGACAAAACGAAGCCGAGGAAAAATCGTACTGCAATCCTTTCCATAATCATTCGTGTATTCTAACCGCAGCCCGCGCGCTATCACAGTTGCTGCAACAAGGCCGCTGATCGTATGAATTTGCTACTGAGCATTGCCGCTTTACTGCTTGGCCCGATCATTTACGGCATCGGCCGACGGAATCCTATTGCCAGGCAGATCCTCGATGGCTTTATTTTTATCACGATTGCCGGGATTATCTGCGTCAATATCATTCCGGAATCGCTGACTATCGGCGGCATTCTGGCCGTTTTCTTCCTGATTCTCGGTATCGTGTTCCCGGTCATCATCGAGCGCGGCTTTCACGGCGCCTTTCACGAGGCACACAAGCTGGTATTGATTATCGCCGCGTTGGGTTTAATCGTTCATGCGCTTATCGATGGTATCGCTCTGCTGCCCTCCCGCGGCGGCGATCTCGCTTACGCCGTGGTTCTGCACAGACTTCCGGTCGGCATGGCGATCTGGTGGTCACTGCGCCCCAACCTCGGCCTGCCGGTCGCAATTGCCGCGCTCGCGGTGATCAGTATCGCCACGGCGGTATCCTATACGCTCGGCGCACCAATGGTCGACCTTGCGGAAGCGCGGAGCATTGCCTACGTGCAGGCCTTCGTTTCGGGTTCGTTGATCCATGTCGTTGCATTTGGAGTGACGCACGATCACGGCGGACACATAGAGCCGGTCGCAAAGTCGCAGGACTGGGGCTACCGCTTGGGTATCCTGCTGGGGCTGTTTCTCGTATTTACGGCCCCGCAGCTGAACGGCTAGTCGGCTTTCGACGCCGTGGGGCGTGCGCCCCGTCGTTGCCGAGCAACCTAGAAGCTCGAGAAACCACTTGCCTCCATGAATCGATACAAACCGCGTTTGACGAGCGACTCGTCGCGGTAATGTTCGTACGGCACGGAGAAAATCTGGTTCGGGCCGTTGCGCCATAAGAGATCGAAGTGCGCCGTTGCATCCCTCATGACCGGGGTCGACAGCGATGAGCGAATCAATACATTGGTTTCCAGATTGAAGTTTTCGAGGTTGCGGCGAGTCAGGTTAGCGGAACCGACCAGCAATTGCGCTTCCTGGTTCTGGCCAACTGTGAGCAACATCTTGTCATGACACTGCTCGCCATGCGTGTGACTCCAACGCACCTCGATGCCCGAACTCGATAACTCCGCCGCAACGGAACGGTTGGGAATACCGAACTTGTTGTAACCGAATGCGTCCTTGTTTGGATCGAGCAGCACGCGCAGGCGGACTCCGCGACGCCTGGCGTCCTTGAGCACCCGGATAACGTCACGGTCCGACAAGTAAAAACAGGCGAGGTCGACGCGCTCATTGCGCTGCCCGTCAGCGACCAGCGTTAATACACGGGACTTGATGGCCCTTTCTGTCAGCACCTGGACCGTGGCTTCGCTCGCCGGTAC
This sequence comes from Gammaproteobacteria bacterium, assembly GCA_029863125.1. Lineage (GTDB taxonomy): Bacteria > Pseudomonadota > Gammaproteobacteria > Steroidobacterales > Woeseiaceae > UBA1847. The sequence goes on from JAOTWB010000001.1 coordinate 119,731, forward strand.
GTCGTGGTTTGCCGGCACGGTCAATGGCGATCGTTTGCACATTCTCAGGACTGCATTTTCGCTCGCCAGCAGGTCGTTGACGGCCGCACCGTCAAACGTGCAGGCGACATTGGTATGTGCGCTGCTCGCATCGTGCGGATTCGCTGACGTAACCATGCCGACGAGCGCGTCGCCCTCGTCCGTGATCAGTACTTTTCGATGATTGGCCTTGAAGTTCGGCATGGCCAGGTAACTCCTCAGCGTCACTTTGTGCTCCGGACTGAACGGGTTCGGCCAGCGCCCGCGGGTCGAATTCCCGAGCGGCCGAATCAAAGGACGCCAGAAGACAGAATACGTCGGATTACTGTCGCGCAAGCAGGTGAGGTCGGTGATTACGACCTCGATATCGGCGGCCTCGAGCTCGGCGAAAGCCTTCGAAGCAACCGAACCGTAGACCGTATTGACCGGATCCGTAATGACGATGATCCTGATATCAGGGTGCGCCTGCTTCTTCTGCACCAGCAGTTCCGTCAGCTCGCGCGTCAATGGACGTACCGGACTGGGCACCCCCATCAGAAAGTCGTTATAGAGAAACATGTCCAGCAAAACCAGGCGTCGGGCGCGACGGATCATTTCGAAGGCGGCGTCGAATATCTGCTGGCTGCTGTGCCGCGAGCCTTCGGAATCCACCCAGGTCGAGTCGGCCAGGAAAGTGACGCTGGCAGCAGGGTGTTCATCGCCCGCGAACGACAGGCCCTCCGGTAGTCTCCTTCGCATCATCCTGGTGGCTCCAACATCGAGTCTGAACCCGCGACAAAAGTCAGCGTGGCCTGACGTTCCTCACGAAGGACTTTCTTTTCTGAGAAACCGGCTCCGGTGGATAATGAGCGGATCGGTTTCCCTGCCCTCGCAATGATGCACGCGGCCCACGATGATCTTATGGTCGCCGCCCGGGTAGACGTGCTCCGTACTGCACTCCAGGCACGCCGCAAAATCGGGGAGGATCGGCACGCCGTGAATGCCCTGGCTACAATCAAGCGATTCGAACTTGTTGTTGCCACTTTGTGCGAATCGATCGGATAAATCCTGTTGATGCAGCGCCAGCACGTGCACAGCAAAATACTTGGCGTTGACGAATACGTCATAGCTCATTGAGTCGACCCCGACGCTCCACAGGATTAACGGCGGCTCGAGGGAAACGGAGTTAAAACTACTCACGGTGATGCCGACTTTGTCGCCCCTGGCATCGAGCGTCGTAACGACTGTCACTCCGGTCGCGAAGCAGCTCAGCGCACGGCGAAAATCCTCGACGTCTATTTCTGTCCTGTCTGCCAAAGCAGTTGCCTTTTGTTATCCAATGCGCGAAACAGGCCGACGATAAGCCCCCCGGCAATCAAATCCCATACGCCCCATACGGCAGCGATCGCCGCGGCGCCGCCCAGCCCTTTCAGCTGACTCACAAGAATAACAAGAGCGAGCCCCGAATTCTGAATGCCGATCTCAAATGTAAGTGCCCTGCGCGTTGCCCGAACGCGCGAGAGAACCAGTCCGGCGCCCGCACCTAAAGCGAACGCAACGGCATTGTGGATCACGACGAGGAAACCTAGAAGCGACAAGACTGGAAACAGGATGTCCAGGAAGTAGACGATGCCGTAGATGATGACGCCGAGCAGCACCGAGCTCCCGAGTAACGTAGTACGCCGCCGAATTCGCGCCGCCACGTCCGGCGCCCGTGCTGCGACCGTCATTCCCAGCACCAGCGGCACGGCCAGCAGAAAGGTCGTTTGCGCCAGGAACAGGAACGGACTGACATCCAGCGTTTTCAAAAGCGTCGACGTGGGCTCGTAGGTATGCGACCAGAAAAGGATTGACGCCGGGGTCAACAGGGCGGCCAGCATGCTCGATGCCGCGGTAAGGGCGACCGATATAGCGACGCTGCCGCGGGACAGATACGTCATCAGGTTTGACACCGCGCCGCCCGGACAGCAGGCGACGACAATCATCCCTAGGGCGACGGATGCGGGCGGTGCAATGATGAGAATAAGCAGGTAGGTAACAAATGGCAGGACAAGCACTTGCGCAAACACGCCTCCCAGGAACAGCAGGGGCTTGTCCAGGAGGAAGCGAAAATCATCGACGCGCAGCCCGAGCGCGACGCTGAACATGACGATCATGAGCGCCAGGGCGACGCCCGTCTGCCCGATCGGATCGAGGACTATACGCAGGCTGTCGAGCTCGTTTACGTCCATGTTTTCAACAACTTGTGTCTCCCGCGAAATTAAGGCTTTACGGCCGGTTTCGCCTGCCGCGTGACCGCATCAAAGGGCTTGCGCCCATAGTGACATAGGCATAACGTGATTGAACGACCAACGCCGGAGAGAACCTATGAAGAGGCGAAGATTTTTCAGATTAGCGGCGCTATCAACCTCGATTCTAATGTTGTCCGGCTGTGTCGTATCCAGCAACGTACAGCAAATCGATCGGCTCGAGTCAGTTGGCGAGAATCCGCGTATCGTCATGATGCCACCTGATGTGAAGTATTACCTGTTGACGGCGTCCGGCGTTCCGGAGCCTAACGTCGAATGGACCACTGCAGCCCGCGAGAACTTCCGCGCGGCGATGACGGACTATGCTGCTTCGATCGGTACGGATCTCGTCTTTGTCGGCAGTGACAGCCTGAGCGAGGACGAGATACGGTATGAAGCCCTGCACTCGGCAGTCGGCAGCTCGCTGCTGAATCATCACTTCGGCATGATGAAGCTCCCCAGCAAGAACGGCAAGTTCGACTGGTCATTGGGGCCCGATATTGCGTCGATCGGCGAAGACCACGATGCTGACTACGCGTTGTTTGTTTACTACCGCGACTACCAGGCTTCGGGCGGCCGGGTTGCCCTGGCGGTCCTCGCCGCCGCGGTCGGCGCAGGGGTCGCGACCGGTTCGGAACATGGCTTCGCTTCACTGGTCGATCTCAAATCGGGTGACATCGTGTGGTTCAACGTCGTTAATGCCGGCGCTGGCGAGCTGCGGAACAAGGATGGCGCCGTTACTGCCGTGCGCACGCTCTTCAAAGATATTCCGACCTCCCGAGTTCGTGACGCGCAACAATGAGCCAGGTTCGTCGTGTCGTCCTGTTGACTGTGCTGCTGGTCTGCTGGCCCGCATACAGCGCCACGGACGAGACGCTTGATCACAGGATTCCGCCGGGGTACGAACCAGTCCAGGCAGAGGACGAGCTGGGACTCTGGATGGAAATGCACGAATACGAACAGCGCCTCAGGAATTCTGCCCTGCTCATCAGGGATCCGGACCTGAACGACTATCTTCAGGAAATCCTTTGCAAGGTTGCGGCGGCGTATTGCGGCGACTTTCGGGTTTACCTGATCCGTAATCCGGACTTCAATGCATCTATGACGGCAACAGGCATGATGCAGATCTGGACAGGCCTCATTGTCCGCGCAAATTCGACGGACGAAATTGCAGCCGTTATTGGTCACGAAATCTCGCATTACACGCTGCTGCACTCACTCGAGACGCTTCGAGCGCTAAAGAAACGACTGGCGACCGGCACGTTCGTCGATATCGCGTTAATACTTGCAACCGGATATGGCACCGGGCTCGGGCAAACAATGGCTGCCCTGAGCGTAATGTCCTTCAGCCGTGAACAGGAAACGGAAGCCGATCTTCTTGGCGTTCGTTTGCTCGCCGAGGCCGCGTATAACCCTCACGCCTCTTACGGAATCTGGGAAAAGATTATTGCCGAAGAGGAAGCGGCCGAGGTCAAACGCGACAAGCCCGGTGCATTTTCAAAAACTCACCCGGACGCCAGGCTTCGCGCGGCGTACCTCAAGGACGTTGTCACGGCCCGCCATGGACCGCCCGATGCCGAGCAGACGCCCGACGGGCGCCTGTTAGGCATTCTCAACAATAACTACATGCTGTTGATGGAAGACCAGCTCGATACCAATCGCTTTGGCCGCACCAAGGAATTGCTCGAACGCCATGCTGCGCTGGGCGTCGAGCCGAGCCTCGTCCGCTTTTTTTATGGCGAGATGTTCCGGCAACGCGGCAAGGAAGGTGACAGGGATCTCGCCAGGAGCGCCTATCTGCATTCGATCGAAGGAGGCAAGGCGCCGGCGGCAGCCTATAGCAACCTCGGCTACCTGTATATCAAAGACGGCGACACGGACAGCGCAAGAACCTATTTCGCCAAATACCTGGAAATCGACCCGGACGCCTCGGATCGGGAGATGATCGAGTTTTACCTGGAGGATTAATCGTGATGATCTATCGAACCTCAATGCTCGTCTTGTTGGCCGTCATCACCTCAGGATGTGCGGCCACCGGATATACGCTTGTCGAACCAGGCGCGAGAGCTCTCGAAGGTCTGCAGGTCAACGCCACCGGCGGCTGGAACCAGGCGCCATTAATGCACGCGCCCTCGATGCGCAAAGGTGCGGCGCTGTGGACACACGACGGCCCGCTGCTCGACCAGCTGATCATCATCCCCGGGGTTGCCGACGGCGAACCGCTCATGAAGAGCTCGAGCAAAACCGCTGCGCCGCCGCTTTTCAGGAAAGACATGCTGCCGAACGAAATCCAGGAGCTGACCGAGTCCACGCTGGTCAAGTACTTTGGCGAAGGCAGCTCGGTAGTGACGACCAGGAACCTGCGGCCACACCGCTTCGGAGAGTATCGCGGCATGATGTTCGATTTCGACGCAACCCTGTCCGACAATCCCGACTACCGGGGAACGGCGGGAGCGTTTGTCGCCAACGAAAAGCTCTACATGTTGTTTTTCCTTGGCGCGATGCCGTACTACTTCGACAAGCATTCAGCGGCCGCTACTTCGGTCATCCAGAGCGCCATGTTGGCCAGCGGTAGCAGTACGCCCGTTACGAACTAGAGCGTCACCGCGACCGAGCTTGTACACCCTACACGTTCAGTTCAGGCCGGGATGATAGCAATGTTCCCCTGTGCAGCCACAGAACCTCGTGCGCGGCCTGCAGCACCTGGTCGCTGTGGGTGATTACGATCCGGGTTGCCTCAAGCCGGGAAACAGAATCCACGACACGTTTCTCCAGGCAAGCGTCGAGGCCGCTGGTCGCCTCATCCAACAACAATATTTTGGGTGAGCGATAAAAGGCGCGCGCGAGCAGGACGCGCTGTATTTGCCCCTTGGACAGTGACGAGCCCAGGTCGCAGACACGCGTTTCATAGGCCATTGGCAGCGATTCGATTTCTGCATCGATGCACGCTCGTTCCGCAGCCTGCCGAATTCGCCCGAAATCCACGTTGCCTTCGAACAGCGCGATATTCTGAGCAATAGAGCCTTTTAACAGGCAGTCTTCCTGAAACACGGTCGCCATTTCCGTGCGCAGGCTGCGCGTGCCCCAGTCCTTGACCGCCATTCCTCCCACCAGCACTTCGCCGACGGCCAGCGGCTCTACGCCGGCGATAAGCCTGAGGAGCGTACTTTTGCCCGATCCCGAGCAGCCGGCAATGGCCGTGAAGCCATTCACCGGGATGCGGCACGAGCAGTCTTTGAGAACCCACGAATCGTTGGCCGCATAGCGAAACGCAACGTTCCTCAACTCGATTTCAAGAACGGCGTCGGAAGGCGCTTTCCTGCCGCAGCCGTCGTGCTCCTCGTCATTGAAGACGATATCCGCCAGCCTGTTCAGGGGCACGTCGAGTAGCCGGTACTCGATCACCCGATCAACGATGCCGCCAGCTCGCGACATGAACATCCCGAGGTAGGCGACAAAAGCAGAGATCATGCCGATACTCATGCGACCGTCCAGGCCTCGTCGAGCAAGCAGGTAAACAACCGCGACGCGAAGTCCCTGAAACAGCAGTTGGCCAAACGCGCTGTCGACAATCAGGACATTACCGGCCCTGATTTTTTGGTTAAGGCCGTTGGCAAACAGGTTTCGCCATTCCGACTGCCTCGCCGCCCCGCCGTTTGCCATCTTGATCGTTTGCACGGCGCGCAACGTCTCCAGGAAGTGCGTCTGCACGGAGGATTCGGAGAGCGAGATATCGTTGGATAGCCGAAGCCTGAGCGGCAGCAAGGACGCACGCCACAGACTCCAGACAATTACGGCGACGATGGCAAGAGCCGTGAGACCTGGCTCGTACATGGCCATCAGTCCTGTGATCAACACGATGAACAACACGTCGAGCACCAATGCTGGCGCCGAATACACGATGAAATCCTGTACTCGCCTGAGAGACTGGATGCGATGCTGCACGTCGCCAAGGTCGCGGCTCCGAAAGTAGTCCAGCGGCAAACGCAGCAGCTTGTGCAGTACCCGGGCCGTCAGGTCGAATACGGAAACCTGGCTGAGATACTGAAAAGTCAGCTGCCGCATCGAGTTGGCAACTACCTGAAACACGAGCAGCACGCCAAAACCAACGGCCAGGACGTTCAGCAACAGGTAGTCGCCTTTGCCGAGGACCTGATCGATCACGGTCTGGAGATAGAAAGGAGAAGCCAGGACAAGCAATTCGCAGATCAATGCAAGCGCCAGTCCGGCTGACAGTTTGCTGACGATACCCCTGTCCAAAGACATCATTGCGCCCAGCGTGAGCTTTGGCGACCGACGGCCTTTCCTGAAATGAGGGCCTCGCGATATTTCCAGCGCGATGCCGGTGAATGCCTCTTCTGCACGTTTGTAAGAATCTTTTACGAGCCCGCGCGCCGGATCATGAATGACGAGATGGTCGCTACGAGCCGCTTTCAACACGACGAAATGATTGAAACCCCAGTGCAGCAAGCACGGCGTTCGCAGGCGGCGTAACTCTGACACGCGACACGTCACTGCGCGCGTCGATAGTCGAAGTGCGTCACAGATTGCCGTGATGTTCCTCAGCGTGGCGCCTTTCAGGGACGTCGGATGCTGTCGCCGAAGTGCTACGAGGTCGACACCGGCCCCGAGGTAGTTTGCGATCATTGCAATACAGGTCAACCCGCACTCGGTCGCTGTGGTTTGTCGGATGATCGGAAGCCGAGGCGTTCCACTCATTCGCAGATAGGGCCGCCTGGGGGTTTCGGCACGCACCTACGCAGCATCTCGTTGCCGGAGCCTGAGTGGCTCGAGCAGCCAGTCGAGCAGGCTTCGGCTTTCGAGAATGATCTCGGCAGCGAGCAGCATCCCTGGCCTCAGGGGCGCATTGCCCGACTTTAAAACAACAAAGTCACTGTCGATCGCGATGTGCACCTTGAATGTCGCCTCTCGCAAAAGAAAGGTCTGGGGTACCTCTGATGGCATCAGGATGAATTCGGAGACGCTTTGCACTTTGCCGGCAAACGTCCCGAACTGTTGCAGCGGGAACGCATCGTACATCAGCCGTGCACGCTGTCCAGGCCTGATGAATCCGATCGCACTGGAAGGAACGAACACTTCGGCAACCATTGTCATGTTCTCAGGGAGAACGGTTGCCAGCAGCTGGTTTGGCAATACGGCGTTACCCTCATGAATCTCGAGAGATGCCAGCCTTCCGCTAATCGGTGACTTGAGCACAACGCGTCGCGTGGATTCCTGTTCGGTAATTTCCTGCAGCAGCTGCGACCGCTGTGACATCAGGCTGGAAATCAAACGCTCGGTTTCGACAGGCAGGCTCCGGTCCCGTGCCATTAATTCCTCACGCTCACGCTCGAGCGCCATTTCGCTTTGCTGCATTGCGCCGAACGCCTGCTTCAGAACGATTCGTTCATCTTCCTGGCGCAACACTTCCCACTGGGTCGCAGCACCGTTCCGGGCGGCCGACTTGAGCAGCGTCAGCTTCTCCCGCGCCGAAGTGAGCCGCCGCTGCTGCTCGATCATCTGGCGCGACAGAGCGCCACGCTCCTGCTCCAGGCCCTGCAGCTGGGTCGCAACGGCGTCGCGCTCGATGGCGGCTTGGGCCCGGACCAGCGCAGCCTGCCGATCGAGCGCCGCGACCTGCTGCCTGAGCTCCAGCAGCATTTCATCGCTCGAACTGCGGCCGTCCTCGAGAAACGTGTCTCGCGACAGGTAAATGACTGGGTCGCCAGCGCGAACCGACTCGCCCGGTTTCGTTGCGATGCTGTCGACGATGCCGGCAACGTTATGCGTGATGCGCGCTACGCCATCGCGCGAGACCAGCCAGCCACGGATGGTTTCTTTGCGGGCATACTCGGCCGTCGCCAGGAACAGTGCGGCGATAGCCGCAAACACAACGATGAGGCCACTCAACCATATCCACGGTTTCGGCATGACGGAGATCGGCCTGCCGAACGGGCGCTTCGATAAAGCGCTGATCGCCTTTCGTCGAAATAGCGTTTCTGAATAGAGCCTTGTCACGCCTCTATTCGTAGGGCAGCCGGGGCCTGACTGCAAAGTCAATTAACGCGCTAAAAACCCAGAAAGTGTGAGCGCATCGTTCTCTCGCCGTTCAACGAGACGCTTCTTCCGCCCGATCACTCTCCACCCGTCGGATCATCGATGAAGCGCTGGCGAAGCTCATCACCCGGTATCCAGCATTCGGCTTTCTTGCCAAACCACTTGTACCGCCGGTTGCCAATGAAGTCGTAAACCGGGTCGGCAATGAACTTTGGCACCCAGAAAAATGCGTAGTAGAGCAGCGGCCACGCGCCATCCAGTCGCCTGACGATCTGCAGCGCGGCACGCGATTTCCTATACAGCGTGTCATCGATGATCAGCAGCACCGAGCTCAGATCGTCAAAGACGTATTGATGACTAGCGAGCAGTTCCTGCGCCGCGGCCGACTGCAGGGACGCGAAGCGAAACTGCTTGTTCGTGTCCCGGCGAACAACGAAATGGACCGTGCTTTCGCACAGGTTGCATACACCGTCGAACAGGATAATGGGCATATCAGTGCCTGCACCGCTTCGGCTGCGCATCGTCCACCAACCTGAACGACATGTACTTGCGTTCGAGCCAGGACTGCTCGGTGAAGTGCTCGTTTACGAATGCCGTGAAATTGGTCGGATTGTCGAGCTTGTAAATAGCGTCATCGATACGCAGCGTCAGCGGCAAAGCAAGTCGATCCCGATACATGAAGTGGCGTTGAAAATCGAACATCACCATTCCCTGCCCCTGTTCGCTGAGCTCCTGCAGGTTGGGGGCCGTTGCCTGCTCCACGTAAACGACCTTGTCCTGGTAGGAGAACAGGGGAATAGGCTCACGAATGACGTAGTGGTTGGAGATGCCACCTTCAGTTCGAAGCCCACTGAACATCGTCAGCGCACCCCCCGTGCCGAGACCGATATACGGGCTCGCGCAATGCAGAAAATACCAAATCGACAGCAGATTCAAACCTAAAACGGGAGATTTCAGACGGTACGGCGCGTCCCCCGGGCGCATCTGGCCATACTTTAAGACCGTAAACATCAGCACGACCGCGAACAGGGCGAACAGGCTGTTGACCAGGAAGCCGTCCCGGGTGATTCCAAGATGCAGGGCAAACGCGACTTGCAGCGTGACAAGCAGTATCGTTACAACGCGAAAATTGGCGGCATTTTTGAGTACTTTTGGAACAAGCCGTTCGCCGTAGATTCGTTGACCAAATCCGGACGGCAAGAAAAGCGCGTGCATTGCGAGCGCATACGCCGAAAAATGCGCGAGCGTCCCGTACCCGGAAATGCCAATAATAAAATGGAAAGACATGCCCAGGAGCATGCCGAAGTACTTTGTGCGCGTCGAAAGCAATAGCAGCATCGCGATCGCTTCCAGGAACAACGTTCCATAAATTGCAGCGTATTCCATCCACCCGGACCCCAGGAATTCACGCAGGATCGGGACGCCCGTAACGAAGGGCGGCGCACAGCTGGAATCAAGGCTCAAAAAGCCGGGGTTGATCTTATGAAACGTGCCGTAGAAATACATGATGACGAGCAGCCAGCGGCCGACCGGGCTGAACAGGGCAAACATCTCGTCGAGAGATACGGCGAAGGTGCGGCGTTTTACGGCCAGGTAAAGAAAAGCGCCCAGGATGCTCAGGTTGAGAAATAACTCCATCACCAGGTGATCGGCGACGTACGGGACGCGCAGACCGATGGCGATCAGATGTGCAACACACATCACCATTACGGCCAAGGTCTTGCTCGGGTAGCAGGCGGCGATGAACGCGGAGACGATGGACAAGGCGATCAGCGGCGTGACCAGCGGATCGTAGCGGAACCAGTAGTCGCCGATTTCGAGTCCCGATGACGTGTAGTGCCAGATTGCCGATACGGCAAAAAGCCACACAAAAACGGCCGCGTGGCTCGCGCCAGGCCTGTTTTCCGGGTCGGACTGCAGTGCCGTCATGCCGCGAGCCTACCTCTTTGTGCCTGCCGTCGCTAATTGTCGTCGGGGACCCATAGATCCCAATTGAATACCGGTATAACCAGACCATCTCGCCAGGTCATTGCTCATTCTGTTCGGCTATATAGACTCAGACCGATGAACGCGCGCGTCGAAGAAATCTACCGGTGCGACGAGCAGGTCTTTGACAGCATCGCTGACCTGATTCCGAGCCCCGAAAACCCGACGCCCATGCTGAGGCTGGGCGAGCGCTTCAATCCGCATGCGGACTACGAGGTCCTGCTGAAGCTGGAGGGCATGAACCCGTTCGGTTCGATCAAGGACCGCACCGCGCTGTACATGCTGCAGGGCCTGCACCTGAAAGAAGGGCAGTCGCTCGTTGAACCCTCTGCCGGCAACACCGGCATCGCGCTGGCCGCCCTAGCTAACGCCCGCAACACGCCGATCGAGATAGCCCTGCCGGAAGGCGCGCCGGAAGAGAAAAAGGCGCTGCTGCGCTTTCTGGGCGCCGAACTGATCGAGGTCGAGGACGAGCTGTGCCCGATATTTCCATCCGAGGGCGCTCGCGGCGTCGTCAAGAGCATGGTCGAAAGCGAGGCTTATGACGGCAAGTACGTCAGCCCCAATCAGTACGAAAGTGAGCTCAACGTCGCCGCCCACTACCACACGACAGGTCCTGAAATCTGGCGCCAGACGGGCGGCAACATCGATTACTTCTTCGCCAGCATCGGCACCGGCGGCACGATCAGCGGCGTCGGACGCTATCTCAAGGAACAGAACCCGGCCATCCGCATCATCGGCGTCGAACCCGCAAGTCGCCAGCATCAACTGTCAGGGTTGAAACGGATAACGGGGTTGCCCGACGAGTATTTTCCGAAAATACTCGATCGCGACCTCCTGGATGACCTCATTTCAGTGAGCGACGACGACGCTTTCAAGGCCGGCATCAGGCTGGCGCGCACCGACGGCGCGATGGTCGGCCCGACAACGGGCGCGGTTCTTCACGCGGCGATCGAAATGGGCGCGACCAACAAAGGCCGCGCCGTGCTGATTTCCGCCGACAGTGCGACCAAGTACATCTCGGCCTACGCAAAGTACCTCGAAAGCTGAATCCCCGCCCTCTCAGCTCGCTGGACATTGCCAGCCGTATCTACCAGACTTCTTGGTACTTATGGCGCAATCGCATCATGACCTGAGAGACTCAACATGCACCAATTCAAGTTACTCGGACGACTGCTGCCGCTGTTGTCTTTATTTGTTAGTTCCCTCGCTACCGCCGACGTGCTCGACGACATCCTCGACAGGGGCGCTATCCGCGTCGGTGTCGCCGAATTCGTCCCTTGGACGATGCGCAACAAGTCGGGCGATCTGATCGGATTCGAAGTCGATGTTGCCAAGCAGATCGCCTCAGATATGGGCGTCGAAGCGGAGCTCAAGGTTTACGATTGGGACGCAATAATCCCAGCCCTGGACAAGGGTGAGATCGACGTGATCGCGGGCGGCATGGCCATTACGCCGGAGCGTGCGCTCAAAGTGAATTTCAGTCGCCCGCTTGCGATATCCGGCGTCGGGCTGGCAACCAACACGAACAAGACACAGAACATGAAAACGCTGGACGACTTGAACGACAAGAGCGTAACGATTACGACGGTTGCCGAAACTATGGCGGCGAACGTGGCCAGGACCTTGTTCGATCGCGCCAATGTCAAAATATTTCCGACGAAAGAGCCCGCCGAAAAGGCTGTGATCGAGGGTAGCGCTCACGCCTACCTGGCCGGCGTCCCCGAAGTGCGGTTCCTGGTGCTCAGAAATCCGGCAAAACTCGATCTGCCGATCAATGAGCCGTTGGTCGCTTCCAGCGAGGCGCTTGCGGTCAGGAAAGGCGAGCAGCAGCTGCTGAATTTCCTCGATGCATGGGTGACGGTAAGGCAAACCGACAGCTGGCTCGCGACTTCACGTGACTACTGGTTTGGAACGCTGGACTGGGCACCGACGCTCGGTGATTAATGCAAGCGCTGCGCGAAACTTCATTGACACTCATCGCGGCACTCGCTGCGATACCGCTGCTGACGTTTGCGCAGGAAACAGAGGATCAGCCGGAAGCCGACGATAAAGCGATCGAGGAAGTTGTTGTTTACGGACCCCGAAGCGGCGATCCGGTCGATATCGATGCTTTGTACCTGGAGCAGCTACGCAAGCGGGTCCTTGACGACTATTTTGAGCAGCAGCAAATCATGGAAAGACAGCGGTGGCGGAGCTCCCTCGACGTCAAGTTGAAGAGCCCTTCGCGAATACGCTGGGGCTACGACCCGGGTGCAGAACTGCGCATGCGCCGGGAGACCGACCTGATGGACCTGCCGTTTGAAACCACAAGGCCTGCATCGATTTTCCGCATCGGCTTCTGATCAACCGGTATTCCGGGGGGTGGCCGCCAAAACTGCCGCCGCGTCAGAAACGCCATGCCACCGCCGCACTGAAACGCGTCGCCGGATCGCTGCGAAATCGCGCTCGACTGTCATCCAGCAAGGTCAATTCGAATCGATTTCGAAACTGGCGGCCGACCCCCGCCGTAATCATCAAATGCTCGTGGGCCTGCCATACAATGTCCCACTCAAGCGACCACGCCTCGTAGACCACGCGGGACTGCTTTTCAAGGCTTTCGTCCTTGACGTACCACTCATTGCCATCCGGCCTGATCCGTATCGCGGACGCCAGATTTCGGGATAGGCGGCGGGTCAGCTGCGATGCCGGGAAACCCAGCTCGATGGTCCAATCGTTAGCAGGCTCAATCTCGATCCCGACCGAAGGGTATATCTGGTAGCTGCCGAAACGGTGGTCGCCGCACACGCCGTACCACAGCTTGGTCCGGCCGGATGGTTGCCGGCTCCAAATCAGTGCTGCCAGCACCTGAAGTGCATCTGCTTTGTACTCGCGCGGCTTTTTGGCGACGTTGGACGAAGCGGACAGGGCGGGCGCAATGCTGAATCGCACACTGCTGTTATCCGACCGGCGCTGTTTGTGCAGGGCAAGAAAATAAGTGTGTAAATGTCCGTTTGTTTGCGGCTGGAGCGGGTCGACATTCAAGATCGTGTAGCGATGCCCGGCCCCGAACGACCAGTCATTGCGCAGCTGGAACTGCAGGTCGAAACGGCTGTTTTCCTGGTCGATCTCACCGATGTCCGGTTCGATGGAAGACGCTTGCTGCCTGCTGAAAGCGATCGACAAATACGAATAGGGCGCCGGCTGCCGGCAGATATCAACGCCAGCCAGGCTACTCGAGACGCAAAACGGCAGGAGACAAAGGCCCCTGAAGCTGCTCTGGAACAGCCTCAAACCTAAGCTATGTATTGCGCCATGCACCTTGTGTCGCCGCCCGCGATCGCCGGGATTACATCTCGGCGACCATGCGCCCGAATTCTTCTACTTTTTTCCAGTCAGTGAATTCGACAATGGCGTTCGGGTCCGTTGGGCCCCTGGTTATCCACATGATGAAGCGGATCATTTGCCTGTCGACGAAACCCAGACTCGGATAGTCGATCCTGCCGGCGAAGACACCGAGATGCTGCGGCTGCCAGCTTATTTTTTTCAGAAATTTTTGTAGGTAGGGATTGGTTTCGGGCCGGTTCTTTTCGGCTTTTCGTGCGACCACGTTAACGGAGAAGAACGCGTTCGGATACGCTTCGAGAGTGTTTTGATTTTCGTTTATGAACTCTGCAACAAGCGGCTGGTGTTTGCCGTAACGAATGCTCGCCCCGATTACGACCTTGTCGAACGTTCCTGGAACGAGCTCCGGCCCATCCTTAAGATCCTTCAGCTGAACGCTGTTACCGTGCGCTGCAACCGTTTGCTTGATGCGCCTGCAGATCTCTATTGTGTGGCCGTCCGTGGTGGAGTAGAGAATGAGTACTTTCGCCATCGAGTGCCGCTCCCCGGGCATAGGTGGAATCCATAACTGCTTCCGTCTGTAAAATACCTTACAAAGGTAGGTTAGGAGAACCTCCATGGCCAGGCATGTCGACATCCCGCGGTTGCGTAGCCAGCTGACGTCGATCAGCGAGTGTGCGAAACAGCTCGAATCCGACTACGCGGACGACCTCGCCGCCGTCCATCCCGAGTTTCGTGACAGCGCCCTGAACCTGGTTCACTACCTCGCGCTGCGCCAATCGGACATAAGCGAACTTCAGGAAGACCTTGCCAGCCTCGGCCTGTCTTCGCTGGGTCGCGCCGAACGCAATGTGATGGGTTCGGTCAACGCCGTCCGGACAGCCTTACAGAGACTCAGCAGCAGCGACGGCGACGAACCGGACCTTAAAGGCACATCTTTACAGCTAAGGAATCCCCGCGCCGATGCGCACAAGCGGGCAATTCTCGGAGATCACCCCGCTGGCCGGGACGTGAACATCATGGTCACGCTGCCGATCGAAGCTGCGGAAAACCAGCAGCTCGTATCAGAAATGATCGCCGCCGGAATGGATCTTGCGAGAATCAACTGCGCGCACGACGACGCGGCTATCTGGCAGGCTATGGTCGCGAATGTAAGGGCCGCCGGCGCCGCGGCCAACAAAGACTGCAGGATAGTAATGGACCTGGCTGGCTCGAAACTCCGCACCGGCGATTTGCGCCCCGGCCCGCGGGTGCTTCACCTTCGGCCACGGCGTGATCCGCTGGGGCGCGTCATCGGACCCAGGCGCATTCGATTCATGCCCGATGACGTCCTGCAGCGCGGCACCAAGGCCGCTGTCATACCGGTACCCCGCGAATGCATTGAAATGGCAGAGGAAGGCAACGAATTCCGCTTCAAGGATACGCGCGGCAAGAAACGTCGTCTGATCGTGGTCGATAACGACGCCAAGGGTCTTGTGCTCGAGATATGGAAGGGCGCCTATATCGCGACAGGAACAAAACTGCGCCTCGTCCGGCACGATGTCGGCGAAAAGCTCGTCTTTCACGTCGGCGAGTTGCCGGCGATCGAGCAACCCATCCAGCTGCGGGTCGGAGACACATTGATTCTCCATAAGGACAACATTCCGGGCGCGCCCGCAAAGGAAGATGCCGAGGGAAGTATTGTCACGCCCGCCCATATCTCGTGCCAGCAGCCAGAGGTTTTCGAATTCCTCGCCGTCGGCCACCCGATCTCCCTCAACGATGGCAAAATTACAGGCGTCGTGCGGTCGATTACTGACGATCAGCTCGAGATCGAAATCACCAAGGCGAAGCCGGCCGGAAGCCGTTTGCGGGGGAATCGCGGCATCAACTTCCCGGGCAGCGACATACGGCTGCCGGGCCTGACGGCGTTTGACAGGGAAAACCTGAAGTTCGTCGCCGCAAACGCTGACGCGGTTGGACTTTCATTTGTTCGAGAACCATCCGACATAACGCTTCTGCAGCAAGCGCTTGCGCAGTTTCCCGCCAGGCGCGTCGGCGTTGTCATAAAAATAGAGACGAAGCGTGGATTCAACAACCTGCCACGCCTGCTGCTGACCGCAATGCGCAGCTATCCTGCCGCGGTCATGATCGCGCGCGGTGACCTCGCGGTCGAATGCGGTTGGGAGCGCCTTGCCGAACTGCAGGAAGAAATCCTGTGGCTTTGCGAAGCTGCGCAAATGCCTGTGATGTGGGCAACACAGGTCCTGGAACAGGAAGCCAAAAAGGGGCAACCGTCCCGCGCCGAGATTAGCGACGCAGCAATGTCACAGCGCGCCGACTGCGTGATGCTCAACAAGGGACCGCACATTCTTGCGGCCATCCGCATGCTCGACAACATCTTACGTCGAATGCAAAAACATCACTTCAAGAAGACCGCCCGAATGCGTGAACTCAGTTTCTCCGAAGACGGCGACTAGCTATTCGCGTACGCCGATAAACTCCTTTTCACGCAGCTTCGCGTTCGCGGCTGCCAGCCTCGCGATCGGCACCCGCGGACCCGAGCAAGAAACATAGTTGAGGCCGACGTGGTGGCAGAAGCGAATTGATTCCGGGTGGCCGCCTTGTTCGCCGCAAATGCCGATCTTGAGATCTTCGCGCTGCTTGCGGCCACGATAAACTGCCAGGTCGATCAACTGGCCAACGCCCTGCACGTCCAGTACCTCGAACGGATTGTCCTGCAGGATTCCGGATTCGTTGTACATGGGAAGGAACTTGTTTTCCGCATCTTCGCGCGAAAACGAGAAAACCGCCTGGGTAAGGTCATTGGTACCGAACGAGAAGAACTCGACGTGTTCCGCCAACTGTTTTGCCCGCGTACAGGCTCGCACGGTTTCGATCATCGTTCCGAATTTAAACCGGATCTTCTTGCCAAATCCCTTCTCGAGTTCTTCCGTCAGTGCGTCAACCGTAAGCCTCACCTTGGAAAGCTCCTGCGACGTGATGACCTGCGGCACCATGATCTCGGGATTTACCGAAATGCCCTTGTTCGCGCATTCGACGGTGGCTTCCAGGATCGCCTGAATCTGCATCGAGTAGATTTCCGGGTACGCAATACCGAGGCGCACGCCGCGGTGGCCCAGCATCGGATTGACTTCCTGAAGCTCACGCACCTTTTTCAGCATGCGCTCTTTCTTGCCCAGGGCGTCGTTGACCAGCTCCTCGCTGAGTTCATTGAATGCTTCCGGCAGGCTTGGCGGATTCGACATCGTAGCCAAAGCGGTTTGTCGTCCTCGTACCACGTTACGATAAAGACTCAAGGTCTCGATTTGCTCGAGCAGCTGCTGCTCGGTCGGCAGGAATTCATGCATGGGCGGATCCAGCAACCTGACGGTAACCGGGTTCGGCGACATTACCGAAAACAACTCAACGAAGTCGGCGCGCTGGATTGGCATCAGCCGATCCAGAGCAGCCTTTCGGTCTTCCTCGTTATTCGCAAGGATCATGTCGATAACGATGGGCAGGCGATCGCTGGCGTTGAACATTCGCTCGGTGCGGCACAGTCCAATACCCATTGCGCCGTATTCGAGGGCTATTTTCGCTGCTTCCGGTGTGTCGGCATTGGCCATCACCTTCAGGCTGGCCGTCTCATCCGCCCAGCTTAGCAGCACCTCGAGGTCATCCGAGAAATGCGGCGGCACCGTGGGAATCGCGCCCAGATACACCATGCCCGTACCGCCATCGAGCGTTATGACGTCGCCTTCGTGGAGAATGTACTCGCCGACATGCGCCTGTCGCAGGGCGACATCGACGACAATCCCCTCGGCTCCCGCAACGCAGGGCTTGCCCATACCACGGGCAACGACGGCTGCATGCGAAGTCTTGCCGCCACGGCTGGTGAGGATGCCCTCGGCTGCGAAGAAGCCGTGTATATCCTCGGGGCGCGTTTCTTCGCGCACCAGTATGACCTGGTCACCGATTTTGCCAAGTTTCTCCGCGAGATCGGCGTCGAATACACATTTTCCTGACGCCGCGCCCGGAGAGGCCGGCAGTCCCGTCGCAATCGGTCTGGAGCTGCTTCCGGGGTCCAGGCTCGGATGCAGCAGCTGCTCCAGCAGTTCCGGGTCAATTCTTAACAACGCCTGCTCTTTCGAGATCAGCTTCTCTTCGAACATATCGACGGACGTCTTGACCATCGCGGCCGCATTCATTTTTCCATTGCGAGTCTGCAGGCAATATAGCGTTCCTTTTTCGATCGTGAACTCGTAGTCCTGCACCTCCTTGTAATGCGACTCGAGCTTGTTACGTAGCTCCACGAGCTGCGCATACTGCTTCGGCATTTCCGTTTCCATTTGCTGCAAAGGTTTTGGCGTGCGAATGCCGGCGACAACATCTTCACCCTGGGCGTTGGTCAGGTACTCACCGAACATTTCATTCTCACCTGTACCGGGATTTCGCGTGAAGCCAACACCCGTCGCGCAGTCGTCGCCCATGTTGCCGAAGACCATTGTGCAGATATTCACGGCCGTCCCATTCGCCATGTCCGGCGTGATATGAAATTCGCGGCGATAGTCAACGGCACGCCGGCCCATCCACGAACGAAATACGGCTTCGACGGCGAGCTGCAGCTGCATCATTACGTCCTGAGGAAAATCACTTCCGCTTTCGCGGTGCACCACGCTGAGAAACTTTTCACTGATCCCCTTGAGATGAGCTGCATTCAGCCCGACATCCGCTTTAACGCCTGCATGTTTCTTGACGTCCTCGAAATGCTCGTCGAAATACTCATCCCCGATACCCAGCGCGACCTTGCCGAAGAGCTGGATGAAGCGACGATAAGCGTCGTAGGCAAATCGCTCGTCGCCGGTCTGTTTGATCAGCCCTGCGAGCGTTTCGTCGTTCAGGCCGAGGTTGAGAATGGTGTCCATCATGCCGGGCATGGACAGAGCTGAACCGGAGCGAACCGATACCAGCAGGGGATCGTCCCCTTTTCCAAACGACTTGCCGGTAGCCTCCTCGAGTTTGCTGATTTCTTCCCGTACAGCCTCCATGAGTCCCTTGGGCAACTTGTTTTCCTTCAAATAGTCGAGGCACGCCTCCGTTGTGATGACAAAGCCCGGCGGCACGTTGATTCCGATCTGGGTCATCTCGCACAAATTGGCGCCTTTGCCGCCGAGTAGTTTCTTGTTGTGGCCGTCGCCGTCAGCGAAAGAGTAGACGCGTTTGTTCTTCATAAGTGGATTACCGGTGACTGAGTCTTGAATACTTGGGTTCGAATAGTCGCCCAATAGCCTGCCGCATTCCATTACGGCAAACCACTAAAGCCCGAGCCGGAATTCTGCCATAATGGTGCATGGACGATCTCGGCGCGCTGACCCTCATACCGACATTGATTGTCTTCACGCTGGCCATCCTCACGCATCGGCCAATCGAGTCACTCATCACGGGTTCGCTGGTCGGCCTCATAATGATCCACGGCACGAGCTTCGTTGGCGGGTTTGCCGAAGCGTCAATCCGGGTAATGACCGATGATGACGTCGCCTGGGTAATTCTCGTATGCGGTTTCATGGGCAGTCTGATCGGCATTCTCATTCGCACGGGTGCGACCTCTTCTTTTACCGCGCTGATGATGCGCTACGTGCGATCCGAGAAGAGCGCGCTGATGGCAACCTGGGGTTTAGGCATCCTGATGTTTGTCGATGACTACCTTAATTCGCTTGCCGTCGGCTCGGCCATGCGCAATCTAACCGACAAGTACAAGGTCTCGCGCGAGAAGCTCGCCTATGTCGTGGATTCAACGGCAGCACCTATCAGCGTCATTATTCCCTTTTCGACCTGGGGAGTTTTCTTCGCCGGGCTGATCGTCGCCAACGGTATTGCGCCGGAGGGAGAGGGTCTTGCGACTTACATCAGCGCTATTCCCTACATGTTGTACGCATGGATAGCCGTGCTCCTGGTGCCTCTCGTGATTCTGGGCGTGATTCCGTCGTTCGGCCCGATGAAAACGGCCGAAACCCGCGCGCAGACGACGGGCCATACGGTGCCACCGAGCGCTGCCCACATCGAGGCCGCCAACCAGTCCATCATGCCCAGTCCGGATGTCAAGCCCCGAGTCTCGATGTTCGTGGTGCCGATGACCGTGCTCGTGCTCGCCACGCTTTACTTCGACAAGGATTTCTTGGTTGGCATCTACATCGCGCTCGGCGGGACGGCGATCTACATTCTTGCGACTCGCATGCTCAGCATGAACGATACCTTCGACACGATCGTCGACGGTTTCAAAATGATGATCGAGCCCCTCGGCGTGCTGGTGGCGGCGTTTATCCTCAAGGACGTAAATGACGTACTCGGCCTCGCGCCGTATGTCGTCACTACGATGCAACCGTTCTTGACGCCGGAGTCCCTGCCGGCCGTCATTTTCGCCTCGATGGCACTTGTTTCCTTCATGACGGGATCGAACTGGGGCGTTTTCGTGATCATACTGCCGATCGTCACGGCGCTCGCCAACAACCTGGGCGCGGACATGGTCCTGGTGATCGGCGCAACGCTGTCCGCCAGCACGTTCGGCAGTCATGCCTGCTTTTATTCCGACGCCACCGTGCTAACCGCACAGGCGTCAGGCTGCACGCCGTTCCAGCACGCCGTTACGCAGATACCCTACGCCCTGATCGCCGCCGCAATCTCGGTCGCGGGATTTCTGCTCATCGCCTACTTTTAGTCCGACCGGCTTACTGGACCCCCCTGCCCGGCGTCCACGGCACTCGCGCAGCATCCAGGGCTTCCTTGAGCCCGGCATACTCGACGTCGACCAGTTCCGACAGTCGTCGTGAGACGTCGTCGTACAGTGCGCGCCCGATCTGCAGCGACTCTCGCTGTTCCGGCGTCGGTCCGTAAGCACTCGAGCGCGGGTCGAATCGGGCGTGCCAGATTCGATCGCTGAGAGCTACTTCGTCCCAGTCCTTGAACATGCTGCGAGTCTCGCTGCTTTGCAGGCGATCACGCTGCACCGTCATGCGCTGCTGAATCGAATTGGCGATTTCGTAGAGCGACGCGTCGGCCGTCGAACGCAGCAGCACCTCCTTGACGGCGACGAGTTCTGTGACGACTTCGTCAAGCGCTTTGACCGTGCCATCGGATGCGCGAATCAGCTCATCGATCTGAGATTCGAATACGACCCGCTGCTCCTGTGTGCTGCCCGGCAACGTCGGCTCCCGAATAGAGACGACTTCAAAGCTCTGCCGTTGTCCGAGGTCGGTCAGAACACCATCCACACGTTTGTGCATCGACACCGAATAGGTGCCGGGCACGACCAGTACACCGGTCCCTTCATCATCTTCGTCCTCGAGTTCTTCGACCGGTGCCCAGCCCTGCAGCGCCGGGTAACGCAGGTCCCAGGAAACGCGCTGGAAACCGGCTTCGACGGGGCCTTCTATCTGCCGCACGATGCTGCCATCCGCGCTCGTAACGGTAAGCACGATCGCCGGCGCATCCTCGCGCTGCTCCTCGAGGATCTTGTCCCACGATGCAAACATCACGTTCTGGTTTTCTTTTTCGCGCTCTTTCTCTGCCTCACGGCGTGCATCTTTCCCCGTCTGCATGGCTTTAGGCAAGTAGTAGGTGAACGTTGCGCCGAAGTCGGGGTTCGGCGCAACGTAATAGGCGTCACCCTGGCTTCCCGCGCAGCCCGGATCACCGCAGCCCAGCGGCCGCTTCGGAACATACCAGTGTGCTTTACGCACCGGAAACAGCACGGTGTCGTTCTTTAGCAGGTCGGTGCTCAACGCACGCAGCGGCGTGTAATCGTCGAGGATGTAAAAACTGCGTCCGAAGGTCGCGCCGACGAGGTCGTTCTCACGCGTCTGGATCACGAGATCGCGGAACGGGATATTCGGTGAACCCCCTTTCAGCTTCGTCCACTCGCGACCGCCGTTGACCGTAAAAAACACGCCGAACTCGGTGCCGAGGAACATGAGCCCCGGCTTCTCATGATCCTGCACGATCCGCCACAGGATATGGCGTTCAGGCAAATTGCCCGCGATGCTCTTCCAGCTGCGACCGCGATTCTCACTTTTCAACACGTAGGGCGAGAAGTCACCGCTCTTGTGGTCGTCAACCACAACATAAACCACGTCGGGATCATGCAGGTCCGCTTTGATGTCATTGACAAAGAAACGGTTCGGCACACCCGGCAGCTTTTCGAGGCGCCGCCAGTTCTTGCCGCCGTCTTCCGTTACGTGGATGAGGCCATCGTCCGTGCCAACGTATACCAGTCCGGCGACCAGCGGCGATTCGGACAAGGATGTGATCGTATTGAACGATGACATCGCGTACAGGTCCCAGGACGAGTCGAAACTCCAGGTGCGGCCCATCAGGGGTTGGCCGGTGCGTTTTTCGTTCCGCGTCAGATCGCCACTGATCGCGGTCCAGGTGTCGCCGTAATCCTCGCTTTTCCAGACGCGCTGCGTGCCAAAAAACAGCGTCGACGACTTATGCGGGCTAATCAGGATCGGCGCATCCCAGTTGTAACGATCGGGCGGCTCGCCTGCAGCCGGCTGCGGCCGTATGTACACGTTCTCTCCGGTCTTGCGATCGAAACGAGATAGGTTGCCCTGCTGCCACTGCGCATAAACGATGTCCGGATTGTTCGGGTCGACCGCCGACTGGTGGCCATCGCCGAACAAGGTGACGAACCAGTCCGAATTTCGGATGCCTACATTATTATCGGTGCGCGACGGGCCGCCCTGGCTGTTGTTGTCCTGCGTGCCGCCGTAAACATTGTAGAAAGGCTCGTCGTAGTCGACCGCGACCTTGTAATACTGCGTGATCGGCAGGTTGCTGACGAAGCGCCACGTCTCACCCAGGTCGTATGATTCGTAAACCCCGCCATCGTTGCCCACCAGCAGGTAGTTTTCGTCCATCGGATCAAACGCCATTGCATGGTGATCGACGTGCTTGGTGTCGTGGTCGAGCTTGGTGAAGTTCGTCCCGCCGTCTTCGGTCACGTGCAGGTTCACGTCCATCTGGTAGACGCGGTCGAACTGATGCGGGCTGGCGAACAGTTCCTGATAGTAATGTGGGCCGGTACCGCTGGAGAGATACTCGTTGCGCTTCTCCCAGGTCTCACCACCGTCCTCCGATCGCCAGAAGCCGCCCGTGCGGTTTGCGAGTTCGATCGTGGCGTAAACGACGTCCGGGTTCTGCGGTGAAATCGCAAGGCCCGTTTTACCACGGTTTTCTTCGGGGAGGCCCTCCGTCAGTTCGCGCCACGTCTCGCCGCCGTCCTCTGACTTGTGGATCCCCGTTCCCGGCCCGCCGTCCATCAGCACCGCGACGTTTCGAAATCGCTGCCACGACACGGCGTACATGACGTCGGGATTGCGGGGGTCCATGTGGACTTCCGAAACGCCCGTGTACTGGTCGTCAATCTCGCTATTGCCGAGCCCGTTCCCCAATATCTTGCGCCAGGTTTTTCCGCCGTCGGTCGATTTAAAAAGGCCGCGCTCGCCTCCGCCGGACCAAAGCGGACCCTGCGCCGCCACGAACATCGTATTGGAGTCGCGCGGATCGATACGAATCATGCCGATGTGTTCGGAGCGCTCGAGGCCCATGTTTTCCCAATTCTGGCCGCCGTCACGGCTCCGGTAGATGCCCGAGCCGTAGCCGACATGGCGCCCGCTTACGTTCTCGCCGGTACCGACCCATACCGTGTTCGGGTTGTTCGGATCGATCGTGATGCAACCGATCGAATAGGACTCTTCATTGTCGAATATCGGCTCCCAGGTCGTGCCACGATTGACCGTCTTCCAGACGCCGCCACTGCCGACGCCAACGTACCAGGTGCTCTGATTTCCAGGATCGATGGCAATATCGGCAATACGACCGGACATGAAGGCCGGACCGATGCTGCGGAATTCGAGTCCTTTGAAGGTCACCTCATTAAAACCGGGTTCCGGAGTTTCCTCGTCGGCTGCGAACGCTGCGGAATATTGAAGTACCAGGACAATGGCGCAGAGCGCGAATCGCTTCATGCTGTTTTCCCTTTTTCTAATTAATAGCTGGCGGCTGGCTGGTCATGGTGGTCGCTCTCAAACGGCTTGTCCAGCGTTTCGAGCACCTTCGCGTCCCACTCATAAATGTCGTCGTAAAAATGCATGACGCCCAGGTCATCAACTTCCGCCGTCCAGTAGACGACATGAACCGGCAGAGGGTCTGCCAGGACGACGGTCTTGGTCACATTGGAATCAAGCTGCGAATCGACCTGTTTCCCGGTCCATTCCTCGTTGCTCAGCAGAATCTCGGCAAGACCGAGCGGCTCGGCAACCCGAATGCAGCCATGGCTGAATGCACGCTCGGCGCGGGCGAATAGCGATTTGTCTGGCGTGTCATGCATACAGACGGAGTACTCGTTCGGAAACATGAATTTGACCCGACCCAGTTGGTTCGCCGGTCCCGGCTTCTGCACAAGCGTAAACGAGAAACTCCGCTTGGTAACTGCGCTCCAGTCGACGCTCGACGGGTCAACGATATTGCCGGAGGGATCCAGAAGATCGTAGTTTCCGCGGCGAAAGAAAGTCGGATCCCGCTTGATCGTCGGCAGCAGTTCTTCGCTCGCAATGCTGTGCGGCACGGTCCAGGTCGGATTGAATACCACGAATTTCAGCATCGACTGGAATACCGGCGTCTTGTTTTCCGAGTCGCCCACAATTACGTCTGTCGTCCATACGATTTCGCCATCGTCAATGACATGCGCTTTGAATGCCGGAATGTTTACCAGGATCAGATCATCATTCTCGACCTCAGGGTGCCAGCGAACCCGTTCGAGGTTGACGCGAATCTGGTCGATGCGTCGTTCGACCGGCACATTAAGGGCCCGTAACGTTGCTCGTCCAGCCAGCGCATCTGTTTCCAAACCGTGACGCGCCTGGAAACGGCGCACGCCGTCTTGCAGCGTCTCGTTGTATTCGAACGTCGACACTTCCATATCGGAATCCGGGAGATCGCCGGTGATGGTCAGCCGCCTGGCCAGGGCCGGAAGACGAAGATCTTCGGTATCGGGGTGGATCGTCGGGCCGTCCGGAACCTCAGGCCATCCCCCTGCGTCGGCTATCGCGCGGTACCGCTGCAGCGCTGTCTGCAGCCTTTGGTACTGCAAATCGATGGTGCTGACAGCCGTCACGGCCTCGGCGGAAGCCTTTGCCTCCACGCCCGGGGGGGCCCAGGCGGGTATCGGCCAGGGCAATAAAATCACGCTTGCAGCGACTGTAATTAGCTGTCTAAACACCTGGACAGGTCCCTTGAAATTTCGGAAATAGGCCCCATAATTTCCCTGTTAATATTATTCACATCGCTGCCACACGCTGCGCTGCCCGGGCTAACCATGAAACTATTACGAAATACCTCCTCTATTGTCTTACTCCTGATCCTCGCGTCTTTCGCGACCGTCAGCCAGGGAACCCTGGTCAAGGATGCACGAGAGCTGTCTTTCTACCATACCCATACCGGCAAGCGCCTTGACATAGTTTATGCGCGTAACGGGCACTATGTTCCCTCGGCGCTCGAAGAAATCAACAATTTTCTGTTTGACTTTCGTACCGGCGATACGGTCGCGATGGATCCGGAGCTTCTCGATCTGATTTACGACGTTCGTGAGGCGCTTGGCAGCGACAGCACCTACCAGGTCGTTTCCGCCTACCGGTCGCCAAAAACCAACGAGATGTTGCGCGGCAAGAGCCAGAATAGTGGCGTTGCGAGAAAGAGCCAGCATATTCTGGGCAAGGCCATCGACGTGCGCCTCGAGGGCGTCAAGACGCAGAAGTTGCGTGACCAGGCAATCGCCATGAAGCGCGGTGGCGTGGGCTACTACGAAGCGTCCGACTTCGTGCACATGGATACGGGGCGCATACGCCGCTGGTAAATTCCCGCCCGTAGTCAATTCGGGTCCGTGTTACTTTGAGGCTGGGAAACCAGGGCCCATGCCTATCCGATGAAAGCCGCCAAATACATATTGGTCGCCGCGGCCGTCGTCGCCGTTGGGGCGACAGCTGTCTGGTTTCTGCGCGACAGCCTCATTCAGCGCCTATCAAATCCCTTATTGCGGGAGTACGGATTCTCCGTGACCTACGTGTCACTGGACGCGCTCGCTACCCGCGACGCCAGCATCGGCTACCTCGAACTTTTGCACGATAACGGCACGATCATCGCGGTCCGGGACCTGAAGCTGCCGATCCGGAGATCGCGCACCGGATCGAAGACCTACCGGGCAAGCGAAGTATCGGTCGTCACGCCAGCCGATACGGATGGCGAACCGCTGGCACTAGTTCAGCTGATAGACCGGCTGCTGTTGCTGCCAGACAACCTGGGCGATATCGAAGTCATTGTCGACGAGTTCAGTCTCGCACCTTACGCCAAGGTTAATGACGTGCATTGGATGCTGGCGAAAGGCGAACAGACGCTGTGGGCCAGTGTCGCGTCAATTCCGATGACGGCTGCGATCACGCGGACCGATACAAACAACCACGCCCTGGTCTTTTCCCTGCCGACCGGTGCTGCGCCTGCCCGCGATCATTTGGTTAGCGCCAATCTGCGGCAAGGCGACCAGGGTATTTCACTGACCGGGGACGCCTTACTCGACCTGCCAACCTGGGAGCCTGTCGCAAGACTGGCAGGAATCGTCCCCGCCCCAATTGATATTCAATCGGGAACCGCCGCACTGAACTTCGCTGTTGACATTCCCGGCGACGCGACACAATCGCCAACGGTCAGGGCCGATCTCGCGCCGACATCGCCACTGCAGCTTAGCTATTCCAGCAGCCCGGACAAACACGTGTCGATTGTCGTCGCGGAGAGCGGTCCCGTAACCGTCACGGCAACCTTCCCCGAAATCACCTGGTCCCTGCAGCATGCGCAGTCGTCGCTTTACGTCACCTACGGTGAATGGCAGAAAATCCCGCTGGCCGTCAGCAGCCTCGCCTGCCATCATGAGCCTGCGTGCTCGCTGACCACTCGCGTTACGATGAACAATGCCACGCTGCCCTTCGGCAAGGTGAATCGGATCGAATTCGTTTCAGCTATTGACGCCGCGTTTCTGGATGATGGCGTTCGCGTGAACACCAAGCCGGGCGCCACGATCAGGATAACGGGATTGTCCGCCGCGGAACGCAAGGTGGGGAGCGTCGAAGCTGATCTGGTTTCAATGGCAGGGCTCGATCTCATCGATGCCGGGTGGCGATTCGCGGCGGATTCTGTGAACGCAAAAATCGGCACCCTGTCCGTCGCCGACGACATGGCCTTGACGATGCCCCTCTTTCTTGAAAATGTCGTCATCAGCGAGCTGAATGCAGTCCTCACCGCGACCTCCGGCGTCTACGCAGCTTCGGGCCAGGTCGCCTGGAACGATCAGCGCATCGGTATACCCGGATTCAAGGGCAAGGCGTCGCTGCAGGGGGCTGATATGGCAGCGGACCTGGAAACAGTCGGCCTGCAGCGCAACGGGACCGTCAAAGCTCGTCACAATCTCGAAAGCAGCGTCGGACGTTTGAGCGTTGTTGGTGCCACCGTCTCGCTGGGTGCGCAAAGACTGTCGAGGCGCGTCACTCCGTGGCGTAGTGACTGGGACCTCATTGCGGGAACGGTCGCTATCGATCTCGATGCCAGCTGGAAACCGGAAAAATCGAACCTGATATTCAAGTCTGATTCATCCATCGCTGCCGTGGACATTGCCGGCTATTACACCGACACGGCGCTCACCGGCCTGTCAACGCGAATGAAAATCGCCTATCGCGAGCCGCTTGGCTTCGCGGCGGAGCCATCGACCGTGAGCGTTGCATTGATCGAAATGGGCTTCCCGGTTGAAAACGTCAGCGCCGCCTACGAGCTCGATTTGAACGCGCGGAGCGTCTACATTCAGGGTCTTCGGATGACAGCCTTTGGCGGTACCGTCAGGGCCGATTCATTCAGCTTTCATACAGCTACGGACAGCAATACTCTGACACTGCATGCTGAATCGATCGACCTGACGGAGCTCCTGACGCTACAGGAACTCGAGGCGATCGAGGTCAGGGGACGCATCGGCGCATCACTGCCCGTGACGATCGAAAGCGGCACTATCACGATCGTCGGTGGATCCATGACCGGGGAGCCGCCGGGCGGCGTTATACGTTACCGGCCGGCGAAACCACCGGACAGGAAAGACACGTCGGGCATTGCCATGGCGACCCGGGCCTTGAGCAATTTTGAATTCAAGACACTAACGTCGGACGTCAATCTCACCCGGGACGGGGACCTGAACCTGCAGCTGCAGCTGACCGGCAGAAACCCGGATCTTGATGAAAAAAGACCGGTCGTTTTGAATCTCGGGGTGGAAAACAACATCCCCCAGATGCTGAAAAGCCTGCAAGCTGCCCGGACCGTGGAGGATATCCTGGCAAAACGGCTGAAGAAATAAACCCGCTGCGACGTGGCGGATGAAAATGAGGTAAGCTCATTTGAAGTATCCAGCGAAGACCGGTGCAATCATGAAGTCGACATTAGCAATGATCGTTTTGGTTTCGTTTCTCGTCGGCTGCAGCCCGACCGTCAAAGTCGAGGCTCCGGAAAAGCCCATCGAGATTAATCTCAACGTCAAGATCCAGCACGAGATCCGCATACAGGTAGACAAGAACCTCGAAGGACTGTTTGCGGAAGACAGTGGCTTGTTTTGAGGACTGTGACCATGAAGAAAATTCTTGCAGCTATCGGCCTGTCGTTGCTCTTGCAGAATGCGTGGGCGATCGACATTGGTGACGCCAAGGACCAGGGCCTGGTCGGCGAATCGTATACCGGTTATCTCGCGGCCGTTCGGACGCCGGTCAGTGCCGAAGTCAGAGCATTGATTGCCGAAGTGAATGCCAAACGGAAAGACCACTTCGAGGAAACCGCCCGGAGAACCGGTGCAACCACCGAACAGGTCGCCTACCGCTTTTACGAGCTCGCCGTGCAAAGAACGGCGCCCGGGCACTACTACCAGGAACTCAACGGCAGCTGGACAAAGAAATAGACAGCCCTAGATCCAGCGCATTCGCCTGAAGATCGCCAATAGCCCGGCGGCCAGGAAAACCAGTAGACCGATGACGAAAAAATAACCGTGTTCAGATTTCAGTTCCGGCATATTCTCGAAGTTCATTCCATAAATACCGGCGATAAAGGTCAGCGGCAAAAAAATCACGGATGCAATCGTCAAAATCTTCATGATGTTGTTCAACCGGTGTGAGGTTATGGAGATATAACCGTCGATTAAATCCCGCGTCAGCTCCTGCAGCAGCGCCGACAGACTCGCCAATCGCTCCATCTGTTCAAACGCATCCTGAAATTCGTGTTTACTGTGTGCGCCAATTACGTCCGAGTCGCTGCGCGGTAATTCCGACAGGATCGACTGCTGGTAGCTGAATATCCGGCGGAGTTTTTTTAGTTGGCTGTTGTAGGTGACCAGCTCGGCAAGCAGCTCGTCGTTCGGATCTTCGAGCATCTGCTCTTCCATTGCTTCCAGGCGACTTTCCAGCGCCAGGATAATCGGCGCGTAGCGGTCGATTATGGTCCGAACAATCTTGTAGCAAAGGTGCGCAGGCCCCTTGTCGGCAGCAATCTCCTTCCGATCAATGCGCTCGATGACTTTGTTGATGCTGGGCGAACGCAGTCCGTGGCGGGTCACCAGGAAGTTGCGCCCGACAAACAGGGAAATATGTACGACGGAGAATTCGATGCTGTCAGTTTCCGCCGTGAACCCCTTTAGCAACAGGAAAAAATAATTATCGAACCACTCGAGTTTGGGAGGATGACGGTCGCGCTGCGCGTCGTCTATCGCCAGGGAATTGATCCGGAACGGCTGCTGCATCAGGTCTCGTTCCTGGTCCCTGGGTGCCTGGTCAAAATCGACCCAGACCATGTCCTTGCTGTCCAGGTGCCAGCCGCCGAGCAGTTCTTCATCGCCGAGCACGTAGCGCCGCTCTGCCGCGTAATACCTCAACACTCTGATCATGGCGTATTCCTCGAAAAGGTAGCTCAGACTACCGTTAGCCAGCCGGCTCATTAATAAATTTTTCTAATCATTTTGGCAATTTACTATTGTTAATTTTATCAAAGGGCATTTGCTGGAGTCGCGTGCGGCTTCGTGCCGGCTCCCCATCGGCAGGCGCTGGGAAGAAGCGCTGGACACGATTCGCGCAGCTAACCTTCGTGTCGAAAAGGCAAAAAGAACTATGGAGACCGGACGCGCTGAGATTCGTAAGGGTCGGCTGATGAAGGTGTCAGGCGGCATTCTGATGCGAAACAGCGCACGGACGCATCGTGGCGATGAGCTGTTGCCTATAATCAACAGGTTCGGCTCGACGTCAGAGCTATAAGCAACGAACCTGGCTCAGGAGGCTACCACTATGCAAGCTGCCCGAAAATTCCTGTTCGTCTCGATCGACGGTTTGATTAGTGATATCGCGTGGCAGGTTCACAAAGAAGGCCGCGAGGTAAAGTACTACATCGGCAACGAATCAGAACGTTCCATCGCCGACGGCTTCGTGCCAAAAGTGGACGACTGGGAAAGCCATGTCGACTGGGCCGACGTAATAATCTTTGACGACGTACTAGGTCAGGGCGAGCATGCAAAGCGATTACGTGACTCCGGCAAACACGTTGTTGGCGGAACGCCTTACACCGACAAGCTGGAAGACGATCGCAGTTTCGGCCAAACAGAACTCAAGCGACATGGAGTATCCATCATTCCGTTCCATGAGTTCTCCGATTTCGACTCGGCGATCGCGCACGTCAATGCCAATCCCGCCGCCTATGTGATCAAACCGAGCGGCGAAGCGCAGAATATAAAACGACTCCTGTTCGTCGGACACGAGGACGACGGTAAGGACGTTATGCACGTACTCGAATCCTACAAAGCCGTTTATGCGGATACCGTGAAGGTCTTCCAGCTCCAGCGCCGCGTCAAGGGCGTTGAGGTCGCGGTGGGAGGTTTTTTCAACGGCTCGACGTTCATGGATCCCATCAACGTCAATTTCGAGCACAAACTCCTGTTTCCGGGCGATATCGGTCCGGCAACGGGTGAGATGGGCACCTGCATGTACTGGAGCAAGCCCAACCGGATTTTTCGGGCGACACTTGGAAAATTGGAAAAGCGCCTGGCAGAGGAAGAGTATGTCGGTTACATAGACGTGAATTGCATCGTCAATGGAAACGGTATTTATCCCCTGGAATTTACGGCTCGATTCGGCTACCCGACGATTTCGATCCAGGCGGACGGCCTCGGAATACCCGTGAGCGATTTCCTGGCGGGCATGGCGAGCGGCTCGCTAACCGAATTCAAGACCAAACGAGGCTTTCAAATCGGTTTGCGGATTGTCGTTCCGCCGTTTCCCTTCGATGATCCGAAAACCTTCGAAGCGAATTCCAAGGATCGGGTCATCATTTTTCGCAAGCCCAACCTGGACGGCGTGCATATCGAGGACGTCAAACTGGTCAATAACGAGTGGCTCATTGCCGGCAGTTCGGGCGTCGTACTCATCGTGACCGGCTTTGGCGTCTCGGTGAAACAGGCCCAGGCCCAGGCCTATCAACGGGTGAAGAACATTTTGATACCGAACATGTATTACCGAAAAGATATCGGCGATCGCTGGTTCGAAGATCATGACAAGCTGCATACGTGGGGCTATTTGAGAGAAAACTAGGAAACGTCAAATGTTCAGGCCTTTTTGAGGAACACATCATGAATTTCAAGATTGTCGTAATGACTGTCGCGCTAACGATGATGGCGCCGCTTTCGGCAACCGAGGCCGATCCTCCCGTCATCACGATAGAGGAAAACCTGTGGGTGGCATTTTATGACGTTCCGTCGCGTCGCTTTCGCGACATCCGCAATGCATTCGTCCGGCGCGAATTCGACAGAGCATCGAAAGACCTCGAAACCAGCGCCAGCTATCTGGTGATCGAGGCAAGCCGGGCTCTGCCAGCCATTAAAGAACGCCTGAACGAAGTCACCAACCGAATGACGTGGATATCCGAGCATATCGACGACGCCAAGGTAACGGCCGCCGACCTGGACACATTGTTCAGCCGCTCACACTGGCTGCTCGCGCAGCACTTTCTCGACATGGCCCGGCGCTCGCGTGATAGCGGGCAGCATCGAAACGCAGGACTTTACCTCTGGGCAACAACCCACCATCTGGAGCGGGCGGTTCTCTGGAGTAACTCGAGGATCAGTCGTGACGTCGACAAGACACTCGAAGACCTTCGCGACCTTGCTGATCGCCTGCAGGACGAGAAACTTGCGGCGGAAGCCAACCGCGACAAACCTTTGCTCCGCGCTGACAGATTGTTGCGCAAGCTCGGCAAAACTATCGATCGTCCTGTCGTACTGCCGGCCGCCAGCCCGAGCACCTGAGACGCAAACGAGCTGCTGGCCGCCAGAACGGATGAAGAAGTAGAAGCCGCGTCGCGCAAGATGCGCGTCATTTGCCGGTAGCCGCCGACCGCATCGAGATCTTGAGGCCAAACGGCTGTATACTTGCCGGCCCGCAGGAGGGTTTTCATGTTACCGCACCAGGACGTCGTTGCCGAGATTTCGCGCCTGCCCGATGGGCCGCAGATAGGTGCGTTCTTCGATTTCGACGGCACCGTTATCTCCGGCTACTCGGCGTTCGCGTTCATCGAGGAACAAATCAAGCGCGGCCACCTGTCGCCTCGCGAGCTCGTCGAACTCGTCGGCGCCATGGCCAGCTTCGGCCTCGGCAAAATGGGTTTTTCCGCCATGATGCTCGGCATGGCTCAGTTTCTTCGCGGTATTCGTGAGGACAGCTACGCAGCTTTCGGGCGCGAGTTGTTCGAGTCGCACATTGCCCGCCAGATATACCCGGAATCCCGAGCGCTGGTCGACGCGCATTTGCGCAAGGGGCACACGGTCGCGATCATTTCGTCGGCAACGCCCTACCAGGTCGAGCCGGCCGCGCATGACCTCAATATCGAAAACGTACTTTGCACGCGCCTGGAAGTTAAGAAAGGCATGTTTACGGGAGCCGTTATCAGGCCCACCTGTTTTGGTCCGGGAAAGGTCACAGCGGCCGAATCGCTGGTTGAAAAATTCGGTGTCGATCTCGATCAGAGTTTTTTCTATTCGGATAGCGACGACGATATTCAGCTGCTCGAGCGCGTCGGCAATCCCCGGCCGCTGAATCCGAACAAGAAACTGTTGGCCATTGCCGAAAACAGGGGCTGGCCCGTGCGCAGGTTCGGTAGTCGGGGGCACACGCAGGTCACAGACTGGATTCGTTCATTGCTGGTACCTGCCAGCCTGGTCGGCTCTTTCCTTGCAGGTTTACCCATATGGGCGCTCACCGGCTCCCGGCGTGAGGCCCTGAATTTCTCTGTGTCGGTATTCGCGGATACCGCGAGCGCACTGATCGGCCTGAACCTCAAGGTCAGGGGCGAGCAGCACTTGTGGTCGCATCGGCCCGCCGTCTTTGTATTCAATCATCAGAGCAATGTCGACATGGTCATTATCGCGCGTCTGTTGCGACGCGATATCACCGGCGTCGGCAAACAAGAGATTCGTGATATGCCGGTGATCGGGCGGGTCATGGAAGCCGCCGGTATCGTGTTGATAGACCGGAGGAACTCGGCCAGCGCCATCGAAGCGATGAAACCGCTCGTGGACGCCATGCGCGTCGAGGGCAAGTCGGTTTGCCTCTCTCCGGAGGGCACGCGCGCACCGACCATCCAGCTCGCGACATTCAAAAAGGGCGCATTCCATCTCGCGATGCAGGCGGGTGTGCCGATTGTGCCGATCGTCATTCAGAACTCCGGCGACGTCCAGCCGAAAGGCGACATGCTGTATCACCCGGGTACTGTTGAGGTCGAGGTACTGCCGCCGGTTGATACCAGCAAGTGGTCCGCGGAGACCATTGACAAGCACGTGGCCGACGTAAGGGCGCTGTACCTGCGAGCCCTCGACCAAGACCCTGAGTCGAGAAAACCGCGGTCTTCCAGGGTGGTGTTAACCGATGTGTCCGCGGGCGGAGCACGTGAGTGAAGGTCAGCCCCTGGCCGACCAATGACACCAGGAACGTACTCATTGTTCTGGATGCCGCTCACCGGATAGAACAGCAGCACCTCGAATCCTGGCTGGAGCGCGAACGCAACAAACGTGGTTATTCCGGCACGGTCGAGCACATCGTGCTTCCGCTCTCCGAATCAGCAGAGGATCTTCCTGCCGGAAAACTGTTCGGCGTCCCGCAGGTGACGGACGATACCCTCGTCGTGCCCGTGCGAGTCGTATGGCTGAAAGGACTGGACGTGAAAGGCACAACGCCCAGGCTTCGCGACCTGTTGCTCGGCAGCCCAAGGCGCCCGGGGCCGATGAGAGCGCGGTATATCCTGAAAAAGCACCCGATGCGAGCCAAGTGCATCAGCGGCAGGCCGGCAACATTCGAGGAACTGCGGCAGCGGCTGGAGCACCGGCTCGGCGCGACACCGGACCGCGATCAGCTGGCCCAGTTCGTAGCCGGACAGGCGAGCATCGCGCTGGACATCGCGGAACGGCGCCTGCGCGGCAGTCGCTACAAGGTTCCCCGACACGTCGCTCATAACCTGAAATCACGCCGCGAGTTCGTTGACGCGCTGCAGGATCTGAGCGCTGAAACGGGGCGCTCGATCAGCGACCTGAAGGCCGAGGCCGACAAAATACTCAAAGAGTTGATCTCGGTTCCCCAGGCTTTCTGGCTGGACATGAGCTACCTGCTCAATCGCACGATCTCGACGCTGGGCTACGACAAAGAGATAGTCGTGGACCGGGAAGTCTTGCAGCGCATTCGGCGGATCAGCAAGCAGCACCCCACGGCGATTCTGTGTACTCACAAGACCCACGTTGATTTTCCGGCATTGAACAAGGTGATGTTTGATCATGATTTTCCGGCACTGCATACGATGGGCGGCGTGAACATGGCTTTTGCCGGAATCGGTTTCCTTGCGCGCCGCGCCGGCGTGATCTTTATCAGGCGCAGCTTCAATGATGACCTGCTCTACAAGCTCATATTACGACAGTACATCGGCTACCTGATGGAAAAAAACTTTCCGCTGAGCTGGGCGTTCGAAGGCACCCGGTCGAGGGTCGGGAAGCTCATGCCGCCGAAGTACGGGATCCTGAAATACGTCCTTGATGCGGCACACGCCAACGATTCGCGTAAGCTACATATCATCCCGGTCGCCCTGAACTACGACCTGATCAGCGACGTTCGCGACTATGCCAGGGAACAGTCCGGTCGCAAGAAACGGCCCGAAAGCTTGCGCTGGTTTCTCGGCTATATGCGCAGCCTCAACAAGCCGATGGGCAAGATCTATATGAACTTTGGCGAACCTGTCGTGCTCGACGAAGTGCCGTCCGGCGAAGACCGCATTGCATTGGCCAAGATCGCTCTCCAGGCGGGCGTCGAAGCCAATCGAGTGACTCCCATAACGCTGGCGTCTCTGGCAACGATGCTATTGCTGGGCAGTTCGCCCCGCGCGTTAACGCGTCACGAGCTGGCAATCGAGATCAAGGAGGTCGTGCTATGGGCCAATGCCAGGAACATCAAGATCACCCGTCATTTCGAGATCGAAAATGAATCGGAGTTGGCCGCGATGGCCAAGGTGTTGGTAAATAACGGGATGCTCACACGCTATGACGACGGCCCCGAGGAAGTCTATGCGATCGCGCCCAGGCAACACGGCGTCGCGAATTATTATCGAAACACGACCATTCACCATTTCGTCACGAAGGCCATCGCAGAACTGGCGCTGCTCCGTGCTTCGACGGACCAGCAGGCACCTTTGCAGACATTCTGGGAAGAGGTGAATCGACTTCGGGACCTGTTCAAGTTCGAGTTCTTCTACGCACCACGCGAAGCGTTTCATCATGAAGTTGCCGGGGAACTGCGGCGGTACGCTGCCGATTGGGAAGAAAAGCTGGCGCAGGAAGCCGAATTCGCAAGCAGGCTGCTGCGCAGCTTCAGGCCGCTGGTCGCGTACGCGACGCTGACTCAATTCGTTGAGGCCTACTTTGTTGTCGCCGATGTCGCGGCTATCACGCCCCCGGAAAAGGCATTGCAACACGACGACTGCCTGAGGCGGTGTTTCCCGTACGGGAGAGAAGCTTACCTGCGACAGCGCATCAGCAGCGAGGCGTCTATCGGCAAGCAATTGTTTGAAAACGGCTATAAATGGATCGAGAATCGAGGTCTTGCCGGAGCGGGCGACGAAGATATAGCCGAACGCCGGGTCCAGGCGAGTCAGGGTCTCCGCGAGTTGATGCATCGCCTGCAGCAGATAAAAGCGCTCGCGCTGCCTGTATGAAATTGGAGTAAGACGAATGGATCAGTTGAGCCCACAGGACGCCCAGTTCCTGTATTTGGAGTCAGAAGATAACCTGACGCACGTTACATCGATCGCCATTTTCGATCCAACGACGGTGCCCGGCGGCGCAGTCGTTCGCTTCAAGGATATCCTGACACACATCGAAGGACGTCTGCACATGAGTCCGCTGTTCAAACGGCGGCTCGTACGGGTGCCGCTCGAACTCGACTTTCCTTACTGGGTGGACGACGAGAATTTCGATCTCGAGTATCACGTCAGGCACGGTCGACTCCCCAAGCCCGGAGACTGGCGGCAGTTCTGCATTCACATGGCGCGTTATCACTCGCGGCCACTGGATATGAGCCGCCCACTCTGGGAGATGTTTGTTGTCGAAGGCCTCGATAACATCGACTGGCTCCCCAAAGGAAGTTACGCCATCGCGGCTAAAATTCATCATGCCGCCGTCGACGGCACGGCAATCATCGATTTCTTCGGCGCGATGGCCGACATCGACAACAAGGGCACGCCGGCGATGCCACTCAACATGACGAAACTGCGACGCAGCCCGCAGCCCAGCCTGCTGGATATGGCCGTGCGGGCCACATGGCATACGATACGTTCACCCCTCGGGATGACCGACGCCGTCATGCGCGCCGTACCGAGCCTGTACAACCTCGCGCAGAGCGCATTAAGCTCGCAGAAAAAAAACAATCAACGCGTGCCCGACACGCGCTTCAACAGTGTGGTTTCCGCGCAAAAGATGTTCGATGCCCGGGCATTCCCGCTGGCGGACCTGAAAGCGGTGCGCACGGCCGTTCCCGGCAGCACGATCAACGACGTCGTTCTTGCGATTTGCGGTGGCGGCCTGCGCTATTACCTGCAGCACCATGATGAGCTGCCTGATGAATCATTGGTGGCCTGGGTGCCGATAAATGCGCGTAAAGGCGCCGCGTCCGACGCCGATTCACCGGGCAACGACATTACCTCGATGACGACGCCAATCTGTACAAATGTCGAAGATCCTGTCGACCGCCTGATCTGCGTCCATAACGCGACGCAGCAAAGCAAGGCAGCAAAAGCCGGCATGTCGGCACGATTGATGACCGACCTCAGCAAGCACGTACCGGCGTCAACCCTGGTCATGGCCAGCCGCCTGGTACTGCGGGCCAGCACGACGGTTCGCATGTGCAACCTGTTCATCTCGAACGTGCCGGGGCCGCAGGTGCCCCTGTACATGAACGGCGCCCGTCAGGTGGGCAGTTTCGGAATGGCACCGCTGGCCAACGGCATGGGCTTGTTCATTGCGACACCCAGCTACAATGGGCAGATGTCGTTCAACGTCACATCAACACGAGAAATTCTGCCGGACATTGACTTTTTCGTCGACTGCCTCGAGCGGTCGCTGGCCGATTTGAAAGCCGCCGCCAAGCCGGCCAGGAAGAAACATGCAACGAAGACGATCCGCGCCGTTAAAGCGTAGCCGCGCGGCAATCGTGCAGAAACTGCAGGTGCACTGCCGCGGATTTTGCGGGACGCTCGAGCATCGGCACGTGCCCCGTCTCCTCAAAGACGACGCAGCGATTGTTCGGAATGCGGGCTTTCAGCACCTCGACACAGCTGACGTCGATGAGCCGGTCCTGGCGTCCCCAGATGACCAAGGTAGGCGCAGCGATTGCCCGCAGCTGATCGTTCAACGGCTGGTCCAGCAACTCCTTTGCCATCGACCAGAAGATTGCCTCCAGGAAAGGCCGGTGCGCGATCAGATCTTCGCAGTACGGTTGCTTGATAAATCCCGGGAGCGGCAATGGCCGATGAACAATAAACGCTAGCAGCCTGTCGAATTCTTCCGGCGACGACACGGTCAACAGGCTCTCGCCGTTTTCGGTCGCAATCTGCAGTTCGCTCTTGGTATTACCAAGTACGCCGGCGGAATTGAGCAGTGCGAGGCTCAGGATTCTGTTGGCATACTTGAGCGTGAATTTTAGCGCGATGAATCCGCCCATCGAATTGCCGCCGACATGAAACCTGTCGATTCCCATCGCATCGGCGAATGCGAGCAGCCACCTTGCCTGCGCATCCATGCGATAGTCCCCGTTCGGGTCGCGCGCATTGTCGCCAAAACCCGGCAGGTCCGGAATGATGACGCGGTAGCCTTTTCGGAGATAGCGCGCATACATCGGCCAGTTGTCCTTGTCGCCGCTGAAGCCGTGCAGCAGGAGCAGCGCTTCACCGGATGTCGGGCCACCCTCAAGATAAGGCCAGCGAGTACCCTGAAACTCGACGGACCGCGTCCTGAACCCCATGATTCTGCGCATGGCGAGCAGCAGCAAGCGAAGAAATTGCCGCGGGTATGCAAAACGAAAAATAACGACGACGACAATGAGGGCCGCCGCCGCGATGAGCATGTTGCTGATCACATCAGCCGGCCCGTCGTGAAACGCTACCGCGGAAACGCGGTTCGCGGCGATCGAGTGCCCTCAAGATCAGATCGAGTTTTCTGCCGATCTTCGTCTGCACCCGGATCATCTCGATCTTCGGCCAGGTCGCCTTCTCGCCCATCTCGATAAGCTCGATAATTTCTTCGATCGATTTATGCGCCAGTAGCTTCAGCGGGTTGAACATGCGCTTTTCCGGCAGGATGTTGATATCGCCAAAGTAATCCTGATTGATAATGCTCAAGGCCACGTTTGTGACCTTGCTAACCGCGGGATTCCACGACAACGGTCTTTCGAGAATAGAAGCGCTGGCATTAATCCACTCACGCGCGGCGCGCCCGCTGGCAAGCCTTACGGTTGTAAAAAGATCTCTTTTTCTTTTCGTATCGGTAACAAACGGGAAGATGTGCGGATTGATCTGGCTGACGATGAAATGATTGGCACCATAAAGACGCGCCAGGCGTTTTGCCGGAATGTCGTCGCTTAACGAGCCGTCGACCCATCGGCGCGACGGCAGGTAGGGCTGCTTTTGTCCCTTGTCATTCTTGGCGGCAAGCGCGACGGACGGGTAAAACCCGGGAACTGCGGCAGAAGCCATGACCGACTCACGAACATAAACGTTCGGCGTCGTGATCGAATTCAGGAGGCGTGACGTCTGGTGCTTTTCGGCGGCCGCAATGGAGATGTTCAGATGCCGGCCCGTGCGTTCGAAGGCCTCCTGGAACGTGAGATCCGGTATCAGGCGATTGAGCGCCTCCTGGACGTCTTCCGTTTTCGCCACTTCTGGCCTGAACGCCTCAAACCGCGTGAACAGCCGCTCGTCGCGCTCCATTTCGTGCACCAGGTTCTCAGGCTTGAGCATGTCCTCCAGTTCTTCGTCGTCGTGTACGCCGACCAGGCTGCCCACGACTGCACCGCCGCTGCTGCCCGACAGGACGCTTGGCAGCACGCCTTCCAGCCACAGGGCCTTGACGACACCGATGTGAAAGAACAACAGCGAGCCGGCGCCGCTCATCATCAGCGCCGAGCAGCCGTAGCAGTGCTGGGCGCGCCGGAAAAAATCCAGGCGCTCCATCATCGGAATGTCAGCAGCCTTTTCGCTCGCTAGCATTTCCAGAGCGTCAACGACCTCGTCGACATAATCGACGATCAGCTTCTTCGTGCTGAATTTCGATTTGCCGTAGAGCGCCGAACTGCCCATGCCGTCAATGTTGCCGTGCAGCCCTTCATTTAACGCGAACAGCACGGCGGCATGATCGTTCTTGGCCCGCAGGCGGCGCAGCCGCCGCAAACGCCGACGAATAGACGTGTAGTCGAAATGTTTGGACTCGTCCGATTTTTGCCATCGCAACACGCCCGATTTCTTGTCGTGCGCGATCGCTGCGGCTTTCCACTCGTCGTACGTGCGAGCTTCTGCCATATCCGCTTCGAGGCGTTTCGTCGCTGAAAATATCATGTCTGATCTGCGCTCGTGCTGCCCTTATTTAAACCAGCATACACGCTAATTCGTTGCAAAAAGAGCCGATAGGTCGCTTTTTTGATAGCAGAATACCCCTATTCTTCCGGCTCCATTCGCGGTGTACATTTAGGCAAGCAGGCAGCGCGAGGCCTGCAGGCCCGGCGGGAGGCAAGAAATCGATGACCAACAAGAAACTGCTGGCGGCGATGCCGGATAGCCTGAAAACGATCGTGGAATCCGGCTACGCCATCTGGGCCAGCGAGGACGTGGACTCCGCGCTTCGCGACCGTTTTGACAGCGAACGTATACCCGTTGTCGGGGTCCGACATGTCCGGGTCTGGGGACTGCAGGTTGACGACGAACGCGTTCTTCCCGGGCACGAGCGAACGCAGATCGAGGACGAGGAAATCTGGGAGGTCAACCTCGAGGCCAAGAACGGTTCCCGATACGAAGTGGAGTCAAAACTGCTGAAGCCTGCTTAAAACCGAGATTTCGCGTAGCGACGATACGAATCGTGGACTAAGCTTAATAGGAGTAGACGTTCGAATTTGCCCGGACACGCGCCCGGGAGGTGATGAATGGTCAAGCAGGTAAGCAAAGTGTCTTCCAACGGCGACCGCCCCCCGAAGCAGGGACGAGTTGTCGGCCGCATGCACAGGGAGTATCGCTACTACAAGGCCCTTCTCGACGATCCGCGTACGCCAACGACTGCCAAGTGGTTGATCGGCGGCGGCGTGGGTTACCTGTTGCTGCCATTTGACTTAATCCCTGATTTTATCCCGGTCGTCGGCAAGCTGGACGACATGCTGATCGCACCCGCCATGATCGGCCTGGGCATGAGGCTCGTGCCGGAAGGCGTGAAATCCGAGGACCGAAGCCGCAGCCGCCGCGTCCGCATTCTTTACGACGATAAATCAATGGGGCCAGTGCTGTTCGAGAGCGAAGCATTGCCTGGCCCTTTCGGTATACGCATCGGTACCTGCGGACGCGACCCGGAGACACAGGGCCCGGTGTTGTTCCCGTTGCTCGACCTGATGTATGAGTACGGACTGGTGGTCATCACCGATAACAGGCAGGGCCCCGATCGATTCGACCTCTACACCCGGCAAGCTGCGACAAACAACGAACCCGCGCCATGCCGATTGCAAATCCAGCTGGACGTCAATTTCCGGCCGTTGCCAATGGTTGCGGCGATCATGTACAGCTGTTCTGAATCCAATGGCGCCGACCGGTTCATTAACTCGGACGCTGCTTATGTTGCGTTGCCGAAGGATCTCAAAAACCGGATCGACGCCTTGCACCTGCGATGGCTGCCCTGTTCCGAGATACATATCGATGCTGTTGTTAATAACGACGGCAGCTTGTCGTGCCCGCGCGATGCGGCGCACGTGGTTACCGGCGCGCAGTTTATCAACTTGCTCCTAAACGGAGAATGCCGCATCGTCGACAGCAACGCCGCCGCCGTGGACACGTTGTTGACGGAGTTACGCGAGCATGCGCAACAAGAACAATTCTGCTACGCGCACGAGTGTGTTGACGGCGACCTGATTGCGTGGAACCCCCGGCGAGTTCTGCACATGCCGTCGGTCACGTCAACGAAAACCCCGCGGTTCATTTATCCCACGAAGTTGAGTGGAGCGTTATTGGGCGAATGAACAAGCCGCTCAGAATATTGTCTTGCGCCAGCTGACCAGGGCATCCACAAGTTTCGAGTGAGCTTTGACTTCCGGCAACGGCTGTTTCTCGTGCCTGGAAAACATGCCATCCGCTTCACGAAGCATATCGTCTATAGAGACATACTTCTTTGCATCGTATCGAACGCAGCCGACAAATATCGATATCGAACCGTCGTTGCCATCGTAATGCAGCGAGCCTTTCGCATCCGCACACAAGCGATTGATCGCGAGCGCTTCATCGAAAGCCACATCTTTCCTGAGCAACACACAGAAATGATAGCCGCCCAAATGTGCTATCGATTGTGCGCTTGGGAAATGATTTCTCAAAAGCTCCG
The DNA here is from genome assembly GCA_029863125.1 of Gammaproteobacteria bacterium. Taxonomy (GTDB): domain Bacteria; phylum Pseudomonadota; class Gammaproteobacteria; order Steroidobacterales; family Woeseiaceae; genus UBA1847. The sequence continues at coordinate 161,623 of JAOTWB010000001.1, forward strand.
CAAAGACCGTCCCCGGTTTTTTCGCGTCGGTATCTCCCTTCGACGAAAACACGTCGCTGATGTCGAACAGCAGCAGCGACAGCTCACCTGAGTCAGTACTTTTTTCCAGGCACTTCGCCCCGGCGACTATTTGTGCATGGCGATTGGCCAGCCCGGTTTCGGTGTCGACGTTGCTTATCATTTCACCGACAACCATGTCGGCAAGATTCTTGAGCATGGTCTTTTCGTCATCGCTGAGCCGGCGCGGGACCCTGTCGATGATGCACAGGGTGCCGAGCTTGTGCCCGTTGGGCGCTTCGAGAGGCGCCCCTGCGTAGAAGCGAATATGTGGCTGTTCGACGACTAAAGGGTTATCGCGAAACCGCGAATCGCGGCGCGCATTTCGAACTTCGAATACGTCGTCGCCCAATATTGCGTGACCGCAGAAGGAAATGTCGCGGGGCGTCTCTTCGGCATCCAGGCCTTCGGCCGACTTGAACCATTGCCGGCAGCCGTCCACCAGACTGATCAGCACAATTGGCATGTCGAAGATTCTTGCCGTGATTCGCGTGTAGCGATCGAAACGATCGTCGCGGGGAGTGTCCAGGATATTGAGGCTGTGGAGTGTAGCGAGCCTGTCAGCCTCGTTGCGTGGCAATACCGGCGCTTGCATAACAGTCTCCATTTTGGGTCGACACCCTATAGATCAGTTTAGACCTTTTTCCACAAGACAGCAGCGTTACCGGCCCGACTACCGTATATATTTTTACAGCTGCTCAATAAGTCGGCCGCCTGCATAATTCGCTGGTCGGCCGGCGCCGCGATCTCTTCGGCTCTGTCGAACGCGCTCTTGCCGAAACCGACAACAACTGCATGAGCGCCCTTGGTGTGTTCCGGGTCCTGAAAGTGCGAGAAATGGACGATGCGCCCTTCGAATTGATCCTGCTTCGGAAAGCTCGGTATGTGCGGCGTGGAATAGAGGCCGTTGCACACGACGAGGAAATCCCAGACTCTTGCAAACGTCTCCTCGAGAAAAGTCTTGGCCGTTATCAGCCCGCCAACCCCTGCTCCGATGATCCCGATCTTCTTTACGTCATCTCTCATCTGCCTTAAGTGTATGAGAGATTAAGGGCAAATTGCCGGGCTTGCGCCTATGATAGGCTCCCTACGAGTAACGAGGAACCGGCAATGACCAGAAACAGCATCATTTCCACACGATGGCTGATCATCGTGATTCTTGGCCTGGCGAGTTTACTGCAGGCTTGCGGAGGCTGGCGCCCCGGCTATGAAACACCGACGGTCACCATCAAGTCCTTTCGCGCTTTGCCGTCGCAGGGCGCCCTGCCGAATTTCGAAATCGGCCTGCATGTCGTCAACCCGAACCGCGAGGCGCTTAAACTCCGCGGCGTGTCGTATACGGTCAGCCTGGGCGGCCATGAGTTGATCAAGGGCGTTGGCAACGAGCTGCCCGTCATTGACGCGTACGGGGAAGGCAGCCTTATGCTCACGGCGTCGCCGAACCTGTTCGCGGGAATTCGGATCGTTACGGATCTCATGAACGCTTCCAACGAGAGCATTCCTTACAGCCTGGAAGCAAAGCTCGACGTCGGCAGGATCGGGCCTGCCATCCGGGTCCGTGATTCCGGACAAATATCGCTGCGGCCATCCGGCCGCCAGTGACGCAATGTGAAAAACGCCGGCATGTCGCGTTACACATCGATACAGACATAGCGCGCGTTTTTCGTCATTATCGAGCCCGAACACCTTTGCGCTGAACAGACTATGACTGAATTCATGGAGCGCCATGCAGGAGCGCTTCAGCTCATTTTCGTTATCGGCGTGGTCGGCCTGGCGCTGCTGCTGTCGATAAGCCTGAGGCCCGACGCGTCGGGACCAACCCCGGCTGCCCGTTCCGCTGATGTTGCCGTGTCTGTTATGACGCCGGTCGCTACGCCATTTCGGCCTTCGGTCCGGCTCAATGGCGTTGTGCAGGCGCGCACGGTCACCCGCATCATCCCGCAGGTCACAGGGCGCGTCATCAAGGTTTCATCGGCGTTTCGTCCCGGCGCCAGCGTCGCCAGGGGCGAGGTAATTGTCGTAATCGATCCGTCGGATTATGAGCTCGCGGTCGAACGTACCCTCGCGGAAATCGAAGCGGCGCGCAGCGAGCTGACGCGACTCGAAGCCGAAGCCGCGGCAGAGCGCGAAATCTGGCGCGGCCAATTTCCGGATCGCAAGATTCCGGACCTGATCGCCCGTGTCCCCCAGATTGCCGCATCGAAAGCGCGCATCCGCAGTGGCGAAGCCGCGCGAGAGGCGGCAGAGCTGGCGCTCAGTCGCACGACCGTACGCGCGCCATTCGACGCCCGCATCCTGGAGACAGAGCTCGACGTAGGCCAGGTCGTCGGCACCAATGCGGCGGTCGGATCCATGTTCTCGATCGACAGCCTCGAAATCGTCGTGCCGGTGTCGGCCGAGCAGCGCAGACTCATCGGTCCCCTCGACGGCCAGCGCGTGTCGATCATCATGCCCACCTCGAATGATGGCGTCATGGACGGCAAGCTCCTGCGGGCTGCCGCCGCCCTCGACGAGCGCACGCGCCTGGGTACGCTGTACGTGGCGACCGAGAATCCCGACAGGTTGACCGTCGGTGAATTTGTCACGGTCGAGATCGAAGGTCAGGACACCCCCGACTCTTACCGCGTGCCTGCCTCGGCATTGACATCGCGCGATCGCCTTTGGGTCATTGAGGATGGGCGTCTCGCAGCGCGTAACGTCGACGTGCTGGGTCGCGAAGCCGAGATGGCTGTCGTACGGGTATTCGATGACGCCGATGGCGTCGTCGTCTTACCACCTGCAAACGCCCACGTCGGCCTGTCCGTCGTCGCACGAGCGCCCGATGGCCTGGCGTCCGTCGGCAACGACACAGACTGAACGCGCCATGACCGGACCGCATCGCGAAATGAGCCGCGGCCTCATCCTCAGGTTTATCCAGAACCCTGTGGCTGCAAACCTGCTGATGGTCGTCCTGCTGGTTGGTGGCGCGATTTCGGCCTTTCGCCTGCAGGCCCAGGTGTTCCCCACGATTTCCCCAGGCACCGTAACGGTAAGGGTGCCGTTTCCGGGTGCTACCCCGGCCGAAGTCGAGGAAGGCATCACGCGCCGCGTCGAAGAAGCTGTGCTGGGAATTGATGGCGTCAAGCGCGTCAACTCGACCGCATCCGAAAATATCGGTGTAGTCGTGATCGAGACCAACGACTTCGTGGATCGACAGCTTGTGAAGGACGATGTCGAATCGGCCGTCGATCGACTCAGCGATTTCCCGCCCGCGAATGCCGAGAAACCTGTTGTTACTGCCCCCAAACCGACGGGCGGTGTCGTCACGTTGGCGGTGGTCGGCGATGTCGGGCCCCTCGCGCTGCGTCGCGCCGCCGAGCAGATTGAACGAGATCTCCTCACGCAACCCGGCGTGTCGCTCGTCTCATTGAGCGGCGATCGCGATTACGAAATTTCGATCGAAGTGAGCGAAGATACACTCAGGCGCTACGACATGACGTTCGGCGATGTCGCTACTGCTGTGCGACAGTCGTCGCTGGACCTCGCCGGTGGTTCGATCGCTTCCGATTCCGGTGAGGTTCTGCTGCGCACCAACAAGAAGCGGCAAACAGGCGCTGAGTTTGAAACAATCGTCGTGCGCACTTTGCCGGATGGTTCAGTGATCACGCTGGCGGATGTCGCCGAGGTGCGCGACGGATTCGTGCGCGAGCAGCTCGTCAACCTGTACAACGGTCGGCCGGCTGTGTTTGTCGACGTCGAACGGGCTGAAGCCGAGGACGTACTCAAGGTCAAGGCAGCCGTTGATGCTTTCCTTGCCGATTACGTGCCGCCACCCGGCATGGAACTCGTCGAATTCCGAGATCAAACCCAGTATCTGCGTGAGCGCGTCAACCTGCTTCTGAGAAACGGTCTGTTCGGGTTCGCGCTGGTGTTTACGTTTCTCGTACTGATGGTCGACCTGAAGCTCGCTGTCTGGGTCAGCGTCGGTATTGCGACGGCGTTCATGGGTGGTTTCCTGCTGTTCGGTGCCCTTGGAGTAACCATTACGATGATTTCACTGTTCGGCCTGATCATCGTGCTCGGTCTCGTCGTCGACGACGCCATCGTGATCGGTGAGAACATCGACTCGGAGCGCCAGCACGGCTGGAGCGGCGAGATAGCCGCCAATCGCGGCGCGCATGGCGTCATGGCTCCGGTTGTTGTCGGCGTGCTCACCTCGGTGGCGGCTTTCGCGCCGCTACTCGTGACGGGAGGTACTTTCGGCGACATTACGCGCGCTATTCCACTGGTCGTCATCAGCGTGTTGCTCATGTCGATGCTCGAGGCATTCTGCATCCTGCCTTCGCACCTGAGCCACGGCGGGTCCTGGTCGCGCGGCCTGATCGCGACAATTCAGCAGCGCATTGCGGCGGGCGTGCAGCGAATCCGCGACGAGTTTGTTGAGCCCGGCGTCACGCTCTCCGCTCGCTGGCGATATGCGACCGTGGCGCTTGCCGCCGCTTTTTTCATACTCTGCATCAGCCTCGTACAGAACGGCCAGGTGCGCTTTATCTTCTTCCCGCAGATTGAAGGCAATAACATCTCGGCATCGCTGACGATGCCGGAAGGCACGCCGTTCGAGCGCACCGATGCCGCGGTACGATTCATCACTGCGGCGGCTTATACGGTTGCCGATACCGTGCGCGAAGAGAACGGCGAGGAACTCTTCGTGTCGGTCACGTCGACCAGCGGCGGCAATGCGTCACAAGGCGGCGGACCCGGCGCACAATCCGGATTCAATACAGCCGAGAATATGGGCCAGATCCGCATCGAGCTGACGCCATTCGGCAAACGGCGCATGCCTGCGGCTGAAATCGAACGCCGGTGGCGTGCCGCAGTCGGCGACATCGAGGGCGCCGAACGCGTGACCATCTCGTCGAGCGTCACACGCTTTGGCGACGACGTCGACTACGAACTCGCGCACCAGGACGAGAATCAGCTAATCGCTGCCGCGGAAAGTATGAAGGAGCATCTGCGGCGAATCGAAGGTGTCAACGAAATCGAGGACAGTTTCGATCTCGGTAAACGACAGCTGGTATTCGAGATGACGCCGGCCGGTTCTGCCGCCGGCCTGCGCCCGGCCGACGTTGCGGTACAGGTACGCCAGGGTTTCTTCGGTGAGGAAGTGCAGCGCATCCAGCGCGGCCGCGAGGAGATTCGGGTATATGTGCGTTACCCCGAGTCAGCGCGTGCCGACCTCGAGTCGCTGGATGACTTCCGCGTCAGCCTGCCGAGCGGGGATCGTGCGCCGCTGCTGACAGTTGCGAGCGTCGAAGAAAGTCGCGCTTACTCGTCGATTGAGCGCATCGATGGCCGCCGCGTTGTCACTGTGAGCGCCAACGTCGATGAAACAATCTCGACACCCAATATCGCCAACGCGAGGATCCTCGAGTCGGTCATGCCTGAACTCCAACGCGATTTCCCCGGTCTGCGCTGGGTGCAGGCGGGATCGACCCGTGAGCAGAATGAGGATCTCGCCGACATCGGCAGCGCCTTTGTCATCGTGTTACTGATAATTTACGCAATGATCGCCACGCAGCTACGCTCCTACCTGCAGCCGCTGGCGATTCTCGTCTCGATTCCACTCGGAGTCGCCGGCGCAATCCTGGGGCACCTCGTGCTCGGTTTTCCGCTCTCGTTTATCTCGATCTTCGGCATCGTGGCACTTGCCGGCGTCGCCGTGAACGCTTCGGTCGTGCTCGTCGACCTGTACAATCGGCGCCGCAGAGAAGGCCTCGATCCCATCGAAGCGGCGGCCTCGGCGGCGGCGCGACGATTCCGCCCAATCGTGCTCACGACAATGACAACGGCCATGGGCCTGACGCCGCTGCTGTTCGAGAAAAGCCCGCAGGCACAGTTCCTGATACCGATGGGCGTAAGCCTGGGATTCGGCATCGTCGTGTCGGGATTCATGGTTATTTTCGTTACACCCGCCGTCGCCGTGATCATCGAAGATCTACGGGGCTATCGGCCGGCCGAGGAGCTTGCCACCGAATCCGTTCCTGGTTAGTCGGGCTGCTTGCTCTTCAGAGCATCGACCAGGAAGTGGCCCGTGCTGTTGTACGGATCGCAGTCTTCACCGTAAGACTCATCGACCTGCAGCGAGGCGACGTCGATCATCTCGATAACAGGCGTTTTGCTGTCACGCAATTTTTCGAGGTTGACTTTCGTTCTTGACAACTGCGCGGGCGCCCTTTGAGTCGCTTTGTTTTCGCTTGACATAATAGTGTCTCTCACACTCCCTGCCACAACACCATCGTATGCCTGCGCCGAGCCGCTGTGAATACTTTCCGTCGGATCACAGCTACCGCTGGTCGGAAAAACGCCTGCGATCACTGCAAATCGCCCGCTTATTGTTAAAGACGAACATTTCTGTGAGACGTTGTTCCGCTTCGCTCCACGACTCAGCGCAACGTTTTTTGAACACGCTCCTGCTAAGTTGAAAGCTCACGAAGGAGGAAACGACCGATGGCGTTACTGGCAAAGTTGAACGGAAATCCGGGGACAGGCACAAAGATTAGGAACAACAGCTATCGCGGTGTTCAGGTTGTCGTACAGAAGAACGACTGTTGCCGGGCTGCTGCAGCCATTGCCGACAAACGATTCCTCATTGATCAAGTACCGAAGCTGCCGCTGACCGATTGCAGTGCCGACAGCTGTCGCTGCGCGTACGAGCGCTTTGATGAGCGGCGCGCAGATACCAGGCGTGCTTCGGATATAGGGTATGACATGGCCAGCCAGCTTCGCGCGGTTGACAATCGATCGGGCACTTCACACGGTCGGCGAAGCGAGGACTGACTTCTGCTCCAGATAGGCCTTCCGGACAGCATCCGCGCCATAGCTGCGTTCGAGCCGTCGAATTGCAAAGTGTCCGCGCGCCATGTCCTGGAAGTGAGAGATGAATATCGCGTTCACAAGCCCGCCACCGATCGCCCCGATGACAGGAATCGTCTGCGCCATCGCTTTTTGAGTCACGACGACGCCAAAACGATTCGCCAGTGCTGAAATCAAACGCACCAGCGCGGGCGCACTTTTGCTGCCCATGCCGTGAGACAAAACATACTGCAGGGCGTCGGTAACTGCTTTGCTCATGGCCACGCGTACGCCGTAGTATGACGTCTCGGCCGCGTCATCTTTATCCGATGATCGACTGCCCATCGCGAAGACCTGCATGCAATTAAGGACGGTCTCGGGATCCTGCGGCGATTCGCCTTCGGCTCGTGCAATATCGGCAATCGAGCGAAACATGATGCCGGTTGTCAACGGCAGTTCCACAACCAGCGTCTCGATCCCGAAGAAACCGGCCACGGCGCCGGTGGTCATCGCTGCAGCTGTGTGCAGTCGAGGACTGGCAGGCGCCTGCTCGTCCGTCCTCATGCTGCGCATTGAACTCTGCAGTACGAATTCAATCGCCCTGTGAGTCGATTTGCTCACTGCCTCGACGACAGCAGCGGGCGCCCGCTTGCCCAGTTCCCGCGTAACAGCCTCCACCGGCATGCCTACGGCGGAACTGATTCGTATGGCCAGCGATGGATTTTCGAGCGTCGCGTAGGCGTCTTTGAGCGTCGCCAGTTCGCTTTTGGTCAGATCCATAAGCCATTATGACTTTGCCCGACGTGATCACCAAAAAAGCACCCGGGAATCTCCTCCCGGGTGTTTCCAACGTTCGGGAACTTCGGATCGACTTCGCACGCAGGAAGCAGCATTGCGCCTGACAGCATACGAACCGCGCAGATCTGGTATTTCATGACTATTTCCACTCGTGAATTCGAGCCAAAATCGCAGGGTCGGGGCGAAAGCCGTTCACCCTGTTTGCGTAAAAGGGAGTTTCAATTTGTAACGCCGAAGACCCGACAATCCCTCCAGGCTGTCGCCGTCAAAAAAACACCCGTATTTCTTGTCCAGCCGGACAGTTACCTGGCAGAAAAGAGGGTTTTGGGCTTTATTTCTCTTCTGGGCAAAAACGCCCAGATGTATGAATGGCGCGGCCTCCAGCCCGATTCGATTCTCTAAACTGTTAACCCGGTCAACATATTCAGGCAACTGCATTTTGTAAGATGCGACACCTGTTCAACAGATCCGGTATCGGACATGAATCGCAAATGGACCTCGCTTTTTATCGCCCTGATCGGTCTCGGGACCGCTCCGCTGTGCGTCGCCGAGGGGACCGTCGCCGGCACCGATATCGATAACACGGCAGCCGTTAGCTACGAGGTTGGCGGCACGCCGCAGACGACGACATCGAACACGCTTACGTTGACGGTGGCAGAAGTTCTGGACGTCGATGTCACGCTTTTGAGCGACCCGCGTTCCGTACCCTCTGGCACGGGCCCACACGCGCTGCTGTTCGTTGTCACCAATACCGGCAACGGCACCGAGGGGTTCACTCTCCAGATCAACAACGCCGTAGGCGGCGATGACTTCGACCCCGACGCGGCGACCCCGTCAGCCATCTATTTCGATACGGACGGCAGCGGCGATTTTTCCGCCGGCGATGTCGCGTATGTTCCCGGGACCAACGACCCCGTGCTTGCGCCCGACGCCGCTGTTGATATTTTGCTCGTCAACGATATTCCGGTTGACCTTGCTGACGGAGCAATCGGCCTCAGCGAGCTGGGTGCGACCGCGTCGACCGGCAGCGGCGATCCCGGCGACCTCTTTCCGGGTGATGGCGATGGCGGCATCGATGCGGTCGTCGGAACGAGCGGTGCCAACGATGCGACCGCGGGGCAATATGTGATCAGCGATATCGAACTCGCCGTGGTCAAGAGCGCGACTGTACTCGACCCCTTCGGCGGCAGCAGTCCGATGCCGGGCGCAACCATCACTTACCGCATCGTGATTACGCCAACTGGTTCGGAAACCGCTGTCAATACGGCTTTTACCGACGCGATTCCGGCTAACACGACGTACTCGCCCGAAAGCATAAGCCTCAACGGCAGTGCGCTGACCGACGACGCCGATACCGATGCCGGTGCATACACGGCGACTCCCACGCCGGAAGTTGCCGTGGACCTGGGTGACCTGACCGAAGCGAGCGGCGCACAGACAATTGAATTCAACGTCACGATTGACTAACGAGCGAGTGAATATGAACGACATGATGACACGAGGAAAACTAATGAATTGCCAGGCAATTTCGATCGCAAAAGTCGTGTTGCTCTCCGGCCTGCTGCTTTTGGCCGGCAATGCTCTGGCGCAGCAAGGGACCATACGGCTCGAACACCAAGCCGAGCAGTGGGAAACCGTCACCGACGATAACGGCGCTGAACAAGTGCAACTCGTCAAGGTCACGAACGTCGTGCCGGGAGACAAAGTGCTGTTTACCGTCACCTATACGAACACGGGCGACCAGCCGGCCGAGAACGTCGCCATTACCAACCCAGTCCCCGAGCACATGGTTTATGTCGATGACTCGGCGGCCGGCGACAATACCTCCATCCTGTTTTCGGCCGACGGCGGCGAAAATTTCGCCGACGCCTCGGATCTGCGGGTCAGCAACGACGACGGCTCGCAGAGACCGGCCAACGCCAGCGACTACACGCACGTTCGCTGGGTGGTCCAAAGTGACGTCGCCCCGGGCACCAGCGGTGCGGTGCAATTTGCAGCCGTAGTCGAATAAGAACCGAATCATCAAGCCGCGCCCGGATTGGTAGGGGGCGCAGCACATTCAGGCGGGAAAAATAATCGCTGATCTGCGGATCAGACACTTTGTTACGTTTTGAAGAAAAAGGAATCTCGCTCTATGTGTGCTTTTAAATCAAGCCTGAAAAGGCTCCTTGCCACGGGATTAGTGGCTTTTTGCGGTGTCGTGTATTCGACGTCCGTACTCGCGGTCGGCACGCCAGCCAATACCGACATCAATAACTCCGCAACCGTTGGCTACAAGGTCGGCGGAGTTCCTCAGACCACTGTACCCAGCAACACCACAAGTTTCGTGGTTGACCAGGTCGTCGACCTAACTGTCGCTGAGGCCGACGGTGGTGATACGGTTGTGGGTGCGGGTCAGCTTGACGCCGTAGCCCGCTTCACGGTTACCAACACCGGTAACGCAACGCAGGACTTTTCGCTGTCGGTCGCTGACTTGGTAAGCGGTTCGGACGTATTTGGTAACACTGACACTATCGACGCCGACGCGTTGACGATTTTCGTCGATGCGAACGACAACGACGTGTACGACGCCGGTGTGGATCTTGCGGGCTTCATCGACGCACTCGCCGCTGACGACACGGTGTCGGTCTTCGTCCTGGGCGATATCCCGTCCCCGGCCGCTGCCGGCGCTGCCGCGAACATCGAGCTGACCGCTACGGCCCATAAAACCGGTACGGCGGGTGTCCTCGATCCTCCCGAGACGGAAACTGGCATTGACGATGATCCGGCTACGGTTCAGATCGTATTCTCCAACAATACGGGCTCGGACCAGGACAGCTACAGAGTCGGTCTTGCCACGCTCGGAGTCGTGAAGGCCTCGGACGTGATCAGCGATCCGGTCGCAGGGGTGTCAACGGCTGCGCTGGCCATCCCTGGCGCAATCGTTGAGTATGAGGTCACGATCACCAATACCGGCATCCTCGAGGCCACCGAAGTCGTGATCACCGACGATATCCAGACGGATCTGACGTTTGTGACCGGAGCCTACGCGGGCGCAACGGACGTTGAAATCGTCGTCGGCGGGGCCCCGGCTGTGTATTGCATCGCCGAGCTCACGGCGGACTCTAACGGCGACGGTTGCTTCCGCGATGCAGCCGGGGACAGCCTGACGGTCTCGATTCCGGTAAGTGGGACCTATCCGACAGGTTTAACAGTAGGCACAACGGCGCCGGATAACGAGGTCATCATCCGCTTCCGGGTGTCGATCAATTAGTACGTGCTAGCTGACAAGATCTATGTGATCTGAATGAAATCGGATAGCACGGCCACGGCAACGTGGTGGCCGTGTCGGCAGTCTGAAAGCAAGCCGGCCACTGCGTTAGAGCGCGATTCGGCCGCGGCGGGTAGCACAGCCCGCCGCGGTCTTCCTGCGTCTGGAGATCCCGGAGTTTCACTGAAAGTCCGGACCGTACTGCTGTGCGCGCTCGCGTTTTTGATCAACACAACAGCGTTCGGGCAAACGGCGCCGGACACGATAATCACGAACCAGGCACAGGCTTCGTACATCGATCCAGCCGGTAACCCGGTAACAATCGAATCCAACCAAATTGACGTCACCACCGTTGCGATACGCACGCTCGCAACGGTGACATTCACACGGGTGACCGCAAGCGGCAGCGGCTTTCCCGTTGGTCCGACCTCCTGCGCGGCAAGCGGCGGGACCTTCCAGACACTGCCGGACCCGGTTCTGCTCGGCGCTGGCGCTATTGATCCAGACCAGCCGCAAACGCTGGCACCAACCGGCATGTACAACGCCGGCGAAGCGCTCTTTGTCACCTTGAGCGACCTGGACCAGAACCAGGACCCGGGCGTCAGAGAAACCGTAGAGGTCACAATCGGCAGCGCACCCCCGGGCGACAGCGAAACGCTGCGGCTGACGGAAACGGACATCGACAGCGGCCTGTTTTCGGGCTACGTGCAAACAGCGACGGGTCCCGCAACGCCCGGCGACTGCATACTGCAAGTTTCTACCGACACCGAGGTCACCGCGTTCTACCAGGACCCGGATGACCTAACCGACAGTTCGAGTGCGGCGGCGATAGTTGATCCACTGAGCATCGTCTTTGACTCGGGCAGCGGCAACGCGGTCGACGGCGCGATCGTAACGATCATCGATGCCGTGAGCGGAGCGCCTGCAGTCGTTTACGGATCCGACGGTGTATCGAGCTACCCGTCCACCGTTACGAGCGGCGGCAGCGTCAGTGACAGCAGCGGACGTGTCTACGAGTTCCCGAACGGTGGATACCGCTTCCCGGTGATACCCGCTGGTGATTACCGAATTGAGATCGAACCGCCGCCCGGGTATATGGGCCTTTCGACCCTGGATATGAACGTGCTGCAGGGGCTGCCCGGCGCGCCCTTTGTACTCGACGGCGGATCCTTCGGTGAAACGTTCACCGTCGATGATTCACGCACGTTCCGTCGCGACCTGCCGCTGGATCCGGATGCATCCCTGCTCTACCTGCAAAAAACGGCCAGCGTTCCTGCCGCCAGCCCCGGCGATTTTGTGCCATACACGCTGCGTATCGAGAATTCGAGTGCCGTCGTGCAGACCGAGGTCACCGTTACCGACCTGCTGCCGGCCGGTTTTCGCCTTATGCCCGGTTCGACCCGTATCAACGACGCGCCGGCGCCTAATCCGGTCATCGGTTCCGACGGGCGGCTGCTCAGCTTCGACATTGGCGATCTCGACCCGGGCCAGACTACTACAGTCCGCTACGTCACCGAGGTGACGGTTGGCGCCACCGGTAAAACGGCGACCAACACCGCCTACGCAAACAGCACGAGCGGCGTCGGGTCCAACGCTGCGAGCTCTACGCTGACGCTGGTAGAAGATCTGTTTACCGATAAAGCGACTGTTGTCGGCCGCGTCATCCTCGGCAGCTGCGATGACAATGTCAGCAACGACCTCGAAGGGGTCGGCAGTCTCGGTATCTACATGGAGGACGGCCGCTATGCCATCACCGACGAAGGTGGCCGCTTCCATTTCGAAGGCCTGGAGCCCGGCACACATGTCGTGCAGCTGGACCGCGACACGATCCCGCGACACCTCGAGCTGATGGACTGCAACGCAGGCTCCCGCTTTGCGGGCCGCAGCTATTCCCAGTTTGTGGACCTGCGCGGCGGCAGCGTCTGGCGAGCGGATTTTCACCTGCGCGAACGGCCGCTGCCGACCGGTCATGTCGCGCTCGAACTCGGCGGCGAACGTGCCGATAGCAATACGATCCGCTACGCGCTGAACCTCGCCGTCAGCGATGTGCCTGTCGAAGACCTTGTCGTCAGCGTCGTGCTGCCCGAAGGTCTGAGCTACGTACCGGGTTCATCGCTGGTCGGCGGCAAGTCCGCCGACGCGCCCGAACCGCGCGGCAACACGATCAGCTACCGGCTCGGCGACAAGCCGCAGAGCTGGAGCGGGCAAATACTCCTGCAGGCACGATTAACCGATGACGCCAACGGCGCACTCATCGCCAATGCGGTTGCCACGTTCCGCCTGCCGGGTGGCGAGACCGGCCACACGCCGCCCGCCACAAAACAATTCGACTACCGACCAGAGCTCAGCAAGACCAGGGCCATCAGTTTCGCGCCGCATTTTGCGACGCTCAGCGCCCGACTTACAGAGAAAGATCGGCTCGAACTCGATACTTTGATTGCCGACTGGCAGGGCGGCGCCGATGCCATCCTGATCGCCACGGGACACACCGACGCTCATCGAATCGCGCCCGGACACCCAGTGTTCGCGGACAACCACGAACTGTCGCTGGCGCGTGCCAGGGCCGTGGCAGCTTATATCGGCAGCAAGCTACAAATTGCCGACGACAAGCTGCGGATCGACGGACGTGGTCCCGATGAACCAATCGCAAGCAACGAGACGGCCGCCGGCCGCGCGAAAAATCGCCGCGTCGATCTGCGGCTGGAGAGCCGGGTGCTGGTCAGTGCCGCAGCGCTGGATACGGCGAGTGCCCTCAGCAGCCGCGTTGCAGCGCGGACCACGGGCACTCATGCGATCGATGCGAACACGCTGAAACTGCCCGAAGTCGAGCAAGCAGAAGCCGCCGTATTCAGCGAGCCGGGTTTCATCGAAACCCTGAAACCGGGAGTTCGGTGGCTGGCTCCGGTCGGCAACTTCGGCCCGCCAATACCGAGCCTGAAGATCGCCGTCCAGCATGAGCCCGGTACGCAGGTGCAGCTTTCGGTGAACGGCGCTGCCGTCGACCCGTTGAATTTTGTCGGCACCGAGGTCAATCGCGGCAAGAACGTAGCAATAAGCCGGTGGCGCGGCGTCGATCTCGAGGAAGGCAACAACGACTTGACCGCGGTTGTCCATGATGCCAAGGGTGGCCCGGTCGACACGCTGAAGACGAGCGTCCACTTTGGCGGCGGTCCCGTGAGGGCCGTGCTCGATAAAGAAGCGTCGAGGCTGATCGCCGATGGTAGAACTCCTCCGGTCGTTGCGCTGCGCCTGTTCGATCGTTATGGCCGGCCTGCGCGGCCGTCGACAACGGGCGCTTTCGCCGTGAACGCGCCGTATCGCTCGCTTTGGGAAGTCGAAGAATTGACCAAGAATCAGCTCGTTGCGGTTGGTGATCGCGAACCGATCTATCGCGTGGGAGCAAACGGCATTGCCTACCTGCAGCTGGAGCCAACGACGGTCACCGGCGAAGCCACCGTTCGATTGAAATTCGCCAAAGATCGCACGCAGGAGCTGCGTGCCTGGATTGGACCCGCACTGCGCGACTGGATCCTGGTTGGCTTCGCGGAAGGAACAATCGGCTACAACACGCTGAAAGACAACATGGTGACGGCAGCCGAGGCAGGCGCCGAGAATGATACCTACACCGATGGCCAGGTCTCCTTCTTCGCCAAGGGCCAGGTGAAAGGTGAATACCTGATGACGCTGGCGTACCAGAGCCACATAAACGAAGCGGATAGCGACCGGCAGCTGTTCGGCACCATTGATCCGAACCGCTATTACACGCTGTACGGCGATACCACCGAGCAGCGTTTCGAGGCCGCGTCGCGTCGCGGACTGTTCCTGAAGATCGAGCGCCGTGAATTTTTCGCTTTGTTCGGCGACTATAAGACCGGCCTCACGGTAACCGAGCTGTCGCGCTACGATCGCAGCCTCAACGGCCTCAAATCGGAGTTTCGCGGCGATCACTTTGCCTACACGGCGTTCGCCAGCGACACGGACAAAGCCTTTGTTCGCGACGAAATCATCGGCGACGGCACATCCGGGTTGTACTACCTTTCCGCCAGCCCGCTGGTTATCAACAGCGACAAGATCGAACTGCAGACGCGCGACCGGTTCAGGAGCGAAGTCATTGTCGAAACGCGCCCGCTGACGCGCTACCTAGATTACAGCATCGACTATGCGACCGGCGCGATTCTCATGAAGCGCCCGGTACCGAGCCGCGACGACAATTTCAATCCGATCTATATCGTTGCCAACTACGAGACACCGCAGAGCACCGGCCAGAATATCAGCGCCGGCGGCCGCGGTTCGTGGACGACCGGCGACGAACGTCTCGAGGTCGGCGCCTCGCTGATTCACCAGGGCACTGAAGGCGACGCGGTAGATCTGATCGGCGCCGACCTGCGCTTCAAGATTGACGAACAAACGGAAGTTCGTGCCGAAATCGCCAGCACGGACTCCGACCTGGCCGGCCAGAACACGGCAATGCTCGCATCGCTGGATCACCAGAGCGAGAAAAAAGAACTGCGCGCCTTTTACCAGGAACTGGAAACCGGCTTCGGTCTCGGCCAGCAGAATCGTTCCGAATCGGGCATGCGAAAGTATGGCGTTGACGGCCGCTACGTATGGACCGACCACCTCAGCCTGCTCGGCGCTGCGTTCCGCCACGATAACCTTGTCGACAACGCACGCCAGGACGTGCTCGAAGCGAAATTCCTCTACCAGGACAGCAACCGCAACGCGGCCGTCGGCCTGATGTCGGCACGCGACGAGCGCAGCAGCGGCGCAAGCAGTCAGTCCGACCGTGTCTTCGTGTCGGGCAGCATGGGTCTGATCGGGAACATGTTCAAATTGCGCGGTTCCGGTGAAACCTCGCTCGATGGCGAGAGCGCCGCCGGCAATTATCCGGACCGCCTGCTGCTCGGCCTGGACTATCAGATGACGGACGCGGCGCTGATGTTCGGCGAGGTCGAATCGTTCAGCGGCGGCGGCAGGGATGGCGTCCTGACCCGCGTTGGCGTGAAGGCCCGGCCATGGCAGAGCGCGCAGCTCAATTCGACCATGCATCACGAAGCGACGGAATACGGCCCGCGCAATTTCGCAACGCTCGGCCTTACACAGGGATGGCAGCTAAACGAAAAATGGTACCTCGACTTCGGGCTCGATCAATCGCGCACGATCGGCGATGAGCCGCCGCGCGTAAACATGGACGCGCCGCCCGCATCCGGCAATGTCACGGGCGAAGATTTTCTTGCCACGTTCGTCGGCGCCCTGTACCGCTCCGACGCATGGACCTTCACGTCACGGACCGAATACCGCAACAGCGACACAGAAGAACGCATCAACGTGCTCGGCGGTTTCTATCGCGAACAAACCCAAGGACACGGATTCTCGGCCAATCTGCTTTGGCAGGACAGCGAGTTCGAGCAAGGCGGATCAACGACGCTCGCCAATTTAAGGCTTGGCTGGTCGTGGCGGCCTTCCGACAGCGAATGGATCGTGTACGACCGGATCGACTTCATTTACCAGAACAATGTCAGCGCGCTCGGCGATCTCGAATCATGGAAGCTCGTTAACAACCTGAACGCCAACTGGATGATCAATAGAGCGACCCAGCTGGAGCTGCAGTACAGCGCCAAGTATGTGCGCAGCCTCATCGGCAGCGACGCTTATACCGGTTACACCGATGTGTTCGGCGCGGGGCTGCGGCGCGACCTGAATAAACGCTGGGACGTCGGCGTGCACGGCGACGTGCGGCACTCCTGGGAATCCGACGTGTCGGACTTTGGCTGGGGCGTGGATGTTGGCGTGACCCTGTTTGATAACATCTGGGTGAGCGCCGGCTATAATTTCGCGGGTTTCAGGGACGACGATTTTGCAAGCTCGAACTACACGGCACAGGGCCCGTTTATCACATTCCGTATCAAGGCGGATCAGGACACGTTCCGTGACCTGAGCGATCGGGAGGAGACGCCATGAGCTCCCGATTACTGATGATGATAGCCTGCGCTGTGCTGCTTGTTGGCCTGCTGCCGGTCCAGACTCAGGCTGCAACCTTCACCGTCACCAAGACCGCCGACACGAACGACGGGACCTGCGACGCCGACTGCTCCCTGCGCGAGGCAATTGTCGCCGCGAACACGTCCGGCGGCAGTGACACCGTCAGCGTTCCAGCCGGCACTTACAACCTGAGTATTACCGGCACGGGCGAGAATGCCGCGGCGACGGGTGATCTCGACATTAGCGATACGCTAACGCTCACCGGCGCGGGCGCCGCCAGCACCATCATTGACGG
>JAOTWB010000046.1 GCA_029863125.1 Gammaproteobacteria bacterium
GTTCGAGGTCACCGACCGGAGCTTCACGTCCAACGATCCCGCTGAATCGTTGTCGTTCAGCGTCCTAACGGACACGGACATGGCGGCCTGGACCATGGACCTCTATGGAATCAGGACCCTTGCCGACGCGCCGGGGCGAAAACTTTACCTGTTGCTGGGTCTGCGCAATGCGGACTTCGATAATGATTATCATGGCATCGCCGGAATCGATTCCGTCAGCGGCTCACTCATCGATGCATCGTCGAATTACGACAGCATGCAGGGGCCGCTCCTCGGTCTGATCGGGGAGATTCAGCTCGGGAAGAACACGCTCACCGGCTATATCGGTCAATCGGCGGTTTTCGGCAGCACAAACCTCAGCCGCACGATCAGCGACTTCGTTGGCCCGGCCGGCGACCCTCTGACCATCGTCGCCCAGGAGACGTACAGAAGAATACAGGACGTGTCCATCCCAATTACGGAGTTTCGCGTTCGGTGGATGCATCCTGTTTCCCGGCGTTTTTCCGTGGGCGCGACGGCCAACGCATCGATCTGGTCGGACGTCCCGGTGCCGCCGGCGACCGAACCCGGCATTACGGGCGGCGGCCTTGACAGGAACACGATCGTCTTCTTCGGACTTGGTGCAGCGTTGGAGTACAGGTTCTAGAGCAAGTGGCAATCAGCGGACCGAACTGGGATAGTCGTGGTGTGGTTCGGGACCGGCGTGATTGCAGGCGGGTTCGACTACAAGGACCGAAACACTTGCGGGAACGGTGCGTGAGTCAGCTGTGCACCGTCATGCACAGTGATGCGAATCAAGCAACGGACGCCCCGGTAACTGGTTGATAAACAAAAGTGGAACCAACCACCTAGCGTTCTGAAAATCGGCGTGTCGGCATTTCAACCGAGCCGCGCAGCGGCAATAGACGCCAAAGGCGCCCGCAGGGCGAGCGCAGCGAGTCCATTGACTCGGATCGGCTCAAGCCGATTCTCGCCCTGCGGGCGGCCTCGCTGCGCGCGCCGTCCAATCGCCTTCGGCGATTAGTCTGCCGCTGGCCACCACCCTATTAGACGACTCGCGTCCATATAATCAACAAAGCCCCGCAATGCGGGGCTTTGGTAAGCAACTAACGACTAGCGATCAGTCAGAGTCAGGATCGTCGTTACTGGGTGGCACAAACCTCTGTGTTGATGCCGCGCTCTGCTTTACGTCTCTGTTGCGTTGACGGATATCATAATAGTCATTCGTCAGCCAACGCCCGAGGATGTTCGCGTACAGCGGACTGCCAAGCACGCCGCTCTCGCCACCCGGCAGGGTCGTCTGTCCATCGATGCCGCGCGGCGCCCGGCTCGACTCGCCGATGTAGCGGCGTGACGGACCGCTGCCGAACATGAAGTCGTTGCTGCCGTCGGCGCGGGCGTTGTGACTCGAGGCATCGACGACACCGAAACCACCGTCGACGGCCAGGCCTGGAAGGTCCGGGAATGAAGGAGGAAAAGCACCGCCTGCCGGTGGCGTGTCGAACGGCGGACCCAGTGGATGATCCAGCACGATGCGGTGCAGGCGTCCCCAGCGATAGTCGCTCTGCTCGGTCGAACTGCCAAACGCGTCGGCAAACTGCGGACCGGCCAGGAGATTCAGCGCATCCTGGACGCTCTTCAGGATCAGGATGTCACGCCGCGCGAACGGATCGGCAACGCCCGGCACGTTGAAGAAGTTGAGGCCGGATGCACCGACACCGAATTGCGTGTCGTACTTGTCGAACAGGTTACGCAGCGCGGTCATGGACAGACTGCTCGGCGGCCGGGGCAGACCTATTGCATCGAGCACCTGGTCGATCGTGTTGCCGATCATCTGCCCGCGCCATACCGAATAGATCGTCGCGGCAATACTGTGTTCGATCTCCGCTGCCGAAGGCGCGCTGCGGTCGCCGTTTTCATCGCTGGCGTCATAGCCCTCGGGCACGCCGGTCGGTGTCGAGTAATCCCACGCTTGCAGTCGGCCGACTGCCTCGGCGACTCGCGCATCGGAGGCGAGCGCGGCCAACAGTGGATCTGCGGTACCCGACAGCGCGTTCTCGAATGCCTCGAGGATCAGCGGCGTAAATACCTGCGCGTCGAGCAATACGACATCGGCTTGGATCTCCTCCATGTCTTCGCGGCTCAATGGCCCTGACGCGAGCCGTTCCTCGAAGGCCTGGGTGATACGGCCCGCGCGGGTGCCGATCGCATAGCCGGGGTTGAGGTAGAAGATGCCGCCGCCGGGTCTCAGCTCATTGAACGCATTGTTGTCACGCGTGTTCCCGGTCGGATCGTTGTTGGCGTTGATGAAATAGCCGTTGACCGGATTGACGAGCTTCGGCATCTCGTCGAACGGCAAGATCTCGAATGGCAAGGCCTGCTGCGGTTGCGGATTTGTGACCGGCAGCCATTCGTTGCCACCGGTACCGTTGCGAATCAGATACGGTGGCAGACCGATGATAACGCCGGCTTGCAGGTCTTCGCGAATCGGCATCTCGGCACTCGTGAAATAGGCAATGTTGCCGTTGGTGTCCATGTAAGCGAAATTCTGCGAGCCAAAATCAAAGAACTGGAGGCCGTCTTTGAAATCATCGAGGCCTTCGGCGAAATTGAAGTTACGGAACGCATCGAGTTCGCGGGTGGGACTGAAGCCGGTGTACTGAACGCTGAGCGCGAAACCCGTTGCCAGGTCAATATTGATGATCGGCCCGTTGTTGCGTCGCGGTGCTATTAGCGTGACAGGCGGGATGAATACGCCATTAACAGTGCCGCCTGGCGGCGCGACTTCGAGATTGTTCGCTACGCCGTCACCGACGAGGTTATAACGGAACACTTCCGGTATCGGGATGAGGGGTTCCGGGGTACCGAGATAGACGGTGCTCAAACCGCTGGGTGAACCTGGATCGGGGACCACCTGCTCCTGGAAGGTGTCGGTCACGTCCATCGGGTTGACGGTTGCACCCCAGGTGATGTGCTGGTTCTGCCCCAGCACGACATACGGCACGCCGGGAAAGGTGCTGCCCGCCACGTCGAGGCCGGCAGGCGTGGCCCGTAGGTGGTTCTGATACCAGGTAGCCGGGGTGTTCAGCGCAAGATGCGGATCGTTGGCTAGCATCGCCTTACCGGTTGCGCTGCGGCTCGGCGCAACGGCCCACTCGTTGCTGCCCTGCGGCTTGTCGGTAACCTTGAGCGCGTTTTCGAGCAAGGGGACGCCTTCAACCCGCTTGATGTAATCCTCGACGAGCTTCTTGACTGCCGGATCAAGCTGCCGGTCCGGTTTCCTGGCGTCAGCTGCTTTGGTTGCGCTCGATGCGGGCAGTAGCGCCTTTTTCGAGGGTCGGCTTTGCGACGACATGCTCGGCGCCGCGGCGGCCAGCGCATCGGGAATCGTCGCGGCCGGGTCGAACGGCTGCGTCCGGTACAGGTCTTCAAAGAACAGCGCGCTGCCATCGAAACCGACCACCGCACCGGCAATCTGGTAGCTGATCAGGGCCTCGGTCGTGCCGATGTCGAGGTCGAACGAGAGGCCGAACGCAATCAATTTGCTAATCGCGACGCTATCCAGCGGCGTCCACGGATCAACCTGCGTGGCCTCCAGCACCGCATACTCGGGCGGCAACGGCTGGGTAGCCAAAAAATGATTCACCCCGTCGGCATAGGCCTGCAGCCCGGCCTTCGCTTCTGGCGATATTGCTGCCAGCGACAGCTGCGCGGCACGACGCAGCCCGAAGGTGCGCAGCTGGGTGTCGCTGACCAACGCCGGTTGGCCCAGCAGCTCGGCGAGGGTCCCGCTCGCCTGGCGCCGCGAAAAATCCATTTGGAAAAAACGATCGTGCGCGTGCAAGTAGCCCTGTATGAAAACGACGTCGTACTCGCTGTTGCCGATAATATGCGGAATGCCGTCAACGTCCCGGACTACTTTTACGGCAGAGCGCAAGGCCGGAACTTCGACGGGCGCGGCAATGGAGGTAGAAGCGGCTGCAACAAGCAGTAGCGCAGTGACGATGCGAGCGTGATTTAACATATTGTTCCCCTCAGGCTGGATGCAGGTGATGCCCGGAATGGAATCTTTTTCTGTACCCGTGGCCGTTATTCTTGTCCTTTGGAGCCTGACAGTCATCTTAGCTCACGCGTCCGGGTTCGCAAGCAGCGACTCGTCGGTGATCCGCCTTTTGCCACCACTCCGGCTACAAGAACGACAACAAGCCCAAACAAACTGCCGAACAGCATCGGGCGCTGCCATCACCCCGGACAGTGCGCACGAACACCGTGCAGCGAGCCGTGTCGCCAGCGGTATCCCGGTATGATTCATTCATGAGTCGCGAAGATCTCATCACCTCCGCATTCGGCAGATTCGTAAGAGTGGGCGGACTGGTTGGCCGCGTCGGCGTTTCCATGCTTAGCGAGCAGGCGGTGGGCCTGCTGCGCGAGGGGCCCGCCAAGCAGCTCAAAAAAGCCGAAAACATGGTCCGTAATGCGGCACGAATCGCGGATACGCTCGGCGAGATGAAGGGCGCCGCGATGAAGGTCGGGCAAATGCTCAGCCTTCACGAGGGATTATTACCTCCGGAGGTCTCGGCCGTTCTCAGCGTGCTGCAAAAGAAGGCGCCGAGCGTATCGTTCGATGTGATGGAGTGCGAGCTACGCAGCGAGCTTGACGACTTCGATGCGCTGTTCGAGTCGCTCGAGCCTGAAGCCTTTGCCGCCGCGTCAATCGGCCAGGTCCACCGCGGTGTCTTGAGAGACGGCCGGGAGGTCGCCGTCAAGATTCAGTATCCGAATGCCGATCGGATGGTCAAAGCGGACCTGAAGAACCTCAAGGCCCTGTTGGGGAATCTCGTTAGCCTCTTCACCGACATCGACTTCGAGCCCATATGGGAAGAAGTCAGGGAGCGATTGCTCGAAGAACTCGACTATCTCAAGGAGGCCGACAATATTCGGCGCACGGCCGCGATGCAGACGGCTTGCGCCGAGATCATCGTTCCCAATGTCGTGAAAGAGGCGACATCCCGGCGCGTGTTGACGATGGATTTCGTGGACGGCATCCCACCTTCTGAAGCAACATCGGATCTGTATCCCCAGCAACTCAGAGACGAGTGGGGAGTCACACTGTTCGAGTTCACGCTGCGAGGCCTGCTCGAGCACCGGTTCCTGCACGCGGACCCGAACTTTGCCAATTTTGCTTTCCGTGAAGACGGGAAGGTGGTCGTCTACGACTACGGTTGCATGAAAGAGATACCGGTGGACATCGCGGCCGGCTATTCGAGACTGATGGATGCCGTGATCTCTAAACGCAAGGCCGCGATTCCTGACATTCTGCGGGAGATGGGTGTCTTCAAGGAAGGCGGCGCGCCGTTGCCGAGGAAAATGACGGATCCCTACGTCGACCTGATGCAAGACATCGTGAGGGCATCGCCACCCTATACCTTCGGCGAGGACAGCTCGATCTACGAGGCCGTTTACGAGTTGGGAATGGCGAACTGGCAGAGCGCGACCGATGTCCGCTTTCCCCGAGACATGGTATTCATCGACCGAACGCTCGCTGGGCTGTTTGGAAATCTGGGCAAGCTTCGGGCAACCGGCCCGTGGAGAAGGCTCGTGCGCAAATACACCGCAATTACTGAAGCGCCCTGAATATCCGCGTGTCGGCAGTTCAGCCGAGGCCCGCCCCTGGCCACCAATTCGCGCTGCGACATGCCGCGCTGAACCGAAATCGCAAACCCGGCAGCTTCTTTTCAGTTTGTGGCAGGGAGGATGAAGCGGCCGATCAGGCCGAAGACCTGATTTACCGCGTCCGGGCGTCCATCGTAATCATTGGAGTTAATTGCGATTACCAGTTCAAGCTCCGGAATCACCATTAAGGTCTGCTGGCCCCAGCCCCGAGCAGCGAAGGAATCGAGGATCTGGCCGTTGCGCTCGAAGTGGCTGACCCACCATTGATAGCCGTAACCGTCAACCTTCCAGTCCCTCGTTTCCGGCTCGGTCCATGCCAATTCAGTGTACGGCTGGATCGATGCCGCAACCCACTCACTGCTGACGATTTGCTGCCCGTTCCAGCGGCCATCGTCCATGTACATCTGGCCGAACTTCAACATGTCTCTGCCGGACAAATACAATCCGCCACCGAGGTCCGGTAAGCCGGTCGGTGTTCCAACCCAGGCTACTCGCGTGATGCTTAACGGGTCCAGCAGGTAGGTGTTGAGGAAGTCGACACAGGTCAATGGCCCCTGGTTTTGAATGGCCTGGCACAACGACACAGAAGCGATAGTGTTGTACGCAAATTTGCTTCCCGGATCCGCTTCCACCGGCAGATCCAGCAAGCCCTTGCTGTAGTCATGATGTGTGCTGAAAAACCGGACGACCGCATTGTTCGGGTCACCGTAGGGCACGCTCCATTCGTCCCACAGCAGACCAAGGCGCATGGTCAGGACGTGATGCAAAGTGATCTGATTCTTGCGTTCGTCCCAGTTGTCATAGCTTGGATAGTCGAAGAGAGTCAGATAGGGCACATCCACCGAGCCTATATTCCCCAGATCTACCGCAATGCCGATAAGAACGGAGGCGATACTCTTCGATGAAGAAAACTGTGCGTGCAGGGAAAGGTCGCCGTTTCCCACCCACTGGTCCTTTTCATCGAGGCGAGTCCTGATGGTTTCGTCGAAGACCAGCGCGCCCCGGCTGGCGATGGCGATTGAATCAATGATTGGGTACTCGTCGCGACGAACAGCAGCCATCATTTCTTCGAGTCTCTGCACCGAGATGCCCTGGCTGCCGGCGTCGCCGACGGTCCAGCCATCGCCGATGGCCGGCGGCGGCTGATAGGTATAGCCGAGGGCAGGCCCGCCACCGCCTCCATTGCCTGAGTTTGTCGAACCACCATTGCCGCCACATGCAGCTAGCAGAATAAGGAGCAGGCCTGCGAACAGCAGGTCACGGCGGCTCTTCAACTCTAAGTGAGCGAAATACTCCACGATCGGATTGCCACGCAACGTAAAGGCATTCGACCGAAAAGCGGGGTCTTCGTTCCTTTTGACGCCGCACCGAGTAGCGACGATTCGACCATCGTGGGGGATGGGCAGTCTGCGTAAGGTCTGCGCGGATCGCTCTTTCCCGGGCCACCAGATACAAAAGGCCCCGTTACGGGGCCTTTCGCATTGGTGGACGAACTATCAGTCCTTGACCACTGCCTCGAAGGACTCGAGGACCTCAGTCAGGCCCGCCACGTGCTCCGCTCCCACCGGAACCTGCGTTGAGGATCCGGCAAGTGCATCGCCAATCGGTTGCGACCGTCCACCAAGGCAGTTATTCAGGAAGACCTCCATGATGGCGTAGAAAGACTCGCGATTCTCCGGACGGTCGAAGCCGTGGCCCTCGTCCGGATACAAGACGTAAGTCACTGGCAACTTGTTTTCCTGCATGGCCGCCACGATTTGATCCGCCTCTTGCTTCTTGACGCGAGGGTCGTTGGCCCCCTGGCCTATCAGGAGCGGCCGGACGATTTCGTCGGCCTTGTAGAGCGGCGACCGGGATCGCAGGAACAATTGACCTTCTTCGGTTCTGTGATCGCCGACTCGCTGCGCGAACGTCTCCACGAAAGATTCCCAATACGGTGGAATGCTCTGTAACAGCGTTACGAGATTCGATGGGCCGACGATATCCACGCCGCAGGCAAATTTTTCGGGAGTGAATGTCATGCCAACCAGGGTCGCGTAGCCGCCGTACGAGCCTCCGGCAATTGCGATCTTGTCCGCCGAGGCGATACCCTCAGCTACGGCCCAGTCGACGGCATCGATGAGGTCGTTGTGCATGTCGGCCGCCCATTGCTTGTCGCCGGCATTCAAGAAGCTTTTGCCGAACCCTGTCGAGCCCCGAAAGTTAACCTGCAAGACGGCGAATCCACGGTTCGACAACCACTGTGCCCAGCTGCTGTATCCGTATTCATTGCGGCCCCACGGTCCGCCGTGTACATCCAGCACCATCGGAACGGGCGAGTCGGGTCGTCCGTCGTCGTCAGCATCGGAGTGGGGTGGTAGTGTCAGGTATGACACGAGCTCTAATCCATCGCGAGAGCGAATCGATACAGGGTGCATTTCGTTCAGAGGCTTGCCGCCGAGGTCCGGGCGCGACGTAAATAGTTTTACCACCGCGCCGGAGTCCCGGTCGTAGGCATAATAAATGAGCGGGTCCCGGGGAGAGTCACTGATCACGACCCATTTCCGGTTATCCCGGGTCTGCCCGAGAACGGAAATCTCACCGGTCAGGGTGTCGCGAAGGTGTGCAATGTCCTTTTCCACGGCATCTGTCAGTCCGAACCACTCCGTGCGATGGTGATTGACTGCAAACGCCAGTGGTTCATTGGTTTTCGGATCCACGATGGCATCAGAGATGTCGCCGAGTTCGCTTTCCGCGACCAGCGTGCGTTCCACAGTGTCGATATTGACTAGCAACAGTGCCGACTTGTCTCGTCCGGCACTGTCGAGCATGAGGAACTCCGTGCCATCCTCCGTGAAAGCGATAGGTTGAGAGGTCAATGCGTCGTCTTTCTCGATTTTGAAAATTTCCACCCAATCTCCGCTGGGCAAGCGCTTGAGCACCAATAAACCACCATCCCGTGTCGGCTCCATGGCCAGCCGTACGTTCAAGTCGAGGTCGGTCACGAATCCGGAAAAGCGATCGTGCTGTTCGACGAGTTCGCGATCGCCGGTTCGTACGTTGACACGCCACACGTCGTGCCACCTCTGATCGCGGTTGTTGATGCCCAGAAGGAACTCGTCCGGATGCCTGTAGCTGGACCCGACAAATTGCCCTGTGGTTTTGTCGAAGGGTGTCAGGTCGATCGTCTCATTCGTCTCCAGGTCGACGGAGTAGATGTGGAAATCTTCATCGCCACCCGTGTCTCGAATATAGAGAACGTTTCGGCTGTTTAACGCCCATTGATGGCTGTCGATGCCGCTACCCGTATCCTGCGTGACGGGCCTGGCGGCATCGAAATTTCCGAGAGGGCCGACCCAGAGATTGAGAACGCCATCGACAGGCGCCAGGAAACTCATTTGCGTGCCGTCCGGGCTCACTCGGCCCTGGATACGTGAAGGATTGCCGAAAAATATATTTCTTGGAACGAGTTCGAAGTCCTCGAGTGCCATTGTCTCGGCACCGTCTTCGCGTTCCTCGACTGTGGGCTCGTCTGAACGACCGCAGCCGCTCATCACGACGGCCAGGCCGGCCGACACGATCAAGATCTTAAGTGCATTATCCACGGTACCCCCTTTCGCTTCGTCGGGTGCCAATGGCACGCAGTGCCGTATTTCTCAGTATTGATTGTTTCAGCGTAACACTAGCAGTTGACGTTGGCTCCGTACCGAATCTGGTGACAGATATTGTGTCACTCGCGGCTTGAAGCCACCACGAGAGATCGGGATGACGCGTTGAATGTGCGTGAATCAGCTGTGCATCGTTGTGAAAAGTACTGCAAATCGAGCAACGGAGGTCCCGGTAGCTGGCTCATAAATAAAAACAGAATCAACGCCTTAGCGTTTTGAAAATCCGTGTGCCGGTAGAGCCAATCTGCGTCCCGACGTCATTCGAATAAGCCAATGATGCAAGCTGTAGCAACTCCCCCTTGCATTCTTGACCGAGCGGTTGTATATTCAAGACCGTTCGTTCAACAATAGGTCTGGAGATGGCTCAGAAAGCGACATCAAGGTCCGTAGGCCGGCCTCGCGAATTCGACGAGGAAGCTGCCCTGGAGGCAGCCATGGATGCGTTCTGGGCCAAGGGTTACGAGGCAACGTCCATGGCGGACCTGTGCTGCTGCACGGGGTTGCACAAAGGCAGCCTCTACCAGGCCTTCGGCGACAAGCACACGCTGTTCATGGACGCGCTGCACCATTACGCCAATTCGGAGTTTCACGAGACAACGTCCGTGATGAAGGAGTCGAACACGCCGCTGGAGAACCTCCGTGCCGTGGTGAACAGGGTCGTTGAGGATGCCGCGGGCGAGAAGGGCTGCATGATGATCAATTCAATGGTTGAGCTGGCTCCGCACGACCGGGCCGTGAAGGCAGCATTGCAGGGTTTTGGTCAGCAGCGCATGCGGGCCATCACCGGGATGATTGCTATGGCCCAGGAGTCCGGTGAGCTTTCTGCGGCAAAGGCGCCTGACAAGCTTGCCCGGCAACTGATGATGACGATGGCGGGCGGCGCGGCCATGGTGAAGGGGCTTGTAACCCCCGAGGCTTTTGTCGAGACGATCAACGATTTGATCGACTCTTGGGTGTGACTTTTTTTGTCTAATTTATGACCAATTGGTAATAAATCTGTAAGAATGGGAGAGGGATAATGGGTACGTATTTCAAGGCGATCGACCGATTCGCGGCAGCGCTGACAAGGCAGGTGATTCGCCGCCGTGGCCTGGTGCTGATCGGTGCGGTGCTGGTCGCTGCACTAATTGGCTCCGGCGCCTCAAAGCTCGAATTTTCCACCAACTACCGCGTGTTCTTCTCGGAAGCCAACCCCGAGTTGCAGGCGTTTGAAGAGCTGCAGAACACCTACACAAAAAACGACAACTTCTTCTTTGTCGTGGAACCGAAAAGCGGTGCGGCATTCGATCGCGACACGATGGCGGCCGTTGAGGAACTGACCGAGGCGGCCTGGCAGATCCCGTACTCGATTCGTGTGGATTCTGTGTCGAACTTCCAGCACACCTACGCGACGGAGGACGACCTGATTGTTGAGGACCTGGTAAGTGATGCCGAGGGCAGGGATGCGGGCTTCCTCGACAAGCGCCGCGATGTGGCGCTGGCCGAACCACTTTTGCGGGACCAGATCCTGACGGCAGACGGTGATGTCACCGCCATCAATGTCGTGTTGCAGTATCCCGAAAAAGGCTTCATGGAAGTGCCCGAGGCCGTCGAGTATGCACGCGGGCTGCAAGCCGATATCGAGGCGAAGTATCCGGCTCTCACGATCCACCTGACGGGCGTGTCGATGCTCAACAACGCGTTCGCCGAGACCGGCATGTCGGACGGCGCCACGCTGATGCCGCTGATGTTCGGCGTCATCTTCCTGCTGACCTGGCTGATCGTCCGTTCGCTCGCCGCCACGGGCTCCACGCTGACGGTGATCGGCCTTTCGACGATGGTAGCCATGGGCGCAGCCGGGTTCGCGGGCGTGAAGCTCACCCCGATCGCGATGTCGGCACCGATCGTGATCCTGACATTGGCCGTGGCTGACTCGATCCATATATTGATGTCGCTCAGTAGCCTGATGCGTGAAGGCATGGCCAAGAGGGAAGCGCTGGTCGAGGCCGTTCGCATCAACTTCCTGCCAGTCACGATCACGTCACTGACGACCGTCGTCGGCTTCCTGTCGCTTAACTTCTCGGACTCGCCGCCGTACTGGCATCTCGGCAACATCACGGCCGTCGGCATCTTCGCAGCATGGATCTTCTCGATCACGGTATTGCCCGCGGCACTCAGCTTGCTGCCCTACAAGGTGAAGCAGAAGCAGGGCGCGGGGCTCTCGGTACGCGCCATGGACAGCCTCGCCGACTTCGTGATCCGGCGCTACCGCGCGCTGCTCGTCGCTGTCGGCGTGCCGGTGCTCGCGCTCGTCACGTTTATCCCGACGCTGGACTTCAACGACCAGTGGGTGGAGTACTTCGACGAGCGGATCGAGTTCCGCGTCGACTCGGACAAGGCGATGAACCACTTCGGCTTGTACCCGATAGAGTACTCGATCGCGGCAAACGGACCCGGTGGCATTTCCGAGCCCGAGTACCTCGAGAAGCTGGAGGCGCTCACGAACTTCATGCGCGAACAGCCGCACGTGACGCACGTGTACTCGCTGTCGGACATCATCAAGCGCCTGAACCGCAACATGCACGCGGACGACGATGGCTACTACCGCATCCCCGACGACCGCGACCTGTCGGCGCAGTACCTGCTGCTGTATGAGCTGTCGTTGCCCTACGGGCTCGATCTCAACGACCGCATAAACGTGGACAAATCGGCCACGCGCGTGACCGCTACGATGGAGCAGGCCACGTCCGCCGAGACCAGGCAGTTCTTCAAGAATGTAGACGCCTGGATGGCCGGCAATCTGCCAGACTACATGCAGGCCAAGCCGACCAGCGCGGCCGTGATGTTCACCTACATCTCCGAGCGCAACATGGAGAACATGGTGACGGGCACGATTGTCGCGATCGCTGTGATTGCGGTCATCATGATGTTCGCGTTGCAGAGCGTGCGCCTCGGCACGCTGAGCCTTGTGCCCAACAGCCTGCCAATCCTGGTGACGTTCGGTGCCTGGGCATTGCTGGTAGGCGAGGTGGGCTTCTCGGTAGCCACCGTGGCCTCCATCTCGCTGGGCATCATTGTCGATGACACCGTGCACTGGCTCTCGAAGTACGTACGCGCTCGCGGCGAACGCCTTTTGAGCGTCGAGGAATCGATCCGCTACGCATTCCACAACGTGGGCATGCCTATCGTCGTCAACACCGTGATCCTCGCGGCCGGGTTCTTCGTGATGACCACGTCCGCGTTCAAGATGAACGTCGACCTGGGCCTGATGACGATCCTGTCGATCGTCGGTGCGCTCCTCCTCGACTTCCTGCTTCTGCCAGCCCTGTTGCTGGTCGGCCGTAGCGGGGCACAACCCGTCATTGCTCAGGACGCCGCCTTGCTGCCGTCCGAGGCGTATTGAATTCAACTCAGGAGCAAGACCATGAAACAGATAACCGTAAAGACCAAAGACATCATCTGGTCCTCCCTGGCAGCCTTGCTGCTGATGAGCATTGCCTATAGCGAGCATGCCAGCGGCGACACCGGCCGCGGCTTCGAGATCGCGGCACGCTCGGACCGCACTGACCTCGGCTTCGGCGACAGTGAGGTGGAGCTCAAGATGATCCTGCACAACGCCGCGGGCCAGGAGTCCTCGCGCTCGCTGCGTATCACCACGCTCGAGAAGCCCGACGAGTCGGTCGGCGACAAGAGCCTCGTGGTATTCGACACGCCGCGCGACATCGAGGGTACGGCACTGCTGTCGCACGCGAAGATTCTCGATCCCGACGACCAGTGGCTGTACCTGCCGGCCCTGAAGCGCGTGAAGCGCATCTCCTCGGCGAACAAGTCCGGCCCGTTCGTCGGCTCAGAGTTTGCGTTCGAGGACTTCACGGCGATCGAGCTCAACAAGTTCGACTACACCTACGTCGGCGAGGAGCCCTGCGGCGACGTCCTGTGCGACGTGGTCGAGCGCACGCCGCGCTACGAGAACTCGGGCTACACGAAGCAGGTGTCCTGGGTGGACCAGACCGACTTCCAGCTGCGCAAGGTGGAGTTCTACGACCGTCGCGGCGACCTGCTGAAGGTGCTCGAGCTCAGCGACTACCGCAACTACGGTGGAATTTGGCGCGCACACAAGCTTTCCATGAGCAACGTCCAGACCAACAAGCAGACGGATCTGGTCTATGGCGACTACACGTTCAACACTGGCCTCGCCGAGAACGACTTCGTCAAGGGCCGCCTCAGCCGCCTGAGGTAGGGCAATGAAACGCTATTTGTTGGTCGGCCTCCTCGTCGCGCTACTCCCCCTTACCCCCGCGCGCGGCGGGGAGGTGGACATCTCCGGGAACCTGGAAGCGCAAGTCCGGGCTTTCTGGCAGAACCCGGCATGGGTCGGCCAGGAAGACCGGGCGCTGCAGCCCACCGTCATCTCGACGACCGAGATTCGGTGGTATAACGCAGCCGGCAACCAGCGTGTCGCGTTGATCCCCTACCTGAGGTGGGATGCGACCGACGAGGAGCGCTCGCTCGCCGACCTCCGAGAGGCCTACTGGGCGTTCGAGGGCGATAATTGGGAGGTTCTGATCGGCGCCAACGCGGTGTTCTGGGGCGTGACCGAGTCGGTGCACCTCGTGGACATCATCAATCAGACCGACTTCGCTGGCGACATCGACGGCGAGGACAAGCTCGGCCAGCCCATGGTCAGCCTGATGCTGCAACGCGACTGGGGCGATATCACGGCGTTCGTGATGCCGTACTTCAGGGAACGGACCTTTGCAGGCAGCAAAGGTAGCTTGCGACCACCGTTGCCGGTGGACACCAACAGCGCGGTGTACGAGTCATCGCATGAAGAGAACCACCTGGATCTCGCCCTGCGCTACAGCCATTACATGGGCGATATCGACATAGGTCTCAGTGTGTTCTCCGGAACAAGCCGCGAGCCCCACTTCGTGCAGGCGCCTGATGGGGGTTCGCTGCTGCCGGTCTACGACCAGATCGTCCAGTTCGGCGTGGACCTTCAGTACACGAAGGAGGCGTGGCTATGGAAACTCGAGGCTATAGCGCGTGACGGCGTGACGCACGCGTTCGTTGCAGCCGTGGGCGGGTTCGAGTACACGCTTTACCAGGTGGCGGAGACCTCTGCCGACGTGGGCCTGCTGCTGGAATACCAATACGACGGCCGCAACGAATTCGAGCCCGTGACGATTGCCGACAACGACGTATTCGTGGCGACGCGCCTGGCGTTCAACGACGTGCAGGACACGGCCGTGCTGGCAGGCGTCTCCTACGATACCGACACGGGCGAGACCTTTCTCAACATCGAGGCGGAACGCCGTTTTGGCCAGAACTGGTTTGGCGAGCTGAGGGTGAGGGCGTTTAGCGGTGCTAAGCCGGGGGACAGTACGTACTTCCTCAAGAAGGATGACTACGTACAGTTGAGTATCAGCAGGTATTTCTAGCCCGTGGTGGCCAGTTGGCTGTTGGATTGCGCGACGCTATCGCTGTTTTGCGGTGTTCGGTCTGCGTGAAACTTGGAATTCTGAAAATCCGCGTGTCGGTGGCAGCGTTGCGCTGAATTCTTACCGTTATCGGGAAAGGGCTTTTGGATTCATCTCAAGACGAGCTATTTATGCTCCGGCAGATCATCAGCTTCCCAAGCTAGAG
>JAOTWB010000014.1 GCA_029863125.1 Gammaproteobacteria bacterium
AGGGTCGGACGGACGGACGCCTGAAGGGACCCCGACTATTGTTTGGACGCAGATCGCCAACTATTGCCACACGGTTAGCCCTTAACTTCTGCCAAATTCTCAACGCCCTGCCCGCCTGCCCGCGGGATCGTCCACCAAGATTTCGCGGCAGTATTCAGTCCTTTCGATCCTTGAGCCGCAGGTAATTGTCCAGGACGTTGCGACCAACCGTCTCGCCAAGGCGAACGCCCTCAACGGAGTCGTATCGAAAGTGTATCCTCGCCCGCATGTGAGATCCCCGTATTTACTCGCAGATATTCGCGCCGTATACATTCAATGTGTATCTCGCTAACCGGACAAGAAGGAGGGTCTCATGCCCAACATTGAAAACCTGTTCGACAAGGCAGTGGGAGAAATCGAGCGCATGCTCAATAGCAAAACGGTCGTAGGCGAACCTATCAAGATCGAGGGAAACACCCTGATTCCCCTGGTCAACGTGGGTTTCGGCTTCGGTGTCGGTGAAGGCCAGGGGACCGAACCGGAGAAAGGCAGCGGCCAGGGAGGCGGCACCGGCGGTGGCGGTGGCGTCAAGCCGGTTGCTTTGGTGGTCATCAATGACGACGGCGTGCGTGTCGAATCGATCAAGTCGGGGACAGCATCGGTACTGGAAAAGGTTGCGGAATCCGTCAGCAAGACCATGACCGAGAAAGGTGGCGCAACCACTCATTAACGAACCATGAGCCCAGTGTTGACCGGCATACTCGTGGTTCTGCTCGCGGTGATGGCGTTACTCGCGATCCCGGTGACGGTGCTGTTTCGGCTGTCATGGCCGGATGTCAAGGAAAACGACGTTCGCCTGCATTGGGTTTTCGGACTCATGCGTGTGCGTCTGCTGTCGGGGCCATCGGCACCTGGAGAGTTAATAGCCGGTTCCGGGTCCGCTCAGGAGAAGCGGCGCACTCGAACTAACGGTGACAAAGCTAACGTCTGGGCGGCAATCCGGCAGACTCGCTTCCGGCGGCGAGTGTTGCGCTTCGTTGGCGATGTCTGGGCTGCGATTCACAAACAAGACATCCGGCTGCGAATGCGCATTGGCCTGGGCGACCCGGCCGATACAGGGCGGCTGTGGGCGGCAGTGGGACCTGTCTCAGGAGTGCTAGCGAGCGTGCGAAGCGTTGCGATCGAGGTCGAACCGGAGTTTAACGACGAGGCGCTGGAGCTGCTCGGCCGAGGACGCATCCGCATCGTGCCCCTGGAACTCCTCTACCTTGCCGTGGGCCTGTGCCTTTCTCCTTCGATCTGGCGCGGCGTACGAGCGATGCGCACGTCACCGGGTTGACCCGATATGCTGCGCGTCCGGGAGATTCACAGCGACACGGTGCGAACCGTCAGCGTGGTCGAATCGGCCAAAACCTGGCGCGGTAGAACGCCCGTGCGATGCCAGGTAATGTGCATAATCGAGCCCGTCGCCATCATTGTTCGTGACCTGGATGGCCAGCGCGGATTCGACGTCAACGCGGAGCCCATCGACGCCGACCGCCTCGCACGGTTACTGGCATCTCCTTGCGGCGTTGCGAAACGCTAACGTCAGGAAGCACAGCACGACGGAAATAATAGAGATAGCAGGTTTGGCCTATTCGTCGATGACCTCCAGCTCCACCAGGTCCCGCCTGCATTGGACAGGATCGACGAACCGGATCGTCTTCATACCGATCGACGCCGCTGCGGCGAGGTTCTCATGCATGTCATCAATGAAGACTGTCTCAGCAGGCTGCAATCGGAACTCGCTCAATAAAAACTCGTAGATGTCGATTTCCGGTTTTACTTTTTTTGTGCGGCACGAGATGACCGTGCCGTCGAACAGCGGCCAGATCTTGTGCTCCCGCTCGAGATGGCTGATCGAAGCCCACGACATGTTGGAAAGCACAAAGAGCCTGTTGGTGGACGCTCGTATCGCCTGAATCAGGTCCAATGTGCCGGTAATCGGCGTGAGCGATCGCGGAACCGCCTCGAAAAGCCTCTCAATGTCCCTGCGCGGCAAACCGGTCCGCGATGAGCCCCGGACGATCGCACGATCCTGGTCGAGGGTCCCCCTGTCCAGCTCCACCCAGTCCGGATGCTGGAAAATCTGCGCCTTGACCAACGCCTGCGTAACCGGGTCCTCGAAGACGCTTGCGATAACAGCATCGGGCCGCCAATTGAATACGACGCCCCCCAGGTCAAATACTATGTTCAAAGATCGCACCTTGGCCGGGTTGAGTTGGTATACACTATACCCACTTCACTGCCCGACTCCGTCTCCTCATGCCCAAAGCCAAGAAAAATCACGGTCTTGAATGGCACCTCACTTGCCTGCGGACTATGAGGGATCATGGGGGCACCGCCCTGACGACGGGTCTCGGCGACGACGTCATCGGGGAGTTTCTCGTTGCGCACGAGCAGCTTTTTATGGCCATCGAGCGGGCTTACGGGCACTTCCTGGAGCTGAAACAGACGCACCCCGGCTATCTCGCTCTGGACGAAGCCGAGCAGATCGCGCGGGCTCATGGCGGGCTGACGAATTTTTACGCTGAGGACACGGTCAATCCGTACGTTCCGGCGGGTGCCGCCGGACCGTGGGTCGTCAGCCTCAAGGGTGCGGTCATCTACGATTGCGGCGGCTACGGCATGCTGGGTCTCGGGCACGCGCCGAAGCCGGTGCTTGCAGCGATGAATCAGCCACACGTCATGGCGAACATCATGACGGCGAGCATTAGCCAGGTCGATTTCGTCGAGCGACTGAGGCGAGAAATCGGTCATACGCGAAAAGGTGGCACACCGTTTGCCAGCTTTCTTTGCCTCAACAGCGGTTCCGAATCCATGTCGGTCGCATCTCGAATTGCCGATATCAATACCCGGATGCTCACCGATCCCGGCGCACGATACGAGGACTGCGAGATTCGCGGCTTAACCCTGGAAAGCAGTTTTCACGGACGAACGGACCGCCCTGCCCGCTTCTCGCATTCAACGTCGAAAAAATACCGCGAGCACCTGGCGTCGTTCAGGGATCGTGACTACCTGCTAACCGTTCCGCCGAACGATGTCGATGCGCTGGAAGCCGCGTACTCGAAAGCGCGTGATGAAGGCGTGTTCATCGAAGCCTTTTTCATGGAACCCGTCATGGGCGAAGGCAACCCGGGACTGGCCATCGAGCCTGAATTCTACAAGCGTGCAAGAGACCTGACTCGCGAGCACGGCTCCATGTTCGTTGTGGATTCAATCCAGGCCGGTCTGCGCGCGCACGGCGTCCTGTCGGTGGTGGACTACCCGGGATTCGAGAAGCTCGACGAGCCGGATATGGAGTCGTATTCGAAAGCGCTCAATGCCGGGCAGTATCCGCTTTCGGTCCTGGCGCTCTCGAAAAAGGCTGCGACAACCTACCGGCACGGCCTTTACGGCAACACGATGTCGACAAACCCGCGTGCACTCGACGTCGCAATCGCCGTACTCGACTCCTTCAGTCCCGAGCTACGCAGCAATATTCGTGATCGCGGCGAGGAACTCGTCAGCGGACTCGCGGCGCTGGGGGCTGAAACGGACGGCGCAATTACGCATACGCAGGGCACCGGGCTGTTGGTCAGCAGTGAACTTCACTCGCGATACAAAGTTTCCGGGAGCGACAGCACCGAAGAATATCTGCGACAGAAAGGCCTCGGTGTCATACATGGCGGCGAACATTCGCTGCGCTTCACACCCGTATTCGACATGGGAGCAAAAGAAGTCGAGCTGATTATCGAGCTGACAAAGGACGCGTTGCTGCATGGCCCGGGCGGCATTCGATAGCGAGCAGGCAGCGCTGAGCATAGCGCCGGGCAGGATCTACGTATTTCTCCGCATTGCCGACGGCCGTGCTTGGAGCGATGTATAGAGAGCTATCCTGAGGACGAAGAAGATGGCCGAGCTCGAACTAAACAGGGACACGGTGCGCCAGATCATCGACATGGCCCGTGAGTTTCACACCAGAGACGACGTCACTTTCGATGAAGAACCTGCGATCGCCGACGAGTTCTGGTCCGACCAGGTGTCGGCAGAGTTCGCTGCTGATCCCTATTATCAGGAACTCAAAACCGGCATCGAGGACCTCGAACCTGACCAGCAGATATCACTGGTTGCGCTGATGTGGCTGGGACGCGGCGACTATTCGCTCAGCGAATGGGGAGACGCCGTGGCCAATGCAGAGGACAGCTGGAACGACCATACCGCCGACTATCTTATCGGTACGTCACTGTTTGCCGACTACCTTGCCGAAGGATTGGAGCAGTTCGAATCTTCCGACTAAGGCCGGATGCTGAACGTTTCCGGTTCCAGAGGAATTTATCGTCAGGTTCGCGCTGAAAAGCCGGCGCTCTAGACGAACCGGATCTGGCATTTCAGCCTGGCGATTTCATTGTAGATCGGCCGCCCCTGGAACGAGATCGGCGCAATAAGAATGTCGGATTCCGAGGAAAGCAATTCGTGAATCTTGATGATCTCCTGCTCCGAGAGAATTTCGAAGACAAACCGGACTTTTGCCTCCGTCGCAAACTGCTGTGAGCGACGCTGGACTGCTGCAATAATTTCCCTGTCGAGTTTTTCGGCGCGTGTCCGCGTAAATTCAGTGCTGCCGCCGCTGATACGCAGAATCTCCCGCGTGAACGGAAGGCTTGCCGCCCTGCGCCACCGGTCATCGTTGAAAAACACGGTAACGAGTTCGGCTTCCTGATCGGCCAGATGCTCGGTTGCTGCACGCCAAAGATCCGGTAATGAACTCGCGTCGCTTAACGCCAGCATTATGCGACGAACGTCAGCTCGCTTGCTTGTCATTGCTGGTCCCCTCGGAAAAACGCTGTCGTTTGATCGCGTACTGAATGAGCTTGTCTTCGACGAGTCGATTAATCGTTCCGGGCGGGAACTGTCTGTCCTTGCCGCGCTTGCCGGCTTCCTGGCCCGTGAGTATTTCGATGACCTCGTCGATGTGCCGGGCGGCATAAATATTGAATTGCTCGTTCCGAACGGCTTCGACAACCTCGTCTGCAAGCATAAGATGCTTCACATTGTCGTGCGGAATGATGACCGCATGCGAACCATCGAGTCCCCTCTCCCTGCATACCTGGTAAAAACCCTCGACCTTCTCGTTTACGCCACCGATGGCCTGCATGCGCCCAAGCTGATTCACCGAGCCCGTGACGGCGAGATTCTGCCTGATCGGCACATTCGATAGCGACGATAGCAGTGCGCACAATTCCCCGATTGACGCGCTGTCACCCTCGACCCCTCCATACGACTGTTCGAAAACGATGGTGCCGTGAAGCGACAGAGGCACGTCGGGCGCGTACCGGGCTGATAGTGCAGCCGACAGAATCATGACGCCTTTGGAATGAATTGCGCCCCCCAGCTTCACTTCGCGCTCGATATCCACGACGTCGCCCTTGCCGACCCGCGTCGTCGCGGTAATTCTCGCCGGGTGCCCGAATCGATACTCGCCGAGGTCGATGACCGAAAGACCGTTGACCTGGCCGACACACTCGCCCGATGTGTCGATCAAAAGCGTATCTCTCTTGATCGCGTCGACCACCTTGTTCTGCAGGCGGTTCTGCCGATACTTCCGCTGGCGAATAGCCTCCGCGACGTCCTCGACCGCGACCATATCCGAACGGCGTTGTTTGGCCCAATAGTTCGCCTGGATCAGCAGGTCGTCGAGCGAGCGCATGTGCATCGACAGGCGCTCGCCGTCCTCGGCGTGCCTGGCGCGTTGCTCTATAACGCGCTCGACCGCCGCGGCTGCAAATGGCAACAAGTCGCGCTGCTGTACCCGCTCGGCAATTAGCCGGGCGTAGGCCGTTACATTGTCCGTCGAGCGCTCGATGTCATCGTCAAGATCGGCGGCCACCTTGAACAGGTTGCTGAATTCCCGGTCATAGGCGCTCAGCAGGTAATAGAGCCAGCGCTCCCCGATCAGGATGATCTTGACATCCAGCGGGACGGGCTCAGGCTTGAGCATTGTCGTGGTGACGAAGCCCAGCGTCTCAGCCGGCGACTCGATACGCACCTGCTTGGTAAACAGCGCCTGTTTCAATGCTTCCCACACGAACGGGCGACCGAGGACTCGATGAATGTCGAGTATCAGGAAACCGCCGTTCGCCTGCAGCAGCGCACCGGACCGTACCAGCCGGAAATCGGTCAACAGCGCACCCATCTCGGCACGGTGCTCGACTTTACCGACCAGATTCGGGTAACTCGGGTTCGGTTCGTAGATTATCGGCGCGGCCGCATCAGGCTCATTGCTGACGATCAGATTGACTTCGTAGGAGGCAAAAATGGCGGAGGAATCGTGTGACAGGAACGGCAGAACGGGCGCCTCCGTCTGCCGAAACTGCTGCGCATTCTCGATGATGTCCTTTTGCACTTCGTCGAGATAACTGAGTACCCCCGGAAGGTGATCGTATTTCTTCTTCAGATCATTCAGCAGCACACTTACAGCATGTGCGGCCACTTCCCGATCCAGCGCCCGAACTCTTTCACGGTAGCGCTTGCGGATTTTCGGTATGGATTCGATGCGCAGCTGCAGTTCCTTGCTCAGGCGCTGAAT
Source organism: Gammaproteobacteria bacterium (assembly GCA_029863125.1). Lineage (GTDB taxonomy): Bacteria > Pseudomonadota > Gammaproteobacteria > Steroidobacterales > Woeseiaceae > UBA1847. Next base: position 6,587 of record JAOTWB010000014.1, read on the forward strand.
CGACTTCTTTATCGCCTCGCGTTTTTCTTCGGGTAGCTTCTCGAACTCGCTATCGTCGATAACCTTGTCGTCCCTGACCGGCGCCAGCACATAGCCGGTGGGTGTCTGCAGCACGGTGATATTTTCCTTTGCCGCCTGTTCGTGGAGGCTGCGCCACAGATCATCGAGCTCCTCCTGAGTCTCTTCTTCCAGCGCTTTCAGCTGGTTGCTGTAGTCGTCGTTTTCGAAGGCGGCAGGAATTGCAAGCCGTATCTCTGCAATCAGCGCCTGCATGTTGTCGCGAAACTCACCTCCTCTGCCTGCCGGCAATCGCAGTACGCGCGGTCTCTCGGGATCGGAGAAGTTGTTAATGTAGCACCAGTCATCGGGCGCGCCTTTGTCCTGCGCTCTTTCCTGCGCCAGTTTCTCTACCAGGCCATGTCGATGACTGCCCAGCGGGCCCAGGACGAAGACGTTGTAACCCTCGCTGTCCAGCTGTATCCCGAAGCGAATCGCGTCGATCGCACGTTGCTGGCCGAAGTACGCTGTCCTGGCGGCTGCTTCTTCATCGCGCCCGGCCTCGATCGACAGCGGCTGGCAGGCCTTGTGAAGCTCGCTCAGCGGGACCGCCAGAGCTCGAATTCGATCCGATGTACCTGACACAATCGATCTCCCAATGCGTTGCCCGGGAGTCCATGGAATCACAGACGGATAGCGAGATGTCACTAGGGGTAACCCGAATTCCGAACAGCACGTTACTGTGCTTTACTGATCGAGCATTTCAGGAATCGCTTCGCCGGCAGTTTTTCTTGTAGACTCAGGCCCTGGCATGCGCCGGAAGCGACAAGAATGCGAAAAGACGGACTGAGCCAGAAAGCCTACGTACCGATAGCCGACGGCGATACTTACGATCCCTTTGTCGAGGCAACGGAATCGCCCGCCGAGTTCACGATCAAGGCGGTCGGCCTGGGGATTCTTTTCGGCATCATCTTCGGTGCGGCAAACGCCTACCTCGGGCTCCGTGCGGGGCTGACGATCAGTACCTCGATCCCTGTCGCCGTAATGACCGTTGCCGTGTTTCGCGCGCTCTCGAGCGTGGGCATACGGGGCACAATTCTCGAAACCAATATCTCGCAGACGACGGGATCCGCCTCGAGCTCGCTCGCCAGCGGCGTGATTTTCACGCTGCCCGCGTTGTTCATGTGGGGCATGGCCCCGGAACTGCTGCAGATGACGCTGCTCGCCATGTGCGGCGGCATGCTGGGCATCCTTTTCATGATCCCGCTGCGCCGTTTCCTGATCGAAAAGGAACACGGCAAACTCCCGTACCCCGAGGGAACGGCATGTGCCGAAGTCCTGGTCGCCAACGAAATTGGCGGCGGACGAGCACGCTTCGTGTTCTACGGCCTCGCGGGCGGCGCGCTGTTCAAATTCCTGACCTCGTGGCTGCGCGTCATTCCCGGCGACGTCCATGCCAAGATTCCGGTCCTCAAAAAAGGCGAACTGGGCATGGACCTGTCGGCCGCACTGTTCGGCGTCGGCTACATTCTCGGACCACGTATTGCGGCCGTCATGGTTGGCGGCGGCCTGCTCTCGTGGCTGGTGATTATTCCGGCCATCGCTTACTGGGGCGATGCGCGAACCGCGCCGTTCTTTCCCGAAACTGTGCAAATCATTCACGACATGTCGCCACGCCAGATCTGGACGCGCTACGTGCGCTACATTGGCGCCGGCGCGGTTGCGACGGCCGGCATCGTCACGTTGATACGCAGCATTCCTGTGATGGTCAGCAGTTTTCGCATCGGCGCTGCCCAGATCGGTGAGCGAGTCGGCAGCGCTGCGGAATCGACTTTGCGCACCGACAATGATCTGCCGCTGCGCTTCGTCGGCTTCGGTGTCCTCATCATCGCTGCAGTGCTCGTTGTCGTGCCGCAGGTGTTCGGCGCCGTTGGCGGCATCGGTATTCGCACGATCGCAGCGTTCTGTGTCGTCATTTTCGCGTTCTTCTTTGTAACAGTTGCGTCGCGCATCGTCGGCCTCGTCGGCGTAACCAGCAACCCAACCAGCGGCATGACAATCGCAGCGCTGCTCGGCACAGCGTCGATCTTCCTGCTGTTTGGCTGGACGGACGCGCTTGGCAAAGCCGCGGCACTGACCGTCGGCTGCGTCGTCGCGATTGCCGCGTCCATTTCCGGCGACACCTCGCAGGACCTGAAAACCGGCTTCCTGCTCGGCGCCACGCCGCGGCGGCAGCAAACGGCCGAGCTCATTGGCGTGCTGACTTCCGCGACCTTCGTGTGCCTGACGGTACTCGCGCTCGGCAAAGGCTTTGGCTTTGGCAGCACCGAGCTGCCCGCACCGCAGGCGACGCTGATGAAGCTCGTGATCGACGGCGTCCTCGATCAAAACCTGCCGTGGGCGCTGGTTGCCATAGGGGCCGGCATCGCACTGGCGTGCGAGATCGCGCGCATCCCGTCACTGCCTTTTGCGGTTGGCGTCTATTTGCCCGTGTCGACAATGACGCCGATTTTCGTCGGCGGACTGATTCGTCTGTGGATGGAGCGCAGCGCCGGCGACGAAACGACTGCAGCGGACCGCCGCGAGCGAGGCGTGCTGCTCGGCAGCGGCTTCGTTGGTGGTGAAGGCCTGCTGGGCGTCGGTATCGCCCTGGTGGCCGTTGCCAAGAGCCGCCGGCCGGACGGCATTGGCACCGAGTGGCTCGGCACCGAACTGACCGCAATGCTCGTTGGCGCTGCCGCTTTCGCGGTGTTTATTGCCTGGTTTTTCCGGTCGGTTCGCGGCCCGTCGGGACGGTGAGCGGCTCCAGGCGAGGACGATGTCCGTCGCAAGCACGGAATGTAACGATCAAAACCGGCAGCAGAGTCATGTTCGCGAGCAAAGCGACAAGCATCGCCGTGCCGGTCAGCAGGCCAAAGTAAATAGTAGGAATGAACTGCGACAGCGCGAGAATTGAAAAACCGAGCATGATCGTTACGCTCGTGTAATACATAGCCCGGCCAATCGTGCGGTGGCAACGGTGTATTGCAGCCCAATAGTCGTCGTCACGCTCAATCTCGTGCGCAAATCGATGTACGTAGTGGATCGTGTCATCAACGGCGATCCCGACGGTGATTGCAGCGATGGTAATGGTCATCAGATCCAGCGGAATGTCCAGCCAGCCGATCAGGCCAAGGACAATTACGGCTGAGACGATATTCGGAATGATCGCGATTGCCGCCGTCTTGAATGAACGAAACAGCACGACAAACATGCCGAATATAGCCACGAAAACGGCGCCGAGCGTCAGCACCTGGGAGCGAAACAGGCTTTGCAGCATGTTGTTATAGAGAACCAGCATGCCGCTCAGGTGCACCTGTTCGTCGGCGAGATCGAATTTTTCCTGGAAATCGCTGTGAATCCTGTCGATCAGTTCGTTCCGCCTGAGCGATTTGTCGGACTCGAAAACGCGCACGCTGAAACGTAGCTGATCACCGTCGGGCGATAAATACGGTTCGATGAGAGCGGCCCTTACATCGTCAGGGAGGCGCTTATAGACGATTGACAGCAGAATGTTATCGGTCAGAACCTGTTCGTCGAGTTCACCCAGCAAGCGCGTCGTAGTCGCCACCGAAATGACCTTACCTGTTTCGGGCTGCGCGTCGAGGTAGTCATGCATTGCGGCAACTTCCCGGATTCTCGGATGGTTGAACCAGTAGCTTGTTGCCGTGATACCGCCCTCTTCCTCGGCCTCGTCGGCAAATTCATCGTCAAGGTAGAGGCCGAATTCTTCTTCGAATTCAGCATCGAAATCGACTTCCGACGGCTCCTCCTCATTCAGCGGCGCATCCACCACAACGTCGAGTGGCGTGGTTCCACCGAGCGCACGATCGATCAACTCCATTCCCTGGTAGATCTCCGTCGATTTCTTGTAATAGTCAATAAAACGGTTCTCGACCGTCAGCCTCGTAATACCCATTACGCCAGCGACGACAAGTACGGCCGTCAGTGCCACGGTTCGCACTGTGTGGCCATCGATGACACGGGCAAAAAAGCCCGTGATCGCCGCTGTGATGTCACGTAGTACGCGCGGTTGCCCGGGCCGAAACATCATCAGTCCGGCCGGAAACAGCGTGAAGGAAAATATGAACGCGATGCCAATGCCGATCACCATCATCCAGCCGAAATCGATTACCGGCCGAATACCGCTGACGATAAGGGAACCAAACGCGACCATTGTCGTTAATGCCGTATAAAGACATGGCACCACGATTCGCCTGATCGATTCTCTGACCAACGTCAGCTGGTTTGCCTCCGGATTCAGCAGGTGCGTTTCCCGGTAGCGAACTATGATATGCAGTGTCAGCGCGAGGCATAGAATCAATAGTAATGAAACGAAATTCGACGAAACGACGGTGACACGCCAGTTGCTTACGCCCAGGATTCCAAGCATGGCGATGCAGGTCGCCAGGCAATTCAGCAGCGACAGGATTGCCCACCGCGGCTGCCTGAAGGCGATTACAAGGATGACGATAAGAAACGTAACAACCGCAACGCCGAAAACGATCAAGTCATGCTTGATGAAATCGATCGAATCGGCAACGATCATAGGTACGCCGCCCAGGTGCAGGGTCGCCACGTCGCGGTAATTGTCGAGGATGTTCCGAACGGCTGATATGGTCTCCTGTTCCCTCGCAAGCAGACTGCGACTCCGCTCGTCAAACTGTGAGCTGACAGCAGCGAGCGCATTCGCCTCCTCGATCGTCAGGGTACCGAAGTACTCTTTCTCCCTTAGCTGATCACGTCTTTCGCGCAGTTCGACGTACCGCTCATCCTGCTCGAGATTTACCCGAAGCGCAGTCGTTCGAGCGTCGGCACTTATGATGAGATCGCGATACAGCGCACTGTTTATGAGTTCCTCGCGTGCAAGATCGCGATCCGTGCTGCTGTCCTCCAGGCGTCGCAGGCTTTTTGCGATGTTTCGGAGCGTAACCGGCGGGCTTTTGATTAGCGGAACGTCGAGAATACTGACGACGGACTCGACGCTGTCCAGCGTGTTCAGCTCCGATCGCAGCTTGTGCAGGTGCTGCAGTACGGGTTCGCTGAAGAGATCTTCTCTCGGGGCAAAAGTTACGATCAGGTAATCATCGGACCCGTATCGCGCTCTCAACATACGATAGTAGCTTAAGCTTTCGTCGCGCTCGAGCGTCAGTGAATCTGCAGACGCATCCAGGCCGAAGTCCTTCGCCAGCCAACCGAAAACAGCAAGGAGAATTGCACAGATCGCGAGAACCGTGCTCGGGTGCCGCAGTACGAGTTGCTCATGCAGCGTGACGAACCGGTCAGTTACACTCGGCGGCGGAATTTGCATGCACTCTTGTCTAACTCAAATAGCTCAACAGCAAAATATTGTTATGCTGGCGCTCGGCCAGCGTCAATGCGGAGTACTACCTAGCAAAACATCTCGTATGTCACGATCCGAAAGAAAAAATGAAGCGAACCGGTTCAGGCGATTTATTCGGCGCAGTAACGATCTGCATGTCGAATACCTGGATAATCCGCAGCTTCTCAAAAACTACGATCGATTTGCGAACTGGCAGCTTCAATACCTGCTGCCGTTTTTCAGCGATCTGTATGACCAGGAGGGCTACGCCGAGGCCATCGACTTCGTCATGAGTGACCTTGCCGGCATTGGCATCAGCAATCGGGACCGCGATCTCGAGCGAGCGGCTCCGGCCATCACGTCCATGCTGCCGCTTGCGGCGCTGGCGACCATTGCCAGTGCCGCAGAAATGAACGCGCGGGTGCTGCAGGTCAATATCGGAATCTGCCGATGCCTGGCCGGCGGCAAGGATCTGCCGACCGAGATTTCAGAGCGCGACTATCTAATCGCGTGTCGCCAGGCCAGCTCGCTGGAAGAATGCGTGGAACTCGTGCGCCTGATAACCGGCCTGGGCAAGACGCTAAAAAGCCTCGTCAATGTGCCAATGCTCGGGATGATGCTTCGCGCCATGAGGGGCCCCGCTCATGCGGCCGGCTTTGCCGCGCTGCAAGGGTTCCTGGAGAAAGGGTATGTCACGTTCAAAAGGATTCCGGATATCGACCACTTTCTCGAAGAGATCGAAAGTCGCATGGTCGCGATCTTTAAGCGCATATACACCGTGCCGCTCGATCAAGCCCGATGAAACCTGTAAAAGCGAATGACGAAGATGCCAAGCACGATAATCACCAGGCCCAGCAGAATAATGAGGGTGCTCTCTCCCTTCACGAAGGACTCGCCCAGAAAGACGACGGCGACCACGTACGGCAGTTCGGTGATCGCCAGGGCCGCCAGGTAAAAGGAAAACCGGTAGCGAAGTATGCCGAGCACATAGCCGGGAATTTCGGACGGTACGATTGCCTGAAAGGCAAGAATGTGAATGAACCGGGTGCGCTCGCTGACCTGGCTCTGCCAGTCGGCGATCCTGTCTTCGCCGATGAGCAACGCCGCAAACTTGACACCGAGGAAGCGACCGATACAAAACGAGGCGATGCCGCCCAGCAGCCACCCCAACCACAAGAGAACGAGGCAGGTAACCTTGCCCCAGGTATACACGGCGACAGGCACCAGGATAGCGCTTGAAAAGAACGCCACCATCGCGGAAACCATTGCGAGGAGAACGAAAACCGCCATGCCGAGAATCGGATTCAGAGCGATGACACCCTCGCTCCAGACGATAAGCGCGGCGACTTCGTCGTGCAGCGTCTCCGACGCAGCGATGACACCTGCCGCGGTGATCAGCAGACCCACGATCACGATATGGCGCTGCAGGCGGTGATGGACAGCCTTCTGGCTCATCACACGACCTTAGCAAGCATTCGATGCGAATTTCGAAAAAATTCGACCGGTGACTATGAGTTCAGCTTTATGTCGTTTGCCTGCTCGGCACACTTGAACTGGCTCTGCAGGTCGTCGTCAGTGGCGTACTCGATCCTGCAGTGGCCGACAACGATGGTCTCGCCGGGCACGAGCAGGTGTTCCTTTATCGCATGGCCGTCGACCATAGTGCCGTTGGTGCTGCCGAGGTCGATAATAGTGGCGCCTTCGGGTGAGTGGCTGATCAATGCGTGGTGGCGGCTTACCAACCGGCTATCGATACGAATATCGCAAAGTCGGCTTCGTCCGATCAATATGTTGCTCTGACGCAGCGCCAGTTCACGTACGTCATCGTCGGTCAGCTGCACGATCAGGCGTGCTGTTGGACGCGGCAACCCGGCGCCACTGAGCGTCTCGGCATCGGCATCGACGTCCTCGTGCTCCGACGCTGCCCGCAGCGGTTCGAAAGCCCGTTGCACCAGTTCCCTGGTTATCAGATCAACGCCATCTTCCTCGGCCGTGCGCAAACACCGGCTGATGAGCGCCGATATCGAATCCGGAACGCCGCCGCAGAGCTCATGGATGAGCGGGATCGCTTGATACTGGAAGATTTCGTCGATACTCGCCGTGCCGGCTGCCTCCACTCGCCGGCGAGCGTACTCGCGTGTCTCAGGCAGGGTGAACGGTTCGATCCAGATACGTTTTCCCGCGTAGCTTGCGACGGAACTTAGCGGGCGACTGTGCAGCAAGTCCTTGAGGCCGGGTTGACCCGAGAGAATTACAGTCAGACCGTAACCGCCTTCGCACTCCATGCCGACCAGGCGGCGAATCTTGTCGAGAACCCACCATTCGCAGTTCTGTACGTCTTCGATGCAAATAATCGTGCGATGACGATGACTCTTCTGAAAAGAGAGAAACATGGACAAGACGCTTTCGAGATCCTCCAGGCTCATGTCCTTCGGGTCGAAGTCGAACGCACGAATGATCTTGCCCATGAACTCTGTCGTGTTGGCAAAAGGTTCGGCGATACGTGCGACGGCGACATCCTCATCGAGTGTTGAGAGGAATCTGCCAATAATGAATCGCGGTGCCGACCTGCCGTCACCGACCAGGACGGCCAGCGGGCGTTTCTGGCTGAACGAGAGCTCCAGCCGCTCAATCGCGTTGCGGTGGCAATCGGTCAGAAATTCAGTGGCAGGATCTTGCTCGAACGGCAGGTCGGCCATCCTCGAAGACTGCTGCTCGTGTTTCACTCTGGACTCCCCCCGGCCTCTTGCATCTCGCGAACAGGCTCTTGATTCGGATTTTCCGGTGTTTTTTGGAGTCTAGGCCAGTTGTCATAATATGTAAAGTGTATTGCGAAGTTACCGCTGTAATCACTTGATATAGATAGATTATCTGGTCATATGCCTCAGGGCCTTGATGAGATGACCGATTTCGACGGTGGTATCCGTCGCGACAAACACAGCGCGTTCGCGCTCGGCCTCACTCAAGGGGTCCGACCGCTCGAACTGGTGCTCGAGGACACTGGTATCCGCTTCGGAAGCATCCTTGCCGATAACGGCGCGCTTCCTGATTCGCTGCAGCAGCTCGTCGCGGTCCGCGGTCGTGGCAACAAACGTGAAGGCAACGTCCTGGCGCCGTGCCAGGGCCAGGACCCGCTCCCGCTCGGCCCTGTTCAGGAACGACGCATCGACGATCACGTTGAATCCGGCCTCGAGCAAGCGCCCGGCCGTAGCCATCAAGTGGTCATAGATTGCGGCGTTCACCTGCTCGGTATAAATGCCCGAGCCCGGCGTCGAGCCGCTGCCAGCCGTCTCCGCGAGGCCCAGGAGCCGTTTCCTCTCGATATCCGATCGGATGCGAATCGCGGGCAGCTCCGACATCAGCTGCGACGATAGCCAGGTCTTGCCGGAGCCCGAATAACCGTGCATCGCGATCAACCGGGGCTCGGGAGCCTCGATCCAGCGCGCCGCCACCGCAAGGTTGTGCTTCAGGTCTTCGATATCCTGCCCCCGCTCCCCGGGGTCTGCTCGCTCTTGACTCCGAATGGCCGCGACTTTGGCACGTATCATGCTGTGGTACACAAAATACAGTCCGAAGACGGTAAGGCCCGCGTAATCCCCGGTGCACTCGAGGTAGCGATTCAGGAAGGCGTAGGCCAGGTCCTGCCGTGCCTCCGCGACCAGATCCATGGCCAGGAAGGTGATATCGCTGATTACGTCTATGTTGCGCAGTTCGGCACTGAATTCGACGCAGTCGAACGGGACGATGCCGCCGGACAGTCGGACCAGATTTCCGAGGTGCAGGTCACCGTGACACTCCCGCACGAAACCGTCTTTCCGCCGTTGTATCAACACGGGCTTCAGGTCAAGCAGGCGATCCGACGTCCACTCCTGCACGCGGTAAAGAAGATCCATATCGATGGCCCGCTTCAATGGCGCAAAGTTTTCCAGCATCGGCGCCCTGACCTTTCGCACGGACTCGCTGTCGTTCGCGAACTCGATTATTTTTGCCTGCGCGTGATGCGCGGCGACGGTTTCGGCCAGCGCGTAGAGATCTTTTTCCTTGAGTCGTCCTGCGGCCAGCTGATTGTCGAGTTGCGCACTCTGTGGAAACTGGACCATCTTCAGCGCATATTCGATTGCGCATTCATCGCCGTCCACCTGCGGATGCTCGACGCTGCCTGCGATCGGCACGACGCTGAGGTAAAGCTCAGGTGCGAAGCGCCGGTTGAGCCGCAGTTCCTCCTCACAATAATGGCGCCGCTGCTCGAGCGTGCTGAAATCGAGGAAATCCAGTTTCACGGCTTTCTTGATCTTGTAGGCGAACGCCCCGGTCGCAAGAACCCACGAGATGTGCGTCTCGAAAATCTCGATGGACGACACCGGGTGAGGATAGGCCTCGGAACTCATCAGCGACGCAATCAGCGCCGCTTGCATGCTTTCCTCGTCAGCCATGCGTCGTCACATCACTAGCGCACGAGCCAGCTTCCGTCCGCCTGCAGACAGGCCGTGCCATAAACGTCCTGGTTGGTTTCCGCGCCAATCGTCGCGTCGAGCCTGAACTCGCGGCAAGGACCGCTGCTCTGCTCATAGGTGCGCGTCGGTGTCACCGTGTACTTATAGCCGGTATCGGGATTGACCCAGGTCGTGGACTGGCCGCTGCGAGAGTCGTTCAGCACCATCGCGGTCCTCATGCGATCGGTTTCGTCCATGCTCTCGCCGATGTGCCGGCCGATCATGGCGCCGGCAATGGTCCCGACGATGATGGCCGCCGTCCGGCCGCGTCCCTCGCCGACCTGCGCACCAATTACGCCGCCGATTACACCGCCCAGCACTTCGCCTTGCTGAGCGTGGGTTGTCGTTTCGCACGAACCCAACAAGAACGCAGATAGCGCCGCGGTAACGACCACTGCGCCCGCACGGTATGCCCTTGGCCCAGTGACAGCAGATTTGAACATCATGAGATCACCTCCGTCATTAAACTAGGCCCACAACAGACGGTGTACAAGTCGTATTCGTACCTAGCGCTCTTCGTCCAGTAACGGCGGGCGAGCGATCACATCCAGCTCTGTCTCTGACGCCTCGAGCGCCCCGTAACCGACCTCTATCGCTTCCGCGGCACGATGAAAGTCCATCAGGTGAAAATCTGCGAGCCGCGGCGTCACGACGAGGTCCGGCGGATCGCCAACCATGCGGTTGGAGGAAATCTGGTCCTGCATGATATTGATCGCGTTGTATACGACCTCAACGATACCGGGCTCACTGGATTCGCGATCCGACCGAATGGAGTTGACGAAATTATCGAGCAAACCCGTCCAGCGCGCGAAAAGCTCGTTTGCCTCGTCTGAGCCGCGCCTGTCGCGTCGTAAACGCGTCGCCGGGTCTTTCGGCCCATGCGACTCTTTTTTCACTTCGCGCCGATTGAGATTCACGGCGATTACGTAGTCGGCGCCCAGCGCACGACACAGTGACACCGGGACCGGATTGAGAACGCCGCCGTCGATCAGCCAATTGCCCTCATGAAGCATGGGTGTAAACAGTCCGGGCAGACCGCTGGAGGCACGCACAGCGTGCAGCATGGAACCTTTCTGGATCCAGACCTCCCGGCCCGAATAAAGATCAACCGCGACCGCGCCAAACGGTCGGGCCAGAGACTCGATCGCCCGGTCTTCCAGGTGCTCCCCAACCGTCCGCATGAGGCGATTGCCACGCATGACCCCGCCACCGCTAAGCGTCGCATCGAGAAGACGCCATACGTCCACCTTCGTTAACGTTCGCGCCCACGTCTCGAGCGCATCGAGCTGCTCGCTGGCATAGGAAGCCGCGACGAGGGAGCCCGTCGATGACCCGGTCACTATGGCCGGCTCGATGCCACGGTCATTGAGCGCGCGCAAAACTCCGATATGAGACCAGCCCCGGGCCGAGCCGCTCCCCAGTGCAAGTCCTACCTTGACACCGCATCCTCGCCTGTCGTTTTCCATTAGTTGCTCGACGCATCATCAGATGGAGGCCAGGTCACACTGAATGCGCCTCGAATGTCTCCCGGCCTGTAGCCACGTGCACGATCATGAGGATAGTCGGCATCGATTATTGCGTCCATTTCAGGCGACAAAAATGCGCCGTGGCAGGCCAGGCAGACCGCACCTGTCCTGATTGCAGCCATATATCGAACCGTGCCGTCGTCCTGACGCGCGAAATACTCCAGCGGAGCATCAGCTCCCGAGGCTGCCTTGCTGTCGAAGGCCTGCAGGACGCGCGACTCCCAGGGCTCGGCCACGTTTGCCGGATTACGAAACCGCAGGCTCGTTCGCCTGACTTTGGCGCCGCTCTGCCGCGACAGTTCAGATGCGATCTGCGGTGCCTTGTTTTTGCACACGCTGATCGCGCCCACGGGTCCGCCCTCTGCGAGGCTCTGCTGCAGCTCGCTCTGCAGCCGAGCGCCAAATGACTGCACCAGTGCCCGACTCTCGTCCAGTCGCGAATCGTCTGCCGCCTGCAAACACCCCGCGACCAGTACCGGCGTGATGATCAGCCTCAGCTTCCTGGCCGTCATGCTGTTCCCGTTCCTGCCTGAACTTTTTTCGCGCCAATGATGCCGGTGTCCCCGAGTGCCGCGAGCAGCTGGCCCCAGCGCTGTTCCAAGGTGCCCGTATAGCCGACAGAGATGCGCATCAGCCCTGGCGAGATCCCGGCCGCGGCTTTGGCTTCGTCCCCCAGTTCGCTCGAGGTGCTGGAACCCGAACAGGACATCAAGGTATCGAAATAGCCGAGACTGACGGCCAGGTAGCCGAAGCGCTGCTCGTTCTGCAGTCGGGACATCAGGTCATTGGCGGTTTGCTCGTCGCCGACATCGAGCGTGAACACGCCGCCGTAGCCGTACTCGCTGGAACGAAGCTCGTTGAACAACTCATGGTCGGGATGTCGCGGAAGACCCGGATAGTTGACCTTGAGGCCGAGCGCATCGAGCCGCCGACTCAGTTCCAGTGCCCGTTCGCCGTGCGCGGCCATTCGCAGCGGCAAATGCGGAATGCGCAGGCTGATGGTCGAAGCCACGTGCGGATCCATCGTGGGCCCCAGCAGCATCAGCGGCCCCATGTGCAGATCCATGAGCCCGCCGATATAGCTGCCGCTGCCGCAAATCGCACCGGCAATGATATCCGAGGCGCCGCTGATAAATTTCGTGATGCTGTGAACCACGATATCCGCGCCCAACGCGGCAGGCCTGAGCAACAGCGGGCTGAAGGTATTGTCGACAACCAGCGGCAGATTCTGCTCGTGAGCGATATCCGCGAGCCGGGGAATGTTGGCCAGGCGCAAGGTCGGATTCGATATGCTTTCCGTAAAGACCAGTTTTGTCTGCCCCGTGATGGCATTTCTTACCGCATCGAGATCGGTGATGTCCACAAACGTCGTCTTGATACCGGCTTTGGCGGGAAGGAAATCGTGCAAGAGCGCGTAGCTGCCGCCATAAATCGCGCTGGAAGCAACGACCTCGTCTCCGGCATTGCACAGACCCAGTATGGCCCCGGAGATCGCCCCCATGCCGCTGGCGGTGCAGTAACCGGCTTCGGTGCCTGCCAGTGCCGCCATCTGGCGGCCCAGGTTGAAAACCGTCGGGTTGAAATGCCTGCCGTACAGGTAGCAGCCTTTGTCCGGGCCTTTGCGGCCCTCGAACAGTTCCGGCATGGTCTCCGGATCGATCACGGTAAACGTCGTACTCGCCTCGATCGACATGTTGACGCCACCGTGCTCGCCGAATTCATGGCGGAGGTGCGCCAGATCCTCGATAGGATCGCGTCTTTCATTCATCGTTCTTTCAACACCAGCAGGTTGCCCAAAAGTACCAGCACTGTGCCCAGCACAATGCTCATGTCGAGGCCGAGCCCTTCGAATAAGATGGACAGTATCAGTGCCACGACCGGGAACATGACTGTCGCATAACCCGCCCTGTGAGCGCCGATCCTCCCGAGCAATGTCAGGTAAGCGCCGAACGCCACGACCGAGCCAAATATTGCCAAATAAGCCAGCGATGCGATGTACGTAAAAGTCGCGTCAAAGGTGAACGGCTGTCCCCGCAACAGTGCAATAACAGCCGTCAGCATCGCCCCGTACAGCATGCCCCATGCGTTTGCCTGTATGACCGGCAGCGCCCGTTTTTGAGCGCCCTGCGACAGCATGTTGCCGATTGATGCCGCGAGGGCTCCAAGCAACGCCAGAATCGATCCGAAAAAGACCTCGTCCGAAAATGACACTTCGCTGACCTGCGGTGCGAACAGCGTGACGATACCGACAATGCCGAGACCGGCGCCGATGAGGACGCGACGCCCCGCCCGCGTATTGAAAATCAGCCGGGAGAGAATGATGTTGATCCAGAGCATCGTGGAAAACGCGATCGCCGCCAGCGCAGACGTGATGTGCACCTGTGCGCGGTAGGCGAAAATATAGTTGAGGCAAAACAGAAACGTGCCCAGGAGCGCAAACCAAATATGATACTTTAGATGAAATAATAGTTTTAATTTATTGATTTTACTATATATAAATAGGAATACCGATGCTATTGCGTAGCGATAGACTATCGACACCTCGGGCTCAACCACACCAAGCTGAAACTCGATGGCGAGCCAGGTCGAACCCCAGATCAGGACCGTGGTGAGATAGAGGACGGTGTTGCTCAACGAGTTTCAGTCGCTACAGGCAGCGGCGTTCGAATCTGCGCAGCAGCTTATCGTCGTCCGCGGCCAACTCGAAAAAATCTTCCAGGTAGCGACGAAGGGACTTGATGTCTTTTTGCGACAGCTGCGGCAGATCGTCGACGACGCGCAGGATGTCATCCCGGTGGCCAAGCACGGTCTTCAGCGCTCCCCCGAGCGCCTCTCGGGGCATACAGTAGCCACGGTATCTTCGTTGCGTGACGCGCCTGATGTGCAGGCTGGGGTCCGGCTTCGCGTAGCGTGCATTGACCAGGCCAGCCAGGTCAAAATCATAGGGCACGTAGTAATGCTGCTCCTCGATACCCACCAGCAGCCCGTTGTGACAGCACGTATCTTCGTCAAAAGCCCGGACCAGCGACCAGTCCGTATTGCCGATAAGGTATTGAAAAATGTAGGCTAGCGCGGTCTGCGTCGGGTCCAGATAGTTCTTCGTGACGCGACGGGCGTTGACCAGCGAGCCGGCATTACGCTCCGCCATTGCTTTATCCGACTCGATGAAGAAAGCGTGGCGCACCAGGTCCGTGCCGCCAGGGTCAGCAGTATCGACATAGCGAATGCGCGCCAGCCGCACGCGAAAACTCACGGTCGACAGTAGGTTGAAGATCCGGTACGCCGCATATTCCTCGAGCACGTTCTGCTCGTAGTCGGCAGGCCCGTTGCAGTGGGTTACGACTTTAAGACGTCGCTGCCCGGCGAAAACCGTGCCGGACGCATCGCTCGACGAGAAGTCGAGCCGTATGGGCGGAAACTTGCAGACCCGTAATCGGCTGAGGCCCCGCACCCTGACGTCAACGCCAATAGCGCTGCCATCGACCGACAGCACAAACGGATACTCGTTGCGGTCTTCCGTGTCGCTAATAACCGTCGACAGGGGTCCCGCCAGCGAAATCTCGAGAACCTCGTCTTGTTCGAACAACGGCGCTGCAGTTGCCGTGGCGCTTGCCAACAGTAGCAGTGCGGCAAGCCGGTGCATGGCGTCAGGTCAGCCCGGCATTCCGCAACGGCAGCTCACGAATACGCTTTCCTGTTGCCGCGAAATAGGCGTTCACGATCGCGGGAGCGACGGGCGGAACCCCTGGCTCGCCTACACCCCCGGGCACCGCCGTTGATTCCATGATATGAACATGAATGGCATCCGGCGCTTCGCTCATTCGCACCACCGGGTAGGTGTCAAAATTGCCTTGCACGACTGCCCCGTCTTTCGCCGTGATTTCGCCGTGCAGCGCGATGCTCATGCCAAAAATCGCGGCGCCCTCCATCTGCGACGTGACGCGGTCCGGATTGATGACCGTTCCGGCATCTATCACCATCCAGATATCGTGGACCACCAGCTTACCGTTCGTGTCAACGCTGACCTCGGCCACCGAGCCCACAATGCTCAGGAAGGATCGGTGCACGGCAATGCCGAGGCCGTGCCCGTCGGGTAGCGCCCTGCCCCAGCCGGCCATGTCGCTGACCTTTTCGACGACCGCCGCAATGCGACCCGTGTCGATCGGGTGTTTCTCGAGCGGGTGACCGTAATTCGTGTATTTGGCCCCGTCGTCGGCCGGGTCGACCTGGCGCGGCTTGCCGAGCAGTTTGAGCAGGTGATCCCGTGGATCCTGTCCCGCGACGTGCGCAAGCTCGTCGACAAAACCGCACAACGCAAATGCGTGAAAGACGTTGCAGACGGACCGCAGCCAGCCCATGCGCAGGTGCGCCTTGGCATCGGCCGTTTCGATTTGCAGGTTCGCGATGTCGTAGGGATTATCGAGCAACCCTAGATCGAGCTCGAAGCCGCCGGGCCCGGACGCGGTCGGGTCGAATGTCGACATGATCGACGGGAAACAGCTGCGGTGCAATAGACCGGTGGCGTTGCCGTCGGCGTCAAAGCCGGCTTTCAGGAACTGCGCGCTGACCGAGTGGAAATAGCCGTGCCGGATGTCGTCTTCGCGTGTCCATGTGACTTTTACCGGGCGCCCGGCCTGTTTCGCCAGCCACGCCGCTTCGGCAATGAAATCCGGCTTGGACTTGCGACCAAAGGCGCCGCCGAGCAACGTTACGTGGACCTTGACCTTTTCCTTGTCGATGCCCAGCGTTGCGCCAAGCGTGTCCTGCGCGGCCTGCGGGTTCTGGGTGCAGGCCCAGGCTTCACAGCCGCCGTCTTCTGTTATCCGCGCAACGGCCGCCGGCGGCTCCATGGGCGCTTGCGACAGGTAAGGCGCATAGTAAACGGCTTCGTGGACGCGATCCGCCGCCTGGAAGGCCGCATCAACATCACCTCGGGTCAATGCGGCTTTGCCGCTCGACGTTGCCGACTTTTCCAGCGCTTTTCGGTAAGCCTGCGATTCATGCGCGCCGTTTGCACCCCGGTCCCACTGGATCTGCAGAGCCTCGCGCCCTTTTTGTGCCGCCCAGGTGTTCGTGGCAAGCACGGCAACGCCGCCCAGGACGTTGAACAGCACAGGCGACGTGGGATCGGGGAGCTTGATTACGTCGACGACACCCGAGACGGCCCTCGCCTCAGTGTCGTCGAACGACACGACGGTACCGCCCGACGCCGGGCAGCGTTCGATCGACGCGTACAGCATGTCCGGAAGGACCGTGTCTATTCCATAGATGGCCTGGCCGGTCGTAAACGCAAATCCATCGATGGTATCCATCGACCTGCCAATGTATCGATAATCGTCGCGCGACTTGAAGGGCGCCTCAGTCGGCGCCTTCAGCCCGGCGGCCGCGTCCACGAGGTCCCCGAAGCCTGCCGACTTGCCGCTGCCCTCATGATGCACCGCATGCTCGCGGGCACTGCACTCGGCAGCGGGTACGCCCCACTCTGCCGCTGCGGCGGCTATCAGCATCTCGCGCGCCGTCGCGCCGGCAATGCGCAGCAAATCAAACTGGTTACGGATGCTCGTTGAGCCGTCGGTATTCTGGTCGCCATATTTCGCGTCGCCGAGCGCCTGGATCAGCTCGATCCGGTCCCAGTCGGCGTCCATTTCGTCGGCAATGATCTGCGGCAGGCAGGTGCGAATGCCCTGCCCCATCTCCGAACGGTGGCAGATGATTTCGACGATGCCGTCGTTGCGCACGTTGACGTAGACGTTGGGCGCAACGGAGGCCGCACCCTTGCTGGCCGGCTCCGGACCGGGCCGTCCGCAGCCCGACGTGAATGTCAGCGCCAGAACGAGGCCTCCGCCGGCCTGGCCCGTACGTTTGAGGAATTCGCGGCGGCTGATGTGTCGAAGTTCGTTCATGACCGGTCCTCCGCGGCTTTGTGGATTGCCTGTCGTATGCGCGTGTAGGTGCCGCAACGACATATATTGCCGCTCATCGCGGCATCGATATCGTCGTCGCTCGGATTCGGATTACGTTCCAACAGCGCCACGGCGCTCATGATCTGACCGGACTGGCAATATCCGCACTGCGCGACGTTGAGTTCCCGCCATGCCACCTGGACCGGATGATTACCGTCCGCCGCCAGGCCTTCTATGGTCGTGACCTTGCGCCCCGCCGCTGCCGAGACCGGGATCGCACAGGATCGCATCACCTGGCCGTCGAGGTGAACGTTGCAGGCGCCGCACAATGCTTTGCCGCAGCCGAATTTCGTCCCCGTCAGACCCGCAAGATCGCGGATCGCCCACAGCAAGGGCATATCCGGTTCCACGTCGAGTGATACTGCCTGACCGTTAATCGTCAGTTCGATAGCCATGCCTAACCCCCCTGATCCAATGCTCTTGATGTCACCCGGAGTGAATACTAGCAAACGATGTTGATACGCGGGCCAATCGACTCGCGCAACGGCTGGTCGCGTTACTTGGGATTTCGGGTAGGAGGCTGATGCGGATACCGCATCAGCGGGACTTCAGGCGCGGCGAACGACCGATTCAGGCGCGATCGCAGGGATAGAACGCGTCGCTCGGGATTATCGCTTCCTCGACGGTCAGCTCGATCGAACTGTCAGTGTCCTCGATCAGCTTTGCACACCGTTTCTGAATAAGGGCGAATTTGAGCGACACGCCCGATTCTGACAGCGGTACGCCATCGTAGGGTTTTTTTGTCCATTTTCGGCCCCGGTCGGTGACTATCGCTGTTTGGAAACCGTCTATTCTGTCGCAGATATAGAGACAGCATGTGCCCCGAAGTGCGCGGCGAGTCACGCAAAATTCGGTCAAAATGCACTGATTTGCCGATTGTGTCGTATTCGCGTGGGAGCAAGCGCCCGCACGTCAATACCGGAGCATCGCCGATCCCCAGGTGAACCCGGCCCCGAATGCCGCCAGCAGCAATGTCTGGCCCCGCTGGATACGGCCATCGCGAATGGCAACGTCCATGGCGAGCGGTATCGAAGCGCCGGACGTATTGGCGTGCTCATCAACCGTTGCTATCACGCGCTCCATCGGAATCTGCAGCTTCTTGGCCGCCGCCTTGATGATGCGCATGTTGGCCTGATGAGGCACGAACCAGTCGATGTCGTCCAGGTGGCCGTCGAGGTCGGCAACAGTTTCCCTGGCGATATTATCGAACGTTTCAACCGCACGGCGGAAGACGGCGTTGCCCTCCATCTTGATATAGGCGCCGCCGGCCCGCGTGACGTCGAAACCCACCGAGACGCCTTGTTCAACCTGAAGCAGTTCTTCGTACTCACCGTTGGCATGGATGTGCGTCGCGAGTATGCCGGGCTCGTCGTCGGCCTGCAGAACGACGGCACCTGCTCCATCGCCGAACAGGACGGCCGTGCCACGGTCTTCCCAGTCCGTAATTCTCGAGAGCGTCTCGGAGCCGATGACGAGCGCGGTTCGTGCGCCTCCAGTTTTGATGTAGCGGTTGGCGAGGTCGAGGCCGTACACAAAGCCGCTGCACGCCGCATGAACGTCAAAGGCCGCACATCCCTTGACACCAAGCTGCCGTTGAATAATGCAGGCGGTCGCAGGAAAGATCTTGTCCGGCGTCGCGGTACCGAGAACGATGAGGTCGATATCTTCCGGGCCGACGCCCGCCATCGCCATCGCGCGCTGCGCCGCCAGCACGCCCATCGATGACGTGGTTTCATTATCACCGGCAATGTGCCGGCGCTTGATCCCGGTTCTCTCGGTTATCCACTCGTCCGACGTATCCATGCTCTTTTCGAGATCTTGGTTGGTAACGACTTTGTCCGGCAGATGGCTGCCGATACCGGCGATGCGCGCATAAGTCATGTGGTGTTCCTTCTTAGGAACGCCGCGATCTCTCGCAACGTCGGATAATCGAACAAGTCGCTAATATCCAGCTTACCTGGAAATTTCTCGTCGATAGCCAGTACGATTTCGGTCAACGTCAGCGAACTCACCCCGACTTCGAACAGGTTGTCCTGCGGCCCAATCTTACGATCTTTCGAAAACTCCCGGCAAATCAGCATCAGCTCGGCCACCAGTGCGTCCTCGTCAATTGCGACGTCACCCGCGTCGCCGGGCGCAAGCTCGGCAAGCACCTCGTCAAATTCACCGTCCAGGTATGCATCCAGCAGTTTACCGCGCTGCACTTTGCCGCTTGTTGTCTTTGGAATGCGCGAAACCGGAATCACCGTGTCGACCTCGAGGCCCGTTTGCTCGCCGACCAGGGCGCGTACCTGGTGTATCACCGGCACGAATTCATCCGGCTGCTGACGGAAAAGTACGAATGCGATCAGCTCTTCGGTCTGGCCGCCCTTCGGTGTTGCGCCTGCAACCACAACTTTGTTCAGATCGATACCGTCGAGCCCAGCGATAATTTCTTCGATGTCGTGCGGGTAATAGTTTTGACCGTTGATGATGATGATGTCTTTCTGACGGCCGGTGATGACCAGCTGCTGGTCGACGAACACGCCGCAATCACCGGTGCGAAGCCAGCCGTCTGATGTAAACAGCTCGGCCGTCGCCGCCTCGTCGCCGTACACCTTCTCGGCCACACTGCCACCCAGCAGCTGTATGTTGCCGATCACGCCTTCGTCGAGAACGTTGTCCTGGTCGTCGGCTATGCGAATTTCAACGTCGCGAATAGCGCCGCCAACCTTCACAAAACTCACGGCGTCCGCATCGCCGGGATCAACCGCGCGGTAACGATCTCCGACCCGCAAACTGTGCCTGTCGACCGTGATCCGCGAATACTCGCTGCCCGGATCGGGCAGGGACACACCCACTGTGGCTTCGGCCAGTCCGTACACCGGGTACATGGCCGTGCGTTTGAGGCCGTGCGGCGCAAGCGCAGCCAGGAACTCCTCACAAAGCTCCCAGGAAATCGGTTCCGCGCCGTTCAGGATCAGCTTGACGCATGAAAGATTGAGATCCGCGAGGCCCTTGCGCACAAACAGCTTGAGGAAGTGCTTGTAGCCGAAATTCGGCGAACACAGCTGCGTAGCCCGCAGTTCGTCGGCCTTGCTCATCCACAGCAGCGGCCGCCGGACAAAAAGATTGGTGTCCATGACCGCATGGTTCATGCCCACGCCGAGAACGCTCAGGTGATAGCCAATCAGGCCCATATCGTGGGTCAGCGGCATCCAGCTCAAACTCTGGTCGTCGCTGTTCCAGCCCGTCGCTTCAATTATCGCGCGAATATTGATGCACAGGTTCCTGTGCGTCAGCACAATGCCTTTCGGATCACTCGTCGAACCCGAGGAATACTGAATGAAGGCTATGTCGTCTGGCGTCGCCGCAAATACCTCGCCGTGCGAAGCCGGTTTCACATCGCTCATCAGCACGGTTCGGGAATGGAGCAGCTCCGTGATTTCGTTTAGCTCTCGTTGCTTCGAGAACTCGAGTAAGCGTTCGAGCAAACCCAATTCTGTAAACAGCGTTCCGCGTTCGAGCTGCGCCACGATACGAAACAGCTTGAGCCGATGCTCGTCGCTGATACCAACCGCGACCGGCACCGGCACGATGCCGCCCAGGACGGCAGCCCAGAATGCAACCACAAAACTCTCATTCGACCTGCTGAAAATAATCAGCTCGTCGCCGGGCTGCATGCCGCGAGCCTGAAGGGAGCCAAGCAGTGCGATAGCCCGATCCCAGAGCTCCAAAAAGCGAATGAGATTCTCGTCGTTCTCGCCGTCGATGAATCGAATCTCGCGGTCCCTGTCGCGCACGTCCCGCAGCAGGTCGGTGAGTGTGTCGTAAAGCTCCATGCCTTGCTTAACGCTCCTCGGGTTGCAGGTATATGTCGGTCGCCGAACGAAGATTAATACCCAGCTCGAGCCCGGGTTCTTTTTCATCCAGCAGCCGCATGCGAAAACGTGGCAACAGCAGGCCCAGGTGCACCTTCATTTCCAGGAAAGAAAAATACTCGCCCAGACACCGTCGAGGACCCAGCGAAAAAGGAAAGTACGGACGGTCCTTGCTCGCTTTATCGCTCGGCTCGAAACGCTCGGGATCGAAAGTGTCCGGATCCGGCCAGTAGCGTTCGGTGCGATGCAGGATGAACGGTGACAGGTAAATGTCAGTTCCCGGCGGAACATCGTAGTCGTCGAGTTCATCCTCGTCGTGCGCGCGCCGCGTAAACAGCCATACCGGCGGGTACAATCTGAGTGCTTCTTCAAGGGTCTGCTGCGTATAGGTCATCGCATTGACGGCGTCGGCGTTTACGGCGGAAACGCCGGGCAAGATGCGCGCCGCTTCATCAACGAGTTTTTTCTCGATGTCCGGATGCTTCGCGATCAGGTACCAGACCCAGTTCAGCGTATTCGCCGATGTTTCGAAACCCGCGACGATCAGCGTCATGAGTTCGTCGAGCAACTCGGCGTCTGTGAACGGTTCGCCTTTCTTGTCAACCGCTTTGATGTACATGGAGAGGAAGTCGAAATGGTTCTCGCCCGCCGCGCCGCGCCTGTCGTCGATAATACTCATGAGGAGCTCGCGCAGCTTGCGGACCTTCAGGACGACGCCGAGGTCCCGAGTCGAATCCCTGCTGAGAAACGCGAACGGATTCTCCCCCTGGGTCACGATACGGCGCTCGTAGTCGCTGCCGAAGATGCTGATCAGTATCAGCTCGAGGGCGAAATCAGAGGTCTCCTCGGTAATGTTGACGTTTTCGCCGCGTGCAACCAGGTCACCCCAGCGAGCGGCGCGGCGATCGCAGCACTCAACCATGACGGTCATCAGGCGGTGCACATTCTGACGGCTGAACGCCGGCTGGATCATCGTACGCGCGCGTCTCCACACATCCCCGTCACTGACAATCAGGCCGTTGCCGAGCAGCATCTTGACGCGCTCGAATCCGGGGCCCTTGCGATACTTGCTGTGGCGGCGCACAAGGATGCGGCGCACTTCGTCGGCATCGTTGACGAAATAGGCCAGTCGTCCGTTTGGCCTGGTCATGCTGACCATATCTCCAAACTCGCGCTGCAGAGCCTCAAGCGTCGCGAGCGTCTCCTGGTCAATGCCGAGCGTAATGGTTTGGTCAGGACCGGGTGGCCGCCTGTATGCGAGCTGCGCTTCTGTCATCTGCAGATGGGGGGTCGGAGGGACTCAGGAAATGCAGGCGCAATATTACATTGACCGGCCTGGAACCGATACTGCAAACTCATGCACTTCTGCCGCCGGGTCCCATTTTGAGCAACCATCAGCCCATAAATTTCGACTCGGTCGAATCGCGCCGCAGCACGGCATCGCGTCGCCGGATGTCGCCAGCGCGTCGACTCTATTACTTCCTCGGCTTACCCGTACTGCGTGGCGTCATCCGACTGCTGGTATCGAGCTACCGGATCGAGACGGTGATCGGCGCCGAGCACATCGAGCCTTTCATCAAGGATGGCACCGTATGTGCGCCCTGCTACTGGCACCAGCACCACGTCGTCGCCTCGACGCTCATTCGCTCGTGGGTCGAGCGTGGATTCAAGGCCTGCTTCCTGGTGTCCGGCTCGGTGGATGGCGAGGTGCCGGAACGCATCGCCCGCGCCTGGGGGGCCGAGGTTATACGGGGTTCGGCCAACCAGAGCGGCGCATTGGCCCTGCGCGACATGCAGCGCATGATGAAGAACGGTTATTCCATCGTCACAACGGCCGACGGTCCTCGCGGTCCGAAATACGAGTTCAAGCTCGGCGCCGTACTCATGGCCCGCATCGCCGGGGTACCCATCATCCCGATCGCCTGCGCCGCCGAGCGCGCCTGGTATCTGAATCGCTGGGACGATTTCATGGTCCCGAAGCCCTTTTCTCGCATCGTGCTGGCCATCGGCGAACCCTGCCCGATTCCGGCCGACGTACCGCTCGACAAGCTCGAGCCGCATCGTCTGGCCGTTCAGGAAGCAGTCATGTCGATTATGGGACAATCCGAACAGGTTCTCGAAGAGGTGCGTGCATGAACGGGCACTATCGCCGACACATCCGGGGTTTTCATGGCTTGCTATCGCTGCTGCTGGCGGCCGGCCTGTTTGCGGGTGCGGCCCGGGCGAGCGCAGAGTTCACGCCGCACACGGCCGAATACGGAATCAAGATCAGTATCGTCGGCGGCCGGCTGAGCACGGAGCTCAAAGCGACAGACTCCGGCTACACCGCCAGGCACCACGTCGAACCGACGGGAATGTCAAAAATCCTGGCTCACGGCGACATCACCGAAGTTTCAGAGTTCGCGGTAGGCGATGAAGGCGTCTACCCGATGGCCTACCAGACGAACGACACGATCGACAAAGACGATCCGCGCGCCGATATCCGCTTTGACTGGAATACCTACCAGGTAAGCGGCACCGTCAACGATGAGGAATTTCAATTTACGCTCGACCGACTGCGGCAGGACCGTGTGTCTATCCAATATGCGCTCATGCATGATCTTCAAAACAACGAGCTCAGCGAACGCTACGAGCTGTTCGAAGCCGACAAGCTCAAAACCCTGAATGTGCGTTCGGTCGGCACCAAACAGGTAAAGGTCCCGGCGGGCACGTTCACCGTGGTCGGCATCCAGCACCAGGCGGAAAACTCATCCCGGGTAACGACGCTTTGGTGCGCCGAGGAACTCGACTACCTGCCGGTTGTTATCGAGCAACATCGAAAGGGCAAACTGCGCGTTCGGGCGACGCTGCGACGCTACACCCCGAGCACCTAGGTGCGGTCGAAGCGCTGCCGCGTTGAGAATTGTTCGTTGTCGCCACGGGTCACCGAGATTTCCCGCACGAGCAGAGCGCCATCTGCTTCGATGTGCCAGGACTCGGTCAACAGCACCCCCTGCTCATCGAGTGTCTCGACGACAAAGACCTGCTCTTTCCATCCCGACACCCGCTGGGCCTCGATAGGGCCAACGGAGACGATGCGGTTTTCGCCGAACGTGTATTCCTCGACAATTGCCCGGTCGAAACTGATAAACAAACCGTCCGGCGTTTGCGAGATTTTGAGCGATTCGCCTGATTCGAGGAACATGGTTACGTCAGCACCTGGCGCACGCTTCGGCCGCCTCACGCCAGCGCTCCTCGTCCTGTTTTCCGGGGGAATACGGATCCCCGGTTCGGCATCCGCTCTGGGCATGGGTTTCGAGCCCGGTTCGTCGCGCAGCTGCCAGAGGCCGGACAAATCTGCGCCGGACGGAACTTCGGCGCTTCTTGCCATGAGTTCCGGCCGCGATGCGCACGCCGCGAGAATCAGGCAGGCGCTCGCGACCGTGCACAATGATTTGAATGTTCCTGTCGATTTCATGTCAACCCAATGCATCGCCATGCGTTAAACGTGTGGAGTGTTTTGAGGTGAAACGCCACCGCTGAGGAGAATACCAGATGCAAAAACTTCGCTTGATACTGCTGGCTTCCGGGATGACCCTGTTATCACCCCTTGCGCTCAACGCCCAGTCCGTATCCGACATGGCTGATCTTGGCCCCGAAGAACGTCGCGCCTACCTGGAGAGCATGTCGCCTGAGGAACGCGCTGCGATGCGGGAGAAATGGCGCAGTGAGCGTGAGGGACTGACGGACGAGGAAAGAAAAGCTCTGCGCGAGCACATGGCCGCTGATCGCCCCGAAGCTGCGCGCAAGAGTCGCAAGGAAAGGCACGCTCAGCGACGGGAGAAGTGGGCGGAAATGTCCGAGGAAGAACGGGCGGCCATGCGCGCCAAGCGCCAGGAGCATAAAGCCCAGCGACGCGAAAAATGGGAGTCAATGACTGAAGAAGAACGGGCGGCCATGCGCGCCGAGCGCCAGGCAAAAAAAGCCCAGCGACGCGAAAAATGGGAGTCGATGACTGAAGAGGAACGTAGGGCTGCGCGGCAAGAGATGAGCGAGCGCAAACACGCCGGCAGAGGCGACCGCGATCGGCAGCCGAATGAGAACAACGATCCCGCCGAGTAGGCCCTAGGACGCATCGCGCCCTGCGGCGAACTTGTCTCGTTCCGACAGGTGCAGCCGAAGATCCAGCGCAATCTTGGCGGCTACCAACACGACCAGCATCATCAGGGGGCTGCCCAGCCACTCCACCAGGGCCGCCCCGACTATGATCGTAACGTGCAGGACAATAATGCGGCCGTAAGGTCGATGCATCAGTTCACGGACAGTCGTCCGGCGATACTCGCCGCCGGCGAGGAAATTCCCGAAGAAAGAGAACAAATGGCTTGCCGCAATCGCCGCAATGGCTACCCAAAGCGGCGATTTCCAGGCATCAGCCAGCGGCAGTCCAAAGAAGTATGACCATGCCGTGCTGGCGCCCATTGATTCGCTGAAGATGCCCGTCACCGCCGCCAGGTGCCCGAAACAGAAGAAGCCGTAGTGCCCGAGGAAAAACGGGATCAGGAACCACTTCGCACCCGTTTGGCAGACGCTCATTCGCAGCACGTTGACGAGGCCGATGACAACGTTTTCGGCCCAGTAGAGCATCAGGATATCGAATACCTGCCAGTCGAACAGCAGGACCCCGGCCAGCGGCACAAGGTTGGCCAGGATCAGCGCGACGGCCGACGGTCGCAGCAAATTCTCAGCCATCGGTGAGCTGGGCGTCCGCCTCGATTTCGACGAGCATGGCAGGGTCGATCAGCCTCGAGACTTCCACCATCGTTGTCGCCGGCATCACTGTGCCGAAGGCTTCCTGGTGCGCCCGCGCCACATCGGGCCAGAACTCCATATCAGTGACAAACATGCGGGTGCGGACAACGTCCGCCAGGCTGGCACCGGCCTCCTCGAGCGCGCCGGCGATAATCTCGATGCACCTTTTCGCCTGGGCATAGGCGTCGCCAACACCGACCACTTCGCCATCCTCGCCGACCGGTGCGGTTCCGGAAACCACGATGTGCGGACCCACACGAACGGCCCGGCTGTAGCCAACCTCCGATTCCCACGGGGCGCCCGAGGGGATATTCTTCCGGCTGCCCATCAATGCCCTACACCAATCTTAGAATTAACTAAAAGTATTACTTCTATATATATGATTATTATTGAGTTAATAGCTGCTCCTCCGCTCTCGGAATCAGCGCCAGCCAGGTGGCGGAAACGACCGAGTAGAGCGCCACGATGACCCATCCTCCCGTCTCCTTTAGCTGCAGGCCGTCGGCACCGGCCTGCAGTAGCCAGGAAAGAACGGGTACCGCAAGCAGCAAACGCAGCCACTCGAAGCGACGCGCCGCGGGCCGCCCCTCGTTGAGCAGCCCCAGCGTATAGAGCTGCAGCCACAGCAGTATGCAGGGAATCAGCACGGCCTCGGTGCCTTTGCGGGCATACAGCTCAGCGATTACCAGTGCGCCCGCGATCGCGATGATGAACTGAGCCATGACGTAATGCCGTTGCTGCGGCGCCGTCTGCGGATCGAATTTCTGGAATCGCGACAGATCTGTTTGCTGCTTCGGGTACCGCGCCTCGACGTCCGTCGGTCGCCAGCCCGTGTGGCGGAACCATATCGCGACCTTGTCGCGCCATCGCGCCGCTTTGCGGGCATCGAACAGCAGGTAGTCGTAAACCTGCAGGTTGGCCCAGAACGGATTGAGATTCGCCAGCGGTTTGCGCACTCCGAATATGACCGGCTCCTCGTCGCTCTCGTCTTCAAAGGTGCCAAAAAATCGATCCCAAAGAATCAGCATGCCGCCGTAGTTCTTGTCGATATAGCGCTCATTCTGAGCATGGTGTACGCGATGATTCGATGGCGTCACGAGTATGCGGTCCAGCGTGCCCAGCCGACGGACCATTTGCGTATGCACCCAGAACTGGTAAATCAGGTTAATGGCGTTGACCGTGATCAAGACCTCCAGCGGGAAGCCGATCAGAAATAACGGCAGGTAGAAAATCCACCCGAACAGGAACCCCGTGCTCGTTTGCCGCAGCGCGGTCGACAGGTTGTAGTCCTCGCTTTGATGGTGCACCGCGTGCGCCGCCCAGAGCACCGATATCTCGTGGCTGAAGCGGTGAAACCAGTAGTAGCAAAAATCCCAGGCCAGCGCCGCGATAACCCAGAGCAGCAGTCCGCTTGCTGACAGATCGAACCACTCCGGCTGCATGTCGATGAGCGCGAAATTGCGCAGCACAAACCCCCAGGCGAGCAACGGCAAAAACCGCGTGAAATAGCCAATCGTGGTGCTGAGAATTCCCGCACTCAGGCTATTGATCGCATCGCTGCTGCGGTAAAGTCCGCTGCCCTTTTGCCAGTCAATGATCAGCTCTAGGGCCAGCGCGAGCATGAAAAAGGGCACGGCGATCGCTATGAGGTCCATCCGCACAGTTTACGATATGCTGCGCGGCGAAGGTAACAGGAAACCCAGTGATAAATGCGACGGAACTGACTCTCCTCAAGAAGGCGCTCGACAAGTTGGCCGAGGGCTATAGAGGACTGCCCGACTTCAGCAGTGAATTCGATGCCGAGGCCGTCGCAGAGGTGCTGCAGCAAGTAGCGACCCGAATGCACGACAATTTCCCTTACTTTCATCCCCAGTATGCCGGGCAGATGCTCAAACCACCTCACCCGATCGCCCGAATCGCCTACGCGCTGTCGCTCTGGGTCAACCCGAACAATCACGCGCTCGACGGCGGACGCGCCAGCTCGGCCATGGAAAAAGAGTGCGTAGTAGAACTCGGCGAGATGTTTGGCTGGGATGGGCCGCTCGGCCACCTGACCGGCGGCGGAACGATGGCCAATCTCGAAGCGCTTTGGGTCGCAGGGCGACTGCATCCAGGAAAACGAGTAGTCGCATCGGACCAGGCGCACTACACGCACAGCCGTATCAGCGACGTTCTCGGCCTGCCATTCTCCCCGGTCGCTGTTGGCAGCGACGGACGAATGGACCTCGATGCGCTTGAGGCGCTGCTGCGTGCAGGCAATGTTGGCACCGTCGTAGCGACGATCGGCAATACCGGGCTTGGCGCGGTCGACCCGCTGCCCGACCTCATCGCACTGCAGTCGAAATACGATTTTCGCATCCATGCCGACGCGGCTTACGGCGGTTACTTCGTTCTTGCCGGCCGGCTGCACGACAACACGCGCGCGGCCTTCGACAGCCTCGCCGCCGCCGACTCCATCGTCATCGACCCGCACAAACACGGGCTGCAGCCCTATGGCTGCGGCTGCATCCTGTTCAAGGACCCGTCGGTCGGTCAACTGTACAAGCACGAGTCGCCGTTCACCTATTTCAGTTCGGCCGAACTGCATCTCGGCGAAATCAGTCTCGAGTGCTCGCGACCGGGCGCCTCGGCCGTCGCGCTGTGGGCGACGCAGCGGCTGTTGCCGCTGGTACGCGACGGTGAATTCGCCGCGATGCTGGACGATTGTCTGTACGCCGCGCGCGATTTTTGGCAACGACTGCAAGAGAGCAAACACTTCGTGCCGTTGATGCAGCCGGAACTCGACATCGTTGTCTATGCGGTCGACGCGCCGAACAGCCGCGAAGCGAGCGAGCGTGCCCGTGCCGTGTTCGCGCAAGCCGCGGAACGCGACCTGCACCTGGCAATGATCGAGCTGCCCGTGCAGCTCGTGCAGGGTCATGCCCCCGGGATCACGGCGAATTCGGAGACGATCACCTGTTTGCGCTCGGTACTGATGAAGCCCGAACATCGGGACTGGCTCGACCGCATTGTCGAGATTCTCGAACTGAGTGCTGTCGAGATTGCCTAGGCGTTTTGCAGCTGCAGGACAGCGCGCGTGATGACGACGCCGATGTAGAAGCAGGCAAACCCGCCGACCAGCGTAGCAACGAGATACGAGAACGAATAAAAAAGCTCGTTCTTCTGAATAAGCGTATTGAGCTCCATCACCAGCGCTGAAAGCGTCGTAAAGCTGCCACAGAAGCCTACGGCAAACAGCAGCCGATATTGATCGGGGATGATCCCGGCATCGTTAAACCAATCCGTGCTGGCGATCAGTTGGGCGAGAATGCCCATCACCAGACAACCGATCAGGTTCGCGCTCAAGGTACCCCAGGGAAACTCGACGTCACGCTGCAGAAAAACGTTCAGCGCAAATCTCGCCATCGCGCCGAGCGCTCCGCCGAGGGCCACGAACAGGTACGAATAGAAAACTATGTGCATCGCTACGCGGCGTTGAGGCCGGCAAGCGTTTCGCGAAACTCTCGCTCCATGCGCAGCACCAGCTCGCGCGCGGGCAAGATTTCGTCAATATTGCCTACACCCTGACCGGCACCCCAGATATCCTTCCAGGCTTTTGCGCTGATGTCGCTCTTGCCGAAGTCCATGTCGTGCTTGTCCCCTTCGGGCAGATTGTCAGGATCCATCCCGGCGTTCGCGATACTGCCTTTGAGATAACTACCGTGCACGCCGGTGAAAAGCGACGTATACA
This sequence comes from Gammaproteobacteria bacterium, assembly GCA_029863125.1. Lineage (GTDB taxonomy): Bacteria > Pseudomonadota > Gammaproteobacteria > Steroidobacterales > Woeseiaceae > UBA1847. Next base: position 36,306 of record JAOTWB010000014.1, read on the forward strand.
CAATGTCATCGGCCTTGCTGTCGACAACCATTTCCTTGTAGCTCGGCACTGCCCTGGCTTCTTGCGTCGCGATGAATCGCGTTCCGCTGTAAGCAAGGTCGGCACCCAGCGCCAGTGCCGCCACGACATCGCTACCGCTCGTGATACAGCCGGACAGAATCACGGCGCCGTCAAACTCACGACGAATTTCCTTGATAAACGCAAACGGGTTCAGAGGCCCGGCGTGGCCGCCGGCACCGGCACAAACCGCGATAATTCCGTCGACGCCCTGCTCCATCGCTTTGCGCGCGTGTCGCAGGCTGATCACGTCGTGAAAGACCAGTCCGCCATAGGAATGCACGGCCGTCACAATCTCTTCCGGCGGCCTGAGGCTCGTGATAATGATAGGGACTTCGTGTTTGACGCAGGTCTCGACATCGTCGAAAAGACGAGGATTGCTCGCGTGCGCAATCTGATTGACCGCATACGGTGCGACCGGCTCATCCGGATGCGCTTCTTCGTATTCGCCGAGCTCATCCTTGATGCGCTTTAGCCACTCGCCGAGCGCCGATTGCGGCCGCGCATTCAGAGCTGGAAACGAGCCGACGATGCCGGCCTGGCATTGGGCGATAACAAGCTCGGGTCCGGAAACGATGAACATCGGCGCGCCGATAAGCGGAATTCGCAGCCTGCCTGCCAGCGACTTTGGTAATGCCATTCATGACTCCATAAAAAAACCGGCCACTCCTGCGTGGCCAGTACACGAACACACCCGCTAAGGACGCGCGATCCTAATTCTTCACGGCACCTGTTGGTCGATCGACAGGAAGACTGCCGGATTGTCCGCCGGCCGCACGATCAGGGTACCGAACCAGTCCCCCGACGCTGCTGCCGGCGAGCCGCTCAGCGACACACGCGCCAGTAATTCGAATTCTTCAAAGCCGGACAATGAACGTCCGGCCACCATCGACTGCGCATCCCCGAGCGAGACGACGGCCGGCAGATCCGACAGGCGTACACGATCGACCGCGATGGGCGGCGACGGTTGCGCCGGATCGCGCGCAATTACGAACACGTTGGCATCGGCCGTGAGCGCCGCCAGTGCAGCGTCGGACAATGCGATCCGCGCCGTTACGACGGCATCGGGATTGGCAGCCGGTGCCTCTGTCGAAGTCGACGCCAACGCCGGGCCCGTATCGGCGACCGGCGGTTCGCTTGACTCAACCGGAACACCGCGCCATTCCGCGACACGCTGCTCGATAATCGAACGAATCTCGGGCGGCGGGTTCAGCCCCAATAGCACCTGCCAGCGCCTGGCCGCCGTATCCGTATCGCCGCGATTCGCCGACGCAATACCCGAATAAAACAGCGCTGCCGGATTGTTGGGCTCCAGGGCCAGGGCGTTTTCGATCAGTGACGCGCTTCGACCCGCTATGCTGCTGCCGTCCCGGGACAGGATTGCCAGCGCGAGATCGACCAGCGTCTGGGCATTCCGGCCATCTTCAAGTTCCATCAGCCGCTCGTAGGTCGTCACGGCATCGTCAAAACGCTGCAACGTCATGTACGAGCGTGCCAGCATGTTCCAGCCATTCAGGTCTTCGGGATTCTTCGCGAGCCGGCGCTCGAGCGATGCAACTGCCTCATTCATATTGGGGAGCGTGTCCGACGCGGCCCCGGCTGACGGGATGTCCGGACTGCCAATGCGGCTGTAGAGACCGACGGACAGTGCCACCGAAGATACGATGACGACCGCCAGCAATGGCGTGAGGCGCCGCGACTCGCGATAGAGGGGCCAGGCACCGAAACCTAATGCGATGACGCACAGGCTCGCAGCAATTATCCAGAAAGTCACTCGGACGAGCCTTCGGCCACGCCGCTATCGTCCAGCGGCAGCGTCATGCGATGCCGTATGACCCTGAACATGGCAAAGCCACCAAACAGGACCAACAGAAACGGCGCGATCCAGAGAATCAGCGTCTTGCCTGTTGTGCGCGGCCGATATAGCGCGAATTCGCCGTAGCGGGTAACGAGAAAATCGGCAATCTCGGTGTCGGTCTTACCCTCGCTTATCAATCGCCGGATTTCACGCCGCAGGTCAGCCGCGAGAAACACGTTGGAATCCTTGATGCTCTGGTTCTGACACTTCAGGCATCGCACCTCCGAAATGAGCTTTTCGTAACGCGCCTGCAGCACCGGGTCGTCGAACGCCTGGCTGCTGTCGATGGCGGCGACGGGCGCCGACGCCAACATTGCGACGGCCAGCATCAATAAACGTCTCATCGGGCGGCACCCCCGGCATTGATCAATGGCAGGAAGTCACGTTCCCAGGCCTCTCTGCCCAGAGGACCCAGGTGTTTGTGAACCACGATACCGTCAGCGTTGAGAAGGAACGTTTCCGGCGCGCCGTACACGCCCCAGTCGATGCCGACGCGCCCGGTTTCATCGAAACCCGACGCAACATACGGATCGCCGAGCTGCGCAATCCAGCGCTGTGCCTCCGGCCGCGTGTCCCGCCAGTTGATGCCGTAGATCGGAATGCTGTCTTCCCGCGCGAGCTGCATCAGGAAGGGATGCTCTGTCCTGCAGCCGGGGCACCACGTTGCCCACACGTTGACCAGGGCAAAATTTCCCTCGAGATCCTGCGACGCGACCGTTACGTCGGGGTCGTTCAGAGTCGGCAGCTCAAAGTTGGGCGCAGCCTTGCCGATGTACGGCGACGGCAGCGCCCGCGGGTCGCCACGCTGCAGACCGATCATCAGAAATGCTATCAGCGCAATAACGACAACCAGCGGCAAAACATAGCGCGACATCAGGCAGACTCCGCAACCGATTGACCCGCTGCGCTGGTCTTTCTGGCTTTCAGGCGATAGCGTCGATCGCTGACGGCGACAAGTCCCCCCAGCGCCATGATAATCGCGCCGAACCAGATGAAGCGGATCATCGGTTTGTACTGCACACGAACGCTCCAGGCACCGTTGCCGAGCTGATCCCCCAGCGCGACAAACAGGTCTTTGTTCCAGGTCACGTAGATACCGGCTTCAGTCATCCAGTTTTTTTGCACCAGGTACTGTCGCTTCTGGGGCCGCACCGTAGCCACGAATTCGCCGTCCCGGCGAATTTCAATCTCTGCCTCGATCGCGGAATAGTTGGGCCCTTCTACGTTTCTGAGCTCGACCATTTCGAAATCGTAGCCACCGACCTCGGTCGACTGCCCCGGGGTCAGCGCACGATCCGACTCCACGTTAAACGCCGAAGTGATGGTAACGCCGAGCACGAACAGCCCCATACCGAGATGGGCGACCGACATGCCGAGGGCGGATCGAGTGATGCCGGTTGAGCCGTCCTTGCGGCGAATCGACCGTATCGGCTGTATCAGCGAGGTTGCGATTATCCAGAGCGCCGCGGAGACCCCCACCACCATCAGCAGGCTGGTTCGCCCGTAGAACATCAACGGGATGATGATGCCGAGCAAAACGGCTGCAATGGCGGGAATTCGTAGCAACGCAACCCACGGCCGCGCGTCCTGTTTTCGCCATGCCGTGTGCATGCCCACGCCCAGTAAGAGCACCAGCGGAATCATAGGTACGAGGAATGCGACCTCGAACCAGGGGGGGCCAATCGAGATCTTGCCGCCGTTGAGTAGTTCGATGACCAGCGGCGCCAAAGTTCCCATCAGGACCAGCGTCGCAGCAACGACGAGCAGCACATTGTTCAGCAACAGGAATGTCTCACGAGACAGCAGACCGAAACCCGCGTCCGAGTCCAGCGACGGTGCGCGCCAGGCATACAGGATGAGCGCGCCGACAATGACGACGGCTAGAAAAGCCAGGATGAAAAAACCGCGCGTCGGATCGGTCGCAAACGCGTGCACCGACACAATGATGCCGGAGCGGACCAGGAACGTTCCGAGCAGGCTCAAGGAAAATGCTGTTATAGCGAGCAGCAGTGTCCAGCTCTTGAACAAGCCACGGCGTTCGGTGACGGCCAGCGAATGAATCAGTGCCGTGCCAATCAACCACGGCATGAATGAGGCATTCTCAACCGGGTCCCAGAACCACCAGCCACCCCAGCCCAGCTCGTAGTAAGCCCACCAGCTGCCGAGCATGATGCCGAGCGTCAGGAACATCCAGGCCAGTGTCGTCCACGGTCGCGTCCATTTCGCCCAGCGTTGATCCAGGTTGCCACTGAGCATTGCCGCGATCGCGAAAGCAAAGGCAACCGAAAAGCCGACGTACCCGATGTAGAGCAGCGGCGGGTGAATCGCCAGACCGGGGTCCTGCAGCAGCGGATTCAGATCGGCGCCGTCGGCTGCGGGTGGCGACAGGCGGTCGAAAGGATTCGACGTCAGGAGAATAAACAGCAGGAAACCGACTGACAGCAAACCCAGCACGCCAACCACGCGTGCCGCGAAGGATTCGGGCAGTTCGGAACTATAGCGAGATACCGCAACGGTCCACGCCGCGAGTATCAGGATCCACATCAGCAGGGAACCTTCATGGGCGCCCCATACCGCTGAGATCTTGTAAATCGTCGGCAATGACAGCTGGGAATGATTGGCAACGTAAAGAACCGAAAAGTCGCTGCTGACAAACGCCCATGTCAGACAGCCGAATGCAACTGCGACGAATACGAGCTGGCCAAGCGCCGCCGTGTTGCCGACGCTCATCATTGCAGTATCGTTGCGGTGGGCGCCGATTAGCGGCAGCACGCCCTGGCATATCGCCAGCGACAGCGCGAGGATCAGGGCGAATTGTCCGATTTCAGGAATCATGGCGTGACACACCCCGTATCGCCGGTACGCAGTCCGGCGGTCTTGCCTTCGACGTGTTTGGCCAGCGAGTCCGCGACTTCCGGCGCCATGTAGTTCTCGTCATGTTTGGCGAGGATCTTGTCGGCAACAAACACGCCGTCGCCACCAAGTCGGCCGTGGGCGACCACGCCCTGCCCTTCGCGGAACAGGTCCGGCAGGACGCCGACGTAGCTAACCGGAAGTTCGCAGTTCATATCGGTTACACGAAACCTCAAGTCCAGTGAGCCCTCCTCGCGCTGGACGCTGCCGTCCACAACGAGGCCACCGATACGAAAATTGCGCTGCCTGGGATAGTCTCCCGCGATGACGTCCGAGATGTCCACGAAAAACATCATATTGTCCTGGAAAGCTCGCAGCGTAAACGCTGCGGCAATCGCAACGCCGGTCAGGGCAAGGCCAACCGCCAGCATTCGTTGGTGTCTTGGTTTCATTGGCGCTCCTCGAGCGCTCTGATGCGCACCTCAATCTCGCGATACACCCGTTTATGACGCAGCCGCGCGCGCCAATCCGAAAATATGACGACGGCCAGCGTCAGTCCGAAACAACTCCAGACATATATGCCGTAATTGCCCATTGCCAGGTTTTCCATGGCTAACTTCCTTCCGGTGACAAAATCATTTCGCGCACCCACCGGGTACGCCGTTCGCGGAACAATACTTCGGTTCGTACGCGACGCAATAAGAGAGAACCGAATAAGAACGTAAATCCGAGGATCATCCCGAGCAGGGGATACAGCATTCCCGGATCCATTGCCGGTCCGCCCTTTTTCATCAGCGTCTGCCCCTGGTGCAGCGAACTCCACCATTCGACCGAGAAATGAACGATAACCACGTTCACCACGCCCACCAGCGCGAGGACTGCACTGGCTTTGTCGGCCTTGGCCGTATCGTCGATAGCACCCCGCAGCGCCATGTATCCGAAGTAAAGGAACAACAAAATAAGCTCCGACGTCAGCCTTGGATCGCCCCACTCCCACCAGGTTCCCCACATGGGCCGGCCCCAGATCGACCCGGTTACGAGCGCAAGAAAGGTAAACGCCGCACCCAGTGGCGCCGCGGCTGCCGCAACGGCATGCGCCAGTTTCATGCGCCAGATGAGCCCGATACCACCGCTCACCGCCATGATCATGTACGCCATCAGCGACAGGTACGCGGACGGGACATGCACGTAAATGATGCGAAACGCATCGCCCTGCTGATAGTCCATCGGGGCAAGAAACAGTCCGGCATAAGCGCCGTAAGCGATCAGCAGCAGGCCGGGTACCGCAAACCACGGCGCAATAATGGCGGCCAGTCTATAAAAATGTGGCGGTGACGCCAGCCTATGAAAAAATTTCCACATTGTCGGGATTCTACTCGTTACTGATTCTCAAAGCGGCGGCCGTAGCGTAGGGAGCCAGGCTCAGCGATGCAACGGCATAGGCGCCCAGGGCCCAGATGCCGGTCGTATAAATATCGTTGCCAGCCGCCAGCGACACCGTGTTGGCACCAAGCAATAACACCGGCATGGCCAGCGGCAGTATAAGCAAACTCAACAGCGCCGTGCCGCGGTGTAAACCGACGGTCAGCGCTGCGCCTATCGAGCCCAGCAGGCTCAGGCTGATAGTACCGAGCAACAGAGTCAGCATCATTACGGGAACTACGGACCCCGGCATGCGATAGGTCATCGCGAGTATGGGCGATACCAGCACCAGGGGCAGCCCGCTGGTCAGCCAGTGCGCCAGCGTCTTGCCCAAAGCGAGCACCGGCAAGGGCTGCGGGCTGACCAGCAGCTGATCGAGGCTGCCGTCTTCGAAATCGCCCAGGAACAGCGAATTCAGCGACAGCAGCGTCGACAGCAGTGCGGCAACCCACAGGACGCCAGGGCCGATGAATTCGAGCTGCTCGGCGCTGGGTCCGATGGCGAGGGGAAACAGGGTGCAGACCATGGCGAAGAAAAACAGCGGATTGAGCACGTCGCCAGGCCGTTTCCAGGCCAGCAGGAGATCACGCCGCGCCGTTGCCCATAGGCCGGAGAAGATCCCCGGTTGTTGTGGCTGGTGCTCGCTCATTGCATATGGATCTTTGTGACGGGCGCGCCGATTTCGACGTCCTGGTGCGCAGCCATGACACACAGGCCACCGGCGGCCAGGTGCTCTTCGGCCAATTCCATGACGAGTTTCCGGCCTTCACGATCCAGGTTCGTGAACGGCTCATCCATCAGCCACAGCGGCACGTCGGCGAGCAGCATACGGGCCAGCGCAACGCGACGCTGCTGACCGGCCGACAGCGACCGCAGCGGCAGCCGCTTCAGGCGTTCGATCCCGAGTCGGGCATACACGGCCTCGCGGTCGCGTCCCGATTGGGGCCGCAGGGACTCCTCGAAATGCAGGTTCTCGACCATGTTGAGGTCACCTTTTAGCCCCGTGCGATGCGCCAGCCAGACCAGTTCACCATGGAAGGTCTGCCGCTGCTTCAGCACGGGCACTCCGTTCCACAGAACCTGGCCGGTTTCGAGGCTGAGCATGCCGGCAATTGCCCGCATCAGGCTGGTCTTGCCGCAGCCATTACGGCCCTCGAGCAACAGCAGTTCGCCGTCATTCAGCGCAAAATCGAGGCCCTCGAACAGGCACCGCTCACCGCGAATCAGCGTGAGGTTGTCGGCGGCTAACCTGGCGGTCAATGCCCTGCACCGTGGCGCGGAATGCAGACGTACTCGAACTCAAGCCGATACATCGTTTCTTTACAGATACTTATACACACTACTTAAAGTCAATCCAAAAAAAGAATCCCGTGTCCCCGTGACGCACAAGGAGTCACACGAATTCTGGTTTACAACAACAGATGCGCGGTCGTAGACTGAATGGCCCGGTCATCAATTCATATAAGAAGAGACCGCAACCGGACCATACCAAAATATAACGCGACATGACGATTGCGAGAGACCATTAATGGACCTGGCGGCCGCAGGGCTAACGGGACAACCCTTCCCGAGCCACGGCAAACCGCTGGCGGTCCTCTCCTATGACGCGCAGCGCGAAGCGCTGGAAATACTTGACGACACCTACCAGCATTCCACAGGCCTGTGCTTGCTGCAGGGACCGACGCTGTCCGGCAAGTCGACGATCGTCCGCCGTTTCATCGACACTTTGCACGAGGATTGCGCCGTCGCCCTGGTCGACGGTAAGGGGCTCAATACGACAAACCTGCTGACCGGCATTCTGCACCAGTTCGGCTTTACGCTGGAGACGAGTTCGGCCAGCGAACTCCTGGGCCTGGTACGGGTGTTCACGTGGCAGCAGGCAGCGTCCCACGAGCCACCGCTGCTCATCATCGAAAATGCCCACGAACTGAACCCCAGCGCCATGCGTGCGCTGTGTGAGCTGGCCGATCTGCGGGTCCGTACCGGCAGTGCGCTGAAGATAATCCTGGTCAGCGATCGAGCGCTGGCGGGCCTGATCCAGGCGCCCGCCATGAGGTCGATCGCGCAGCGCCTGGTCCACGACTTCCATTTGCGCCCGATGACGCGGCAGGAAACCAGGGAACTGCTTCACGCGAAGTTACGGGCCGCAGGCAGCGATCACCCGGACTTCATCTTCCCGGATGCGGTATGCGAGGAACTCTGGAAAGCGTCCGGCGGCTGGCCCGGCATCCTGGATCGGCTGGCGCTGCTGACCCTGGCCGGTGCCGAGACGCTGCCCGTCTCTGCGGACGAGATCGAGCACCCGGCACTACCTGCGGGTACCTGGGACGACGCGGAAACTGCGCCGCCCGAGAACGAGCCTGCGGTCGTACCCGATACGCCGCAGCTGATCGTCACCCGCGACGGCAGCGTCGTCTGCGATATCCGCGTGGAGAAACTTCGTTTGCTCATCGGGCGCTCGGATCATAACGATGTTTCGATTAACAGCCGATTCATCAGCCGGCACCATGCCCTGCTGGTTCGTCACAATGACGCGACATTCCTGATGGACCTCAATAGCACCAACGGCACTTTCGTCAACGCGAAACGGGTGTCCAATCACGTTTTGCTTCATGACGACGTCATCTCCATAGGTCAGCACAAGATCAAGTTCAATGATCCGCATGCACGGACCCGAGCCAAACCAGGTGGCGCCGGATTCGACGATACGGTGGTCATGAAGACGCTGGCGGACATGCGCAACCTGCTCGGGCACGAAAATACGGCGCAGCTACCCGTGATCCCGGAAGATCTGCCGAACACTCGATTCTAGACGAGGCTATCCAAAAAACGCTTCCTTGAAGTGCTTGCGGCACATCGAGATGTAGCGGTCGTTGCCGCCAATCTCGACCTGCGAGCCTTCGGTAACCGCGTTGCCCTCGGCGTCCAGGCGCACGACCATCGTAGCCTTGGTCCCGCAGTGACAGATTGCCTTGAGCTCCTTGAGGGTGTCGGCCCACGCCAGCAGGTACTTGCTGCCTTCGAACGGCTCTCCCTGAAAATCCGTGCGCAATCCGTAAGCCAGCACCGGTATTTGCAGCCTGTCGGTGACGTCCGTCAGCTGAAACACCTGGTCGCGCGTCAGGAACTGCGCCTCGTCAATCAGAACGCAATGCAGGGCCTCCTCCGCGTTACGCGCAGCAATCACATCGAACAGGTTTGTGTCACTCAGAAATGGCGTCGCTTTGGACTCGATGCCGATGCGGGAGGTGACTTTGCCCGCGCCAAACCGGTCGTCGAGCTTTGGCGCCATCACCAGCGTGTTCATGCCGCGTTCCTGGTAGTTATAGCTGGACTGCAGCAGTGAGGTCGACTTGCCGGCATTCATCGACGAGTAATAGAAATACAGTTTAGCCATCGCCCTCGTATTGTCGCATCGCTTCGCTCACGATGCACGGGGATCGGGAAGCGCTAGTCTTGGAGTGTCAGGAGTTTCCCCATTCTACGACGGTGTCCGTGCCGATCGAGATTCTTCGAACGACAGGCCGCACACTCGTTGGTCAAAGAATGTCGATCGGAGATGATTTGCGGTACCGGCGTTACGACGCCGCGGCGGAGGCAGCGACTGCAGATGACGAGGTTGCTCAGTTTGTCGAGCAAGCGGTAGCTCACATTGTCTTTTGCGATTGAGGCCATGACAGCTCTCCGTCATTGAATGCCTTTTCTGGCATCTGATGGCAGCCTTGGCCAGTATTTGCTGAAAAAATGTGCAGAACTGTTAACCAGTCGGGGTTTTGACTGTGAACTGGGTTCTAAAGCAGGTAATCGGCGACGACTTCTACCAGGTGGTCTGACCAGCGCTCTGGAAAAGGCTGGGTCAGTTCGATTGATTTTTCAAAGTCGGGTTCGAAAATCCGTTCGTAGAGTTTTTCGACGTAGTCCGGGTGCGAGGTCGCGATGTTGAGCTCCTTGTTGGTGCGAAAACTCAGCTTGTCCCAGTTGGCGGATCCGAGACAGGCCCAGCCGTCGAACACGGCGGCCTTCACGTGCGACATGCCCGGGTAAACGAACACGCGGATGCCGTGTTCGAGCATCGCATTCGCCGCCAGCGCATTGCTCTTGTTGATTGGCCCATGGTTGCCGACGAGCGGCAGGATCACGCGCACGTCGACGCCCCGGCGCCGCGCCCTGGCGAGTTCATAGAGCATCGCGTCGTCGGTGAGGTAGGCGTTTTGTATGTAAATGTACTTCTTGGCGCTGCGGATGGCGGCACGCTGCGCGTTGAATATTTCTGCGACACCGGGCCGCGTATGCAGCACGCGCAGCGGATAGCCGATGTCCTCGGCAATTCGCGGATTGGGTTTCAGTCTCTGCAGGGCGTATCCGGCATCACCGAGGATGCCGGCATGCGCCCAGGCCTTGTTGAATTCGTTGTTGAGCTCATCGACGACCGGGCCTCTGAGCTCCATCATCAGATCGTGCCAGACGAAGCGGTATTCGCGACCAATGTTCATGCCGCCTGCAAACGCAAGCTTCCCGTCGATGATCGTGGTCTTGACGTGATCGCCGGCGACCAGCCACGGGTTCCTGGACTGGCGCACGTCTATGCTTGAATCTGTTTCGAGGAAGCGGCGCACCGATTCCGGCGCTTCATAGTCTGCCGGCAAACTGGCGTCGTCGGCGCCGGTCGCCACAATAGTGCCGAGACCATCCAGCAATACGCGGACATCGATGCCTTCGGCCGCACGTCGCCGCAGCAATCGGCCGATCTTGTCGGCAAAGTCATCGTTATCGAAAATGTAGGTTCGAATATCGACCGACTTTTTTGCGGTCGAGACGGCATCGATGAAGCGGACGAAAAACTCTTCCCCATCGACCCGGTAGTCGATTGTCCCGCGCGTAGCGCCATGTCCGGTAAGTTGGTCGAGCCGCTTTTCCCAGTCGTCGAGATTCATGCCGGGTCCATTATTGAGCTCGGGGATCGGCTTCGATTCGAGGGTGACGAGCCAGGTTGGCCTCACCGTTTCGACCGCTGCATCTCTGGCGACAAAGAGCAGCCGGAACACGGATGACACGGGACGTGAAAACAGACCGCCCAGATGACTGTGCGCCAGGTGACCGGCTGACTGCGCAACTTGCGATCCCTTGCTCGCCACGGGTCCTTTTCTCGGGGCCGGTGAATAACGGACGAAAATGCCCAGGGGAATATCCCTGTCGACATAAACAAACGGCAGAGAATACGCCCCCGCATCACCCGTACTGAATACCAGCCGCCGATCTTCTATGCCCTCCTGTTTCAGAAACTCGTCCATCACGGGCTGGGCGCGCCGATTGAACTCGGCGAAGTCGATGGTCTCGGCAACTCTGTAATTTTCGGGTTTATCGGTAATCAACCGTGCCTCGAAATTATTGATGTCGTTGTAGTACAGGAAATAGTCGTCCTCGCCAAAGTGCATGACGATGCCCGTCATGGCCGCTTTCGGCAGCACCGATTCGAAGACGGTGTCGATGAAACGATTCCAGTACTTGCTGCCGAGGATACGGGGCACGATGGGTGCCTCCGGGACGTCAGTCCAGCGCTCTCGCTGCTGGTATTCGAGCGGCAAAATGTACGGCCCGGCATACTCGCTTTCCGGACCCTGACCCAGGGCTGTCAGGTCGATTTTGTTCGACCAGTTGCCGCCGGAATGAACGAGGCCGTCTTCGCTCGTGTAGCTGACATAGAACTCGGTCGGCCCGATGAAGGCTTCGACAATCGTCAGAGGCTGGGTGACGGGCTCCTCCGCAAAACGCCCGGGAAGCGTGCGCATGTCATCAGGCGGCGCTTTGTCCAAATTGGATGCACAGCCGTTCGCGAGCAGCAGCGACATGATCACCGGCAGCAGGGAAAGCGCAGATCGTTTACTAAGTCGGTTCACGGCATCCTCCCATTGCGAGAGAGTACAGCCTAGAGTACAGGGATCGCCGAAACCTGAGCATTCAATGAGGGTGCTGTGATGGTTGTCTGTGGCGCCTAACTCCGATGCAGCGCCTCTACCGTCAGTGCATCAGGCACACCGTCGAAATACCTGTCCAGCGCCTGTTGATAAATCCCGTTTGTTCGCGTGGCAGCGAACAGCGTCAGACAGGATCGAAACTTGAGGTAGTCAGGGTGACCAAATATTTCACTTGCGGTCCTTCCCTCCACCGCCATGACCGCCTCGAGACATTCAACCAGGCGCGGGCCCAGCAGCGGGTGCTCGCTGTAGGCTCTGGCTTCTTCAATTGATGAAATCGAATAGCGCCGCGACATCCCGCTATGACCAAGTCCCTTGATCTGCGGGAAGATGTACCAGATCCAGTGTCCGGTTTTCCGGCCACGTCGGAGTTCCTCGACGACGGCTGCATAGCCGCCTTCCTGGGCTGCGACGAAACGCGATAGCTTGTAGGGATCGCTCACTCGGCCATGATACTAAATCGACCGCGACCGAAGCCCGCTTTACACCGGTCGCACGGTCACGGCGCGGTTCGAAAGATTGTCAGGATACTTGCACGACAACTACCAGTCGGGTCACAGTGTCTCTCTATGCACGCACTCGAACTCAAGGTCCCCCCGGTCGCAGTTACGGTCGTATTCGGCGCCATCATGTGGGCGATCTCAACTGTATTTCCGGCAGCCTCGTTTTCTTTGCCGCGTGCATCGGTCGTTGCTGTCGCGGTCGCTCTTACCGGTGGTGGAATCGCGCTCGCCGGTGTTTTGGCCTTCAGGCGGCACGAAACGACGGTGAATCCCATGAAACCGGAGACCACGGCCTCGGTCGTTACCAGCGGCATTTACGGTGTCACGCGGAACCCGATGTACCTGGGCCTGGCATTGGCGCTGTTGGCGTGGGCGATTTACCTCGCGAACCTGGCGGCGCTGCTGCTGGTTCCGGCATTCGTTGCCTACATGACACGATTCCAGATCAGGCCCGAGGAGCGCGCGCTCTCGGAGAAGTTCGGATCCCGGTTCGAAGACTACATGGCGGCTGTGCGCAGGTGGATATAAAAGCGGGCCGACCATGAACAAGACTCTCGCCAGGACGACTGCCGACTCGCTGACCTGGGCACGTGTCATCAGCGTTGTGCCCATCACGATCCTCGCCCTGCAAAACCTGAAGTGGTGGGTCTTTGGCCTATACGTTGTCGCAGCACTGACAGACCTGATAGACGGGATGTTTGCGCGTCGCGCAGCGCCTGCAGCTACGGATTTCGACCTGGACGGTATAGCCGATCGAATATTCGGCGTCGCTACCTTGCTGTGGCTGTGGCTGCTCATTCCGGGGTTCGTGCAGACCTACTGGCTGCCGTATCTCCCGATCTTTGTCTTGCTCGTGACCTACGTGATGTTTGTTCGCTTGCGGCATCAGCGCTTCGGCGTTCCGCATCTGCCCTTCGGGCGTTTTTCCATGGCGTTGTTCTTCTTTCTGTTGCCCGTGCTTATCGTCTGGGGGGACGTACCCTGGTTCGTTCATGGCGTTCTGCTCGTCGCGCTCGCAGCAGAGCTGCAGCTGGCGTGGGCGTTCTGGAAGCAACAGGCGGCACGAGCATCCGGGCGCAGATCCGCGCACGATAATCATGTTAATTCGAGGAAATAACTATAAATATATGTTTTTATTAATTTAAAAAGACACACCGCCGCCCTCGGGCGGCGGCTTGGTTGCTCTCATTCAGGACTAGAACTTGTAGCCTACATTGATGCTGTAGACCAGCGGATCAACCTCGACCTTGGCGGACTCGACGCTGATGCCGTCATCCAGCGTCGCATCCGACTCGATGTTGATCCAGCGAAGATCGACGTTAAACAGCCAGCGGCCGCTCGTCACAATATCTGCGCCAATCTGTGCCGCGACGCCGACAGAATTGTCGAGGTCAATACCGACGAGACCGGCGTCCAGGGCTTCCTGCGAAAGGTCCGTATCCAGGAATGTCGTGTAGTTGAGACCGAGTCCAGCGTAAGGCTGGAACTGGCCTTCCGGCAGGAAGTGGTACTGAATCGACAATGTTGGCGGCAGATGTTCCGTTTCGGCCAGATTCACCGCGACGCCGCCGGATACCAGGTCGATATCGTGCTTGAATGGCCACGCGGCCAGCAGCTCGATAGCCCAGTTGCTGTTGATCATGTATACGCCCGTGAGCGTAAGGCTCGTGCCGCTGTCAACTTTAACGGCAACATCGTCTACCGGGTCGGAAAACGCCGTGCTTTTAGGGTCAACGGTGCCGACACCTGCCCGAAATATCCAGTCGCCTTGATCGTGCGCCCGCACCGGCAGCGCGATCAGGGCAGCCAGGGCGATAGCCACTAATGCCTTCCATAGTTGCCTCATGCTTTTGCCCTCCTGTAGTCGTTAGAGACACGCAAAATAATCGCCCTGTTTCTCCGGGGAGCAACGGGGCGGCGAGCGTGATCCGACCACATTCGCGCGATCGCAGCCATGCGGAATCATGGCAGGGATTTGCGGCGACTGCGCATTGCCAAAAGCGCGCGGAAAGCAAAAAATTCCGCGCAATAGAATGTTATTGATGCTTGGTGCCCAGGGCCGGACTCGAACCGGCACGAACTTTCGTTCAGCGGATTTTAAGTCCGCAGCGTCTACCAATTCCGCCACCCGGGCATGGCCTTGAGGAGATGGAGGCTAGGGTCGGAATCGAACCGGCGTACACGGAGTTGCAGTCCGCTGCATAACCACTCTGCCACCTAGCCTTAGCGATCCCCTGAAACGGCGTCAGGCGCCGCTCCATGGAGCAGGCGTCGGAGTATACATCGCGCTGCCCGATAATCAATTTGCCCGCATGTGTCAAAACTTGGCCCGTCAGGGCGCATAATGCACGATATGCGCCGCCTGAATTCATTCATCGCCCTCCTCCTTGCTGCTTTCGCTGCCGCCTGCACCGTTGCGGAGCCCCCCGTATTCGGTGAGCCCTTGCCACTGCCGGTTCCCGCCGGCACAAACGCGGTTGGCCCACGTTTTGCGGCGGGCGCTGACGGCAGCATTGTTCTGAGCTGGATGCAGCACGAGGAGAGCGGCGCGACACTGCGTTTCTCGGCGCTGGAACTGGGTGAATGGCAGACGGCCGTCGACGTCGTGACAGACCCGAAGATGTTCGTTAACTGGGCCGACCTGCCGTCTGTAACTCCGCTGGCGAAAACACGCTGGCTGGCGCACTGGTTGAGCAAGAGCGCCGAGGCGACCTATGCATACGATATCCTGCTCGCGCACTCTTCGGACAAGGGTCAAAGCTGGAGTGCGCCTGTCCGTCCGCACAGCGACGGCACGCCCACGGAGCACGGCTTCGTTTCCATTTACCCGCGGGGCGACTCTGCGGCTCTCCTGTGGCTGGACGGTCGCAAAATGATTAACGAGGCCGCGGACGACCCGAAGAGCACGAGCATGACGCTGCGCTCGGCCGTCGTCAGCCCTTCCGGAGACGTGAGCCACAAACAGCTGGTCGATGAAATCGTGTGTGACTGTTGCCAGACGGACGTCGCGGTCTCCTCCGCGGGGCCGATCGCGGTCTACCGGGACCGAACGGTCGATGAGATCCGCGATGTCTACGTGTCACGATTCTCCAACGGCGCCTGGGAGCCCGGCACACCGATCGCCAATGACGCCTGGGAGATCGCGGGTTGCCCGGTTAATGGTCCCGCGATCGACGCACAGGAGGATCTTGTGGCGATTGCCTGGTTCTCGGCGGCGAACGGCAGCCCCGTCGTCAGGGCCGCGCTGTCCACCAACGGCGGCCGGATCTTCAAGGAACCCGTCGAAATCGCAGCTCGTCGTGCATCCGGCCATGTCGGCGTCGCGATCATCGACCAATCGTCCGCTGTTGTCAGCTGGGTTGAGTCCGACAACCGCGGCACGAACGCCATCAACATCCGCAGCGTGACAACCGCCGGAACCGTCGGACCCGTGCAGACGGTCGGACGCACCGAGCTGATACGTCTTTACCCGCAGATGATCCGCCGCGACGACATGCTGATT
>JAOTWB010000015.1 GCA_029863125.1 Gammaproteobacteria bacterium
GCAAGCTGTCACGTTGGCTAGCGCAGCTGCTTTTACCGGAAAGTTCCTATCGGCAATGATTTCGCGGCGAAGCAGGCCGACGGACATGTAGAGCTCGAGTGGACGGACACCGAGAAGGTATTCGATCCGGAGGAAGTCTACGGCGACGCGCCGAATCCCACGATCCTCTGACCACGCCCATCCCCCATCACCAAGCACCCTAAGGGCGCCGGCGAGCGACTTAGAGATCAGGCAAGCGACCGACATGTTTGCTGGCGGACTGTCTCGCTGCGCTCGCTTTATGTCTCGCCGGCAAACATCTCGTTCACTTGCCTCACACAGCACGATGGGGCAACGGCGGCGAGTGCGGGTGAGTCTTGCGAAGCGACATCGCGTAAGCGCGAGCAAGCAAGATCTCCCCGCGATCGTCGCCGTGGTCAGAATGATTGTCGGCGGGGGATGGGGATGGCGGCTGGTGGTTAGAAGGTGCCTTTCGACTTACGGCGGCGTTTGTCGCGCAATCGTCGCGCCGCCGGCTGCGGCACCCGGTAGCCGATCGCCCGCGCCTGAAACGCATATTCAATCGTACCAATCATCCACAAGAAGTAGCCCATCAGCTCGATGAATTCCTCAACGACGAGCTTGATAACGCGTTGATATGTGTCGCCAAGGATGGATTGCCACAGCGGTTCGTGACCCACCAGGGGCACAAAAGCAAACAAAATGACCGCGCCGGCAAATAACAACGTCAACCCCGGCGATGGCCATACGCGCGCAAGCGCAATGGTCAGCCGTTTTCGATGCCGGTAGGTGTAGACGATCAGCAGTGACCCGATGATCACGACGAGTACCTGCCACAGGTTGTCAACGACAAACCGGTCGAGAAAATAATCGGATTCGCGAATCACGAATACGAGCGCCAGCCCTCCAAAGCCGAGCGCAACCGGCCGTTGTGACGGGCAGTATCGCGCCACCCAAACCATGATAAGACCGCAGATACCGAGTATGATCGCCTGGATTATTTCGACCGGCGAAAATTCGCTCGTGCCCAACTTGTCACTGTCGCCAACGATGACGTGCAGCTTCAGGCTGCCCGGAGCCGAGATTTCCATGCGCGTGAGTGCCCAGGTAACAAACGCGATCGCGATGAAGTACAGAACGAAGCGAAACCAGGCCATATGAGACTATACACCGCATGGCCGACGTGTCAGCGCAGCGCGTAGACCGGTTTTTCATCCTCAGTCAAAAGCTTTTGATTTATAAGGAATTGCCGGGCATCTTCGGCGTCCCTCTCGAACCACTCGCAGGTGCTGCCGAGACGGAAACTGTAGCCCCACGTGTCCATGTCCCGCATCAGCCGTTCCCGGCCCACGCCGTCGACTCGATCGGCCAGCACGATCTGCAGGTAACAAACAGCAGCCTCCTCGAGATCATCGCCGCCCGCATCACGATCAAGCCGCTCGCGACGATCGGTGGTCATGCATATGACGTGGCAACTCTCGTGCAACAGCGAATGAACGGGCGTGTCGCGTCGCACATGTACTTTCTTGCCCACGATGCCAGCTTCGGGGTCGCCCCAATAGCTTCCCGTGATCGGCTCATCGTCATTCTGCACGACCAGTTGGAGATCGTATCGGGCGAGCAATGAGACGAGATCACGCGGGCGGACATCGGCAACTGTTAGTACTTTGCGATCTGCTGACGCGATCACGCGATGGCTACAGCGTCGAGATTTGTTTCAGGACGATGCGCACGAGATCTTTTGCAATAGCTTCGCGCAACAACTCTTCTTCGCGCGCCTTGCCCAGAACCAGCCTGGAGTCATAGGTATAGTTTCGGGTCACGGTCAAGTCCTGTATTTCCAGCAGCCTGCCGTCGAGCCCATCGATAGCGTACTGTATTGTGTAATAGACCTCGTACTCCGTCGGCACATTGCGAGCCGACACAGACAGTACGCGCTGATCGGTCTCGTCATACAGAATAGAGAACGTTGCGGTCGACTCGCCCGCCGTATCGACGATCTGCACGCCCGCTTCCTGCAGCCGCGCACGAAGTTCTCGATAGAACAGGCTGTACCGGTCACCGGCCGCGATAAAGGTGCGTTCCATACTCGCGGGCGTCATTAACGCCCCCTGCACATGGAACCCGCAGCCGGCAATGAGCGTAGCCAATGCGATGCACAGGACTTTATACAACGATATTCACCAATCGGCCCGGTACGACAATCGTCTTTCGAACCTGATGACCATCGATAAATCGCTGCACGTTCTCATCAGCCATCGCCAGCTCTTCCACGGCGCTCTTGTCGGCATCTGAGGGTACCGAAATCCGTGCGCGAAGTTTGCCGTTGACCTGGACAACCATTTGAATCAGATCGAGCTCGAGCGCCGATGCGTCAACCTGCGGCCACGCCTGATCGAGCAGCGGTGTGTCGTGCCCCAATTCCTGCCACAGCGCATGGCTGATATGCGGCACGATCGGCGACAACATGAGCACCACCGATTCCAGCGCTTCATGCTTCACGGCACGAGCGGCCTCGGTCTCATCATCAAACCTGTTTACCGCATTCAAGAGCTCCATAGCCGCCGCCACGGCCGTGTTGAAGCTGCTGCGGCGACCGAAGTCATCGCTTATTTTTGCGATGGTCTGGTGCGTCTTGCGCCGCAGTCCTTGCTGCCCCTCATCGAGTTTAGCGGCATCGACAGCCGGGGCCGGTCCAGCCGCGGCATGATCGATCACGGCATTCCAGAATCGCTTCAGGAAACGGAAGCTGCCCTGTACGCCTTCGTCCGACCATTCGAGCGCCTGCTCGGGCGGCGCCGCAAACATCATGAACAAACGTACCGTATCGGCGCCATACTTCTCGATCAGTTCCTGTGGATCAACAGTATTACCTTTCGCTTTGGACATTTTGGAGCCGTCTTTCAGCACCATGCCCTGCGTCAGGAGATTCGTGAATGGCTCGGAAACGTCGGTAAGACCCTCGTCGCGCATAATGCGCTGGAAAAAGCGTGAATAAAGCAGGTGGAGTATGGCGTGCTCGATGCCACCGGTGTATTGATCAACAGGTGTCCAGTACCTGGCACGCTCATCCAGCATTAGGTCGGGGTTGTCCGGGCAGGCATAGCGAGCAAAGTACCAGGACGATTCGACAAAAGTATCAAATGTGTCGGTCTCGCGGCGCGCCTCTTTGCCGCACTTGGGGCACTCAACTTCGTAAAACTCCGGCATGTCGCGCAACGGTGAGCCGACGCCCGTGAACTCGACGTTTTCCGGCAGCACGACGGGCAGCTGATCTTCCGGGACCGGCACGGCGTCGCACGTATCACAATAGATAATTGGAATCGGCGCGCCCCAGTACCGCTGCCGCGACACACCCCAGTCGCGCAGGCGATAGTTGATCGTACGACGGCCCCTGCCCGTTTGCTCGAAGTAGTCGGCAATGGCATTGAACGCGGCGTCAAAATCGAGTCCATCGTACTTACCGGAATTGACCAGCACGCCCTTGTCGACGAATGCGCCTTCCTCGATATCGATAGCCGTGCCGTCTGCCGGCGCGATCACCTGCTTGATGGGCACGCCGTGTTTCCTCGCGAATTCCCAATCGCGCACATCATGGCCCGGAACGGCCATGACCGCACCCGTGCCATAACTCATGAGCACGAAGTTGGCGACCCACAGGGGCACGTCTTCACCCGTGAGCGGGTGGATAGCCGATACACCGAGCGGCATGCCCTTTTTTTCCATCGTTTCGAGCGTCGCCTCGGCGGCGTCAGTCTTTTTGCATTCTTCCACGAACGCGGCGATCTCCGCGCTGTTGGCAGCCACTTTTTTGGCCAGCGGATGTTCAGCAGCAACGGCCATGTAGGTGACGCCCATCAGCGTGTCCGGTCGCGTCGTATAGACGGATAGTGGTTCGTCCTCTCCAGCGACGTCGAAAGACAGTTCCACGCCCTCCGAACGGCCAATCCAGTTGCGCTGCATGGTCTTGACCGAGTCCGGCCAACCGGGCATGCGGTCCAGTTCGTCCAGCAATTCGTCGGCATAGGCCGTGATTTTCATGAACCACTGCGGGATCTCGCGCCGTTCGACGAGCGCGTCGGAACGCCAGCCTCGACCATCGATCACCTGCTCGTTTGCGAGCACGGTCTGGTCAACCGGATCCCAGTTGACGATCGAGTTCTTGCGATACACGAGGCCTTTCTTAAACATCCGCGTGAACAGCCATTGCTCCCAGCGGTAGTACTCCGGCCGGCAAGTTGTGACTTCGCGCGTCCAGTCATACGCATAGCCGAGCCGTCTGAGCTGGTCCCGCATGTCGTCGATGTTGTTGTATGTCCACTGCGCCGGCGGTACACCGCGCTGGATGGCCGCATTTTCCGCCGGCATGCCGAATGCGTCCCAGCCCATCGGCTGCAGTACATGCTTGCCCTGCATGCGCTGGTAGCGCGCGAAGACATCGCTGATCGTGAAAACTCGCACGTGACCCATGTGCAGCTTGCCGCTCGGGTACGGGAACATCGTCAGGCAGTAGAATTTCTCTTTGCTCGGGTCTTCACTGACCTCAAAACAGCGCGAATCAGCCCAATAATCCTGGGCGGCCTTCTCGACGATATCGGGCTGATAGGGAGTGCTCATTGGTGTCGCTTTGTTTTAATGGCCGGGAAAACCCGCAAGCGTACTACAGGCTGGCGCGATTGCGAATCCAGAACAGGGCGATGATCGCCATACAAAACCCGATGACGGGCCGGTTGCCGGCACCCGCATAAGGCGTCATGCCGCGCCTTGGTTCAACGTCGGCCGTCATTATCTGAGGTTCAAACTGTCGACCGACCTGGAGCAACTCACCGTCGGGGCCGATGAATGCACTGATTCCAGTATTCGTCGAACGGACCGCAAAGCGGCCAACTTCAAGCGCGCGCATGCGTGCGATCTCGAGGTGCTGATGCGGCGCAATTGAATCGCCGAACCAGGCATCGTTACTCACATTGATAAGGATATTGGCGTCCGGCAGCGCGTAGAGCTGTTCCGCGCCGTAGGCGTCTTCGTAGCAAATCGCCACGGCCAGCCTGGCGCCGTTCGCCGCGACCAGCAGCGGCTGTATGTCCGCCCCGGCTGCAAGATCCGAATGCGGCAGGTTCTGCATTTTCATCCATTCGCGGACGCCGGCCGGAACCGGAAAGTACTCTCCGAATGGAACAAGGTGGCGCTTGCGATAGGCCTGCGGCCGGAGCCCACCGACGAGAAAAACGCTGTTATAAACTTCGCCTTCCGGATCACGCTCGAAGCTGCGCTCCAGGATGCCAAATACAACGCTTCGTCGGCTGCCCCGCAGATCATTGCGAATCAGGTTGATATAGTGCTTTACCTGATCGTCCAATGCCGGAATCGCAACCTCGGGCCAAACCACGATTTCGCTTGCCTGAGCGTCCAGAGTAGCGTTGCGATAGAACGCCATGATGGGCCTCAGCTGGTCGCGCTCCCATTTCTTATCCTGCGAAACACCCGCTTGAACGATGGTCGTTCGCATCGGCTTGCCGGCCGGCTCGGTCCAGTCGGGCAGCAGCAGCAAACCACCCGACAGCCACGGCAAGACGATTGCAATGTATCCGACGATTCGCGGTATACCGCGCGACATGATCACGACGAGCACCGCCGAAATGCTTACCATCAGCATGAACGAAACGCCGTAGATGCCCAGTACCGGTGCCCAACCGGCATACAGCGTGTCAATTTGCCCATAACCCAGGGCCAGCCACGGAAACCCGGTTAGGACCCAGCCGCGCAGCCATTCGATGAGCACCCAGGCCGCGGGGGCAACGAGCAGCATGAACCAGGGTTCGCCCCGCCCAAGGTGGCCGATAAGCCATCCAGCGATCCACAGGAACGAGGCCATGATGATGGCCAGTCCGACCATCAGCAGCAGTGCGATCCACAGTGCGGCATTGCCGAAAACATGCACCGAAATATAAATCCAGTAGGTGCCGGTAAGGAACATGCCCAGACCGAACCAGAATGCATGTCCGCCTGCGTCGCGCGGCGCTACGGCCATGCAGACGTACAGCAGCGGCAGCAGCAGGATTGGCGCGAGTAGCGACCATCCGTACGGTGCGAAACAGAGCGACATGGCGCTGCCGAGAAGAAATGCGATAAGTCGGCTGAGTTTCGGTCGATCGGCGGGAACCAGTAGGATTGGGTGTAGCTCTTTAGCCAAGTCCTTTCTCGCCCCGTCGCTGAACCTGCAGTGCGTGAATCCGCCGTTTGTCGGCTTTGATCACGGCAAATTCAAAACCGCCGAAATGGACCTTCTCGCCGCGACGGGGCAGCCTGCCCAGCTCGTGCATGACGAGGCCACCGATTGTGTCGTACTCCTCATCTTCGAGTTCGCAGGCAAAATATTCGTTGAAGTCTTCAATGCGTGTTAACGCACGTACGGCGTAGCTCGGCTTGCCGTTTCGGTCGCCGTCCGGACGAATAAACACAGCTTCTTCCTGGTCGTGTTCGTCGTCGATTTCGCCGACTATCTCCTCCAGCACGTCTTCGATCGTAAGCAAGCCCGCAACGCCGCCGTATTCATCGACTACGATGGCCATGTGATTGTGACTGGCCCGAAACTCTTTGAGCAAAGCGTTCAGGCGTTTAGACTCCGGGATGACAACTGCCGGTCTCAGGAGCTTTTGTATCGTAATTTCTTTCGCGGCATCGGAGCCAAAGTAGCGCAGCAGGTCTTTGGCGAGCAAGATGCCAAGGACTTCGTCTCGATCCGTACCGATAACAGGAAATCGTGAATGGCCCGATTCGATGATTAGCGAGAGAATCTCATCGAATTCCTGCTCGATGTCGATGACGACCATTTGTGAGCGCGGCACCATGACATCGCGCACCTGGGTCTCGGATACCTCGAGCACACCGAAGAGCATGCTTTTCTCTTCGGCATCGAGTTCGACTTCGGACTGGATAAAGGTCTGTATTTCATCGCGGCTCCAGGGTTCCCCTTTGAACGCGCGCTTGATTCGCGCAACGAGTCCGGGTATTCCCAAGCCGCTCGTACTTGGCGATTTATCGTTCATAATCGCCCAGTCTATCAGGTCTCTAGCGAGACGTTAGGTACGGATCGCTTAGCCCGTTTGCCGTCAGGATGCGGGCCTCCAGGCCTTCCATTTCTGCGGCGTCTGCCGCGGTCTGGTGGTCGAATCCCAGCAGGTGCAGCGTACCGTGCACCAGCATGTGCGCCCAATGCGCGTCGACCGCCTTGCCCTGCTCCGCCGCTTCCTCTCCTACAACCGCAGCGCAGACCACGACGTCGCCCAGTAGCTGCGGGGCTTCCGCCGGCAGCCCCGAGATCCCGCCCGCCGGAAAGGACAGCACGTTGGTCACTCTGTCCAGCTGCCGATAGTCGCGATTCAGCGACCGAATCTCCTCCCTGTTGACCACCCGCACCGACATTTCAGCATTGGCGGCCAGCGTTCTTCCAGACTCCACGACGGCGCGAGTTGCCCAGTGCTCTATCTGTCGCTTCGACGGGACGTCCGAATCATCACACGCGACCTGGACGTCGACAGCCAGCAAATCCTGAGTAGTCACCGGATCCGGTCAGCCGTCCTGTTCGCTTTTTTCGTAAGCTGAAACAATGCGCTGCACCAGCTGATGCCGAACCACGTCTTTTGGCGTGAAATAGGTAAAAGCGACGCCCCTGACGTTCTTGAGAACTTCGGTCGCATTCTTGAGACCGGAGCGCTGCCCGGACGGCAGGTCAATTTGTGTAATGTCGCCCGTGACCACCGCGTGCGACCCAAAACCGATGCGTGTCAGGAACATCTTCATTTGCTCGACACTCGTATTTTGCGCCTCGTCCAGAATAACGAATGACTCGTTGAGAGAACGTCCGCGCATGAAAGCCAGTGGAGCAATCTCGATAACGTTGCGTTCGATCAGGCGCGTAACACGCTCGGCGCCGATCATGTCGTAGAGCGCGTCATACATCGGCCGCAAATACGGATCAACTTTTTGCGACAAATCGCCCGGCAGGAATCCCAGTCGTTCGCCCGCTTCAACAGCTGGTCGAACGAGTACGATCCTGCGAACCTGCTCCGACTCGAGCGCATCGATCGCGCTGGCAACGGCAAGGTAGGTTTTGCCCGTGCCGGCCGGCCCGATGCCGAAGGCGAGATCATGCTGCTGAATGCTCTTCATATACGCCGTCTGATTCGCACCGCGCGGGCGAATCAGTTTGCGCCGCGTCTGAATAGCTAAGACTTCATCCCCGGTATCATCAGATTCCGGCACGGCCGCGTCCGCGTCATTCATAAAGGACTCCTGCAACATCATGTGTACGCGCTCCGGATCCAGGCGTTCGCTGTCGGTCATTTCGAATAGCGATATGAGCACGTCACCGCCGACCTCGGCAGCACCCGGGCGTCCGGTCACGCGGAAACGGTTTCCACGGCTGGCTATCTCGACACCCAAACGGCGTTCGATTTGTCGAAGGTGTTCATCAAACTGGCCGCACAGGTTGGCGAGGCGGCTATTATCGGCGGGCTCGAGGACGACGTCCCGAGAAATCCGGACAGCATTCAAAATCTGTATTCGAAACCTCTTTGCAGGAAGCCACCCGTCAGGAAGACAGGAGCGGTGCCATATCTGGCCACGAGCATGGCGCTGTATCTATCGATGCAACAGATCATCGGCTTAAAGATTACCCTGTAGCACGCGCCTTGGGAAGTACCAGCCGGCCGCGCAGCGAATTGGGCAGCGCTTCGGTGATCACGACATCGACGAATTGTCCTATGCACGACGGATCGGCGTCGAAATTCACCCACCGATTGTTCTCGGTCCGCCCGGAGACCTGGCTCGAGCTCTTCTTTGAAATTTTCTCGACCAATATGCGCTGCGTCGTGCCTACCATCCGCCGACTGATTTCCATGGCCTGCTGATTGATTCGTGTCTGCAAGATCTTCAGGCGCTGCTTTTTCACGCTCATCGGCGTGTCATCGGCGAGACTGGCTGCCGGCGTACCGGGACGTGCGCTATAGATGAAACTGAATGACTGGTCGAAACCGACCTCGGCGATCAGTTTCATTAACGCTTCGAAGTCCCGGTCGGTTTCGCCCGGGAATCCGACAATGAAGTCGGACGACAGCGAAATGCCGGGACGAGCTTCGCGCAGTTTTCGGATCTTTTGCTTGTATTCAAGAATCGTGTGCCCGCGCTTCATGGCGGAAAGCACCCGATCAGAACCGTGCTGCACGGGCAGATGCAGGTAGTTCGCAAGCTTCGGCACTTCGGCATACGCCTGGATCAGGCTGTCGGTAAACTCCACCGGGTGAGACGTCGTGAATCGAATTCTCTCGATACCTTCGATGGCCGCGACGTAGTAGATCAGCGTCGCGAGATCCGCGATTGCTCCGTCGTGCATGGGACCGTGGTAGGCGTTGACATTCTGGCCGAGCAGGTTCACTTCGCATACACCCTGCAGGGCCAGGCTTGCGACTTCGGCAATCACGTCGTCGAAAGGCCGACTGATTTCTTCACCGCGCGTGTAGGGAACAACGCAAAAACTGCAGTACTTGCTGCAACCTTCCATGACCGAAACAAATGCCGTGGGACCATCCGCACGCGGCTCCGGCAGGCGATCGAACTTCTCGATCTCGGGAAACGAAACATCGACGACCGAACTACCTGTCTCTGCCGCGCCTTCGATCATCTCGGGCAGGCGATGCAGGGTCTGCGGGCCGAATACGATATCGACGAACGGAGCACGCTTCGTGATGCCTTCGCCTTCCTGGCTGGCCACGCAGCCGCCGACGCCGATTTTGACGCCAGGCTTCTTTTCCTTTAGCGCTCGCCAGCGCCCCAGCTCGGAAAACACTTTCTCCTGCGCTTTTTCCCGGATCGAGCAGGTGTTCACAAGCAACAGATCCGCATCGTCAGGCGTGTCCGTCAACCGGTAACCGTGCGACTCACGCAGGACGTCCGCCATCTTGTCCGAGTCGTACTCGTTCATCTGGCAGCCCATCGTCTTGATGTAAAGCTTCTTGCTCATCTGCGGGCCATACGGCGTAAAATTATCGGACGAATGAAGCGTTCGGTCAGAACGGAATATCGTCGTCGAAGTCATCGGGGCCTGGCTGAGGTGGCGCACTGCCGCTACCGCCCTCGCCACGGTCGCCTTTGCCCCCGCCCTTGCTGCTGCCACCGTAGCTACCGCCGCCATCGCCGCGGCCGCCCAGCATTTGCATCTCGTCGGCGATGATCTCGGTCGTATAGCGATCGTTGCCGTCCTGGCCCTGCCACTTGCGCGTCCGGAGCTTGCCTTCGATATAGACCTGCGAGCCCTTTCGCAGGTACTCGGCCGCAATCTCGGCCAGGCGATTGAACATTGCCACCCGATGCCACTCGGTACGGTCCCTCTGCTCGCCGGTCTGCTTGTCTTTCCACGACTCGTTGGTCGCGACGGTAAAATTCGTAACGGCCGAGCCACTTGGCATGTAGCGCGTCTCGGGATCCTGTCCGAGGTTACCAACGATGATGACTTTGTTTACTCCGCGGGCCATATCGGTCCCCTGCTCTCAGCTGAATGTTGTCTCGTTTTGTGACCCACCGCCACGGCGGCGAAGGGGAGACTATTGTAGAGCCTGAGGGCGTAAAAGCTACCCCGATTTCTGCGCGCTTGGCCTGAATTATGCGGATTCCCGCCGCAGGCGCCCGAAGCCCTGCAGCGCCAGCCAGATGCCGGCCAAGAGCGCGCAGACGAAGAACACATCCGCCGGCCGGCCCTGGCCAAGAAATCGGCCGCCGATCAGGCCGCCGGAGAATGCGCCGAGGAACTGGGCGCTGGAGAATACGCCCAGCGATGCCCCGCGCACGTCGTTATCGGCGAGCTTCGACAATCGTGCCGGCAGACCGGCTTCGAGGAAGTTGAAACCGCCGAAATAAAGAACCAGGGCCAGAAATACCGGCAGAACAGAGAAACCAAGGAACGTCAGTGCCAGCTGCGCGCCAAGAACGAGGGTCACGGCTATACCGATCAGCTGCCCGCGTCCCGCGTGCTCGTCCTTCAGGATCATAGGCACCGCGATGACCAGCGACAGCAGCAGCGCCGCAACATACATTTTCCAGTGGTCGGTTAACGCTATTTCAAGCCGGTCGTTCAGGAGAAACGGCAGCGCGACGAACGTCGCCGTCATGATCGTGTGCAGCAGGAAGACGTAGAAATCGATCCGCAGGAGATCAGGGCGGAAAGCAGGCATCAGGCTCCAGCTTTCGCGCTGCGCGGGCCGCGGAAGCTCGGGCAGCAGGCCAAGCAACAGGCCCGCAATAATGGCGAGCGCTGCCGCGACCCAGAACAAGGAATTGACGCCAAAGTGCGCCGCGATCAGCGGACCCGCCACCATGGCGACCATGAACGAGATACCGATACCGATGCCGAATACCGCCATGGAACGGGTCCGGACTTCTTCACGCGTGGCATCGGTGATGAGTGCGGCCAGTGTCGCCGAAATAGCGCCCGCGCCCTGCAGAAGGCGTCCCGCGATGACGCCGTAGATGGAATCGCTAATTGCGGCAAGCGCGCTGCCGGCCGCGAATATCGCGAGCCCAAGCAGAATGACGGGGATACGTCCGATTCGATCCGAGAGCGCGCCCAGCGGTATCTGGAACGCAGCCTGGGTCAAGCCATAGGCGCCGACGGCGAGGCCGATCAGCAGCGGAGTGGCATGCCGCAGGTCCGCCGCGTACAGCGACAATACGGGCAACAGCGCGAACAAGCCGAACATGCGAATCATCGAAATCAGCGCAACCACGGCCACCGAGCGGCGCTCGGATGCCCGCATCGGGATCATCGTGGCAGGGGTTTCTGAACTCAATCGTGGACATCCTTTGCGCCGCCGACGCGCGGCGGCGTATATTAGCAGGTTGTTTCCCGATCCCTGAATCCGCGTTATGAAGTCCATCGATGGTTGCATCAATATCGGCGGCGCCAGGACCCACAACCTGCGCGACATCGACCTCAGCCTGCCGCGCGAAAAGCTGATCGTGCTGACCGGGCTTTCCGGATCAGGCAAGTCCTCGCTGGCATTCGACACAATCTATGCCGAGGGCCAGCGCCGCTACGTCGAGTCACTGTCGGCTTATGCGCGGCAGTTCCTGTCGATGATGGAGAAGCCCGATGTCGATCACATCGACGGGCTGTCGCCGGCGATTTCAATCGAGCAGAAGTCGACGTCTCACAATCCGCGCTCAACGGTTGGTACGGTCACCGAGATTTACGACTACCTGCGCCTGCTGTTCGCGCGTGCCGGCACACCTCGCTGCCCGGACCATGACATCACGCTCGAGGCACAAACGGTAGGCCAGATGGTCGACCACGTGATGGAGCTGCCCGAAGGCTCGCGGCTGATGCTGCTCGCACCGATGGTTGTCGATCGCAAAGGCGAGCACGTGCAGCTAATGGCCGACCTGCAGGCGCAGGGGTTCATTCGTGCGCGTATCGATGGGGAAATTTATGAACTCGACCAGCCACCGACACTCGATCTGCGCAAAAAGCACAGCATTGACGCGATCGTCGATCGCTTCAAGGTAAAGGATGATATTCGTCTGCGCCTCGCCGAGTCGTTCGAAACCGCGCTGCGACTCGCCGACGGAGTCGCGCGTATCGCGTGGATGAACGATTCGGACGAGGAAGAGATCATTTTCTCCGACCGCTTTGCCTGCAATATCTGCGGCTACAGCCTCACGGAGCTGGAGCCACGGCTGTTCTCCTTCAACAACCCGAGCGGTGCCTGTCCGGGCTGCGACGGTCTCGGCGTCAAGCAGTTCTTCGACGCTGACCGCGTGGTCGTAAATCCCGGCCTGTCGCTCGCGGGGGGCGCAATCCGCGGCTGGGATCGCAAGACGACCTATTACTACCAGATGATTCAGAGCCTGGCATCGCACTATGGTTTTGATATCGAAACGCCATTCAATGAGTTGTCGCAGAAACTACAGAACGTCGTACTGCATGGCAGCGGCAAAGAAAAGATAGAATTTTTCTACGCCAATTCGCGTGGCATGCAAATCAAGAAACTGCATCGTTTCGAAGGCGTGCTTCCAAACCTGGAACGCCGCTACCGCGAAACCGAATCCAGCGCCGTCCGCGAAGAGCTGTCGAAATTTCTCAACAGCCACGACTGCCCGGACTGCGGCGGCACCAGGCTGAACCGCGCGGCCCGACATGTTTTCGTTGCCGGCCAGTCGATGCCGGAAATTACGCGACTTTCCGTCGGGCACGCGCGCAAATTCTTCGCCAACATGAAGCTGGACGGCTGGCGGGGAACGGTTGCGAACAAGATCGTCAAGGAAATCAGCGAACGCGTCAGCTTCCTGTCTGACGTCGGTCTCGATTATCTGTCGCTGGACCGCAGCGCGGAAACCCTGTCGGGCGGCGAAGCGCAGCGTATTCGACTGGCGAGCCAGATTGGCTCAGGCCTGGTCGGCGTCATGTACATCCTCGATGAACCGTCCATCGGCTTGCACCAGCGGGACAACCAGCGCCTGCTCGGCACGCTGACTCACCTGCGCGATATCGGCAACACGGTCATCGTCGTCGAGCACGACGAGGAAGCAATACTTTCGGCCGATCATGTCGTGGACCTCGGTCCCGGCGCCGGCGTACACGGCGGCCAGGTCGTTGCGCAGGGTACGCCCCAGGAAATCCAGGACGAGCCACGCTCGCTTACCGGCCAGTACCTGTCGGGCAAGCGTGCGATTGCCGTGCCGACTACGCGGACTCCCGCGAACCCCGATCGCCAGATCGTCATCGTCGGCGCCACGGGGAACAACCTGCAAAACGTCGAAGCCTCAATACCGATTGGCCTGATGACCTGCATCACGGGTGTTTCCGGGTCCGGCAAGTCCACGCTCGTCAATGACACCCTGTACAAGGCCGTCGCCGAAACATTGAACCGGGCAAGCCGTAACCCGGCGCCGCACGAAGAAATCAGGGGGCTGGATCAAATCGATCGGGTCATCGATATCAGCCAGAGTCCGATCGGCCGCACGCCGCGCTCCAATCCTGCAACCTACAGCGGCCTTTTCACGCCCATCCGCGAGCTGTTCGCGGGCACCCAGGAGTCGCGCTCACGCGGCTACATGCCGGGACGCTTCAGCTTCAACGTCAAAGGAGGCCGCTGCGAAGCCTGCCAGGGTGACGGCGTCATTAAAGTGGAAATGCATTTTCTCCCGGATGTCTACGTTCCCTGCGACGTCTGCCGCGGAAAACGATACAACCGTGAAACGCTGGAAATTCGTTACAAGGGCAAGAACATCCACGAAGTGCTGGAAATGACGGTCGAGGACGCGGCGGAGTTTTTCAGGAATGTGCCCGTGGTTGCAAGAAAACTGCAGACCCTGATGGATGTCGGCCTGACCTACATCCGGCTCGGCCAGAATGCTACGACCCTGTCCGGCGGCGAGGCCCAGCGGGTGAAGCTTGCGAAGGAACTGTCCAAGAGAGACACCGGCAACACGCTATACATACTGGATGAACCGACGACGGGCCTGCATTTTCAGGACATCGAGCAGCTGCTCGGTGTGCTTCATCGTTTGCGTGACCACGGCAATACGATCGTCGTTATCGAACACAATCTCGATGTCATCAAGACGGCCGACTGGATCATTGATCTGGGTCCCGAGGGAGGCGACAACGGCGGTCGAATTATCGCAACGGGAACCCCGGAGACAGTTGCATCAACCAAGGGCTCGTTTACCGGCGAATTTTTGAAACCTCTCGTCAAACGCGCGCGCAAATCTCACCGCGGCGCCGCCGTCAGTGCGTAGATAAAGCGACGGTTCGATCAGCTCCAGTTCCATCAGCAGGTAGCGACCGTCCGGTCCCCGCACCCAGTCACCGCGACCATAGGTCGGCAGCGGTTCGATCGAAGCGAACAGTTCAGTGGCGGTGTCGAGCAATGCATTTGGCGGCTGCACGGCCTTGATGTCGGCGCCGTGTTCTTCCTGGACGCGGAAGTCGCCGGCTTTCGGCGTCTTCAGAATCGCGTGGCTGTAATCCCCGCTGAAGTAGAACAGCGAATACTCACCCTCGGTCTGTATGGTTTCGATAAAGGGTTGAACCAAAAACGCGCGCCCCGAATATACCTGCCGCAGCATTCGCAGAGTATCTTGATCAACAGGGTTTGTTAGTACAAACGTGTCCATGGCATTTGCGCCCACGGTCGGCTTTATTACTACTTTGTTCGTTTTGTGATTGGCAAAAAAATCCGCCGGACCTGCCGACTCGAAATCCTCATACCAGGTGCTGGGAACGATATCGCCACCGCGCTGCTCGATATCCCGCAGATAGGTCTTTTCCATCGTCCAGTGAACGAGGGCAAGATCATTGATGAGTAATGCCTGCGACGACTCGATACTGACAAGTACATCGAGGAACTCAGGAAGGTAGTCCGGGTAATCCCACGGTGTGCATATATACACGGCGTCGAATTCGTCCCAGTCTGCGTTTGATCGCCACGGCACCGTCTCGACGTGCCAGCCGAGCGCAGCCATCGGCTCGACGCTTAAATGAAAATCGGTAACGAAGTCTCCCATATCCTCCATGGTCAGATAGGCGACTCTTTTCAATCGGCAAAACTCCCGCTGTTGAGAAACCGAATCGTCAGATCGATGGGACCGCGCATGCGCATCATGAATGCATGCGAGTGTTCGACCACGACGAAATCATCCATGCCTTCGAGTTTCGTGTCTTCAACCGACACTCTCCCGTCATCCGGATTTTCGAGCACTGAGGACGTTATCGGGTCAATGGTGCGATTGCCGGCAATAATGCCCAGCTCAAACGTGGCCGGCCCCAATTTGAGCGGCACGCTCTCCTCCCCTTTGCCCAACTGCAGCCCCGCCGGGCCGTTCAGCCAGTCGAATCCGGGAACATCCCGCAGTTCGTCGACCGCCACGCTACCCTGGTTCGGAGGGCCCAGCATGACGACGCGGCCAAGGTCCGGGATCTGGTGCCGGCTCAGGTACTGGCGCAGCAGTATGCCGCCAAGGGAATGCGTTACAAAGTGTATGCGCTCCGTATTGCCGTTGGAGCGGCAGGCCGCCAGCCCTTCCGGGATGACGGTCTCTGCCAGCTCTTCGACCGTGTATTCACGCGACGCATAGCCGATGTTCGCGGTCTCGAATCCTTCATTGATCAATGCGCGTTGCATCGGGTTCATTGACATCGCGGTGCGGGCCAGCCCGTGCAGCAGAACGACACAGTCCGCCGCAAGGACCGGGCAGCCCGACAGCAGCAGCACGCTGACTATTCCCGCTCGCCCTATCATGACTCAGCCCGCAACGACCATGCCCTGATCCCGCAGCTGTCTGTCATGCCATTTGCTGAGCAACAGCAGGCCAAGAACGGCGCCGAACAAGGCCCAACCCATGTCGGACTGTGTATCCCACACGTACCCTTGCGTTCCCAGGAACGCCTCGGCCGCTTCGTCAGAAAGTAATGCAACCCACCACTCGATGAGTTCATAAAAAGCGCTGAACGCGAGGCAAAAGCAAACGATGAAAAAATTTCGCCATGCCGCGGAGCTAAACACGTCTAATCGGATCATGAGTTCGCGCGCGATCATCACTGGAATGAAGCCCTGTACAAAATGCCCCAGCTTGTCGTAGTTATTTCTGGATCCGTCGAAGGTCTCGCGGAACCATTCACCAATCGGGACCTCGGCATAGGTGTAGTGGCCGCCGACCATCAGGACAACGCAGTGTACAAGGATCAACACGTAAATCAGCGTCGTCAGCGGAAAGTGCTCACGCGTGAACCAGAGAATGATACCGCCGGCGACCGCCGGAGAAACTTCGAGGCACCAGGTCACGTAATCTTTTGGCCCGATCCCGGACCAGATCAGCACAACGAGGAATACACCAATCCAGAGTACACGCGCAATCGTCATCGCTATCTCCCCTCGCCTTCAGATCTCAGCGTATCGCTGCTTCTCGACCGCCAGTATCCCTGGCTGCTGAAGCACTGCCATACCCATGGCAGCCAGCGCAGCAGCGCAAAACTCAGCCACAGCGCCCACGCCAGTATCAGTGCCTTGTATATCCACAGTGGCACCGTAAATACCGATGCAACAGGCAGCGCAGAATCGCTGCGATCAGCGAACCAGCGCAGGAGGTCGCCGTATGAGCCGTGCCCTGTGACGTGCATATCCGGCGTACCCAGCAAGCCCTGCGGCAAGGATGATACGACGGACATCAAAGCGATGACTGTGAGCCCGCCAATACCGACCTGGATCACGTTGAAGCGCCACCAATTGACGTCGGTTTGCCACCTTTCGCGCACGCCGCACGCCAGCAGCCATGCCACAACTATGCCGAGCACCGGCCAGCTGAACGTACTGAAGCCAAGACCCAGCAGCAGCCAGTGCCAGCTCGTGAGGGGCGCCAGTCCGATACGGCCAAGAATGAGCGCAAAAAGCACAAGCACGGCGAGTTCTGACCAGTACAACACCGCGGGACCGAGCTGCGGCCCGCGGGTGCCGAGCAACCAGCGGTCTCGCGGCTTGGTCAACGACAGTTCGATATTGCTGGCAGGCGCTCCGATGTCCACCGCTGGCGTCGCCGTTCGCCAACCCATTTCGCCGCTTCGCCGCCAGTCGACCTGGATCGTGTGCTCGCCCGGCAGGATTGGCAGGGTCAGCTCGCCGTTCTCGGCGCGCAGGGACTGCGGGCGGCTGTCGATCTGCACTGCCGTTACTTCGGCACCGTCCGGCAGGCGGAGCACGTGTTGAGCACCGCGCGTGCTGCGGTAGCCAAGTCGGAGCGTCGTGTCGCTGGAGCGATTGCCATGCGTAACGTCCAGGTTGACGGAATCGAATGCAAGGGTCGAGCCCGCCGAGGCCTCGGGTCGGGTCGCGATCAGCGTCAACTGCTCGCCACCCCGAGGATTGAATTCGGCAATACGGATATCGCTGACGTCGCCGCCAGTATCACTTTCGGGCAATCCTTCGAACTCGGCGTTCCAGATATTGCCGACAGCGAAGCGCCAAACCTCGTTCCAGGAGGCGCCGTCTTCGGCAGACAGGGTCAACGGCGAGGAGCGCGGCAGGTTCGATGTCCAGCTGATCGACTGTTGCCGTGGATCCATCGAGACGAGCACACGATTTTCATCGACCGTGAATTCACCGCTGATAATTTTCTCTCCGCTAATCAACGGCACGTCCAGCGTTAACGCACCTTGCTCCGGCGCCACGCGGTAGACGGTGGTTTTCACGCGCCAGTCGAGATCGAGTTCGACAGTTCTTTCGATGCGCGCGAACGCCGGGAAGCGGCTGCTTTCCCAACGCACGGTTTCATCGCCACCTGCATCGGTCTGCAGGCGAGTCAGCTGCAGTGATCCGGACAGGAGTCGGCGGTCCTTGATGCCGGCAACAAACCAGCCCTCGCTGTCAACCTTGACCACGCGCGGCGGCGACTGGAATGCAACTTCCAGACTGTCGACGGCTGGAACGGGCCCACGCAGCGCCACCGAATGACGTCCCGCAGCGACATGCAGCCACAGGGAACTGTCGGCGCCGCGAAGAACGTGCGCATTCGCTGTTCCATCGAGGAGGACTACCTGCGGCTGCCAGCCGTCCGCCGAACCCGGCAGTGGCATGGCAATATTCTCCATCGCGTGAATCTCGAGGCGCATATTGATCGCATCGGCACCGACGTCGATGTCAGCGGATACGACTTCCGCACAGCGGGGCACGCAGTCGGGCGGCTCGGTCAGGCGCTGTTCCAACTGCTTCAGCATGCCGGCGTCCGGCATTTGTGCCTCGGCCGTCGGACTGAGCGCCATCGTCCCGGCAAGCATGGCAACGACCAGCACACGGGCGGCCTGGTTTTGCCCCAACGTGATCCCGCCGGGCAAAGCCCATCGCTTGTTCAGTATTTCAGCGGCCAATGCCGCGGCGAATAAGAGTAACAGCGCAACTTCCACGACGCGCAGCGTGCTCACCAGCCAACGCGGCAAAACGACGAGACGCATGCTCTGCTCCGCATCGACCGGGCCGCTCCAGCTCAGCGCGTAGGTATTCCACTGCCACGACGGAATGCCGGGTCCGGCCTGTACGATGGCGTTCGGCGCGTAGCGCACGAAGTCCACAGCTTTGGCGCCCCTCACCATGATGTCGTCGAGGGCATCGGGTTCTGGCCTGAAGCCCTCGGTTTTGAGCTCACTGGCCTTGCGTTCCAGCATTGGCTGTTCAGCGGGCGCCGTCGCAGGCGTGACTCCATAGTCGTAAAGCTGGTACTGGTTGTACTGCGGCTCGAGCTGCGGATATATCGCGATGCGCAGCTGGTTCGCGAGGAACGGCACCAGCGCGATGACCAGGGCCACGGCGCTAAGCAGCTGGTAACCGGCAACGATCTGACGCAATCGGCCGGCAGGTGCAACGCGCATCAGCGCGATGGCAATCAGCAGGTTCACCCACAGCCAGCTTGGCGCGTAGGGTTCGTGAAAACTCAGTACGAGCGCCAGTAGCGCGATAATCCCGGATCCGCGGCCCAGCAGTCGCCAAACGGCGATCGTGATAATCAGTACAAGAAAATAATCGAGCAGCTGCCACTGACTGAACCAGCTGCCGCGAGCACTGTCAACGCCGGGCGCGGCGACAAGCTTGTTGCCCGGCGGCAGATTGAGCGTGGCCCGAACATTGGCAAAACGGGTATCCCAGCCCGTCACAGGCATCGACCCACGCACGTTCACGCGTCCGAGGGCGACGAGATCGACGTTGGTTTGCCGCAGTTCGACCCCTGTCTGGCCTTCGCCTCGCCCAATCGTTATGAGCAGGTTCCGCGCATTTTCGGTCGCGCTTGACAGCGTGTACGGCGGATCCATGTCGAGCCGCCAGCCCGTGCGCATGCGTCCGCCGATACTGTCTTTGACGACGAAGCCATCGCCGTCGAAGTCCAGCCAGATCGTCCGGTCAAGAGACAGCTCATTGCTTGCCGACACGACGCCGCGGCTGCGCTCCGTGATAGTGAACGTGGCCCCTGGATCAACACGAAAAGCCGGAAAATTCTCCCAGTTCCCGGGCACCTGTACCTGTCTCGGATCGACCGGGGGCAGGCCTTCCGCCGCCGTCACCCGCAGCCGGTCGTTCGACTGGTAGCTCCATATTTCTGATGTCGGCAGGTTCGTGCCGGCACCGTGGCGCACGATGCTGTTCATGACGCCGGGCGCGCGCGCATTCAGGTAGATCGTCCAGCGCCCCGGCCGGACCTGGAAGCGCAGGTTGCCATCCGCCTCGAGCTTCGCGGGCAGCGGGCTGTGAATGCTTAAAGGCACAAATCCATCGGGAAGAACAGGACCAAACACCTCCTCGCGAACGCTACCCGAGACGTCGACCTGCAGCTGGGTAATGAGCCGTGTCGGCACATCATCCACGATGAGCCGGTGAACCACGGCGCGAACCGAATTGACAACGCGGGTATCGCGTTTTCGCTCGCCAAGAAAGATCCCGTTGCGGTCGACTTCGGGCCGCTCGACTTTGCGGCCGTCAACAGTCAGTAGGACCAGCCCGCTTTCAGGAGGCAGCCGCAGCACCCCGGGGCGTTCGTCCCATGCAAAGCGACCGGCGACACGATAAGTACCGGGAGCAAGCCGAACACTCGGAACATTGTTCCGCGCAATCACCTCGATCGACCGATCGTTTACCGTCACCGCATCGGGCCAGTACTCCACACCGCCGGGCAGGGATAGCCATTGTTCCCGTGCGTAAACGGTCCATTGCTGCGAGAACTCTCCGCCGGACGCCGTAACCGACAGCTGCAGCTGGCCGGGCCAGACACAAACAAAATCCTGGCGCTCGTCGGCGTTGCGGTTGAAATAGAAAGGACAGTCGCGGTATTCCTTGTCCTTGAGAACCCACTGCTGCCAGCCCTGCAACTCCTGCGGCACATAGTCCTGCGCCGCGGTAACGGCGGTCGCAAATAACAGCCCTACTACAAACAGCCTAAGCATCGATGGCATGACGTTGTTCTCCGGCGCAGCTGTAGACGACACTATACGTCAACGTAAGCTTCGTGGAATAAGGGTTGAGGATCAATAATGCGGTGGCCTTTCGTCGCCTGGATCGATGGCTGGCATGGCCTCGGATAGCGATCGGATTCTGGCGACCAATGATTTGCAGAGCTCGTCCAGCTGCATGATTTTTGCCTGTTGCCCGGTCACCACATCATTGAGCTCGTTAAGCAGTTGGTCCTGGTGAGCCAGCCTGGTCTCGAGCTCGATAAATCGCTCCTCGCTCATGCGCTTCCCCTGTCTGCTTGGCGTGTTTCGGGCTAGGATACACGCCTGACTCAATCAGGACCCGTCATGTCACTACTTCGTTTCGACGGAATCGGGCTGGAATTCGGCGACCAGGTCATACTGCGAGATGCTGAATTCTCGATCGACCCGGGCGAACGAATATGCTTGCTCGGCCGAAACGGTGCCGGCAAATCGACGACGCTGAAGCTCATCATGGGAACGCTCGAAGCTGACCGCGGTGAAATTATGAGGCGATCAGACCTGATCATCAGTCAGCTGGAGCAGACCTTGCCCGAAGCGATGGACCTGCCCGTCACAGACGTCATTCGTTCGGGGCTCACGCAGATCGAAGGTCTGCTCGCCGAATACGAGACCATGTCGAAACTCGAGCTTGACAAACATGGCCTGCGCGAGCTCGAGGCGCTGCATGCGAAAATCGACACGCACGATGGCTGGCACCTGGACCAGCGCGTCGAAACGACAATGACCGAGTTGAACCTGCCGGCCGGGAAGTCAATGCACGAGCTGTCGGGCGGATGGCGGCGCCGCGTGGCACTTGCAAAGGCGCTGGTACAGAAACCCGATCTGCTGCTGCTCGACGAACCAACGAATCATCTCGATATTGCGACGATCAAGTGGCTGGAGGATCGCGTCTATGCCTATCCCGGTGCCGTTCTCTTCATCACTCACGATCGCGCTTTCCTGCAGCGTCTGGCAACGCGAATCGTCGAAATAGACCGAGGCAAACTCACGAGCTGGCCGGGAGATTACGACAATTTCCTGGCCCGCAAAGAGAAAGTGCTGGAGGATGAGGCGACGGCCGAAGCGCGATTCGACAAGAAACTCGAGCAGGAAGAGGCGTGGATTCGACAAGGGATCAAGGCGCGGCGCACGCGTAACGAGGGCCGCGTCCGCATGCTGCAGAAGATGCGCGCAGAGCGACAAAGTCGCATCGCGAAGGAAGGCACGGCACGCATTCATATCGAGGAGGCAGAGCAATCCGGACGCAAGGTCATTCGCGCGCGAAATATCAGCTACAGCTATGGCGATGAACAGCTCATCCGCGACTTTTCCATCAAGATCATGCGTGCTGACCGTATCGGCCTGATTGGCAACAACGGCGTCGGGAAAACAACCCTGTTGCGGCTGCTGATCGGTGAACTTCAGCCTCAGACCGGGACGGTTAAGCACGGCACCAACCTCGAGATCGGCTATTTCGACCAGCTGCGCGAGAACCTGGATCCCGAAAAATCGGTGGCCTACAATGTCGGCGAAGGCCGTACCTATATCACGCTCAACGGCAAGGAACGCCACATCGTCGGGTATCTCAGAGGTTTTCTTTTCACGCCGAAGCGCTCGATGACGCCAGTCAAGTCGCTCTCCGGCGGCGAGCGAAACCGGGTAATCCTCGCAAAACTCTTTACCCGCCCTGCGAACCTGCTGATTCTCGATGAACCGACAAACGACCTGGACATCGAGACGCTGGAAGTGCTGGAAAAAAAACTCTGCGAATACACGGGCACGCTAATCGTGGTCAGCCACGACCGCCGGTTTCTCGACAACGTCGTGACGAGCACGGTCGTTTTCGAGGATGGCGGCAATATCCAGGAATACGTGGGCGGCTACAGTGACTGGGTGCGCCAGGGCCACGAGCTTGCCGAGACCGACGGCCCGCTGGCAGTCGAACAAAGAAAAAGTGCCGCCGCCGAGCGGCGCAGAACCAGAAAGCCCTCCAAGCTCAGCTACAAGGATCAACGCGAACTCGACCGGCTACCGGCCGAGATCCAGGTAATCGAACAATCCATCGCAGAGCTGCAGCGGGTTGTCGCTGCACCTGACTTCTACACCCAGGACAGCACGCTCGTGCAACAGAAACTGGGGGAACTCAATGAGGCAGAGGCGCGCCTGGAGCAACGCATCGAACGGTGGGGCGAGCTCGAAACCATGAAAGACTCGCTGCGGTCACAGTGACAGCCGACCGCAGCGATGAGGCTCATAACAGCTGCAGGATAATCACGACCTGGCATAGCCAGCCGACGGCAAACGAAAGTGTTCTTACCCACGGAATCGCGAGCGTGTAGGAAAGCAGGTGGACGACACGCGCCCAGAAGTAGACCTGGCACGCCAGAACGGTCGTTTCATTGCTTACACCAGCCGCATTCGCGATCAGTACGAGCGCCGCGAAGATCACGAGATTTTCGACGGCATTGTAGTGTGCCGCTTTCATCCTGGCTGCCCAGGCGGATAGTGGCTTGGGCTCATCGGGATACCCGACGGCATCGATCAAGCCACGAACCATAATCGTATTGATTATGTACGGCACCCACATGACGGCATTCAGCACCACGACCCAGGTCAAGCTGGTTAATTCGCTAGTCATTTATTTTTCTCCTTTGCGTTGCGAGGCGCACAGCTGTATTGCCGCGCTTTGCCGCGTTCAGTCGCCGACGAACGTCTGTGCGAAATAGCGATCGAACGCCCGGTGTACTATTTCAGGCGCAATCCCCATTGCTTCGACAGTCTTGTTGAACTGCTCCATTTCAGAAATATTTCGGCGCCCATCCGCGGCTACGACCTTTAGCGCCATGAATGCAATATCTTCTTTTTCGCGATCCGATATCGTGGGTGCGAGACCCGTAAGCAAGTCAATGAGCGTCGGTTTATCGGCCATTTCCGACAACGCGCGCGTGATGAGCTCCAGCGACTCGGCGCCTTCCAGTTTAAAATGTTCCTCGATCAGGTCGATGATCTGCGATGACTCTTCGGGTTCGATTTTTCCGCTGCCACGGGCAATATGTATTAACAGCGCGGCAACGAGGAACTGCGAGTCGTAAATCTCGGTGCCTTCCGAGGTTTTGACAATCAATTTTGCGCCTTTCAGCGTCGAATCCAGAATCTCGCTACTCATGACAGTCTCATTTTGTTTCGTAATGCTTACGCATATATCTGACTGACGCGGCGATCAAGCGCTTCAATACCTGCTCGTCGACGTCTGAAAGGCGCCTGATGTAGAGACATGATTTGCCAGTCTTGTATTTGCCCAGCCTGCTCATGAGCGCCTCAAAGTGCCTGAAACCGGGTATAACATACAGTGTCAGCGCCTGTTTGCGCGGCGAAAACCCGGTGATCATAAAGTCGCCTTCACGGCCGCTGGCATACTTGTAATGATACTCCCCGAAGCCGACGATATTAGCTCCCCACATTCTGGCGCGAGACCCGGTTGCGTCGCGCATGATGGCAGCCACTTTCCGGGCGTCGCGGCGCATCTGCTCGTCCTGGATGCCTTTTATAAAGGCTGTGACACTCTTTTTGGTAGGCTTTGTCTTGTTTCCGGCCATGCCTGGATATCCTAGTGCGAGGTCCCGAACAAACGATCGCCGGCGTCCCCCAATCCCGGCACGATGTACTTCTTTTCGTTCAGCTTTTCGTCGATGGCAGCGGCGTAGATAATTACGTCGGGATGCGCCGTCTCGACTAATCTGATTCCTTCCGGGCAAGTAACGATGCAAATTACGATGATGTTATCTGCGCCTTCCTCTTTTAAGCGATCGATGGCGGCGGCCGTTGATCCGCCGGTCGCCAGCATCGGGTCAATCACAATGCAGGTCCCACCGATAATCTGCGGCGGATAGCGTTCATAATAGCTAACCGGCAACTTGGTCTTCTCGTCACGATACAGCCCGACGAACCCGACCCTTGCCGTTGGTACGAGCTCCAGAATGCCCTCCAGCATTCCAATCCCCGCGCGCAAAATCGGTATCACGACAATATTCGTGTCAATTTTGCGACACGTTGCTTCCGCGACCGGCGTTTGAATCTTAACGGCTTTCGTCTTGATATTTTTCAGCGCCTCGTAGCAAATGAACTTGGTTATCTCTTTCGCAAGTTCGCGAAACCGCTTATGCCCGGTTTCGACATCGCGAATAATCGCCAGTTTGTGCTGCACGCAGGGATGATCGATCAACTCGGCCACTATTTATGCTCCGCTTTTGTCGTCGGCGTCTTCCGCCCATATAGCGTATTCGGTGCCAGCCGGATCGACGAAATGAAACCGGCGGCCGCCCGGGAATGAAAAGATATCCTGAGTGATCGTGCCGCCGAAATCTTTCACTCTCTGCACGTCTCGCTCGAGGTTTTCACTAAAAAATACAAGCAGCACGCCTGCTGATGGCGCGGGCTCCGCCGACTGACGAAATCCACCATCGAGGCGGCCATCGCTGAAGCTCATATACTCGTCGCCCCATTCCTGAAACGACCAGCCGAATAACGACGTAAAGAACTCCCGCGTCTTCTTGAGATCGGTGACAGGAATTTCGACGTAGTCAATTCTGTTCTCTGCTCTCATAACCGCCTCCCCGAGCCGCTATGGCTGTTTGAGCCTCAATAAAGGCCGCTCGGCATCAACAAACACGGTACCAAACTCACCGCTGATTTCGTAATGAGCATCGGACAGTCGACTCAAGTCCGTCAGCGCTCCGATGCCGAAATTACCTGCAATATCAGCAAGTTCTTCTTCCGATCCGCCGTTCGGACGCAGCGACTCACAGTAGGGAAACTCGATGTATGCCGGCCGAATACAGGCCTTTTCAGCCGGGCGTGGCTTCTCATAAAACGGGTGTTCCGGCATCAAGTAGAGATCGACGTCGATGACCAGGCTGCCCGACTCTACGTGCCATGACAGCACGAAAGAGCGCGTCAGATCGACAGCAGCGAACTCGCGCAGGTCTCGCCATCCAATGATTTCGTCAGTGTCACTCATCAGCTACCCGAACGTCGCCCCAACCCACACGCCGATGTAATGGGAAAAAATCACGACCAGCATCGCGATGCCAACATGTTCTGCAATAATTGCGAGTGGTGGCTCATCCTGTGAGCGTGCCAGAAAATAGCTCAGTACGATAATGACCAGCATCGCCCAGATGACCGAGGCCAGGACGGCCGTCGCGAGCGGCAGCAGCAACAGCGGTACCGCGAAACTGATCGAGAACGCGAATTTTGTGAGGAAGGTCATGATAGTTGCCGACCAGACGTGGTCATGCGTCGTACTCGGATCGGCCTCCTCGGCCAGGTGAATGCCCAGCGCATCCGACATCGCATCGGCGACGGCGATGACGAGAATGCCGCCCAGGACCGCTATTACGGACTTCGTGCCGGAATTGAGGCCGACGATGAGACCGATTGTTGTAATAACACCGGAGGTTGCACCAAAAAAGAGACCCGTTCGGGCACCATCGCTCCTGAAAAACTTCATGCCTCTCCCGCCGGTCAGTCCAGTTTCATGCTGTACAGGCTGATTTCGTTTTCCTCGCCGGGCATTGTAATGCCTCTTTCGAAACTCATGCCAAGTTTTTCAAGCAATCCAATGGACGCGACGTTTTCAGGAGACACAATTGCCGTCAATCGCCGAAGACCCAGATCCGCACGCGCGTGGGCGATTACTGCATGCGCTGCCTCAGCAGCAAATCCTTTGCCACGATAGTCGGGAAGTAGAGCAAAACCGATGTCCGGGTCATCCAGGTTGTCGCGTCGGAACAGGCCACAGATGCCGATTGGCGTTCGCTCTTTTTTGAGTGACAGGCAGTAAGGCCCATAACCATGGTCCTCGTATAGCTTGAGCGGGCCCTCTTTCAACGCGGTCTCTGCCTCGGCAACCGTCCGCATGCCGCGATCACCAACATGACGTATGAACGCCGGATCATTCCAGACGGCCAGCATCAGGCCGGCATCATTCAACCTGAGCCGATAAAGCGCGAGCCGCTCGGTCTCGAGATGCCAGTCCGTTGTTTTCCTGTTCAGTGCCAGGCGCC
Source organism: Gammaproteobacteria bacterium (assembly GCA_029863125.1). Lineage (GTDB taxonomy): Bacteria > Pseudomonadota > Gammaproteobacteria > Steroidobacterales > Woeseiaceae > UBA1847. The sequence continues at coordinate 27,070 of JAOTWB010000015.1, forward strand.
GAGAATCAGGCCATAGAGCACAAACTGCCCGGTGTGATACCCGCCGTCAATAAACAGCGCCGCCAATGGGCGGTTCGCGAACTGATAGTTGATGCCAAAGCTCATGCCGACAAAACCGAGCCCTACCACAAGCCCCGCTTTCCAGGATTCCGACAGCACCGGCTCGGGCCCCAGCAGCATCGCGAAGACATAGGCCGCAACGAATGCAAAAACAAAGCTCAAACCGAAGACTTTCGCGGGATGGCCATTATCTTCTTCGGTGCGGCCCATCGCGTTATTCCAGGGCTTTAGAAACAGCAGGGGCGAATACCACAGGCCGCCCAATAAGAAACTGGATGCGGCTGCGACGATTACAGCCCAGATATTGATGTCCATCTTTTTTCTCCTTCTTCTTTGTATTTCCTCTTCTCAAGATCCCGCTTGCCACCACGAATAGAGGAATTGCTGGGCCGAGCCCATTGGTGTTTCATGCTCATTGAGTTCATGACTGCGCAAATCGAACCGGTCGCCGACCAGCTCCTGCAGATCCTCGATACCGTAGCGTTGAACGTCCAGCCCGCTGCACCGTTTCGGGCCCTGCGGCCCGAACGTCGCCAGCACGAGGTGTCCCCCCGGCAGCAAAGCGCGGCAAACTACGTTGACGTACTTATCTCGATCGGATGATTCAGTCAGAAAATGGAATACGGCACGGTCGTGCCACAGGGCGTATTGCCGCGGCGGCTCGAATTCAGTGACATCCGATTCGATCCAGTTTACGGCTTCGGCAGAATCTCCGAGCCGGGCACGCGATCGTTCAAGCGCCTTGCCGGAAATATCCAGCACACTGATGTCCGTGTAACCGTCTTTCAGAAGATTATCTACGAGCGTCGAAGCGCCGCCGCCTGCATCGAGGATCGGTTCATCCTTGGCTATACCCGTCGCCCGTATGAGTTGCAGGGATTTTTCGGGAACCGGCTGGTACCAGGACACCTGGGTCGGCTTCTTTTCAGCATACACACGCTGCCAATGGGTTTTTATGCTCTTGCTCACGGTAACTCCGAGACTATTTTCTTCCGGACCACAGGTCATCACGAACATAACGAGCGGCATTGAAGTAAAAGCCGGCGCCGACAAACGCGGCGAGCGCCGTACTCATGATCGCCCAACGTATCGAATTGATACCGAGCGACGGCATCAGCGCATCGCTTATCGCACCCACGGTCAGCGGGCCTAGACCGAGCCCGATGATATTCAGCACGAAAAACAATACCGACGACGATAACGCCCGATATCTCGGCCCGACGAGCGCATGCGCAGTAGCAATCGTAGGCCCAAGGAACATAGCCCCGCAAAGCGCCACCAGGACATAAATGCTCCACATCACGTACTGGTCGCCGCTCAGCATCATCGGCAGCAGCAGCAGACCGGCTGCAAATGTACTGATACCCGCGACCCAGTAAGACCAACGGTCATCCCGTTTGCCGAGATGGTCGCTCAGATACCCACCCGCGTATGCACCGGTGCCGCCGGCCAGGCCCGCAATTAAGGCCAGCCAGGTACCGACGAGGCCCACGGGGACGTCATAAATCCGAATGGCGAAAGACGGCATAAAATTCAACGAGCCGTAGCCAACAAACGCGTTGAATCCGGCGCCAAAAGCCGCGTATCGAAAGCTGCGCAGCGCCCACAGTCGTTTCAGGTCGGCAACGAGGTGACCTTCAGGAACGTCGCTATGGTCGCCGGCATCCATCTGGCCACGCGGGGGCTCCCGCAGCGTCAGTTTTACGACAACTGCCATAAGGATTCCGGGCAAGCCCACGACAAAAAACGCGACGCGCCAACCGAAAAACTGGTTGATCCAGCCGCCCAGCAGGAATCCGACCAGAATGCCAATGTAGATTCCGATCGAATACACGGACAGCGCCCGACCGCGCTGCCCGTGCGGGAAATAATCTGAAATGATGGAATGAGACGGCGGGCTTGCGCCGGCTTCACCTACGCCGACACCTATTCTCGCCGCCAGCAAATGCATGTAGCTTGCTGCCAGGCCGCTAATCGCCGTCATTGCGCTCCAAACAGCGATCGAGATCGAAACAATGTTGACACGGTTGTATCGGTCCGCCCAGCGGGCAATCGGAATGCCACAGACGACGTAGAAAACTGCAAACGTAAATCCGGACAACAGACCGAGCTGTTTATCGCTAAGGCCGAGCTCAGCTTTTATCGACTCCTGCAAAATAACAAGAATCTGCCGATCGATGAAATTGAAGATGTATACGACCATCAATAACAGCAGCACGTAATTGCGATAGCTCTTGGAAGTCTGCACCGTTTTCCTTTTGCTGATGGTCGTCAAAAATCAGCTTACTATACGCGGATACAGCCGGCAGCAATCATGCTGACCGCGGCTGTGTTCAGGAATTCATCGCTCTTGCCAGCTTCTTTTTTGCGGCGGCAAGCGTGCTCTTTGATACGCCACCGGCCTTTTCCACATTCCGGAACTCAGCCAGAGCCAGCGCCACGTCTGTTCCCTGCAGCCATTCCACTATTGTCGAAACCCGATTCGCGTTATCGCTGACAATGGCCTTGGCGTCGCCGTCGAGGATCGCTATTCGATGCTTGCAGAAGTTTCCGAACTGCCCGGCCGGACACGTGCACAATGCGGTAAGGCTGTCATCGTCTTTGATAAACGTGACCTCATAAGGGTCCGCGGCCGAACCTTTAACAAGAAAAGAGAGTTCGTCCAAGTCTGCCTCACGTGTCCGCGTCAAATCGCGTTCGGAATGTAAAAGCCGCTGGTGTGGGTCCATTTTGCCACAATAATTCGAATCTCTTTTGTGCTTCGGTTTCGGTGGGTATATGTCCTGCATCGATCCACCAGAGAACGAGCGGCGACTTTGTCGGGCGCTCGAACCATTCGGCACGCTGCTGCACGGCTGCGACGTGGTTTGATCGGTATACATAGGCTTCGAGAGCCTCGATTGACTCCCAGACCGACAGATTGAACAGGATCAGCTCGTCCTCAAACGCCCGCACTGAAGTTGCGTCGCCCTCCTCCGTCTGCAGTCGCCATACAAAGCCCGGAGACGAGTCTGCCAATGCGTTGAGTGGCTCCAGGCGGGCGGCAAAACCCTCCATCAGCGGATCCTCGAGAGGCGCACGCATCCGCGCTATGTTGGCCTGGGCGAGATGGAATTTGCTTGTCACAACGGCCATTCTACAGGGCGTTGTCGGTTTGCGTAATCAGACCTGCCATCTACGCCGCCTGCGTCAATTTGAAGAATAGGTACGGCATGACGGCGACCCACACGAGGAACAACACCCAAACCCGGCCCTGCAAGAGATTGTAGTCTGCGACGAGGCGACTGAAAGAACGGCCGGGCACGAAGTGACCAAAACCTAACTCGAATACTATCGTCATGACAAACCAGAGTAATCCGACGGTCCAGGCTGATGCGCCGACTCCAACGGCCAAGCCCGTTGCAACAGCCAGACGACAATGCCAGTGAAGACGATGGCGGTCACCGTTGAGACCTGGTGTGCGGCGAGTTCCGATACACTTTTTCCATATGTATTCTCACGGAGCACGCCGTTTATGATTGCGACGACGGCAAGCAGAATCCAGCAAAGTGCGTGCCGGGCAAGCACCGGCTGCTAGTCCAGCGGCCTGAATTGGTTGTTCGGTCCAGGCGTCAGATAGACAATCTGGCATGGTTCCAGGATGTCCACCCGGTGCCACGCTCCCTTCGGCACGACCAGCCCGTCCCCCGGCCGCATTTCGATGTCGTCGTCATCTGTATCCAGGAAAACGACCCTGGCGCGGCCGGCAACCAGGTACAAGACTTCGTCGCCGTCGGGGTGCATCTCGCCGCCATGAGGAGAGTTCTCGGACATTGCGGCGACACCGAAGGTGATTCCATCGAAGGGAACCGGGGGATCGGGTCTCTCCGGAATCTTCGAAGCCCGCAGGTCGTAATCGAGACCTATCGTGTGGGTGCGGGGGTCGAATCTTGTCCGGCCGGTCATTTTATCCGGAAAGCCCAAACGGCCAATGCGCCCGGGATGATCAGGGCGACCCAGGAAACCAGCATCGGGACCACATAGTCATCGACCTGGATCGACATGCCGTACACGATTCTCAGCAAGTGGGCCAGGGCAACCAGGGCAAAGAGCGTGCCCGATACAACACAGTATTGTTTGTGTCCCATAGCATTCCTCAACGAATTATTCTCAAATTCCCATGCGAACGAGTACGTCTATAACCTCGCGCATGAAGCGTTCGATCGTCGGGTGTTCTGCGGCGAAGTTGGTCTCCAGTTCCCTGGCTTTTTCCAATACAGACTCCGATTCCGCACGATGCCCTTCAGGGTCCAGCAAATCATCAATGTCGGAGTCCAGATCCCGCACAGCGGCGAGGGTATCGTCGTCCAGTTCCGTCTTCTGTATTTCGTTCCGGAGTCTGGCCAGTAAATCTCGGATCTCTTTGTTGCTCATGGTCCTGCTTATCCCAGCTGTCGAATTCCTATCGCGTTACGAATTTCCGCCATGTACGGTACGGCAATTTCCCGTGCCCGTTCAGCACCTTTCTTTAGCTCCGCCTCGACAATCGCCGGATCAGCGATAAGGCGCTGGTATTCGTCGCGAGCGGGCTTAATGTGGTCATTAACGTATTCGAACAATTTTTGCTTCATCTCTCCCCAGGCGACACCCTCGGCATAGAGCTTTTCGACCTCCGCCGTTTCCTCAGGCGTCGCAAACGCTTTGTAGATGTCGAAGATCGTGCTGCCCTTTGTATCTTTTGGCTCGCCCGGTTCAAGACTGTTGGTTTTGATTTTCATTATCAGTTTTCTGAGAGGCTTCTCCGACGCGAACAGGGGGATCGTGTTGTTGTAGCTCTTGCTCATCTTGCGCCCGTCCAGTCCTGCGAGGACCGCCGTGTGCTCGCTAATGACCGGATCCGGTAGCATGAATATGTCACCGTAATGATGATTGAATCGTTGCGCGATATCCCGCGCCATTTCGACATGTTGTTTCTGGTCTCGGCCGACCGGGACTTTTGTCGATTTGAACATCAGGATGTCTGCCGCCATCAGGATCGGGTAGCTGTACAGGGCCATGGTGATGCCCTTGTCAGGGTCCTTATTGCCACTGTCGATGTTCGCCTGGACTGCCGCTTTGTAGGAGTGGGCCCGGTTCATCAGGCCCTTGGCCGTCATGCTCGTGAGGATCCAGGTCAGTTCAGTAATTTCCGGAATATCGGACTGCCGGTAGAAGGTCGCGTGTTCCGTATCGAGGCCCAATGCCATCCACGCGGCCGCGATCTCCAGCGTTGATCTGCTGATCTGGTCCGGGTCGCCGCTTTTCGCCAGAGCATGAAAGTCGGCAAGGAAATAGTAGTTCTTTTTTTTCGGATCTTTGCTCGCCGCAATCCCCGGGCGAATCGCGCCAACGTAATTGCCGATGTGCGGCGTTCCCGTCGTGGTAATCCCCGTGAGGTAAATCTCCTGCGTCATTCCCTAGTATCCTGCCGCCTGCCCGTCTTTGCGTACTTCGGACGCGCCATAATACACGCCTTGCTCGTGATCCCACATGATCGCCTGATAACCCCCGAAACTGCCGTCGCTCGGACCGATCGTATGCCCCAGCGCCTCCAGCGCCTCACGCGTACCTGCGCTGAACGTGCTTTCCATGTGAACGATACCGCCATCGTTCATCGTTGTGCCCGTTGGTTCCGACGACCCCGTGTGATTGATGCGCGCAGCATCTCCCGCTTCCTGCAGGTTCATGCCGAAATCGACGAGGTTGACAATGACCTGCGCGTGCCCCTGGGGCTGCATTGCACCGCCCATTAAACCAAAACTAATCAATGGCTTACCGTCTTTCATCACGAAGGCAGGGATGATCGTGTGGAACGGACGCTTGCCGCCTGCAACGACGTTCGCGCGGCCTTCTTCAAGCGCAAAAAGCTCGGCGCGATCCTGCAGGACGAAGCCGAGTTCGCCCGGCGTCATGCCGGACCCCATGCCCCTGTAATTGCTTTGTATCAGCGACACCATATTGCCCGCCTTATCGGCGACCGTCAGGTAAATCGTGTCACCGTGTTCGAGTATTGCGTCGCCCGGCGGCAGCCGTTTCGAGGCCTGCGTGGATGAGATCAGCTTGCGGCGCTCGTCGGCATAGTCTTTCGAAATCAATCGAGCGACCGGCACGTCGACAAAGTCCATGTCCGCGTAGTAGCGGGCGCGATCCTCGAAGGCAAGCTTCTTGGCTTCAACAAGCGTATGCAGGTACTCGGCACTTCCAAAGCCCATCGCTGCAATGTCGTAGCCCTCCAGGATATTAAGAATTTGCAGCGCGGCGATGCCCTGGCCGTTCGGCGGTAACTCGTAAACGTCCCAGCCGCGGTAGTTAGTCGAAACCGGCGTGACCCATTCCGACTCATGCGCCGCCAGGTCATCGTAGCTCAGCAAACCACCCTGCTCTGCCATGTAAGCGTCGATCTTTCTCGCAATATCACCTTTGTAGAATTCGTCTCTGCCTTTCGCTGCAATAGCTTCATAGGTTTTTGCCAATCGCAGATTTCGGAACATCTCGCCCTTTTTCGGCATCCTGCCATTGGGCATATAGGTCTCCGCAAACCCCGGGTATTTCCCGATGCGATCAACACTGCGCGACAGGTAGTAAGCAATGACTTCGGACACCGGAAAGCCTTCACGGGCGTATCGGATAGCAGGTGCCAGAATGTCACGCATCGGCAGGCTTCCGTAGCGTTCATGCAATTCAAACCATCCATCGACAGCACCGGGCACACTCACCGGCAGCGGGCCAAACGGCGGGATCCTGTCGAGGCCCTTCTCGCGAAAATACTCGAGCGTCATCGCTTTCGGCGCTCGTCCCGAGGCGTTCAGTCCCGTGAGTTCTTTTTTTTCGGCGTCCCAGACGATCGCGAACAGGTCTCCGCCAATGCCGCAGCCCGTGGGCTCCATGAGTCCCAGTGCGGCATTGGCCGCGATGGCCGCATCAACTGCGCTGCCGCCCGCTTTCAAAATATCGAGCGCAATCTGTGTTGCAAGCGGCTGACTCGTCGCCGCCATGCCTTGTGGCGCGATAACCTCCGAGCGGGAAGCAAGCGCGCGACCGGTCACCCGATCGTATCCCGGCTCAGATGCCAAACCGGGAAGCCCGTAAACCAACAATGCAATGCCTGTCGACCATGAAATTCGCTTCATCCTTTGCTCCACTCCCCTGTAGGAGGGGGTCAATCATGGCACTCGCAGACGGCGCCAGCAACAGGGTATGATCTTCTTTATGAAAAGCGACTATACCGACAAGAATTCGTCACTCGGGTCTTTGTACGGAGACCATCTCGAGACCATTACCGCACGGCACGATCACGCCCTGGAACAAGCGGGCGCAAGCCACGTGCTTATATATTCAGGAAACCCGAAAGTCGCGTTTCTCGATGATCACTACTATCCGTTCAAGGCCAATCCGCACTTCGTCAGCTGGGTGCCGCTGACGCGTCTGCCGTTCTCCTACCTTATCTACACGCCCGGCGAGGCGCCGGTTCTCCTCTATTTTCAACCTCAGGACTACTGGCACGTCGTGCCCGGCACGCCGGACGGCTACTGGACCCGGCACTTCGACATACGAATCGTGAATGCGATTGAAGACATCGCTGCGCATCTGCCCAAACAGCGTGAGAAATGCATCGTAATCGGTGAAATTGACGACGAAGCGATGGCGTTTGGCATCGAGCGGGTCAATCCCAACACGGCCATCAACATTCTGCATTATGCGCGCGGCATCAAGACGGACTATGAACTCGCCGTCATGCGCCTCGCTGCAGAACGCGGTGCAGCGGGACATCGTGCGGCGGAGGCGGCGTTTCGCGAGGGACGTTCGGAGTTCGACATTCACCGCTCGTATTGCGAGGCGGTCAGCCATACTGATGAAGAACTACCCTACGGTAATATCGTGGCATTGAATGAGCACGGTGCCGTGCTGCATTACACGGATCTCGATCGCGCCTCTCCTGCGGTCACTGTTTCGTTCCTTATCGATGCCGGTGCACAGGTACACGGCTATGCCTCGGACATCACGCGCACCTATTCCTTCGGTGATATGCGTTTTCAGGGCCTGATCGATCGCATTGACCGCATGCAACAGGAAATCGTTGCCAAGGTTGAAGTCGGCGTCGACTATCGCGATTTGCATGTCAACACGCACAGGATGCTCGCCGAGGTCCTCGTGGACACCGAACTCGCAAAGGGCGACCCTGACACGCTGCTCGAAACAGGCGTCACGTCGGCGTTTTTCCCCCACGGGCTGGGTCATCTTCTTGGCATTCAGGTTCACGACGTCGGCGGCTTCATGGAGAACGAGTCCGGCACGACGATCGATCCGCCCAGCGGGCATCCGTTCCTCAGGCTTACCCGTGTGCTCGAGCAAAACATGGTGTTGACTATCGAGCCGGGCCTGTATGTTATCGATATGCTCCTCGAGAATCTGCGCGGCACGCCGGCCGAGAAGCTTGTTAAGTGGGATACGATAGACTGGCTGCGGCCCTTCGGCGGCATCCGCATCGAGGATGACGTCCGCGTTCTGGTCAACGATAGGGAGAATCTGACTCGCGACGCTTTTGCTCTGCTTTGAGTTTTTTCTTCACCCTTTGGCCCTTGCGCTCCAGCATCGGCCTCATTTGTCGGCCAACCCATGGCATCAGGTAAGACACGGTCGCAAGAATCCCGCTGATCGGAGGCATTGCCTTTTCAGTAATGTTGTTGCCGCAAAGGTCGAGAATGGTCTGCGCGACTTCTTGAGCGGTACTCATCGGCTGTGAGAATGTGATGTCAGACACTTTGTTCATGTCCGACATGATAAACGCGGTGTTTACGGGACCGGGCGACACGAGTCCGACTTTTATCTTGCTGCCGCGCAGTTCTTCGGCCAGCGCCAGGGTGAATGCGCGCAAACCTGCTTTCGTGGCTGAATAAGTCGCTGCGCCAGGGACTGGCGTTCGGCCCGCAAGGGATCCGACATTGATGATTGCGCCTTCACCGGATTCCCGGAGATACGGCAAAGCAATACGACTTAGCATGATGGGCGCCCGCAGATTTACGTCGACGACTCTCGCCAGCTCCGTGGCGTCAACCTCTTCGACGCTGCCGCGCGCGTGATAGCCGGCATTGTTCACGAGGATGTCGATGCGCCCGAACTCGAACTGCGACTTTTTGAACACATCAATGCAGGCATCCGCGTCGGTTACGTCCATCGCGAATATTTCGACTTTTGTCTTGTCGCGTAAGGCTTCGGCGACTGCCTCGAGGTTCTTCTTGCCGCGCGCCACAAGCATCAGGTTCGCGCCAGCTTCGGCAAACAGGCGTGCAGTGGCAGCACCCACGCCCTCCGATCCGCCCGTGATGATCACGGTCTTGTCTTTGAAAATCATTCGGAAATACTACCACTCATCAATTGAACAGTGGTGGAAGATCTAGAATGTATCTTGCGGCGAATTGCCGGCGATCGGCGCCAGAGACCGTCAGAGTCCGATGTAACCCTTGATTTTTTTCCACAAGCTCGACTCCCATCCATAAACATCGAGCTGCTCATCGCCCAGCGTTGCGACAGGCATTGTCGTGTCGGGCGGCGGAGCTTCGTTCGCGGCTACGTCTTCCGGCCGCAGTTCGAGCTTGCCCGTCTTGCCATCCACCGGGTCCGTCAGACCGTCGACAGCCAGGCTCAGGTAGGGCAACACGTTGTCGTCGACGATGTCGTCGAGAAACACGGCGTCCGGATCGAATGCCTCTTTCGACAGGAATACGCATTCATCAAAGGACTTTTCGCTGCTAATGGCTCTATTCCCGTGAAGATATGAGCAATTACTGTAAGGTGAATGGCCACGTATCGCTGTGAGACGACTCACAAGACGCCAAATTCAAATATTTTCCCATTTTTTTCAATGTCTTATGGATGTCATTCGGCATAAAAAAACCGGGCAAATGCCCGGTTTTTTCCGCTCTCGGCGTGGCCAAGAGCGCAATTCACTCATCCGCTTAAGCAAAATCCACGGCCTCAATCCTCGACGACAACTTCGGCAGCCTGTTCCGTCATCATGACAATAGCCATCGGTGCGGCGTCACCGGGACGGGGACCTGTTTTCAGGATCCGCAGATAACCACCGGGACGTTCTTTGAAGCGCGGGCCTATTTCCGTAAAGAGCTTCCCGACAGCTTCTTTGTCACGCAGGCGATCGAAGGCCAGGCGCCGATTCGCAACGCTGTCATTTTTTGCCAGCGTGATCAGCGGCTCGACAACGCGACGCAGCTCTTTAGCTTTGGGCAGCGTGGTCTTGATCGTCTCATGCTTCAGCATTGACGTCGCCATGTTGCGAAACATGGCGCTACGATGTGAACTGGTTCGACCCAGTCGGCGACCGGATTTTCTATGGCGCATTTGTCTTTCCTAAATATCGATTACACAACGCGAGCCGATGCTCGAGATGCATTACATCATTAGCTCATGCTCGGGGCGGAGACTTGCCGGCGGCCAGTTGTCCAGATGCATTCCCAGACCGAGACCGTGACCTTCCAGTACTTCCTTGATTTCTGTTAAAGATTTCTTGCCGAGGTTGGGCGTTCGCAGCAGCTCGACTTCCGTCCGCTGTACCAGGTCGCCGATATACATGATGTTTTCCGCCTTGAGACAGTTCGCAGAACGAACCGTGAGCTCGAGTTCATCCACAGGACGCAATAGAATCGGATCAACCTGGCTTTCCGCCTGAGCGCCAACGCCTTCTTCCTGCCCTTGCAGATCAACGAAGACTGACAGCTGATCTTTGAGAATGCTGCCGGCCCGGCGGATCGCTTCTTCCGGATCGATCGTGCCATTCGTTTCGATGTCGATCAGAAGCTTGTCGAGATCGGTGCGTTGTTCAACACGGGCCGCTTCGACGTTGTAAGTGACACGATTAACGGGGCTGAACGACGCGTCAAGCATCAGGCGGCCAATGGGGCCGGTCTGATCTTCAAACGACGGGCGCTGCGTTGCCGGGCGGTAACCGCGGCCGCGCTCGACTTTGAGCAGCATGTTCAATTCGCCAGCCTTGGTCAGGTTAGCAATGACCAATTCGGGATTCATGATCTCGACATCGTGGTCGAGCTGAATATCTCCGGCGGTGACCGGGCCCGGACCTTTCTTCGACAAGCGAAGTTCAGCTGTGTCACGCGTGTTCATCGTAACCGCAACCTGCTTGAGGCTCAAAAGAATATCGACAACATCTTCCTGCACGCCTTCGATACTGGTGTACTCGTGGAGTACCCCCTCGATCTCCGCTTCGGTAATCGCGGCGCCGGGCATAGACGACAGCAGAATGCGGCGCAGCGCATTGCCGAGCGTATGGCCAAAACCGCGTTCGAATGGTTCGATCGTGACTTTTGCTTGCAGATCGCTGACCGGCGTTACTTTTACAACGCGCGGTTTCAGAAATTCGTGTACTGATTCCTGCATGGGTAAAGACCCTCCTGACTACTTCGAGTACAGCTCGACGACAAGGTTTTCATTAATATCGGGGAGAATATCTTCCCGATCCGGTAACGATTTCAACACACCCGCCATTTTCTTTGCGTCGACATCGACCCATTCGGGCAGGCCGACCTGGTTCGCTATTTCTAATGCGCTTTGAATACGAAGCTGTTTCTTCGCCTTCTCCCTAACGTTGATGGCATCGCCGGCTTTGAGCTGAGCGGACGGGATGTTCACAACCTTGCCGTTCACCTCGATGCTCTTATGACTGACAAGCTGGCGTGCTTCGGCGCGCGTGGCGGCGAAGCCCATGCGATAAACAATGTTATCGAGGCGACCCTCGAGAAGTCGCAGCAGGTTTTCACCTGTTGAGCCCTTCAGCTGCGCAGCACGTTTGTAGTAATTGCGGAACTGCCTCTCGAGCACGCCATACATGCGACGGAGCTTCTGTTTCTCGCGCAGCTGCAAACCGTAATCCGACATGCGCGGTCGACGTTGTGTCGGCCCGCCTGGCGGCACTTCCAGCTTGCACTTCGATTCCAGCGGCCTTACGCCGCTTTTCAAAAACAGGTCCGTACCTTCGCGGCGGGACAGTTTGCATTTTGGTCCTAAATATCTTGCCATTATTCAGCCTCTAAACGCGACGCTTCTTGGGCGGGCGACAGCCGTTGTGAGGAATCGGCGTCACATCCTCAATACTTTGAATACGAAATCCCAGGGCATTCAGAGCGCGCACGGCCGACTCGCGGCCGGGACCCGGCCCACGAACCCGCACATCCACATTCTTGACGCCAAACTCCAGAGCCACACGGCCCGCTTTGTCCGACGCTACCTGGGCTGCGAACGGGGTGGATTTACGAGAACCTCGAAAACCACAGCCACCTGCAGTGGCCCACGACAAGGCATTGCCCTGACGATCGGTTATCGTGATGATCGTGTTGTTGAAGGAAGCATGTATGTGCGCAATTGCGTCAACAACGTGCTTTTTAACCTTCTTCTTTTTAGCTTCAGCCATAATTCAATTCGCGGTCTGGGACCGCTCCTAACTATCGTTTAATGGGACGACGCGGACCCTTGCGAGTGCGCGCGTTCGTGCGTGTGCGTTGGCCGCGCAGCGGCAGACCACGCCTGTGACGAATGCCACGGTAGGAACCAAGGTCCATCAGGCGCTTGATATTCATGGATGTCTCGCGACGCAGGTCGCCTTCGACCGTAAACGCTGCGACGGCAGTTCTCAGCTTCGCTACCTCGGGCTCAGCCAGGTCCTTCACCGGCATGCTTGGCGGAACGCCGGCCGCTTCGCAAATCTTCTTCGCGCGCGAATGTCCAATACCGTAGATCGACGTCAACGCAATCACGACGTGCTTGTTCAACGGAATGTTTATGCCTGCTATACGTGCCACTTACGTATTCCTCATCAAATAGTGCCGGGACTAACCCTGGCGCTGCTTATGCCGTGCGTCCGTGCAGATCACGCGCACAACACCGTTGCGGCGAATGATCTTGCAATTTCTGCAAATCTTTTTGACTGATGCTCTTACTTTCATGAGCTTTCTCCTAAGCGCTGATTAGCTCAGCGGACCTGTCCGCTTCTGCCATAGTTACGCAGATTGGCTTTCTGCATCATGCCCTCGTACTGGTGACTCATGGCATGCGCCTGCATTTGCGCCATGAAGTCCATCGTGACGACAACCAGGATCAGTAGCGATGTGCCGCCGAAGCTGAATGGCATCGCCGGGTAAAACATGCGAACCAGCTCAGGCAGGAGACAGACGCCAGCGATATAGAATGCGCCCCAAAACGTCAATCGGGTCAGGACTCTGTCAATATATTCAGCCGTGTGGGCTCCCGGCCGGATTCCCGGCAGGAAAGCACCGGCTTTTTTCAGGTTGTCCGCGGTGTCCTTCGAGTTGTACATCAGCGCCGTGTAGAAGAAGCAGAAGAAAACGATCATTGCTGCATACAGCAAGACATAAACGGGCTGCCCGGGACCAAGGTTCGCACCTATGGTCTGAAGCGCACGCTGCACAGCGTTGGGCTCAGCGGCCTGGCCGAAAAACTGTGCAATCGTCGCCGGGAACATCAGGATGCTCGAAGCAAAAATCGGCGGTATGACACCCGACATGTTGATTTTGAACGGCAGGTGCGTGCTCTGCGCCTGGAACATCTTGCGGCCCTGCTGACGCCGTGCGTAGTTCACCGTTATGCGACGCTGCGCGCGCTCCATGTAAACGACGAAAATAATTGCCGCAATACCACCGATCAGCATCAGGATTGCCGTAATGGCGCTCATCTCGCCGTTACGGACCAGCTCAGCCGTACCCGCAATCGCACCCGGCAGACCAGCAACGATGCCCGCGAGGATGATCATGGAAATACCGTTTCCGATGCCACGTTCCGTGATCTGCTCGCCCAGCCACATCAGGAACACCGTACCTGTGACAAGCGTAATACAGGCCGTTATCAGGAACGCCGTGCCCGGGTTAACCACGAGGCCGGCCTGGTTCGACAGCCATGAAGCCGCTGCAACCGACTGGAAACTGGCCAGGGCAACCGTGCCGTACCGCGTGTATTTTACGATCTGGCGACGGCCCGATTCACCTTCTTTACGCAGGGCCTGCAGGCTCGGCACGATATGACTCGCCATCTGCATGATGATCGACGACGAAATGTACGGAACGATACCGAGCGCGAAAATGCCGAAGCGCGAAAGCGCACCGCCGGAGAACATGTTAAACATACCCAGGAGGTTGCCGGACTGCTGCTCAAAGAAATCGGCCAACGCAACCGGATCCACGCCGGGCACCGGAATATAGGTGCCAACGCGATAAACGATCAACGCGCCAACGAGGAACAGCAAGCGAACTCTTAGTTCGCCTAGCTTGCTCGCCGTCTTCGCAAGATCCGCCGGACTTTGTTGGGGCTTCTTCGCCATAGTTGTCTCATTCTCGGTCGTCCTGTCAGCACGTCTGAACCATTCGATTGGTTCGCAGCGCTATTAGCACGGCCGCTCCTAATTCACCCTTCTATCGAGCCGCCAGCTTTCTCGATGTCTGCACGAGCACCTTTGGTGACCGCGAGACCTTTCAGCTTGACCGCCTTCTTGATTACACCAGACTTGATGACCTTGACTTTGGTCGCAAACGCCGGGACCAGGTCTTCCTTTTTCAGCACATCGATATCAATGACCTCGGCGGACGGAATTTCGAGTTCGTGCAGCCGCAGCTCGGCCGTCAAACGCGCCATCCGCGACTGAAAACCGACCTTCGGCAAACGACGTTGCAACGGCATCTGGCCGCCCTCGAATCCGACCTTGTGGTATCCGCCCGAGCGCGCATGCTGACCCTTTTGGCCGCGACCGCTGGTTTTGCCCTGACCTGCGGAATGACCGCGGCCCTTGCGCTTGCCCACTTTTCTCGCACCTTTACCGGGCGACATATCATTCAAACGCATGTCAGGCTTCCTCTACCGACAGGAGGTACGAAATGCGGTTAATCATGCCGCGATTCTCTGGCGTATCTATTACCGTCACCGTTTGGTGCATCTTCCTCAAACCCAGGCCTGCAACGCAGGCTTTGTGGCTTTTCAGCCGCCCGAACTTGCTCTTGACCAGCGTGACCTTTAATTCTTTTGGCGTCGCCATGATCCTGTCTCTGTGTCTCTTTACTAATAACCCTCACCCTGACCGAAGTCTCAGGCGAGAATTTCCTTAACTTTCTTGCCGCGCTTCGCTGCAATCGCCTGCGGGGAGTGAATCTCCGACAGTCCCTTGATCGTTGCACGAACGACGTTTATCGGGTTGCGCGAGCCATAGCTCTTTGCCAGAACGTTACGAACGCCTGCCGCCTCGAAAACGGCCCGCATCGCACCACCGGCAATAACGCCGGTACCCTCAGAGGCCGGCTGCATGTACACGAGGGTGGCGCCATGGCGTCCCTTTTTAGCGTACTGCAGCGTATCGTTATTCAAATTGACGTTAATCATATTATTGCGGGCACTTTGCATCGCTTTTTGAATCGCGATCGGCACCTCTCGCGCCTTGCCGTAGCCGAACCCGACCTTGCCCTGCCCATCGCCAACAACGGTCAGTGCAGTGAAGCCAAATTGACGGCCGCCCTTCACAACCTTGGCGACACGGTTGACGGTAACCAGTTTTTCAATCAGGTCATCGTTGGATTGATTTTGTTCGTTTCTTGCCATGTTGGTTATCGATGGCCTTCGGCCATCAAATTTCCTTATAAATAGTTAGAACTTCAATCCCGCTTCGCGGGCCGCCTCAGCCAGTGCTTTCACACGACCGTGATAACGAAAACCGGAACGATCGAATGCAACGGTATCAATGCCAGCCGCTTTCGCCTTCTGAGCGATTCGCGCGCCCACAATGGCCGCCGCCTCGACGTTACCGCCAAACTTGATTCCCTTGCGCACTTCGGCTTCCAGTGTCGATGCCGATGCAAGAACCTGGTTATCCGCGGTGCCGATCACCTGCGCGTAAATGTGACGCGGCGTACGATGAACGCTCAGACGGATAGCCTCAACTTCACGAATCTTGGCGCGTCCTCTGCGGGCACGACGCAAGCGATTTTGTTTCTTGTCCAATTTCATGGTGTTAACCCTGCTATTTCTTCTTCGCTTCTTTCAAAGAGACACGCTCACCGGCATATCGCACGCCCTTGCCCTTGTACGGCTCTGGCGGACGGAAGCGCCGAATTTCAGAAGCGACCTGACCAACCTGCTGTTTGTCAGCACCTTTAACGATAATTTCCGTCTGGCTGGGCGTTTCAACGGTGATCGCATCCGGCACCGTATATTCGACCGGGTGCGAGAAACCAAGGCTCAGGCTGAGCTTCTTCCCCTGGGCCTGCGCTCGGTAGCCGACCCCCACCAGCTCGAGCTTCCGCTCGAAGCCCTCCGACACACCCTGTGCCATATTCGCAATGATCGACCGCATCGTACCGGCCACCGCAGTTGCAAAACGCGAGCCGGAGCGCGGTGCAAAGCTCAATACGTTGTTGTCCTGTTTCAACTCGACTTCCGAGTTCAGCACCAGCGATAGCTCCCCTTTGCCACCCTTAAGCGTGACAACGTTGCCGTCTTGCCTGAACTCGACGCCTTTCGGCAGCTCAACCGGTTCTTTTGCAATTCTTGACATAGTCCTATCTCTTACCTTCAGGATCGCGCATCACGAAACGATGCAGAGAACCTCTCCCCCAACGCCCTTCTCTCGCGCCTGCCGGTCACTCATGACGCCAGCCGAGGTTGAAACGATCGCCACACCGAGACCGCCGAGAACTTTCGGCAGATCTTCCTTGCCGCGATAAATCCGCAGGCCCGGACGACTGGTGCGCTGGATTTTCTCGATCACGGGGACGCCGTTGAAATACTTGAGTTCGACGATCAGCTGTTTGGCCGCGCCTTCACCATCGATCGAAAAATCCGTGATATAGCCCTCATCTTTCAAAACTTTCGCGACAGCTTCCTTTGCCTTCGAGGCCGGCATAGACACTGCGACTTTGCGTGCCTTTTGCCCGTTACGAATACGGGTCAGCATGTCTGCGATCGGATCGGTCATACTCATGTCTTGTCTCCGCCTACCAGCTGGCTTTCGTAAGGCCAGGAACTTCACCGTTCATGGCAGCTTCACGTAGCTTGTTACGGGCAAGGCCAAACTTGCGATAAACACCGTGCGGACGACCCGTTATCGCGCAACGGCTTCGCAGCCGCGCAGGGCTGCCGTCACGCGGCAACTTGTTCAGTTTCGCCTGTGCAACAGCACGCTCTTCGTCCGTACTGTGGATACTACGAACGATCGCTTTCAGAGCCTTGCGCTTTTCAGCCTGCCGGGCTACGAGCTTGGCGCGCTTCAGTTCACGCATGATCATCGATTTCTTGGCCATGTATTTTCTCTACTTCTTCTTGAACGGAAAGTTGAAGGCTTCGAGAAGCGCCCTGCCTTCCTCCGGGTTGCGCGCCGTCGTGGTAATTGTGATATCCATACCGCGCAGCGCATCAATTTCGTCGTAGTTGATTTCAGGGAAAATAATCTGTTCCTGAACACCCATGCTGTAATTGCCCTGCTTGTCGAAAGCCTTCGGGCTCAAGCCGCGAAAATCTCGAATTCGCGGGATTGCAATATTGACCAGGCGATCGAGGAACTCGTACATACGCTCCCTGCGCAGCGTGACCATGCAGCCAACTGGCATGCCATCACGAATCTTGAAAGTTGCGACAGACTTGCGGGCAACCCGCGTAACCGGGCGCTGACCCGCAATCTTCTCCATGTCGTTGCGAGCATTTTCCATGATCTTCTTGTCAGCGACCGCTTCACCGACGCCCATGTTGAGCGTGATCTTGGTGATGCGGGGCACTTCCATCGGATTGCTCAGCCCGAGCTTCTGCTGGATCTCTCCAGCGAGTTCGTTCTGATATTTTTCCTGTAAACGTGACATCTCTTGTATCTCTTAAATATCGACTACGTCGCCGCTCTTGAAGACGCGTACCTTGTTGCCGTCTTTCCCGATGCGAAAACCAACCCGCTCGCCCTTCTTCGACTTCGGGTTGAAAACGAGAACGTTTGATATATCCAGGGGCATCGCCGTATCACGGATGCCGCCCGCCTCACCAATATTCGGATTCGGCTTAATGTGTTTCTTCGCGAGGTTTACACCCTCTACCAATACGCGATCGTCAGCAAGAACCTGCAGCACAGTGCCACGACGGCCCTTGTCCTTGCCCGTAGTTACGATGACTTCATCGCCTTTCCTGATCTTCTTCACTTAGAGAACCTCGGGCGCAAGCGAAATAATCTTCATAAACCGGCTCGTACGCAGCTCACGAGTCACCGGACCAAAAATACGTGTACCAATAGGCTCAAGACGAGCATTCAGCAGCACAGCCGCGTTGCCATCGAAACGGATCAACGAACCATCTTTTCGGCGAACGCCCTTACGCGTGCGTACGACAACTGCGTTGTAAATCTCGCCCTTCTTGACCTTGCCTCGCGGAATCGCGTCTTTAACGCTTACCTTGATAACGTCGCCCACGCCAGCATAACGGCGCTTCGAACCTCCGAGTACCTTGATGCACTGTACGCGTCGAGCACCGGAGTTATCGGCGGCGTCCAGAACTGTCTGCATCTGAATCATGACTGCATCCTAAGTGTTATGACTTGTCCGCCGACCGCTCAACAACATTGACGACGGACCAGGCTTTGTTTTTTGAAATCGGACGGCATTCCGAAATCGCAACGCGATCACCGGACCTGCACTCATTCGACGCATCGTGAGCAAGAACCTTACTGGTACGGCGAATGTATTTGCCGTAGACCGGGTGCTTGATCACTCGCTCGATGGCGACCGATACCGTTTTGTCCATCTTGTCGCTGACTACGCGACCGACGAGCGTACGCTGTGTCTTGCCTGCTTCACTCATTTGTTTTCACCTGCGGCACGCCCAAGCTCGTTCAAAACCGTCTTGATTCGCGCGATGTCTTTTCTCACTCGACCGTGTTCGTGGTTATGGGTCAACTCGCCAGTTGCATGCTGCATACGTAGATTGAACTGCTCGCGGCGAAGCGCAACGAGTTCGTCGTTGAGCTCTGCTATCGATTTAGTCCGAAGATCAATTGCTTTCATCACATCACCTGACGAGATACAAAAGCGGTGGCAAACGGCAGTTTGGCGGCCGCCAGGCGAAATGCCTCACGAGCAATCTCTTCCGTTACACCTTCCATTTCATAAAGCACCCGTCCAGGCTGAACCTGGCAAACCCAGTACTCAACGTTCCCCTTGCCTTTACCCTGACGAACCTCGAGCGGCTTCTTGGAAATCGGCTTATCGGGGAAGACCCGAATCCAGATCTTTCCACCACGCTTTATGTAGCGCGTCATTGCCCGACGCGCGGCTTCTATCTGACGCGCCGTCAGACGGCCACGCCCCGTCGCTTTCAGGCCATATTGACCGAAGGAAACGTCGCTTCCGCGCAGCGCGAGGCCGCGATTGCGCCCTTTCATCTGCTTGCGAAATTTGGTTCTTTTAGGCTGTAACATCGTGTTCTTCCGTTGGTCCTCCGGCGCGGCTGGTATAGTCCCCGAAAGCGGGAAGCCGTTCCTGCGACACCTCTAATAACTACTCTCAGGTGCGTGCGCCAGCAGCTGCTTCTGACGCCTCTGCCGGAGCCGCATCGGGCTTGTCAAAGACTTCGCCCTTGAAAATCCAAACCTTCACGCCGATGACACCGTAAGTCGTATGTGCCTCTGCCGTGCCATAATCGATGTCCGCGCGCAGCGTGTGCAGCGGAACACGTCCTTCGCGGTACCATTCGGACCGCGCAATTTCGGCGCCATTCAGACGGCCGCCCACCTTGACCTTGATACCCTCGGCCCCAACACGCATCGTGTTCGTCACCGCGCGCTTCATGGCGCGACGGAACATGACGCGACGCTCGAGCTGCTGAGCGATACCTTCGGCAACCAGCTGTGCATCAAGCTCCGGCTTGCGAACTTCGCTGATGTTGATGCGAACATCCTGAATCAGCATGCCGACCATCTTTGACAATTCGGCGCGGAGTTTCTCGATGTCCTCGCCTTTTTTGCCGATGACGATGCCCGGACGCGCTGTGAAAATCGTGATATTCACTTTATTCGCAGGACGCTCGATAGCGATGCGACTTACCGACGCATCTTTCAGCTTCTTCTTGATGAACTCCCGAATGACATGATCGTCACGTATATAGCCGGGGAACGTCTTGGAGTCGGCATACCACTTGGATGCCCAGTCCTTGACGATGCCAAGACGTATACCTATTGGATGTACTTTTTGGCCCATAATTCTTACTCGTCTCCCAGCCGATCAGCGAGGCATATCCAGAAATTCATGATCATTTTTCGTCTGCCACCCGAATTGTAATGTGGCTGTTTCGCTTTATGATCCGTGCGCCTCGACCTTTGGCACGGGCGCGGTAACGACGAAGCGTCGGCGCCTCGTTTACCTCGATCGTCGCGACTTTCAATTCATCGATGTCCGCACCGTGGTTGTGTTCTGCGTTGGCTACCGCCGACTCCAGGACCTTTTTCACGATCCGCGCACTTTTCTTTGGCGAAAACGTCAGCGTGCGCAAGGCGCTGTCAACCGACTGGCCACGGATCGCGTCAGCCATCAAACGACATTTCTGCGGCGAAATGCGCGCGTATCTAAGTGTTGCTGCAACTTGCATGAACCGGCTCCCTACTTCGTCTTGCGATCACCGGAGTGACCTCGGAACGTACGTGTCATCGCAAACTCGCCAAGCTTGTGACCAACCATGTTCTCCGAAATCAGAACCGGTACGTGCTGACGTCCGTTGTGGACGGCAATGGTCAGGCCAACCATGTCCGGCAGCACCATCGAACGACGCGACCACGTCTTGATCGGACGGCGATCGTTAGTCTTGGCGGCTTCTGCAACCTTCTTCGCCAGGTGGTTATCGACGAATGGGCCTTTTCTTACACTACGCGGCATTTCTCAGATCCTTAGTCTCTCGCGACCATGTTGGCGGCTATGGGCCGCTCCTACTTGCGCTTACGTCGACGGACGATCATGCCGTCCGTACGTTTGTTAGAGCGCGTTTTGGCGCCCTTTGTCGGCGTACCCCAGGGGCTTACCGGGTGGCGGCCACCCGAGGTTCGTCCTTCACCACCGCCGTGCGGATGGTCCACAGGGTTCATCGCTACACCGCGAACCGTCGGGCGCACGCCTCTCCAGCGACTGGCACCGGCTTTGCCAAGCTTGCGCAGGTTGTGTTCGCCATGACCGACTTCACCGACCGTCGCCCGACAGCTGGCGTGAATCCTGCGTGTCTCACCCGAGCGCAGTCGCACCGTCGCATAAGCGCCTTCACGCGCAGCCAGTTGCGCCGAACCGCCGGCCGAACGAACCAGCTGCCCGCCCTTGCCCGGCTTCATCTCAATGTTGTGAATCGTCGTACCAACCGGAATGGCGCGGATCGGCAGCGCGTTGCCCGGCTTGATCGGCGCGTCTTCCCCGCTGATGATCGACGTGCCAGCGCCCACGTTCTTCGGCGCCAGGATGTATCGACGCTCACCATCGGAATACTTGATTAGCGCCAGATGTGCACTGCGGTTTGGGTCGTACTCGAGCCGCTCCACAATACCCGGGACACCATCCTTGTCGCGTTTGAAATCGACGATGCGATAGCGCTGCTTATGGCCGCCACCCTGGTGGCGTATCGTTATACGGCCATTGTTGTTGCGGCCGCCCTTCGACATCTTCTTGTCGAGCAGCGGTCCGTATGGCTTGCCCTTGTGCAGCTCCGACGTCTTGACGGCGACGACAAATCGACGTCCTGCGGAGGTCGGCTTGGCTTTATGCAATGACACTATCGTTCCCTCTACTCACCGCCGAAGAACTCTTCGACAGAGCTTCCTTCAGCCAGTTTCACGTAAGCCTTCTTCCAATCCGCGCGGCGGCCCTGGGACCGCTGAAAGCGTTTTGTCTTGCCTTTCACGTTAACAACCTGGACGCCATCGACTTTGACCTCGAACAGCAGCTCGACGGCTTGCCGAATCTCTTTCTTGGTCGCGTCGGTCCGTACCTTCAGCACGACCTGGTTTTTCTCCGCCGCGAGGTGCGACTTTTCTGACAGATGGGGTCCGCGAATAACGGTCATCAGCCTTTCCTGGTGTGCGGCAATACTCATGACAGACGCTCCTCGATGAGCTTCAGCGCCGGCAGGGTCACCAGGACCTTGTCGAATCGAATCAAGACGACCGGATCGATGGCGGCGACATCGCAAATGCCGACGTTCGGCAGATTGCGTGCGGCCAGGAACAGTTTCTCGTCGAACGCCTCGTTCAGGATCAATACGCTATCCAACCCAAGTTCTTTGAGCTTTGTCGCCAGCTGCCTGGTCTTAGGCGCCTCGATTGAAAGTTCCTTGACGATAACCAGACGATCCTGTCGAACCAGCTCCGACAACATCGAGCGCAGCGCGGCCCGATACATCTTCTTGTTTACTTTCTGCTCGTAGCTCCGGGGCTTGGCTGCGAACGCACGACCACCGCCAACGAAGATGGGGCTGCGGATCGTGCCAGCGCGCGCGCGGCCGGTGCCTTTCTGACGCCAGGGCTTGGCGCCGCCGCCGCGCACGGCAGAACGATTCTTCTGCGCTTTGGTACCTGCACGTGCTCCGGACAGGTGCGCCGTTACGACCTGGTGCACGAGCGCTTCGTTGTAGGCCGCACCAAAGGTGGAATCGAGAACGTCGACGGAGCCCTTGTCCTGTACTTTCAATTTCATCAATACGCCCCTTACTTCCTTGCCTTGACAGCAGGACGCACTATCACGCTACCGCCACGATGACCCGGGACGGCGCCCTTGATCAACAGCAGGTTGCGCTCCCCGTCAACACGCACGACCTCGAGATTTTGGATCGTGCGCCGTACGTTACCCATCTGACCGGACATCTTCTTGCCTTTGAATACTCGGCCGGGCGTCTGGTTCTGACCAATAGAACCTGGTGCCCTGTGAGCCAGCGAATTGCCGTGCGTAGCGTCCTGCATGCTGAAGTTGTGGCGCTTGACGGTGCCGGCATAGCCCTTACCAATCGACGTGCCGATGACATCAACCTTCTGGCCTTCATCAAACAATTCGACGCGCAGTTCCTTGCCGACCTCGTATTCCGTGTCATCGCCGTCTGCTATGCGGAATTCAGTAATTAGGTCGCCGGCTTCGACCTTTGCCGCGGCAAAGTGGCCGGCTGCAGGTTTTGCGACGCGGGACGCTTTGCGGCTGCCCGCTACAACCTGTAGCGCGCGATAGCCGTCCGTCTCCACGGTCTTCACCTGTGTGATTCGGTTTGGCTGTGCCTCGACTACGGTGACCGGAATTGAAACTCCGTCTTCCGTAAAGACACGTGTCATGCCGCACTTGCGGCCAACAAGACCCATCGTCATCTTCAAAACCTCGCGCCGACTTCGATTGGCCAGCGCCTGACTCTCATTCCAAAAACTCGGCGCCGAAACTTCGTATGGCTTCGGCTATAACGTCACTTTTTCCAGACACGCGAAAGGGCCAGCCATCGCGGAGAGTTTGCTCTCTTTGCTCTGGGGCTGACCCTAAGCTCCGACCCGATCCATCGATCGGTCCGGCGGTTCCGGGATTTGCCGTGTCACCCTCGATTTCCTGGCGACGGATATGGTGCCTGGCTGTGTCCTGGCCGACTCCCGGTCCGGCCAAGTGCAGCGAGCCCGCTATTATACGACGCAAAACCCCCAATACAAGCGGTTTCCGGCCTTTTTGTGCGGAATTCTCAGAGGACTACTTCTCTATCAAAATCAATAGCTTATCTGGCCCACGGTGGACACGACGATCCTCATTGAAAGTAATAGCGCACCTCGGTCCCGCTTGACGGGAGCAGAGCGAGCCATTTCGATGAGGAATACGTCCCCCGCAGCGCTCAGTTCAGCTTGATCTGAACATCGACGCCGGCCGGTAACTCCAGTTTCATCAGGGCGTCAACGGTCTTGTCGGTGGGGTCCACAATGTCCATCAGGCGCTTGTGGGTACGTATTTCGTACTGGTCCCGAGCGTCCTTGTTGACATGAGGTGAAATCAGGATCGTGAAACGCTCCTTTCTCATTGGCAGCGGAATCGGGCCTTTTACAGTGGCACCGGTGCGCTTGGCCGTATCCACGATTTCCCGCGCCGAGCTGTCAATCAGGCGATGATCGAATGCTTTCAGACGAATACGAATGTTCTGGTTTGTGGCCACTTTAATTCCTTAGATCAAAAATGTGTCTGCAGGAGCGCCCGCTGGGCGTCA
>JAOTWB010000016.1 GCA_029863125.1 Gammaproteobacteria bacterium
GTAAGCCGGTGCAACTCAACGGCTACACGGTCACGCATTTCGACGGCGACAGGATCGCGCACGAAGAAGTGTATTTCGACGTGCTCTCATGGATGACGCAGCTCGGGGCAACCCTGACGCCACCGGGTAGCGATGCCGTCAAGCAGGCGGCGATTGAAGCATTTGTCGAGGCGTGGAATACCGGTGACGTGGACAAGCTCGACGCCTCGACGACCGAAAACTTCATGCGTACGAGCCCGGCCGGGATGGAGGCAGACAGCCGCGAGGCCATGAAAGGCGTGATGACCGCGCTGCGTGCGTCGTATCCGGACGCCAAGGTCGTGATCACCGACACCCGCTACGGCGCAGATCGGGCATTTCTCAACTGGACGTTCACTGGCACGAACACGGGGCCCGGCGACATGCCGCCCACTGGTAAGCCGGTGCAACTCAACGGCTACACGGTCACGCATTTCGACGGCGACAGGATCGCGCACGAAGAAGTGTATTTCGACGTGCTCTCATGGATGACGCAGCTCGGGGCAACCCTGACGCCACCGGGCGGTTGATTTCGAAGAAATAGGGTCGCTCGCGACCTGCAGTCGCTGCGTTGGTCGATCAGGATTTTCATCCTCAACCACACTCGGCGAGAAATCAAAAATGGGGCCGCAAGGGCCCCATTTTCAATTTCTGGCGGAGAGGGTGGGATTGACTTGCGCCTGCGGCGCTGCCTCGCCAATCGGCTTGGGCCGATTGGTCGAACAGGGTTCGAAAGCCCATACCCTCTCCCAAAACGGCGAAAGCCCCGTCAAGGGGCTTTCTCGTTTTGGCGGAGAGGGTGGGATTCGAACCCACGGTACGGGAGAACCGTACACCTGATTTCGAATCAGGCCCATTCGACCACTCTGGCACCTCTCCATAATCCTGCAGGGTATTCGTCAAGACGTCCTACGGACGTCCCTACACCTGATTTGACTCGTCGCTTCGCTCCTCGCCCTTCGGGCGCACTCTGTGCGTCCTAAACGGCTACGCCGTTTGGTCGAATCAGGCCCATTCGACCACTCTGGCACCTCTCCGATCATCGCCCTGGCGGCGCAGCGGATTGTACGCAATGGGCGTGAGGTTGGCCAGACTAGTCGTTGTCGGGAGTCTCCTCCCCGAAGCCCTCCACTTTTCGGTAAAGAACAAAGGAATAAACAATCGGCACCAGCGCGGCGACCACGATGGAACCGATCAGCCACCCCACGGGAAACCGAACAAAAGCGTTAAGGAACATGAAAAAACCAATCAAGACAAAAATCCAGCCGCCCAAACGATGTGTGCGGCTCCAGACCTCATCACTGGCAAGCGTCCACGGTGTTCGAATGCCAATGAAGAAGTTCTTACGCACTTTGCCCAGATAATTCCCCACCACGATGAATAACAGTCCCGTGCCGGCAAAGACCATCTCGTTCATATGCACGTCGCGTCCGCTCGCCGCCAGTAGTATGAGCAGCGCGACAGCCGCCGTGAAACCAACCAGCGTGACCGTGAAAATATGCACAACGCCGCGGAACTCGTCCGTGCGAAATCCCTTCGGCGAGATGACCGGTATGAGCTTCATGATTATGAAAACGAAAATTGCCATTATCGGCATGATCATCACGCCCCACGGTTTGGGCGTGTAGCCGTCGACTTCACCGTCTATATTCCAGTGCGTCGGAATCTGTTCCGGCAAAGTCGGATACAGGTAAGCGGCCATTGCGATTGTTATCGCGATGAATATCAGACAAAGCACGTTGGTACGTTCAGTAGTCATCCGGTCTTGCTCCCGTCATGTTCCTGCGACGAATCGCCGGGGGGAAAAAAATCAAGCAACATCGCCAACGCTTCCTGCAAAACGGTCGCATTCAGCGAATACACGATGTGTTGACCCCGCCTCTCTGTGCGCACGAGATCTGCTGCTTTCAGGATATTGAAATGATGGGACAACGAGGGTTTTGAGATAGTAAATGCCGCGGCGATTTCGCCTGCGGTCTCCGAACCCTGCTGCAGTCGCTTCAGAATCGCGCGCCGGGTTGGATCGGCGAGAGCCTTGAACACGGGTTGCTGTGGCGATCGCATTTATATATTTAGACAAATATCAAAATAAATGTCAAACGCCCCGCATCGCGGGCGCATCGCCGCTGATTTCCTCCCCGGTCTAGGGTAGCCTTTGCCAGGTGCGTGTCTTGATTATCATCATGGTGGCGGGGTTGATCGGGACATGCTCATCACCGCCGACCATCCTTGAGCAGGTCCTGGAGACAGGTCAGCTCCGCGTCGTCACGCGTGACAGCCCGACTTCGTTCACGGTCAGCCCCAACGGCCCGTCGGGCCCCGAATACGATCTTGTGCAGTCCTTCGCCGATGAACTGGGCGTAGCGCTCGTCATTGAATCGGTCAACAGCGTTTCTGAAATCATGCCGAAACTCATTTCCGGTGATGCGCACATGGCCGCAGCCGGACTGTCGATCACGAAATCTCGGCGCGAATACCTCAATTTCGGCCATCCCTATAAAACCGTTAACGTTCATCTCATTTATAGACTCGGCAGCGGCAAACCGCGATCCGTCGACGATATCCTGGAACGTTCGATCGAGGTCGTCGCGGGCAGCAGCCACGTCGATCTCCTGGAGTCGCTTACGACCGTGTACCCCGAGCTTTCCTGGACGGAAAACGCCGACGTCGAGTTCGCCGACTTGCTGAGCAAGGTCGCGATGGATGAAATCGATCTGACCGTCGCGGACAGCCCGGATTTCAATATCCAGCGGCATTTCTATCCCGATCTTCGTGTCGCCCTGGACCTGGAGATCGGCGACCCGATTGCCTGGGCCTTTCCGAAAGGCTCGGCGGATTCGCTGCTGGCACGGGCCGATGAATTCCTCATCAGCGCCGAGCGATCCGGCATGCTCGCACGCGTGCACGAGCGCTACTTCGGGCACACCCGAAAATTCGATTACGTTGGTACGCGTAGCTTCATACGCCATTACGAGAGCCGCTTACCGCGTTATCGCGAAATGTTCGAGCAAGCCGGGCGCGAATCGCGGGTCGACTGGCGGCTGCTCGCAGCGATCGGCTACCAGGAATCGCACTGGCGCTCTCAGGCCGTGTCGCCGACAGGTGTTCGCGGCATCATGATGCTTACGCAGGACACGGCCGACTACCTCAGCGTCGAAGACCGCCTCGACCCGAAGAGCAGCATCTTCGGTGGCGCCCGTTACTTTGTACGACAGACTGAACGTGTCGCCGACACTGTGGACGAACCGGACCGGACCTGGATGGCGCTGGCCGCTTACAACGTCGGTTTCAATCACCTCAAGGACGCGCGCGCGATCGTCGAATGGCAAGGCGGCAACCCGGATTCCTGGATCGATGTCCGCAAAGCGCTGCCGCTGTTGGCGAAGCGTGAATGGTATTCACGCGTACCGTACGGCTATGCGCGCGGCTGGGAGCCGGTGCTGTACGTCAGCAATATTCGCCGCTATTACAACATCCTGAAATGGCTGACCTCGAACGAGGAACCGCCCGAGGTCGAATTACCCGTCGAAGAGGCGGAACCGCTCATCCTGACCGAATCCGAAAAACCGCAGGAAACCGCCTAGCCTGGCTATCGGCGGGACTGGAAAAAGGTCGTCAGGAGCGCGCCCGATTCCGCGGCGAGCAGACCGCCATTGACCTCGAATCGATGGTTCAGGGCTTTCGAGTCCGTGAGATCTGTGGCGCTGCCCAGCGCCCCGGCCTTGGGATCGTAAGCACCAAAAACCACGCGTCCGATGCGCGCCTGCACGATGGCGCCGACGCACATCACGCAGGGCTCCAGCGTAACGAATAGCGTTGCGTTCGAAAGGCGGTAGTTGTCCTGCGCGCGGGCGGCGGCCCGCAGGGCAATTATTTCCGCGTGCGCGCTGGGGTCCGCATCGGTGATCGATCGATTGTAGCCGGTCGCGATGATGTTGCCGCCGACGACAACGGTGGCGCCAACCGGAACCTCGCCCTTAGCGGCGGCGTTGCCGGCTTCGGCCAGCGCTGCCTGCATGTTCGCAACTTCCTGATCGGACCAGTCCGGACCCATTTACTCCCACTCGATCGTTGCCGGCGGCTTGCCGGATATGTCGTAGGTCACTCTGGAGATGCCGTCCACTTCGTTGATGATGCGCAGGCTCACGTGCTCCAGAAACTCGTAGGGCAGACGCGCCCAGCGTGCCGTCATGAAGTCGATCGTCTCGACGGCGCGCAATGCGATGACGTAGTCATAGCGTCGGCCGTCGCCCATCACACCGACCGACTTCACGGGAAGGAAGACGGCAAAAGCCTGACTGGTCTCGTCGTAGAGTTTCTGCTTGTGCAGTTCCTCGATGAAGATGTCGTCGGCCAGCTGCAGCTTCTCGACGTATTCGCGTTTCACCTCGCCGAGGATCCGTACGCCGAGCCCCGGCCCCGGGAACGGGTGCCGGAAGACCATCTCGCGCGGCAGGCCCAGCTCAAGACCGATCATGCGCACTTCGTCCTTGAACAATTCCCGCAGGGGCTCGACAAGTCGCATGCGCATTTTCTCGGGCAGGCCGCCGACATTGTGGTGCGACTTGATAACGTGCGCTTTGCCAGTCTTCGCACCAGCGGACTCGATTACGTCAGGATAGATAGTGCCCTGTGCCAGCCACTTGATGCCTGCCAGCTTGTGTGCCTCTTCATCGAATACTTCGATGAACGACCCGCCGATGATCTTGCGTTTCTGCTCGGGGTCGCTGACACCCTTGAGCGCCTCGAAGAAGCGATCGGCGGCGTTAACGCGGATGACGTTAATGTGCATGTGCTCGGCAAATGTCTCCATGACCTGGTCGCCTTCGTGGTGACGCAAGAGGCCGTGATCGACGAAGACACAGGTCAGCTGATCGCCGATGGCCTCGTGCAACAATGCCGCCACGACCGAAGAATCCACACCACCTGAGAGTCCGAGTAATACTCTGTCCTTGCCGACTTCGCGCCGCACCTTGTCGATCGCATCGACAACAATGTGATCGGGCGTCCATTCCCCGGCACACCGACAAATATCACGCACAAAGCGGCGGATGATCTCCATTCCCTGTGGCGTATGTGTTACCTCGGGGTGGAACTGCACGCCATAGAAATTACGCTCCGCGTCCTCCATGGCTGCCAGCGGCGAGTTGCGGCTCGATGCTGTCGCGACGAAGCCCTTGGGCAACGCCTCGACACGATCGCCGTGACTCATCCACACCTTGAGCAGTGCGTGGCTGGCTTCGTCGCTCAGGCCGTGCAGCAAGCGACATTCGACGGGTTCGATTTCGGCATAGCCGAACTCGCGGTGCGCCGATGACTCCACTTTGCCACCGAGCTGTGCAGCCATCGTCTGCATGCCGTAACAGATGCCGAGCACGGGCACTCCGAGTTCGAATATCGTCTGCGACGCACGTGGCGGGTCGTCTAGATTCACGGACTCGGGACCGCCTGAGAGAATAATGCCGCTGGCGTGGAATGCCCGGATGTCGTCTTCCGGCATATCCCAGGGGTGAATCTCGGAATACACGCCGCACTCGCGCACGCGGCGTGCGATCAACTGGGTGTACTGGCTGCCAAAATCGAGTATCAGCAGCTTGTCGGCGTGAATGTCGAGGTGCATTCGTTTAGTTCTTGACGCGATAATTCGGCGCTTCTTTCGTTATCGTCACGTCATGCACATGGCTTTCGGCCATCCCGGCGCCGGTAATACGTACAAACTTCGGTTTGGTGCGCATTTCTTCGATGCTGGAGCAGCCCGTGTAGCCCATCGCGGCGCGTACGCCGCCGATGAGCTGATGCACGATCGCGACCATGCCGCCTTTATAGGCCACCCGACCTTCGATGCCCTCGGGCACGAGCTTCTCGAGTTCCTCGGTTGCATCCTGAAAGTAGCGATCTTTTGATCCGTGCGACTGACCCATCGCGCCGAGCGAACCCATGCCGCGGTAAGACTTGTAGGAACGGCCCTGGTAAAGCTCGACCTCACCGGGTGACTCCTCGGTGCCCGCGAAGAGCCCGCCAATCATCACCGAATACGCGCCGGCCACCAGCGCTTTCGAAATGTCGCCGGAGTAGCGAATGCCGCCATCAGCGATCAGCGGCGTGCCGGACTTCTGCATCGCTTCGGCGACCTCGGCAACAGCCGAGATTTGAGGTACGCCCACGCCGGCGACGACGCGGGTCGTGCAGATCGATCCCGGACCAATGCCCACCTTGACACCGTCCGCTCCCGCATCGATCAGTGCTTCGGCCGCTTCGGCCGTCACGACGTTGCCGCCGATGACCTGCACGTCGGGATGTGCCGTCTTGACGCGGCGCACGCGCTCGAGCACGCCCTTGGAAAAACCGTGCGACGTATCGACGACGACCAGGTCGACGCCGGACTCGACGAGCGCGGCCACGCGGTCGTCCGCATCGTAACCGGTGCCCACGGCGGCGCCCACACGTAGCGCGCCGCTGCTGTCTTTACACGCCAGCGGAAAATCCTTCGCCTTCTGAAAGTCTTTGGCCGTAATCATGCCTTTGAGTTCGAAATTGTCACCGACGACCAGCACTTTCTCGATGCGGTACTGGTGCAACAACGACAGTACTTCTTCCTCGTCCGCGCCCTCGCGAACCGTCACAAGTCGATCCTGCGGCGTCATGACCGTCGATACCGGCGCATCCAGCTGCGTCTCGAATCGCAGGTCGCGATGCGTCACGATGCCGACGGTCTCGCGGCCGTCAACGACCGGTACGCCGGATATGCCCATGGCTCGCGTCAGTTCAATGACCTCGCGAATCGTCATGTCGCTCGTCACCGTGATCGGATTGCGCACCATGCCCGACTCGAATTTCTTGACCATAAGGACCTGTCTCGCCTGCTCCTCGACGGACATGTTCTTGTGAATGACGCCCAGCCCGCCCTCCTGGGCCAGCGCAATCGCAAGCCGGGATTCGGTCACGGTGTCCATCGCCGCCGACAGCAGCGGAATACTCAGCCGGATCTCCCGGGTCAGTGCCGTGCTCAGGTCGACCTCGCGCGGCAGCACGTCGGAGTAACCGGGCTGCAGCAAGACGTCGTCAAAAGTCAGGGCTTCCTTGGCGATACGCATGAAGATTTCTTCGATTGGTTGTGGTTAATCGATCAATTGTACGCGCGCGCGATTTGCGCGTAAACGATGTATGGGAACGATATACTTGCAAAATGCCCGCCGAAGCCGCCATCTCCGTCAGCCAGCTCAACCGGCGCGTCAAGACGCTGCTCGAACAAGGCATTCCCCGCCTTTGGGTCGAGGGAGAAATCTCGAACCTCTCGCGGCCCGCGTCCGGCCATATCTACTTCAGTCTCAAAGACGACGGTGCCCAGGTCGGCGCCGCGTGGTTCCGCCAGCGGCAGCGCGGTCCGGCCATTCACTTCAAAGACGGCGATCATGTACTCGCCTACGGCCGCGTAAGCATTTACGAGGCGCGCGGCAGCTACCAGCTCATTGTCGAACAAATGGAGCCCGCCGGTGAAGGTGTTCTGAAACGCCGTTTCGACGCGCTGAAAAAGAAACTGCTGGAGGAAGGCCTTTTTGACGAGGATCGAAAGCAGGCCCTGCCCACGCTGCCTGATCGCATCGGCATCATCACGTCGCCGAGCGGCGCCGCCATACGCGATATTCTGAGCGTGCTGCGCCGGCGCTTTCCGGCCGTACCCGTGATTATCTACCCGGCCGCCGTGCAGGGGGACGCCGCGCCGGCCGAACTGATCGGCGCGCTCGAAACCGCAGTGCGGCGCGATGAATGCGACGTGCTGATTATTGGCCGAGGCGGCGGGTCACTTGAAGATCTGTGGGCCTTCAACGACGAAAAGCTGGCCCGCGCCATCGCGGACTGCCCGCTTCCCATCGTCAGCGCCGTCGGGCACGAGGTGGATTTTACGATAGCCGATTTTGTGGCCGACGTGCGAGCACCCACCCCGTCGGGCGCGGCCGAAATCGTCGTTCCCAGTCAGCAGGACTGGCAGCGTCGTGTCGCGACACTGGCCGCACGCATGGGTCGGATCGGCGAGCGGGCCGTGGAAGATCGCGCTCAGCAAATGGACTGGCTTGCGCGGCGGCTGCTGGCCGCCAGCCCGGCTGCGACGTTGCGCCGCCAGCACGACTCGCTGCGCGAGAACCGCGGGCGACTCGCCTCGGCCATGCGCCGGCGGCTGCTCGAAGAAGGCAATCACCTGCAGATCATTCGTGGCGACCTCGTGCAATTATCGCCCGCGATTTTGGTGGAGCGCACCATCGGTCGTCTCGCCGAACTTCGGCAGCGGCTCGCGACGGTTGCGCGCAATATTGTCTCGACCGCCGACCACCGCGCCGCCCTTCTCGGCCGCGCGCTGCATTCGGTCAGTCCGCTCGCCACGCTTGATCGAGGTTACGCGATCGTCACGGACGCGCGCAGCAACAAAGTCCTGCTGCGGGCCCGGGATGTTGCCAGCGGCGACGAAATCCGCGCGCGCCTGTCCAAGGGCGAAATTATTGCGACCGTCAAAGAGGCCATCGACAGTGACTAAGCGAATTTGCCTGCCGCTTTGGTGGATGCTTGGGTCATCGGTGCTGGTCGCCGAAACGATTTACGCGATGCCGGAGCACTCGCCCTGGCCAGGCGGCATCGCGATCGTTGACGTCGGCGGCACGGACCGGCCGCCACCGCGCGCGTCCTTCCAGGACAAACCCCTGTTGATGATGAGCCGGGACGAACGCTGGCATGCCGTTGTCGGCATCCCTCTGGACACGAAGTCCGACGCTTTGTCCATACGTGTTGGCAACAACGATATCGCGATCAACATCGTGCCGCACGCATACCGCGAGCAGCGACTGACGGTAAAGAACAAGAGCTATGTAACGCCCGATCAGACGCAGCTCGACCGGATTGCTCGCGAACGCAAGATCATTGACGGCGCACTGGGCCGTTTCCGGGAAACTGCCGCCGCCGGCATCGAGCTGTCGGCACCGGTCGACGGGCCGCGCAGCTCGAGCTTCGGTTTACGGCGTTTCTTCAACGAGCAGCCGCGCTCCCCGCACAAGGGAATGGACATCGCGGCCAGTGAAGGCACGCCCATCATCGCGCCACGAAACGGGGTCATCTCCGCAACAGGCGACTTCTTCTTCAACGGCAATACCGTGATCATCGATCATGGCCAGGGATTCGTGACCTTGTACTGCCACCTCAGCGACATCGCCGTCGAGGAAGGCCAGGCCGTCAATACGGGCGACGTGATCGGCGCGGTCGGCGCCACAGGACGCGTCACGGGCCCGCACCTGCATTTCGGGACCTACCTGAACGGCACGGCCGTGGACCCGGCTATTCTCCTGCCACGACCGTAAGCGGCGGGCACGCGTCGAAAAATCCGCAGATCACGGGCCGGAAGGCATCCATGTCAACGAGAAACGAATCGTGGCCGCGAATGCAGTCCAGCTCGACGAGCTGCGTGTCCTTGCAGACTTCGGAAATTCCCGCCGCGAGATCACGCTGCTGCGCAGGCGGAAACAGAATGTCCGTGCGCACACCGATGACCAGCGCTCGCTCCAGGTTCAGGCGCTTGAACCCCGACTTCAATGAGCCGCCGTACTCGGCGAGATCAAAAATATCCGAAGCATGCGACAGGTACAGATAACAGTTGGGATCGAAAGTACCCGCGAACTTGTTCGCAAGATTCTCGAGATACGATTCGACCGCAAACTCGGCCACGAACATGTCTTCGATGCGGCCGTGCGTCGTCGAGCGTTCACGCCCGAATCGCTGCGCCCATTCTTCCGCCGAGCGGTAGGTAATCATGCCGAGCTTGCGCGCCAGTCGCTGGCCTTTAATCGGCGGATCGCCGACTTTGTAGTTGCCTTTCTTCCACTTCGGATCGGAGCGAATCAGCTCCCGCTGGAGCGAACGAACGGCGATCGAAAACGGCATGGCGCGAGTTGCCGACGAGATCGACACGAACGAACACGTCGCCTCCGGGTGACGCACGCACAATGCGAGACCGCTCATACCGCCCATCGAGCAGCCGACCACCGAATACAGTTTTTCGATGCCTAGATGCTTGACGACCAGCCAGGTGGACTCGGCGACGTCTTCAAGCGTAAGCACCGGGAAACTCAGGCGATACAGCTCTCCGGTCTGCGGGTTGATGGACGCCGGACCTGTGGACCCGAAGCAACTGCCGAGGGAATTGACGCAAATAACAAAAAAGCGATCGGTGTCGAGCGGCAGTCCCGGGCCGATCATCTCCTCCCACCAACCCGGCGTCGGGTCTTCGGCGCATGACGCGGCATGGGCCGAGGGTGACAGTCCGGTAAATACCAGGACTGCGTTATCTTTGGCGGCGTTGAGCTCGCCCCACGTTTCGTAGGCCAGGGTCGGCGACTCGATCGAGCCCGCCCTGTGCATGCGAAACTGGCCTTCGAACGTGACGGTTCTTCTTGCCGGACTCATAGTGGATTCCTTACTGCGGGCCAGTATAACTGCTGCCGCTACTTCTTGACGCGCTTCATCAGCCGCTTGCGGCGGCGTTCCTGCCGCGGCGTAAGCTTGTTACGCTTTCCCTTGAACGGGTTCTTGCCGGTCTTCACCAACAGGCGAACCGGAGTACCTTTGAGCTTGAACGCTTTACGGAAGCGGTTAACCAGGTAGCGACGGTAAGCTTCCGGCAACTTGTCGGTCTGGTTGCCGTGGATCACAATGACGGGTGGGTTGCGTCCACCCTGATGGGCGTAACGCAGCCGAATGCGCCTGCCGCGCACGAGCGGCGGCGGGTGCGCGATCACGGCACTTTCAAGTTCTCTCGTGAGTTCGGTCGTCGATAGATCGCTGTTCGCGGCGCGAAAGGCGCGCTCGACCGCCGGCAGCAGGTCTCC
This sequence comes from Gammaproteobacteria bacterium, assembly GCA_029863125.1. GTDB lineage: Bacteria > Pseudomonadota > Gammaproteobacteria > Steroidobacterales > Woeseiaceae > UBA1847. Next base: position 10,887 of record JAOTWB010000016.1, read on the forward strand.
GACCGCGGTGCCGTGCAGCGCCGAAATCGTGATTCGCTCGGCGAAGTCCAGGAACGGCAAACGGCGGTCCAGCTCATCGCGGATCCGCTTGCGCTCGTAGGCTGACAGGCCATCCCATTTATTGGTAACGACGACGAGCGCCCTGCCCCTTTCGACGATGAGTCCCAACAAACTGACATCCTGCTCAGTTACGCCCTCCTGTGCATCGAGCACGGCGATGACGACCTGCGCCTGTTCGATTGCCTGCAGCGCCTTGATGACACTGAATTTTTCGATCGCTTCGTGAATCCTGGCCTTGCGGCGGATACCCGCCGTGTCGATCAGCAGGTATTTGCGGTCGTTGCGCTCAAAAGGCACGGCAACGCTGTCCCGTGTCGTGCCGGGCTGGTCGAAGACGACGAGTCGCTCTTCACCCAGCAGGCGATTCGCCAGCGTTGACTTGCCGACGTTCGGCCGGCCAATGATCGCAATCCGCAGCTCCTTGTCGTCGTCATCAGCGTCTTCGTCCGGATTCTCTGCCTCGAAGTCAGCGAGTACCGCATCCATCAGCGCGGCTATGCGATCACCGTGCGCCGCCGAAACAGCGACCGGTTCCCCGAGACCGAGTCCGTGAAATTCGCTGCTGGCGAGATCGGCGTCGAGCCCTTCGGCCTTGTTGACCGCCAGCCAGGTTTTTTTTGCATGCTTGCGTGCAAGCGCCGCTACGTGCTCATCTGCCGCCGTGAGTCCGCTGCGACCATCGACCATGATGATTGCGGCATCCGCTTCCTGCAGGGCGCGAACAGTCTGCCCGGCCATCGCCTCTGCGATGCCGACCTCGCCGCCGGCAACACCGCCCGTGTCGATAACGAGATAGGGAATGGGTCCGAGCTTGCCGAATCCGTACTGGCGATCGCGAGTCAGGCCGGGAGAGTCGGCAACCAGCGCGTCACGTGAGCGGGTAAGACGATTGAATAACGTCGATTTTCCGACGTTGGGCCGGCCGATGAGGGCGATGACAGGAAGCATGATCTTGCGCCTTCACCGCGGCCAATCAGGATTCGTCGGCGGCGATGTCGGGCGCCTGGCGTTTCGGCCGATCTTCGACAACCTGATAGGCTCCGATACTGCCGGAATCGCTCTGCACATACAGACGGTCCGCTACGACCAACGGGGCAGCGGTGATTGCGGAATTACCCAGCCTTAACCGCGCAACCGCGGTGCCGTTCAGATTACTCAGGAAATGTATATAGCCTTCGAGATCGCCAACAACCACGGTCGTATGAAACGGCACCGGCAGCGTTGGTTCGCGACGCAGCAAGTCATCGTTGCGCCAGGTCTCGGTGCCGTCGCGCCGCGACAACGCGACAACCTCACCGCCGGCGGTCGTTGTATAAACGCTGTTCCAGTCCGCAGATACACCCTCGTAAGAGGAAATTTCGCGACTCCACAGCACCTGGCCGGACTCCGAAGCCACCGCGGCAAGCCGACCCTGATAACCGGCCGCGTAGACGTCCTGGCCAACGACGCTGATCGAGCCATCAATGTCGGACAGGCGATCGAGATCCGATCGGCCTTTAGGCGGTGACAGCATGGATTCCCACAGTATGTCGCCGCTGCCCAGGTTGGTTGCGACCAGGCGACCGTTGTCAAAGCCGCCGATCACCGCGCTGCCGACCGCTACCGGATCTGCAGACCCGCGCATGGTCAGCGTCGGCGTTGACTGCTCGATCGCCCAGAGTTCCTGGCCGTCATGAATCGACAGTGCCCGCAGGCGATTGTCGATCGTTTGCACGACGACGGACTCGCCGCTGATCAGCGGCCGTGCAAGCGATTCACCGTCCAATTCGACGCGCCACTGTTCCGCGCCGGAACCAGCATCGAGGCTAATCGCGACACCGTCTTCGGAGACCACCACGACACGGCCCTCGCCAACGCCGGGTCCTGCCGAGAGACGGGTGCCCAGCTTGGTTCTCCAGATCTGCTTGCCGCTCTGCGGATCAAACGCGGACACGACGCCATCGTGACCGGCCGCGTAAATTCGATTGCCGTCACCAGCCGGCTGCAATGCGACGCGCAGAAACTCGGATTTGCCGCCGACTTTCGCGCTCCACAGACGCTTGATCTTGAGCGATTGCCGGACGTCGGCGAGTTCCTTGGGCTCCAGCTCTTTATCCTTGCCGCTAAATATGCCGCAGGACGCGAGCAGCAGTGCTGCCGTTACAACGCCAAATATACGCAGCGCTTTGTTCACTCAACCGCCCCGCCAACATCATCCGACTCGCTGGATTCGACAGCGTCGTCAGTCGCGGGTTCGGCGCCGGGTTCAGCCGGTGAGTCTTCTGCTTCAACCTCGGGCAAATCCAGCGCTTTCCACTGGACCAGCTGCTGATCGACCGTGCCTTGCGACAGTGGGTCCATCAGTACCTGTTGGTAGGCCGCCTGCGCGTCAGCAATCCGGCCCAATGCGACGTAGGCGTCCCCAAGGACCTCGCCGTAAGTGGCCGCAAACGCCGGATTGTCCTGGCCTTCGAGAAGGTCCACGACTTCCTCGGGCTTGTCCTGGTACAACAAAATCCGTGCAAGGCGCACGCGCGCGACTGCTTTGAGTTCCTTACTGGCCGCGCCGTCAAGCAATTCGCCAAGCGCGTCAGCCGCATCCTGGTCACGATTCCGGTCCATATACAGTCGCGCCATGGCGAGTTTGGACTGCGCCGCGTAAGTCGTCTTGGCGTATGAGGTAGCAAGTTGGTCGGTAACGATTTCAGCGCCATCGAGGTTGCCATCCGCGACGTGATTCGTCAGCGTCTCATACAAAGCCGATGCCTCGAGCTGCGCCTCGAGCTTGCTGTTCTGGTAGTAGTTGAAACCAAACAACAGCAGTGCACCGGCGGCCACGCCTATAATCACGTAGCCGCCATACTCCGACCACCACGAGCGAATCTGTTCAATCTGTTCTTTTTCCGAAAGTAAATCGTCCACTAAACTGCCTTTAATTAGTTCTGCGTCGGATATCCCGTCGCCCAGTTCAACTTTTTCTCCAGTGTTGCCGTTAGTTCGTCCAGCGCAACACTGGCCTGATCCTCTTCGCTCCGCAGCGGCTTGACGCCGATATGCTTTTCCTTGAGTTCCTGCTCACCCAAAATCAGCGCGTAGGCCGCATTACTCTTGTCTGCACGCTTCATTTGAGACTTAAAACTGCCGCCACCCAGGTTCACGTCGACTCGCATACCGGGCATCCTGTCTCGTAGTTCTTCGGCCACCGCGAATGCCCGCGTCAGCGTGCCCTCGCCGACGGCAACAACATAGACGTCTGCATGTCGTGGTGGCGCTTTGCCGCCGCAGGCCTCGTACAAAGCGACGAAACGCTCCATGCCCATGGCCCAGCCCACCGCAGGCGCAGGCCGACCGCCCAGCTTCTCGACGAGACCGTCATAACGGCCACCCGAGCAAACCGCGCCCTGCGATCCGAGCGCGTCGGTGGCCCACTCGAACACGGTCCGCGAATAGTAGTCCAGGCCGCGCACCAGACGTGGATTGATCGTGTACGCCACGCCAGCCGCATCAAGCAAGGCCTGCAGCTCCCCGAAGTGCTCCTTCGACGCCTCGTCGAGGGAGTCCAGCATAACCGGGGCGGCTTCAATAATGGCCTGCATGTCCGGGTTCTTGCTGTCGAGAATCCTGAGCGGGTTTTGCTCGAGGCGGCGAATACTATCCTCATCCAGCTGACTTTTCACGCCGTTGAAATACTCGATGAGCGCCGCCCGATAGCGTAGCCGCGATTCAGGAACCCCCAGTGAGTTGATTTGCAGCTCTATCCGCGAAATACCAAGCCGCCGCCAGAGACGCGCCGTCATGATAATCAGTTCGGCATCCACGTCCGGACCTTCGTAGCCCAGCGCTTCAACGTCAAACTGGTGGAACTGCCGGTACCGGCCTTGCTGCGGTTTTTCATAGCGGAACATCGGGCCGGATGTCCAGAGCTTCTGGCGCTGATTGTGCAGCAGACCGTTGGTCATGCCGGCGCGCACAACGCTCGCCGTTGCCTCCGGACGAAGCGTCAGGCTTTCGCCATTGCGATCGAGAAACGTGTACATCTCTTTTTCGACGATGTCGGTCACTTCGCCGATCGAGCGCTCGAACAGCTCCGTATACTCGAGCAACGGCAAGCGAATCTCCGCATAGCCGTAGGATTGCACGATCTCGTGCAGGATTGACTCCAGATACCGCCAGGTCCCTGAGACCTCGGGCAGGATGTCGTTCATTCCGCGAATTGCTCTGGGTTTCACTTGCTTTCAGGGGCCCGAGATAGTCAGACGCGCCGTATTGCCCCGCCACTCCGCAGCGGATATGAGACGTTCAGTGCCGTTGACCCGAATACTGACGTTGGCAGCATCGCCGAACAGCGCGTTGAACGGCGCTTCGCCGCTGAGCTCAACCGTGCGGCCGTCGGTCCCGAGACCAAAAAACAGGCGACGACCCCTGGCATCGGATATCTCTGTCCAGCAATCGCCGCTGTAGGTAATCAGCATCCGCATCTGACCGTCGTCCCGGTCCGTCGTCGGCGCCGCCTCCGCGACATCAGTTTCATCAGGATCGAGCGCCGATCGCAGCACGGCCGAATCATCAGCCTCTGCCGCAATCGCGTCCGGCTCTTCCACCGGCATTGTTTCGGGATCGGACGCCGGCGGCAGCGTTTCAGCTTCGATTGCCGGCGGGAGCGTCTCAGGTTCGATCGGCGGCAGTGACTCGTCAGGTATCAAATCCCGCGACGGCTCCTCTACGACAGCCGGCGGCGACGTGACATACCAGTAGGCTGTCGCCATGATAACAGCGACGACGATTACCGCGATCCACGGACCCGGCGACATCTCTCGCCGCGGGCGCGGACGCACTGAAATGACCGGCGGCACGCCCGCCGCGCGATTCAGCTGATAGTAGTCCGCCATGACATCGTTTTCGTCAACCTTCACCAACCTGGCGTACTTTCGCAAGTGGCCTTTGGCAAACACGGGCGCGCCAAGCACGTCGAACTCGTTGCGTTCGAGAGCACGAACCTTGGGCTCATCGAGATGCAGCTCTTTGGCGATCTCATGTACCGGGATCTGCTGCGCACGGCGCGCCTCGGCAAGTCGCTCACCACCGAGCGGGGCGACTGACTCACCCGCTGATGATTCCTCCCCGGAATTGTCGATCGTGTCGCTCATGCTATCCGCTTTCCAGTACCTTTCTTGCTTCCGGCGATGTCGGGAAATCGCGCAACAACTGGTTGACGAACTCCGTACGGGCGCGCTCGTCGCCCAGCTTGTCTTCTATCTGCACTCCCAGGTAGAGAACACCGGCCGTTGTTTTGCCGGCAGCAATATACCGCTGCAGGAAAGCCCGCGATCCCAGGTAGTCTTCCTGCTTGAACTTGAGCAGGCACAGTTGCAGCAGCGCTTCCGGATCATTGGACTTGCGATCGAGCGCCGTGCGGAAGTAGCGCTCGGCCGCCGTGAGATCAGGCTTCTGCACCATGCAAACACCGGCGTTTGTCAAGGTCACCTCTGAATTGTCGTTTTCGGGGTGATCGGCCGCTTTGTCAAATAACTTTTGCGCGGCGGCAAAGTCCCGCTGATTGCAAAGGAACACGGCGTAGGTGTTCTGCACGTCGAAGTTGCGCGGCTCAACCCGCACCGCTTTTTCGTAGGACTCCTTGGCGAGGCGAATATTGTCGAGCGCCTCATACGTCAGCGCCAGTGTCGAGTGGGCAACGGCGTTTTTCGGATTCAGCTCGATGGACAGCAGCAGCCGGTCGCGCGCCAGCTCATACTTGCCGTTCTGGTAATACCGTGCACCCAGCTGATAATTCAATTCCGCGGCGTCCGCTTCGTCCTTTTCGGGAGGCGCGCGCCCCGTCGTCGTTGATACGCATGCGGTCAACAGCAGAAAACACACTGCCCCTGACAGTATCAGTTTGCTCCTGATCATACTGAGGCCATCCTTGTTTTTGACTTGAGTGATTTCTTGCTGGCTATGCTCTTTTTTCCTAACGGACTGCGTACACGATCGCTCACTTTTCCGGCAAGCTGCCCGCATGCCGCGTCAATATCATCACCGCGCGTCCTTCGAGTCGTTGCCACGAGCCCACGCTGCCGTAGGCGCGTTTGAAAATGTCGAATCGTATCGGCCGATGAGCGTTTGAATTTTGTCTTTGGAAAGGGATTGAAGGGGATCAGATTGACCTTGGCCGGTTTGCCGTCGAGCAAGTCCACGAGCTGGTCGGCGTGTGCCAGCGAATCGTTGACGCCGCGCAACATCACGTACTCGAACGTTATGAAACGATTTGACTGCTTGGCGGTGTAGGCCCAGCACGCGTCGAGTAAGGCGGCGATCGGATGCAGCCTGTTAATAGGGACGATATCGTTCCGCAGCTCATCGTTGGGTGCGTGCAGCGATACGGCAAGCGATACGTTGCAGTCATCGCCGAGTCTTTCTATCAGCGGCACGATGCCGGACGTGCTGATCGTGACACGACGTCGCGACAGGCCAAATGCCAGGTCGGAAACGAGCAATTTCAGGACCGGCACAACGTTACGGTAGTTTGCCAGTGGCTCGCCCATGCCCATGAATACGACGTTTGTCACGGCAGGCTCGCCATTATCCCGCCGCGGCAGCTCCTGAATCGCATGCCACACCTGGCCGATGATTTCGGCGCTCGACAGGTTGCGATTAAACCCCTGGGCGCCCGTTGCACAGAACGCACAGTCGAGTGCGCATCCAACCTGCGAGGAAATACACAGCGTGCCACGACCGGGCTCAGGGATGAACACCGTCTCGACGGCCTGCCCCGATCCGCTGGCAAACAACCACTTGATCGTGCCGTCAACCGAGTCATGCCGGGTCAGCACTTCAGGCAGCGCTATTTCGGCTTCGGCGTTGAGCCACGCGCGCAACGTTTTCGCAAGATCCGTCATTTCATCGAAATGGGCGACGCCTCGCTGATATATCCACTGCATGAGCTGCCGCGCACGGAATGGTTTTTCACCATGCGCTACAAATACTTCCTCGAGATCGCCTTGCGACAATCCGAGCAGGTTTATCTTGCTTGCAGTCGATGACATAGGCTGGCTCTGCTCAACGGGTTCTGGGGCAGACGCCGTCATCGCCGAAGAAAAACGCAATCTCGACGGCCGCCGTGTCGGCCCCGTCGGAGCCGTGTATGACATTTTCCTCAATGCTCGCCGCAAAGTCCGCGCGTATTGTGCCGGCCTCGGCATCATCCGGGTTGGTCGCACCCATGATTTCACGGTTCGTGGCAATGGCGTTTTTGCCGCGAAGCACCTGCACGATCACGGGCCCCGACGTCATGTAGCTAACCAGGTCGTTGAAGAACGGCCGTTCCTTGTGCACAGCATAAAATCCTTCGGCCTGATCCTTCGTCAGGTGCATCATGCGTGCGGCGACGATTTCCAGTCCGGCCTTCTCGAAACGGCTGTAGATCTCTCCGATCAGGTTCTTTTGAACGCCATCGGGTTTAATGATGGACAGCGTTTGTTCAACGGCCATGTGTTGCTTCCTTTGTTGCTGTTCTTTATGCGTGGTGGTCAGCACCCGGTGATTCTGCCGGGCAAATCGATGCGAACCGTTAATACTACTACGGCACTTTCAGACGTTGAAGCTTTCGCCGCAGCCGCATTCGCCCGAAATGTTGGGATTCCGGAAACTGAAGGCCTCGTTGAGGCCGTTCTTGACGAAGTCGACCTCGGTACCGTCGATCAACTGCAGCGCATCGGGGTCCACGACGACCTTGACACCCTTGTCTTCGAAAACCACATCGGAAGCGGCGATTTCGTCCGCATAATTGATGACGTAGGAATAGCCGGAGCACCCGGTTTGCGTGACGCCGATGCGCAGGCCGATACCCGCCCCGCGCTTGTCGAGGTGGCTGCGGACGCGATCGGCGGCCGAACGGGTAAGTGAAATCGCCATTTGAATCTCTCTTTAAATTGTGACAGTCCTACGCCGCAGAGCCGCCACCAATAATTCGCCCAAGCGACCGCACTGCATCTTGTATGACAAGTATACGTCCGGTTTTCTCCACAGGTACAGACAGATCGTTCATTATGTCTGACGCCTGAAACACGTCGAGACTCTCGATCGGCGCGCCTTCGTATCGGGCACAGAAATACTCGCAGGCAGCGATGACGTGCGGACAGCCCCAGGCGCGGAATCTGAGAGACTGTATGCGCCCCCTGTCCCCGAGCGCCGCAAGCCTGATACGAACGCCCTGCTCGTCGATATCCACGGCGACGCCGCCACTCAAGTCACCGGCATGAGCCGGACGGGCGAAATAGTCCCGGACCCGCGCGCTGTAAGCATCATTGCTCACGCGGCGGCCTCCGGCGCCAGATCCCGCAGGCGCGCGACGGCTTGCCGGTATCGCCGTCCGGCAAACTCGACGTCAGCCTCGGTGGTGGGCCGACCCATGCTGAATCGCACTGCGCTTTGCGCGAGCCGGTCGCTGCGCCCCAGCGCCCGCAATACATAGGAGGGCTCCTGACTCTTGGAATTGCAGGCGGACCCCGTTGCCACGCAGATTGGCTCCAGTTCGAGCAACAGGCTCTCGCCTTCGATGCCCGATACGCTGACATTGAGGATGCCCGGGAAACCCGATTCGATATCGCCGTTGACGAGCACGCCCTCGACGTCGCGAATGGCTGCCCAAAGCGCGCGGCGCAATTTTCCGAGGTGTTCGAGGTCGGTCTCGATCCGTGATTGCGCGATCTCGGCCGCAAGACCCAGTCCTGCGATGAGATCGGCGGGCAGGGTTCCGGGCCGAATCCGCCGCTGCTGTCCGCCGCCGAACAGTATCGGATCGACCCGGCAGCCGGGACGGTTGGCGATGTACAGCGCGCCAATCCCTTTCGGACCATAGAACTTGTGGGCCGTTAACGACAGCAGGTCGACCGGCAGAGCCTGCAGATCGATCGGGATCTTGCCAACAGCCTGCGCCGCGTCGACGTGCAGCAGCACGTCACGCTCCCGACAGATCGAACCGATGGCCTCGATGTCCTGCATGACGCCCGTTTCATTATTGACATACATGATGGAGGCAAGCTGCGTATCCTCGCGCAGCACGCTCGCGAACGCTGCCGGGTCCAGGCAACCTCCGGCATCCGGCTTGAGCCAGGTCACCTCGAAGCCCTCTTTCTCGAGCATCTGAAACACATCGGTAACCGCTTTGTGCTCGGTCAGCAGGGTCACGAGGTGTTTGCCGCGATGCGACCGGAACCTCGCCGCACCGGCCACGCCCAAGTTATCGGACTCCGTTGCTCCCGACGTCCAGATCAGGGTCCCGGGGTCGACATTCAGCAATGCCGCCAGCTGTTGCGCACCGCCTTCGATCATCGCGCGGCTGATTCGCCCCGCAGCGTGGTTCGACGACGGATTGGCGAACACGGACTCGCGGCAATCGTGCAGGCGTTCGGCGACCAGCGGGTCCAGCGGTGTTGAAGCCGCGTAGTCGAGATAAATAAAGTCGTCCACCATCAGCCCGACTCGTCCCTGCGGTCGATAGCCGTCAGGATACCGCGCAATATATTGACCTCGTTCTTGTCGGGTCGCGCGCGAATGAACAAGCGCCTCAGGCGGCGCATGAGGTGTCGCGGGTTTTCCCTGTCCAGGAATCGAATGTCCTCGAGCACCCGTTCGAGGTGCGTGTAAAAGTGCTCCATTTCCTCGTGCGTGGCCGGAGGGGCCTCGCTTTCGAAGGCGGGACCTGCGTGCAGCATGCTCGCGACCCGCAGTTCATAGGTAAGTACCTGCACGGCCATCGCCAGGTTCAACGAGCTGAATTCGGGATCCGTGGGAATAGTCAGCAGCGTATGGCAAAGATCGAGGTCGTCGTTGTGCAGTCCGGTCTTTTCGGGCCCGAAAACGGCTGCGACTTTGCCGTGGCTGCATTCGCTGATCATGCGCTCTGCACAATCGCGAGGCCCCATTGACGGCCAGCTGATGGTTCGTGAGCGCGCACTCGCGCCCGCAACGTACACACAGTCGGCCAGCGCGTCGGCCAGGCTCGACACGACCATCGCGTTGTCGAGAATATCGGTCGCACCCGATGCCCGGGCCGTGGCTTCCTCGTGCGGAAAATATCGCGGCTCGACGAGCGCAAGATCGCTTATTCCCATGTTCTTCATGGCGCGTGCAGCGGCCCCGATGTTTCCCGGGTGCGTAGTTCCGACGAGGACAATACGAATCGACATAAGCGGTGTTCTGGACGACAGGTCATCAAAAGTCCGCTATTCTAGCGCCCCGGCGCCCCGCCCCGACAGTCCTGGCCGTCAGCGGCGGCGGATCTGCCCAGTTCTTTGGCATCGATGGAATCGTTTCATGCACGCACTACTCAACGTGGCGGTAATGGCGGCGCGGCGCGCCGGCGGCACACTGATCAGAAACCTGGTAAAGCTCGAAAAGCTGAAGGTTGAACAAAAAGGCCGCAACGAGTACGTCAGTGAAGCGGATCGCGCGGCAGAGCGCGCGGTCATCAATGTCATCCAGAAGCACTACCCCGATCACGCCATACTTGCCGAAGAATCCGGCGCACACGGCGACAAGGACGCCGGCACGGTATGGATAATCGATCCGCTCGACGGCACGACCAACTACCTGCACGGATTCCCGGTATTTGCAGTATCGATCGGTGTGCAGGTCAATGGCCGCATGGAGCACGGGGTCGTTTACGATCCTATGCGACAGGAATTGTTCACGGCCACGCGCGGTGACGGCGCACAGCTCGACGACCACAAGATACGCGTTAGCGGCCAAAAGGACCTGCAGCGCGCGCTGGTCGGCACGGGCTTTCCCTACCGCCAGGCCGATAGCGAGCTGGACCCCTACCTCGGCATGCTGGGCAAGGTCGTGAGGAACACGTCCGGCGTACGACGGCCCGGCGCCGCGGCGCTGGACCTCTGCTATGTCGCGGCAGGGCGACTCGATGCTTTTTGGGAAACGGGACTCTCACCCTGGGACATGGCGGCGGGCGCGCTGATCATCCGGGAAGCCGGTGGTATCGTGAGTGGGCTGGACGGCGGCGAGAATTATCTCGATACGGGGCACATACTCTGCGGCACCCCGAGGATCTACCGCGAACTCGCCCGGCTGTGCGCCAGCGACATCAAAGCCATTCTGCAGAAGACTTAAACCACCACCAAACTACCGTATCCAGTGGGCTCCGTTTGGGGAGCTCCTCTCGCTTAACCTCGCTCGGCGTCCTTGCCTCGCTCGCATCGAGCTTCGCTTGCTTTGGCATCCATGTGTCGCCGCGCTCCCGTCAAGCGGGACCGAGGTTCGCACGACGCTTGAGGAGTTCCCCAAACGGAGCCCACAAATTACCCCTCGTCTGCGGGCCCGATCCGCGCGTTATACAGCGGCGGTGAGTGCCGGGGTGTCTCACAAAGCGAGTTTGTGAAACAGCTGTCCGAGCGACTGAGATTCCCCGGCGATCGACGCCGCTGTTATTTGGGTGGTGGGTGGTGGGGTCTAGGGAAGATCGTCGATGAGAGACGGATCCTTGATCGGCTCGATCAGATCCTGCGCATTGACGTCCAGCGCCAGCGCCGTCGCGCTCGCCGTGTAAATCGACGAGTATGTACCGATGATGATGCCCACGATCAGGGCAATCGAGAAAGGCGCTATCGACTCGCCGCCCAGAGTCAGCAGAGCGACCAGCACGAGCAAGGTCGTGAGACCCGTAATCAGGGTGCGCGCGAGCATTTCATTGATCGAGATGTTCATCGCCAGCTCTGCCGACACGCCGCGCAATGCGAAAAAGTTCTCGCGAATCCGGTCGAACGCCACGACCGTGTCATTCAGCGAGTAACCGATGACAGCGAGCACGGCCGCCACGACAGTCAGGTCGAAGGGCAGGGCAAAGACCGAGAAGAAACCGACGGTAACGATCGCATCGTGCGCGAGCGCGGCCACGGCGCCCGCCGAGAATTTCCACTGGAAGCGAATCATGACGTACACAAAAATCATGAGCAGGGCGATGACCATTGCCAACGCACCGCGTTCCGCGAGTTCGCTGCCCACCTGGGCGCTGACAAACTCGACGCGGCGCAAATCGATCGATTCGCCGTTAGCCTGTAGCGTTTGCTGCAGCTTCTCGCGAACTTCGCTGGCCTCGTTGCCCGGCTGCGGCGGCAGGCGAACGAGCACGTCGGTGTCCCTGCCAAATCGCTGCACCTGTGCATCCGGAAAACCCGCCACGGCCAGGTTGCTGCGAATCTCGTCGAGGTTCGCGGCCTGCGGATAGCCCACTTCCAGCAGGACACCGCCCGTGAAATCGATGCCGAATTCCAGGCCACGTGTTGCAAGTGATACCAGGGAAACCACTACCAGCGCCGCGGAAATCGAAAGGGCGATCTTGCGGCGTGTCGAGCCCAGGAAATCGATATTGGTTCTTTCTTTGATCAGTTTCATGGTCGCGATGTCCTAGACCGGTATTGACTCAAGCTTGCGCCCGCCGAAAATGAGATTGACGATGGAACGCGTCCCTACGATGGCCGTAAACATAGATGTGATGATGCCCAGCATCAGTGTGATTGCGAAACCCTTGATCGGCCCGGTACCGACGCCGAACAGAACGATGGCGGCGATTAACGTCGTAACGTTGGCATCCGTAATCGACGACAGCGCTTTTTCGTAGCCGGAATGGATTGCATTTTGCGGCGACGAGCCGGCTGTAACTTCTTCACGTATACGCTCGAATATGAGCACGTTTGCGTCAACGGCCATACCGACCGTCAGCACTATGCCGGCGATTCCCGGCAAAGTCAGGGACGCCTGCAGGAACGAGAGCATTGCGACGATGAAAATGAGGTTCGAGAAGAGTGCGACGTTGGCGATGAGCCCGAACGCCTTGTAGTAGATCGCCATGAATATGATCACGGCGAGGAAGCCGATCTGGATGGCATTGAAACCGCGATCGATATTGTCCTGACCGAGGCTCGGTCCAATCGTGCGCTCATCGATCTTGTACACTGGCGCTGCCAGCGCGCCGGCCCGCAACAGCAGCGCGAGATCGCGTGCCTCCATCGGAGTCAGCCCCGTAATCTGGAAGCTGTTCTTGAATACACCGCGAATCGTCGCGGTATTGATCACTTCCTCGATCTTGACCGTGCGCTGTTCCTCGACGCCGTTGCGCACAATCGTCTCTCGGCGGGTTTCGATGAACACCGAGGACATGGGCTTGTTCAGGTTGTTCATCGTCGTCTGCAGCATGCGCTCGCCGCCCGCAGAATCGAGTGTGATGAATACGGCCGGCTGACCTTCGCTAAATCCCGCTTTCGCGTCGATGATCTGGTCGCCTGAAGCAATTACCTGGCGCTTCAGTACCTGGGCTTCCTCGGTACCGCGTCCCGGGTACCGTCGTGATCCTGGCTCGTCACCGCTTTGGTCGACGAGGCGAAACTCCAGCGTAGCCGTCGCCGTCAGAATCTTGTTGAGCTGGTTGGGATCCTGCACCCCCGGCAGCTGCACGACGATTCGGTCAACGCCCTGTCGTTGCACGAGCGGCTCGGCAACGCCAAGTTGGTTGACACGATTTCGCAGCGTCGTCAGGTTTTGCTCGATGGCGAAATCCTGCCGTTCCTTGATCTGCGTCTCCGTCATGCGAACCGTCAGGGACTTGCCGTCATCCCCATCGAGAACCAGGACATCCGGATCCGCGCGCTCGATAATCGCGCGCACCGCCTCAACGTCTTCGGTGCCGGTGAGACGAATCGTGATGACTCCGTCATCGAGGTCAACGCGGTGACGGATCTTCGCTTCGCGAAGGCGTTCGTCGAAGTCCTGCTCGTACAGCGTCATCCGGCTTTCGATGGCGGTGTCCATATCGACTTCGAGCAACACATATACGCCGCCGCGCAGATCGAGACCGAGACTCATGGGGTTGAGACCCAGGTCGCGGACCCACGTTGGCAGCTTGGGCGTCAGCGTTGTCGCCACGTTGGCCTGGCGTGAATACTGACTGCGCAGGCGCTCGCCCGCTGTCTCCTGGTCTTCGACCGATTCAAAGCGAATTACCGCCCGACCGTCGTGCAGATACGATGCCTCCGGTGTGACGCCGGCGCTTTCGACGACGCGCACGAACTCTTCAAGCTTCAGCTCGTCGTATGCCCCGCCGTCACTATCCGCAATCTGCACCGCTTCGACGCTGCCGTAGATGTTCGGCACAGCGAGCAGACAGGCCGACAGGAAAATGACCAGAACCAGTACGTTCAGCCACCAGGGGTATTTGTTCATCGTCGTTCGCCGTTGCCGGATCAGGCTTCGTCGTAGGTACCTTTCGGCACAACCATCGATACGCTGTTCTTCTGGATCTTTATTTCCGTGCTGTCGCTGATCTTGACAACGGCGTAGTGCTCGCTGACGCCGGTGATCTTGCCGAGGATGCCTCCCGCGGTAAGCACTTCATCACCGACCGAGAGCCCCGCTACGAGCTCTGCATGTGCTTTCTGCTTTTTCTGTTGCGGCCGAATCAGCAGGAAATAAAATGCGGCGAACATCACCACCATCATGATGATAAAACTGGTCGAGCTGCCCTGCTGTGCGCCCTGTGCGTAAGCATTCTGAATGAAGAAATCCATTACATATCCAAAGAATTGTTGTCGACGTTTGAGAGGTGTCGGGGGACTGCCCCGAAATCAAGCGCGGTATTATGGCATAAGCCGATAACGTGGGGGCGACTTCAGAAATCCCAAGCCGGCTCGTCTCTGCCGTCTAAGTCCCGTAGGCCGCGCGCAGGCCGGCCACCAGTTCCCGCAGCGTCCCGGCCCTGATTGCGTCCCTGATATCACTCATAAGTGTCTGATAATAATGAAGATTATGAATAGTTGCGAGACGTGGCCCGAGTATCTCGCCGCATTTAGCGAGGTGTCTCAGGTAGGAAAGGCTGTAATTCGCGCAAGTATAGCAGGCGCAGTCCGGATCCGGCGGCGCGGTATCGTCGCGGTACCTGGCGTGCCGGAACTTGACGGTGCCGCGTGAGGTGAAAAGCTGGCCGTTTCTGGCATGGCGGGTCGGTATGACGCAATCGAACATGTCGATACCGCGCAGCACCGCCTCGGCGATATCGACGGGCGTACCGACGCCCATCAGGTAACGCGGCGCGGCGTCGGGCATTCGCGGCATGAGCGCATCGAGCACCGCGTGGCGTTCGTCTTCGGCTTCGCCAACGGCCAGGCCGCCGACGGCGTAGCCGTCGAAACCGATCCCGATCAGTCCGTCCAGCGACTCCTGCCGCAAGGCATCGTGAATACCACCTTGCACGATGCCAAAAAGCGCCTCACCCCGATCAGGTTCATCGCCCTTGAGTTCATCGAACCGTCGCCGGCTGCGCATCGCCCAGCGCAAGGACAGTTGCATCGAGGAGTGCGCCTCACTTTCACTTGCCGGGTACGGCGTACATTCGTCCAGTACCATCGTGACATCGGCATTGAGATCGTGTTGCACCTCGATCGATTTTTCGGGCGTCAGGAAAACCTCATCGCCGTCGACCGGCGACTGGAAGCACACACCTTCTTCCGAGAGCCTGCGCATCGCGGCCAGCGAAAACACCTGGAACCCACCCGAGTCGGTCAGGATCGGTTTGTGCCAGTTCATGAATTCGTGCAGCCCGCCGTGTTTGCGAATGATCCGTGCGCCTGGTCGAAGCATCAGGTGAAAGGTATTGCCGAGGATGATCTGTGCGCCGTCTGCGGCCACTTCTTCAGGCGTTACGCTTTTTACCGTGCCGTAGGTACCCACCGGCATGAAGGCTGGCGTCTGCACGTCGCCGCGGCGAAACTTCAGTGTGCCGCAGCGCGCCGCGCCGGATTTATTCGCGACGGTAAACTTCATGCCTGTTCGCCAGGGGTAAGAAACATCGCGTCACCGTAACTGAAGAAACGGTACTTCTCACGCACGGCGTGGCGGTAAGCGGACAGTATGCGTTCCTTGCCGGCAAATGCCGACACGAGCATCAGCAGCGACGACTGCGGCAGGTGGAAGTTCGTGATCATGGCATCGACGCTGCGAAACTCGTAGCCGGGCTTTATGAACAGATCCGTCTCGCCGACGTAAGGACGGATTTCGCCCGCAGCGGACGCCGCTTCAAGCGCGCGCACCGACGTTGTACCGACCGCGATGACGCGCCCGCCCGCGGCCCGCGTCGCCCTCACGGTCTCGCAGCACGGCTCGCCGACTTCGCAACGCTCGCTGTGGAGTCGGTTTTCTTCGATGTGTTCTGCACGAAGCGACTGGAAGGTCCCGGCACCGACGTGCAAAGTTACCCAGGCGTGCGTGACGCCGGCGGCCAGCGTTTCGGCAAGCATTGCTTCGTCGAAATGCAGGCCTGCTGTTGGTGCGGCCACCGCGCCCGGATCTTTGGCATAGATTGTCTGGTAGCGTTCGGCGTCGGACTCGTCGGCATCGCGATTCAAATAGGGCGGCAGGGGCACTTTGCCGTATTCATCCAGATACGGCATGACGTCGACAGAGAACCTCAAAGCAAAGAACTCGCCGTCCCTGCCGGTAACCTCGGCTTTGGCGTCACCGGGCAGCAGCAGGTAACTACCTGCTTTTGGCGACTTGCTGGCACGAACCTGCGCCACCGCCCTGCTATTGCCAACGACGCGTTCAATCAGTATTTCGACACGCCCACCGGTTTCCTTTATCGCATCGAGCCGCGCTTTGATGACGCGCGTGTCGTTAAAGACCAGCAGGTCGCCCGGACGGAGCAGCGTCGGCAGCTCAGAAAAGCGGCGATCATCGATGCCATCGGCCACGACAAGCATGCGGCTGCCGCGGCGATCCGTTGGCGGATACTGCGCGATCAGCGAATCAGGAAGATCGTAGTCGAATTCCGAGATGAGCATGGGCGCGCATGGTAGCAAAGCCATGCGCGCCCCGGTGGTTTCTGACCGGTGCCCCGACCGTGCCGTGGCGTCTCAGGTCCGCGTCGTTGGTGCCGGCGGCTCAGGGACATGTCGATGGCCCGAGGCTTTCGCCGGGCGCATGTCGGCTTCATGCCCATCGAACAGCGCACCGCGTTGATCTACCGGTATCTCGATATCGAGGGTGCGTTTCTTCTTGTCGCGCATGATCCCGAGCTTCAGTTTTTCGCCGCTCTGATAGGAACTCAATATGCGCATGGCATGACGTGCGTCTTTGGGCTCCCGGCCGTCTATGCTCTGGATTACGTCGCCTTCCTGCAGCCCGAACGCATCGGATTTCGGGGCGCGCACAACCAGCAGTCCGCTGGCCGTGCCGAAATACCTGCCGAGACCTTCGTTGAGCTCGACCAGCTCCAGATCACCGAGGCCCGTGCCAGTCCAGGGAAAACCAAACTCCATGCTGAACCTCTCCATTAACCCTGGCGCAGCCGGCGCGTGCGGCACGTTGAAATGCGAACCTCCGTCTCCCTGCCAGACAAACATGTGTCTGTCGACGGCGCGCGGTTCCACTTCGACCGATCCGACCTTGCCGTCGCGAAGATACTCGACTTTCAGTACATCACCGGCTTCCACACCAACCATGAAATCGAGCAGTCGCCTGTTGGCCACGTCGGCGCTCTCTGCGCTCAGCGATTCACCGTTTATTGCCGTGATCACGTCGCCGGCCCGAAGACCCGCATCGCTGGCGGCACTGCCGGGCGTCACGCCCACTACGGCCACGCCCTCCACGGGGCCCTGTCCCCGCTCACCGTCAATCGCGACGCCGAGACGCGGTTTGTCGGATAACTCGAAGCGCCTTTCGATATCGGCCATGCGCGGCAGGCGTTTGCCCGTTATTTCGGCGATCTGGCGAGCCGCTTCAGCCAATCGCTGCTCGGCCTCCAACAGCTTTTGATCCATCTCTGCTTCCCTGGCCTCGGCCTCGCGCAGACCTTCTTTGTCGTCACTTTGCGCAAGAGCAGCACTCGCAAGCAGCAAGGCCGCCACGACCGGTAAAACTACTTTCAACATCTTCATCTTTCCTATCTCCTAAATTAGAAAGCTGCTCGTTGCGCCTGCGCATAACGCAACTGCAGCAGCGAATTCATCAACCTGACGCGTTCGCGCCAGAAAAGCTCCCTGTCGTCGGACGTCATCCGCACATCAGGGTTATTCAACTGGTAATCGATAGCCGCGATGCGGTCCTCCAGGTCGGAGATCGTCGCAACCGTGCTGGCCCGCATGACACGGGGTTCGTCGGGTAGCGAGCGCAGGTCGCTTTCGAGCTGCCGCGATTGCACCATGAGCGTTTGCAGGGTCGACAGCTCCGCCGTATTCGTCGGCAGGTTCGAAGGCACGACCGGGAATGTCTCGGTCGGCGGATTAACCACGCCCGGAAGCATCAGCGCGGCCAGCAGCGCAGCGGCCAGAGCACCGGTGCCCGTCAACCAGATCGCGCGCCTGCGCACCGGCGATTTCTGCAGCAACCCCTCGGCCTCGCCCTGCTCACGAATCCGGTTCCAGACGGAACGCGGCGGCATCGTGTCCGAAAGCCCCCGGAGGCCCCGCCGCAGTGCATCATGTTCGTTGGCCGTCAAAGCACAGATCATCTCTTCTTCCTTATGCTCGCCGCTCATCTCAGTAACTCCTCGCTACAGCACCGTCGGGCTGTGTATTGCTCTCCGTGACTGCGAGCATCGGCCGCAGGCGCATGTACGCCCGCGACAGCTGCGACTTCGAAAAACTCTCCGTCTTGCCCATCAGCGCCGCTATTTCCTTGTGCGTAAATCCTTCGACGTCGTGCAGCCAGACAACGGCCCGCGCAACGTCCGGCAGATTTGCCAATGCCGCGTCGAGATCCATTGCGTCATCGAAGTGGCTCGACACACCGTGGCCTGTGGCGTCGCCTTCGGTGACGTCGTGCCAGTCGTCGCTCAGCGACTGGCCGCGCTTCGTCCAGGCTGAGCGCAGGAACATCAGCGCTTTGCTCACGGCAATGCGCCGAATCCAGCTTCCCAATGCAGCCTCACCGCGAAACCTGGCGATCGATCGCATGACCTCGATGAACGTCTCCTGGACCAGATCCTCCGCATGTGCCGGCACTTTCGTGAACCTGAGACAAATCGAGTAGACAGGGGTCGCAAAAGCGCGATAAATAATCTCGTGCGCCCTCGCATCGCCCTGCGCGGCCCGTTTGACGATGCCAGGATCAATCTCGATGTCCGCAAACTTGCTCATACCTTGAATCTTAGATGCCTCTGTTACTCAAAGGGTCGCACAGTCGCGCAGCGGCGCATATACTGTGCGCCTTTCGAGCGGGAGGCGCGGTTGAGCGCCCATCCAGCAAGACATGCCGGGATGGCGGAACTGGTAGACGCGCCGGATTCAAAATCCGGTTTCCGAGAGGAAGTGGGGGTTCGATTCCCCCTCCCGGCACCACAGGAAAACGATGAAATACTGCTCAAACTGTGGGGGTCCGGTCCGCCGCAAGATCCCCGAAAAAGACACGCACGAACGCTGGATCTGCGACAGCTGCAGCATGGTGCATTATCAGAATCCGCTGATCGTGGTCGGCTGCGTCGCCGAACGCGACGGCAAGGTCCTGTTGTGTAAACGTTCGATTGAACCGCGCTACGGATACTGGACGGTACCGGCCGGCTTCATGGAGCTCGGCGAAACGATGGCCCGAGGGGCCATCCGGGAGACGCTCGAAGAGGCCTGTGCGACCGTTGAGCTCGGTCACTTGTTCGCTTCTGTCGACGTCATTGATGCCGGCCAGGTGCATTTTTTCTTTTCAGGAAAATTGGTGGGCGATTACGGCGTCGGCGAGGAAAGCCTCGAAGTCGGTCTTTTCGGTGAAGACGAAATACCCTGGGACGAAATCGCTTTTCAGAGCGGCAAGTTTGCGCTAAAGAAATACTTCGAAGACCGTGGCGTTAACAACGGTGTGCATTTCCATGAGCTGAGGCGCTCGCCGTCCTGACGAGCTGGTGTCCTGTCTGGTTAATCCAAACAGGACACTAGGGCTGAGGCACGTGCTGCTGCAGCTGCAGACTCAGCTGGGCGGGCGGCAAATAACCGCCGATCAGCGTGCCGTCTTCCAGGACAATCGCAGGCGTGCCGCTAAGACCGACGTCGCGTCCGACGCGATAGTGGTTGCTGACCATCGCCGAGTCGCACTGTGACGTTTCGAATTCTTGGTCCAGTTTTGCGGCGGTCAGGGCCTGGTTTCGGTCCTTCGCACACCAAACCTTTTCCGACGTGCTCCACGACTTTGAAGCCGGGCCGTTTCGCGGATACAGCGCGTAGCGCACCTGGATGCCCTTGGCGAGGTATTCATCGATCTGGCTGTGCAGCTTGCGGCAGTAGCTGCATTCGACGTCCGTGAAGACCGTCACCGAATACTTGACGTCGGCCGGCGAAAAGAGGATCGCCTCGTCGTCGGTCAACGCCGCAATCAGCTCACGCCGCGCATTGTTCCGGCTTTGCTCGCTCAGGTTTACCTGCTGCTCGAGATCGATGAGGTCTCCCTGTAGCAGGTAGCGGCCGTCGTCTGATACATAGGCGATGACAGAGCCCTGCTGAATCGTAAACCAGCCATCGACCGGACTGTAGGTTATGTTCTCCGGATCAATGGACTCAAACATGGCCGACATCTTGCCGCGAACTTCTGTGAGCGCCGCATCGTCGGCGGCGGCTTGCACAAGAGTCGCGCCGCAAAAAACTGTTGCGAAACCGGCCAGCCACATAGGTCCAAAGTAATATTTGCGCGTCATTGACACATTCCTGCAAAGGCGATTGCCGAGTAGTAGTGGACCCGGATTGCCGACCCCGGTTCCGCAAAAGCGCGAGTTTAGCAAACGGGCTGCCTGCCGGTGCCTTATTTTCGCCTTTTCGGGATCAACCGCGGGGGTGGTGCTCGCCATGCAGCTCTTTGAGCCGCTCACGCGCGACATGAGTATAGATCTGCGTAGTAGAAAGGTCGCTGTGACCCAGCAGCATCTGTACGACCCTCAGGTCTGCGCCACGATTCAGAAGATGCGTGGCAAACGCATGTCGCAGGCTGTGTGGCGACATTTTTTGGTGCACGCCAGCTTTCTCGGCATAGCGCTTGATAATGTGCCAGAAGGCCTGTCGCGTCATACGGTTACCGCGTCGCGTTGGAAACAGGTAGTCCGTCTGGCGTTCAAGCAGAATTTCCATACGCGGACCGGCGATGAACTCCTCCAGCCAGCGCTGCGACTCTTCACCGAGGGGGATCAGGCGCTCACGATCACCCTTACCGACGATGCGCAGCACACCCTGGTTAAAGTTGATCTGTGACTGCCGCAGGTTGATCA
Source organism: Gammaproteobacteria bacterium (assembly GCA_029863125.1). Taxonomy (GTDB): domain Bacteria; phylum Pseudomonadota; class Gammaproteobacteria; order Steroidobacterales; family Woeseiaceae; genus UBA1847. Next base: position 32,164 of record JAOTWB010000016.1, read on the forward strand.
GTTCGGAAACCCGGAGGCCTGTCGCGTACAACAGTTCGAGCATCGCCCGGTCACGATGCCCCAGCGGTTCGTCGGTATTCGGCGCATCAAGCAAGGTATCGACTTCGTCTTCCGATAGCGTTTTTGGTAAAGAACGCCCAATTCTCGGCATCTCGATGTCTGCGGTCGGGTCCGAAACCCGCATGCCTTCTCGCATGATGTACCGGAAGAAACGACGAAAGCTCGACAACTGCCGGGCCGTGGAGCGGGGTTTGGCGCCGCTTTCGACGCGTTTGGCGATAAAGTCGAGCAAGTCGGATTTATTGGCCATGTCGATGGACTTGTCGATCTCCGACAGCCCGCGACCGAGCGTCATAAGGTCGGCGCGATAGGCGCCCAGCGTGTTCTTGGACAGGCCACGCTCCATCCAGATGGCATCAAGGAAACGGTCAACAAGCTCTTCCGAGCGTTGCGCTGTTTTCGAATGCGGCGTGCTTGTCTTGTTGCTGCTGCCCATATTTTCCAACTTCGTGTGTCGCGCAATCCTTTGCCGTAATGCCTGCACCTATCCCAACGTCGCCGGCAGACTGTTAGCATACGCCGTTCCGAAAATCGGATCGTCGTACCAGTCGCGCCGGGCAGATTGGCTCAAGCATTGCCAAGCGACGGATTTTCCAAGGATTCTGAGTATGCTGACGATGCACATCAATGGGCGTGACCGCTGTCACAAATTCCCAAAGGCATTAACATAAAGTGAACTGGGTCACACGCAGCATTTATGCCGTCTGGGGGATCCTCGCCTGGTTGTCGTTTGGCGTGGCCGCCCTGTTCGCGCTCCTCGCGATGATAATCGTTCCCGGCCAGGCGCGTCGCCAGCACCTCGCGGCGCTCGCGTCCAGGGCCGTTTTCGTTATTCCGCGCGTCAGGGTCAACGTCCATGGCATGGAAAACCTGCCGGCCGGAGACTGCATCGTGGTGGCCAATCACGCCAGTTATGTCGACGGTCCATTACTCAAAGGCTACCTGCCCGGGCGTTTTAATTTCGTGATCAAGGGCGAATTTCGAAACATTCCGATCGCGCATTTCCTGCTGCGGCGCTCCGGGGCGAAATTTGTCGAACGATCGGAGCACTCGGGTAGCGCGCGGGACGCGCGGCGCATCGTGAAGACCGCCCAGGGCGGCGCATCGCTGGCCGTCTTCCCGGAAGGCACCTTTCATGAAGAACCGGGCGTTGGCCGCTTTCGGCCGGGTGCTTTCGTCGCCGCAGTCCGTGGCAAACTGCCGGTCGTGCCCGTCGCAATCAGCGGTACTCGCGACATGCTGCCGTCGGGCCGACATCTGCCCTTGCCGGTTCCGCTAGACATTCATGTCCTGCCGGCCATCCAGCCGGCCGATCCGGATTTTTCCGATAATCGCCGGCTCGCCGAAGCGGCCAGGCAGAGAATTCTCGCGGTACTCGGCGAGCCCGACCTGTTGCAGAACGTGTCGCATCCGGCGGGCCGCGACTAACTGATTCGTAGTATTGCGTCGAGACAGTATTTGCAGGAAAGTACCGATCGGTCTTGCCGGGCGCCCCCCGGGTCCTCAGGAGACAAGTAATGGGTGCTGACTCCGTAGTGATTGTCGCCGCCAAGCGCACGCCGCTGGGCGCTTTCCAGGGCTCGCTGTCCGATGCGCAGAGCCCGGAACTGGCAGCCGCGGCGATAGCGGCCTGCATCGACGAGTCGGGCACGGAGGCCGGGGCGATTAGCGAAGTCCTCCTGGGCTGCGTGCTGCCGGCTGGGCTGGGCCAGGCGCCTGCACGTCAGGCGGCTCTCGGGGCCGGAATCCCACTGAGCGCCGGTTGTACGACATTGAACAAAGTCTGTGGCTCCGGCATGAAAACCACGATGCTGGCTCACGACCTGATCAAGGCCGGCAGTGCCGACGTCGTCGTGGCGGGCGGTATGGAATCGATGACAAACGCGCCCTACCTGTTGCCCAAAGCACGCCGCGGATTTCGTATGGGCCACCAGGAAGTAGTCGACCACATGTTCTTCGACGGACTGCAGAGCCCGTTCGACGGCAACATGATGGGCCACTTCGCGGAAGTCACTGCGCAGAAATACGAATTCAGCCGCGAGGACCAGGATAAATTCGCGATCGAGTCCGTGACGAGGTCGCGCAATGCTGCCGCGAACGGTGCGTTCGAGGCAGAAATTGCGCCAGTGACCATGAAGACCCGCAAGGGGGATGTCACCGTCGCCGAAGACGACGGGCCGGCTGCGGCCAACGTCGAAAAGATACCGACACTGCGCCCGGCTTTTGCGAAAGACGGCACCGTCACGGCCGCAAGTTCATCGTCAATCTCGGACGGTGCCGCGGCGCTCATTCTCATGAGTGCGAGCGAAGCCGCGCGACGTAAACTTGAGCCGCTCGCTATGATTGCCGGCCATTCAGGGTTTGCGCATGCACCGGAGTGGTTCACGACGGCTCCTATTTATGCAATCAAGGCATTGCAGGAGAAACTCGGCTGGGATCGCGACCGCGTGGACCTGTATGAAATCAATGAAGCATTTGCCTGCGTCACCATGGCGGCCATGAAAGACCTCGGGCTGGATCACGCCAAGGTCAACGTCAATGGCGGTGCCTGCGCGCTCGGCCATCCGATCGGCGCCAGCGGCGCAAGAATCATCGTGACGCTACTGCACGCATTGCGTGCACGCAAACTGAAACGCGGCATTGCATCGTTGTGTATCGGCGGTGGCGAGGCGACCGCCATCGCTATCGAAACGGAATAAAAGGGGACAGCAAATGGAGTTATCCAGTGCCAAAGCCGTAATTAGCGGCGGCGCGTCCGGGCTCGGGCTTGCGACGGCTGAGCGGGTAATTGAAGCCGGCGGCCAGGTCGTGATTCTTGATATCAACGACGAACACGGTGAGGCTGCCGCCGCGCAACTCGGTGTGGATGCGCACTATGTCAATACCGATGTTGCCAGTGAGGCGTCGGTCAAAGACGCGATCAAAGCGGCGGACGATCTCATGGGCGGCATCACCCTGGCCGTGAATTGCGCCGGCATCGCGACAGCGGGCCGCACTCTGGGCCGTGAAGGCCCCTGGCCGTCAGAGAATTTCAACCGGGTCATCCAGGTCAATCTCGTCGGCTCTTTCAACGTAACCAAGGAAGCGGCGGCCGTCATACATCTCAATGATGCCAATGAGAACGGCGAGCGCGGTGTAATTATCAGCACGGCATCGATCGCGGCATTCGAAGGACAGATCGGCCAGGCCGCCTACTCGGCGTCGAAAGGCGGCATCGTCGGCATGATGCTGCCGCTGGCCCGCGAATTTGCACAGTTCGGCATTCGGGTCAACACGATTGCCCCCGGCATATTCATGACACCAATGATGGCCGGCATGCCGGAAGAGGTTCAGGAATCTCTCGGCAAGCAGGTACCCTTTCCACCGCGGCTCGGCCGACCCGAGGAGTTTGCGGATACGGTGGCTTTCATCTACGGGAACGCAATGGTCAACGGCGAAACGATCCGCGTCGATGGCGCGATCCGCATGCAGCCGAAGTAAGCCACCAACCGACTACCACCCAACTAACAGCCGACTGCGGCGTCGATCAATGACGCACCCGAGGCAACCGACCGACATGCTTTGCTGGCGGACTGTCTCGCTACGCTCGCTTTATGTCTCGCCAGCAAACATCTCGTCCGCTTGCCTCGCGTAGCACCCTTGGGCAGCGGCGACGAGTGCGGGTGTGTCTTGCGAAGCGACATCGCGCAAGCGCGAGCAAGCAAGATCTCCCCGCGATCGTTGCCGCGCCTCGCATAGCCGGTGCTGGGTGCTATTTGATCGGTGGTGGTAACCCTTACATGTTGGCGTAGTTTGGGCCGCCGCCGCCTTCCGGCACATCCCAGACGATGTTTTGCGCCGGATCCTTGATCTCACAGGTCTTGCAGTGCACGCAGTTTGTGGCATTGATCTGGAACTGCTTTTTGCTGCCCACGTCCACGATTTCATAGACGCCAGCCGGGCAATACCGCTGCGCCGGCTCATCGTAGTTCGGCAGATTGTAGGCAATCGGCACCGACGCATCTTTCAATTTCAGGTGCGAAGGCTGGTCCTCTTCGTGATTGGTGCTCGACAGGAATACCGACGACAGCTTGTCGAAGGTGATGACGCCATCGGGTTTCGGATAGTCAATCGGCTTCGCGTCCGACGCCTTGTCCAGCGACTCATGATCCGGGTCCTTGTTGCGCCAGGTAAACGGCAGCTTGCCGAAAAAAATATTCTGATCGACGAACGCGAACGCCGCCCCCCAGAAAACGCCGAGTTTATGCAGCCCGGGTCCGAAATTGCGTCCTTTATGCAGCTCCTTGTGTACCCAGGAGCTCTTTACGCTTGCTTCGAAATCCGTTAGCTCCGAGTGGCCGGAATCGCCCGAGGACAAGGCCTTGTGAATGCTCTCGGCGGCAAGCATGCCGGTCTTTATCGCGGTATGTGCGCCCTTGATTTTGACACCGTTCAGGAAGCCCGCGCCGCAGCCGACCAGCATGCCGCCGGGAAATGAGAGCTTCGGCAGTGACTGCAGGCCACCCTTGTTCACGGCCCGCGCGCCGTACGCAACGCGCTTGCCGCCTTCGAGATAGGTACGGATTTTCGGATGCAGTTTCCAGCGCTGAAACTCGTCAAACGTGGAAAGGTGCGGGTTCCTGTAATTCAAAGCGATGATCAAGCCCAGGAACACCTTGTTGTTTGCGGCGTGGTAGAGAAAGCCACCGCCCTCGGTGTGGTTATCAAGCGGCCACCCTGTCGTGTGGACGACCAGGCCCTCCTGGTGTTTGGCCGGGTCGATTTCCCATACTTCCTTTATGCCGATGCCGTAGTGCTGCGGGTCCGCGTCCTTGCGCAAGTCGAAGCGCGCCATGACTTGCTCGCTCAGGTTGCCCCGTACGCCCTCGGCGAAAATCGTGTACTTGCCTGTCAATTCGTAACCGGCCTGGTAGGAGCTCTTCTTCTGGCCGTCCTTGCCGATACCCATATCGCTCGTCGCGACGCCCGTGATCCTGCCGTCAGCGTCGTACAGTACTTCCGAGGCCGCGAAACCCGGGAAGACGTTGACCCCCATCGCCTCGGCCTGCTCACCCAGCCACTGGCAGAGCTGGCCCAGGCTTATAATGTAGTTGCCATGATTGTGCATCGGCCTTGGCAGGAAAAGTCCTGGCACCCGCACCGCTTTCGATTCGCTTGTCAAATAGTGCACAAGATCGCCGGTCACCGCGGTCTTGACTGGCGCGCCTTTTTCTTTCCAGTCCGGAAAGAGCTCGTCGAGTCCCGTCGGCTCGAATACGTTACCGGACAGTATGTGGGCCCCGATTTCGGAACCTTTCTCGACGACGACGACGGACAGGCTGTCGTCTAACTGCAGCAAACGACACGCCGCGGCGAGCCCGGCGGGTCCGCCGCCGACAATCACTACGTCGAATTCCATTGATTCGCGTGCGTTCGTTTCCGACATTAGCTGCGATTCTCCCGTCTTTGTTATCGCGCATCTTAACAGCCTCTGTGGCTACCTCTAAATGCGCAGGGTAATCTTGCGGGCGGGGCCCGCCGCAGCAAATACAGGATTGAAGGTAGATTGAACATTCGAGAAGCCTACGAGCAAAGCCTGCGGCGTGAAGGCCACGTCGAGGATCCGGCGCAGCTAAAAATCGTCGTGCAGCTGGAGAACCTGCAGATGCGCCTGGCCGAAAGCAGCCCGCGGCGCGCCGGTTGGCGCGCACTTTTCATGCGCCGGCGCAGCGTGATCGGGCCGTACGTGCGCGGCATGTACCTGTGGGGCGGAGTCGGCCGCGGCAAGACTTTTCTAATGGACCTTTTCTTCGAAACTCTCGCCATCAGAGCGAAGCAACGGATGCACTTCCACCGCATGATGCATGAAGTGCACGATCGTCTTAAGGCTATCGGCGATGCCGAGGATCCGCTCGACAGGGTCGCAGCGGATATTGCACGGCAAACTCGCGTTCTGTGCTTCGACGAGTTCTTTGTCAGCGACATCGGCGACGCAATGATACTCGGGCGCCTGCTGGACGGTCTGTTTCGACGCCATGTCACGCTCGTAGCAACCTCTAACTCGAAACCCGACGATCTTTACAGGGACGGCCTGCAGCGCCAGCGTTTCTTGCCGGCCATCGAATTCATCAAGCAGAACACGACAGTCGTGCACATGGGCGGCGACACCGACTATCGCCTGAGGCTGCTGCAAAAAGCCGGAACCTACCTTTTCCCTGACGACGCTCGGGCGCGCGAGCGACTCTCATTCTACTTCGACGAATCGGCGTCGAGCGAGATCCGGTCAAATCAGGAACTGGATGTCTATGGACGTCGGATTCGGGCGCACAAGTGCGCAAAAGGCATCGCATGGTTCAGGTTCGAAGACCTTTGTGACGGTCCTCGCAGCCAGGCGGATTACATCGAAATCGCGCGCTGGTACCCGTCTGTTATCGTTTCCGGCGTGCCTCAATTTGATGCGACGCTCGAAAATCAGGCGCGACGGTTCATTGCACTCGTGGATGAGTTTTACGACCGGCGAGTGAAACTAATTGTCTCGGCACACGTCGACGTGAATTCCCTGTACCGGGGAACGCGCCTCGCTTTCGAGTTCGAGCGAACCGTCAGCCGCCTGATCGAAATGCAGTCCAGCGAGTATCTCGCCCTGCCTCACCTCGCGTGATAAATTGGTCGCTATGGACAACGAACTGATACTTGAGGATTTCCTGCCTTACCGGCTCTCGATTCTGTCCAACACGGTAAGCACCAGAATTGCCCAGGCCTACGAAAAGCGTTTCGGCTTGTCGATACCGGAATGGCGTGTCATTGCAATACTCGGCCGATTCCCTGGATTATCCGCTGTCGAAGTCGCCGAGCGCACGCTCATGGATAAAGTAGCGGTCAGTCGTGCCGTTACGAAGCTCTTGAAAAACGGTCGCATCGACAGGCAGTTTGCCGATGCCGACCGGCGCCGGTCCATCCTGAACCTGTCCGAAGAAGGCCGGCGCGTACACAACGAGGTCGCGCCGCTCGCGCTGCGCTTCGAACGCGACTTGCTCGAGGGTCTGACCAGGGAAGAGATCGAGACTCTCAATGCCATCATGGATCGCCTGTTGGCGCGAGCCCGGACGCTTTGACTCTCGCCATCAGTCGCCGTCATGCGCGCCGATCTCGGTACGAACCCGCAACAACTCGGGAAAAAACTCGATATCCAGTGCCTTCTTGAGAAACGGCACGCCGGAAGAACCACCGGTACCCCGTTTGTGGCCGATGATCCGCTCGACCGTCTTCATGTGGTGAAACCTCCAGAACTGGAAGTTGTTGCTGATGTCCATCAGAGCTTCGCAGGTTTCGTAGCGGTCCCAATGCCGTTCGCGGTTCTCGTAAATCTCACGCAATACCGCGACCACGGCCGGATCCTCGTCCCGAACCTCGCTGAAATCGCGCTCGAGTGCGGACCGCGGCAGGGACAGTCCCTGGCGCGCCAGATGCATCAGGAACTCTTCATAAAGACTGGGTGACTCCAGCGCGGCCTGTAGTCGTGCGTGCCATTCGGGCTGGTGCTCGAACACTCGCATCGTAGCCCTGCTCTTGTTGCCGAGCCTGAATTCGAGAATGCGATATTGGGCCGATTGCAGCCCGGATGCCTTGCCGAAGACATGCCGGAACTCGGCGTATTCGCTGGGCGTGAGGGTATCCAGCACCTTCCACTGGTTGTACAGCTGATTCTGGATATGCCGTACCCGCGCAAGGTTCTTGATGGCGGGTGCCAGCCGGTCGTCCTGCATGTGCCGTATTGCGCCCCCGATTTCATGAATAGCGAGCTTGATCCAGAGTTCGGCAACCTGGTGCTGAATAATGAAAAGCATCTCGTCATGGTGCGGCGGGTCACTAAGCGGCGTCTGCGCACTCAGCAGCCGATCGAGCTGCAAATAGCCGGTGTAATCGTCATCCCGGGACAAATCGGTAAATATGGATTGCTCAAGTTCGCGTTTATTCATCTGGTATCAATTCGAAAGAAGGTCATGGCAATTCATTGTAGGCCATCTGGGCCTCGATTCGACCCATCACGACAATTTGTTGCCGGTGTAATTTCTGTATAATGCCGACCACGTCTCCAGACCACCGCACGTCATGCTAAACGCAAAAAAACGGCGCCTTTAGAACCAACCTGTGAGGCCGGCGTCTCCGGCCGGAGCAATTGCAGTGACAGCAAATAGGAATCGTCGAGGTGGAGACATCAGGGAAGTGATCATTGATGCTATCGTCGCATCGCCCGTCAAGTCGCGGATTCTGGAAAGCACGCGTCAGGTCAAACGCTACCTGCGCCAGTATTTTGCCAACGTTCCTGTCGAGGACCTGCAGGGACGCTCGGAAAAGATCATGGCGAAAATTGCTCTCGACCATCTCGAGTTTGCCGCCAAACGCCGCAAAGGCCAGGCGCTGACTCGCATCTTCAATCCGACTGAAAAAGAACATGGCTATACCTCGGCGTTCACGTTCGTCGAAATGGTCAATGACGACATGCCGTTTATAGTCGACTCGGTTGCGGCGGCGATCAATCGCCGCAACATGATGGTGCACATTACGGTACACCCGATTATTTGGCTCAAACGGGACGACACCGGCCAAATTACTGCCGTCACGAACTCGAATGACAAGACAGCTGGCGCAGAGTCATTTGTTCGATTCGCTGTCGACCGCGAAACCGATGCGGGCGAAACAAAACGGCTCCATAAGGAAATCACAAAGGTTCTTACCGATGTCAGGCTGGCTGTGCGCGATTGGGGAAAGATGCGGCAGCGCATGCTTGAGACCGCCGGTCTCCTCGACAAAGGGCCAAAGGGTGTTGACCCCTTACTCCGATCGGAAAGCAAAGCATTGCTCGAATGGATGGAGGACGAGCATTTTACGTTCCTCGGCTATCGCGAGTATGCGCTCTCGAAACGCGGCCAACGCATGTTCCTGAAAGCTGTGACAGGTACGGGACTGGGCATCCTGAGCCGTGACGATCGCAACGCGAAGGCTATCGAGCTTACGCCGGAGATGCGGCGCCTGACGCGTTCCCGGGACTGGCTGATCCTGACCAAGGCAAACTCGCGCTCTACGATTCATCGGCCCGCGTTTCTTGACTACGTCGGCGTCAAAGTCTACGACGATGACGGCAACGTGATTGGCGAACGCCGTTTCATCGGCTTGCTGACGTCAGTGGCCTACAGTGAAAGTCCGCAGAATATCCCGCTGTTGCGGCATAAGGTGCATAAAATATTCGAACGCGCCCATGTGGACGCGTCTGGACATCGCGGCAAAGCACTGCTGCACATAATCAATACCTACCCGCGCGAAGAACTGTTTCAAAGTTCCGTGCAAGACCTTGCTCGAACGGCCATCGGTATCCTGAACTTGCAGGACCGCCAGCGAATCAAGTTCTTTCTCCGCCGAGACACATTCCGACGCTTTTTTTCGTGCCTGGTTTATGTACCCCGCGAGAAATACACGACGGCCATCAGAAGAAAGGTCGAAGCGCTGTTGCTCGAAGCGTTCGGCGGAATTTCTGTTGATTCATCGGTGCAAATTTCTGACTCCGCACTCGCCAGGGTGCACTTGATCGTACGCACACCCGAGGGTGAGCGCCCGCGCATCAGCATTAACCACATTGAAGAGCAGATCGCTGATCTCGTGATCACCTGGGCCGATCGGCTGCGGGACGAACTGCTAATGCGCTTTGGTCCGGACGTGGGAGCCAGGCTCTATCGCGCGTATCGCGGTGTATTTCCGGCAGGTTTTCAGGAAGACACAGAGCCCCGCGAAGCGTGTTCCGACGTCCTGCAAATCGACACCATGCTGCGCGATGGAGTTTTTCGCGGCGTTAACCTCTATGTTCCGCCGGATTCAGCACCGGGTCATATGCATTTAATGGTTTACAGCCGGGACGAGCCCATCGCGTTGTCGGAGGCGCTTCCTGTCCTCGAACACATGGGTGTTGATGTTTACACGGAACACCCCTATGAAGTGAACCTGAAAACAGGCGAGCGCTTCTGGATCCAGGATTTTCATCTTCGCCATGAAGGAGGCGCCGCGGTCGATATCGATGCGGTCTCGCAGCGATTCGAATATTGTTTCCTGGCGGTACTGCGCGGCGAAGCAGAGAATGACGGCCTGAACAGGCTTATTGTCAGCGCGGGCCTCGACTGTCGGCAGACCGCACTATTGCGCTGCTATGCCAAACACATTCTGCAATTGAGGCTGCCGTTCAGCCAGGCTTACATGGAAGACGTGCTGGTTGCGCATGCAGGGCTCACCGCGCTGCTGGTCCGGCAGTTTGAAGTACAGTTTGACCCGGAACTCTCGGACACGAAACGCAATCGCGAATTTACTGAAATCGCCGCGATGGTCAAGCGCGGTGTCGCCAAGGCCCGCAACGTTGACGAAGATCGCATTCTCACGGCATTCGCCGGCGGGATCGATGCGACATTACGCAGCAACTACTTTCAGACGATCGATGGTACGGACAGACCGAAACCATATATATCAATAAAGCTCGATCCGGCGCGTCTTCCCGAAATTCCACTACCGCGACCGCATTTCGAAGTGTTCGTCTACTCGCCTGAGGTCGAGGGCGTGCATTTGAGAAACGGCGACATTGCGCGAGGCGGATTACGTTGGTCGGATCGACGCGAAGACTTTCGCACCGAGGTCCTCGGCTTGATGAAGGCGCAGGTCGTAAAGAACACGATAATCGTTCCCACGGGCGCTAAAGGCGGTTTTTTTCCGAAGCGCGCGCCCGAGGACGACCGTGCGGCCATACATGCAAACGGCGTACATTGTTACAAGACATTCATTCGCGGACTGCTGGACCTCACCGACAATGTCGTCGATGGCGTAGTCGTTACGCCGGAGCGCGTTGTGCGCCGCGACGGGGACGATCCTTATCTCGTCGTCGCCGCCGACAAGGGCACCGCCACATTTTCGGACATCGCCAACAGCATTTCGGCCGAATATGGATTCTGGCTCGATGATGCATTCGCCTCGGGCGGTTCGGCGGGATACGACCACAAGGGGATGGGTATTACCGCTCGCGGCGCTTGGGAAGCCGTCAAGCGACATTTCCACGAGCTGGATATAAACATCCAGAAACAGCCGTTTACGGTAGCTGGAATCGGCGATATGAGCGGCGACGTCTTCGGCAACGGCATGTTGCTGTCGAAGAAGATCAAGCTGGTTGCCGCCTTCAACCACAGGCGTATTTTTCTCGACCCCGATCCGGATACGGCGGCGAGTTTCCGCGAGCGCAGACGATTGTTTCGCAAGCCCGGATCGACCTGGGACGACTACGACGAAGCACTGATTTCCAAGGGGGGTGGCGTCTTCTCACGACAGGCGAAGACCATCCGCCTGAGTAATGAAGCACGCAAACTCCTTGATATCAGTGAGCAGTCGCTGCAGCCGAACGAGCTGATTCGCGCCATACTCAAAATGCCCGTTGACCTGCTGTGGAACGGCGGCATCGGGACATACGCGAAAGCCGGCAGTGAAAGTCATTCGGATGTTGGCGACAGAAGCAATGACTCGGTGCGGGTCGATGCCGACGAATTGCGCTGCAAGGTAATCGGCGAAGGCGGGAACCTCGGATTCACACAGCGTGCTCGTGTCGAATTCAGTTTGCGCGGCGGCCGTATCAATACCGATTTCATAGATAACTCCGGGGGCGTCGATTGCTCCGACCGTGAGGTCAATATCAAGATCCTGCTCAGTGACGCTGTCAAGAAGAAGGGCTTGTCGCGCAAGAAACGCGACGAATTGCTTGCCTCGATGACCGATGACGTTGCGGGCCTCGTGCTCAGGAATAACTACTTGCAGACACAGGCGATCAGTATGAGCGAACGGCTCTCTGTCGCTCGTATCGACGAGACCGCACGGCTGATCGCTTCGCTCGAACGCACGGGCCTGCTAAACCGCGACCTGGAGCATCTCCCCCACGAGAGCGAGATCGAAGATCGTCGCAACCGCAAACAGGGCTTCACGCGACCCGAACTCGCGATCGTACTGAGTTACGCGAAAATTGACCTTTATAAAGGCCTGATCGACTCTGAAGAGACCCTGGAGGATTTCCTGCAAATTGACCCGCAGCGCTATTTTCCTCCCGTCCTCCGGCGTCGCTATGCGGACCTCATTCCCGGCCATCGCCTTAGCCGACAGATACTGGCGACCTTGATCTCGAACGCGCTGGTCAATCGCATGGGTCCGGCATTCGTCAAACGAGTTCAGGTCGATACGGGCGCCAGGATCGTGACGATCGCTCGGGCGTATGAAGTCGCGCGGATCATTTGCCGCGCCTCGCCTCTGCTGCGCACGATCGAATCACTGGATCACAAGATCCCTGCCAACGCTCAGCTAGCGATGATGTTCGACGTGAGCCGAATTCTGCGCCATACCTGCTACTGGCTAATCGAGCACTTCGACGATGAACTGCAGATCGTCAATACCGTGGAACGGCTCAAGGACGGTATGGCTTCTATCTACACGCGTTCGGGCACCTACCTTTCGAAGGCGAGTCGCGTTCGCAACGACAATTCGGAGAAAGCCTGGATCGCGATGGGCGTGCCTGAAAAACTCGCCAATCGCATGTCGCTGCTGCTGGTGACGCGCGCTGCGCTCGATATCGCCGACATTGCCGCGGAACGCAAGCGCGATGTAATCGAGACGGCCCGCCTGTATTCGGTACTTAACGACGCCCTCGGCATGCACTCGCTGCACAATCATGCAGAGGACCTCAAGGTCAGCGGCCGATGGCAGGCCATGGCGCGCAGCAATCTTCGCGACGAGTTCTACCGGATTCGGCGGGACCTTGCGCTGCGGTTGATGACAGCTCGGAGCAAGCGGGACTCCGAAGAAGTCGCAGACAAATGGCTGCAAGCGCATCAGGAAAAGATTGCGCGCTTTACGCAAATGATCGAAGAAATGAATCTGCGTGGTGACATTGATTTTGCTACGCTGTCGGTGGCCGCAAAAGAACTGCGTAACCTGATAGCAACCTGATCGCGATTCGAATCTCGTCGCGGATAAATTGGAGTAACAATGGCGGGCAAGCTCGTACTCTGCCGTCACGGCCAGAGTGACTGGAATAAGAAAAACCTGTTCACAGGCTGGACGGACGTCGACCTCACCGAAAAAGGCATACAGGAAGCGGTCGATGCAGGCCGGCTACTTGCGGAGCTTGGTTTCGAGTTCGATATTGCCTACACATCCGTGCTCAAGCGCGCAATTCGCACGCTGTGGATCATGCTCGATGAAATGGATCTCATGTGGATTCCGGTGGTCCGCGACTGGCGGCTGAACGAACGCCATTACGGCGCGCTGCAAGGGCTCAACAAAGCCGAAACGGCGGCTAAATATGGCGAAGACCAGGTTCATATCTGGCGGCGCAGCTATGACGTTCCTCCACCGGCACTCGAGACCGACGACGAACGCCATCCGTCTTTCGACCCGCGCTACAAAGGCATCGACAACTTGCCCGGGGCGGAATCGCTGCTGCTGACTCTGCAGCGGGTGAAACCCTGCTGGACCGATGTAATCGCCCCGGACCTGGAGGCGGGAAAGAACGTCCTGATTGCGGCACACGGCAACAGCCTGCGGGCACTGGTGAAGATGCTCGATCAAATATCTGACGAGGAGGTCACCGGCTTCAACATACCGACGGGAATTCCAATGGCCTACGAACTGGACGACGACCTAACGCCCATATCGCGCGAATTCCTGGGCGACCCGGAAGCGGTGGCTAAAGCGGCCGCGGCTGTCGCGGCTCAGGGCAAAGCGAAGTGATACTCGCGCTCGGCGACCGGGCGCCTGTTTTCGAAGGTGGCGGTCATTTTATCGCCGACACCGCGACTATCATCGGCAGCGTTCGCCTCAAGGATCGATCCAGCGTCTGGTTCAACTGTGTCCTGCGCGGTGATAACGACTGGCTCGAGGTGGGCGAGCGCAGCAATATTCAGGACGGCTGTGTTTTACACACCGATCCTGGCATTGAACTCGTTATCGGGGGCGGCGTTACGGTCGGGCACATGGTCATGCTGCACGGCTGCCGGATCGGAGACAATTCACTGATCGGGATCGGCAGCACGCTACTGAACGGCGCGAAAATCGGCCGCAACTGCGTGGTCGGCGCACACTCTCTGGTCACGGAAAACAAGGAGTTTCCGGACGGCTCGCTGATACTGGGATCGCCTGCGCACGTGGCGCGCGAATTAAGCAAGCAAGAAATTGCCCGCATCGGCTGGTCGGCTGATGTATACGTCGAGAATGCGAAGCGTTTCAACGAGCATTGTGTTACGCCTGGTTGCGGGGATCGGAACGAGGCCTCTCGTTTTCACGCTCAACGACCCGAATCAGGCCTTCCTGAGTAGTAGAGGCGACGAGCACGCCTTTTTCCGTAAACAGCTGGCCGCGAGCGAAACCGCGCGCACCGGAGGCGTTCGGGCTGTCCATCGAATACAGCAACCAGTCATCTATCCTGAATTCACGGTGAAACCACAGCGCGTGATCGAGGCTCGCCATTATCACGTTGCGGCGAGTGAACGAGAGGCCGTGCGGCAGTGTCGAGGTAGCCAGCAGCTCGAAATCGGATACGTAGGCGAGCAGGTTCTGGTGCAGCGCCTGATCGGGCGGCAGGTGGTCGACTGCACGGATCCAGACGTGCTTTTTCGGCGGCAATTTCCCCCGCCTGTCGAGGCTCAGGGAGTTGACCGGACGAAACTCGAACGGGCGCTTTCCCGTCATGAAACGACGTAGCTTCATCGGTATTGTTTCGAGCACATCCGTTGCGATCTCCGTCAGGTCCTTAAGGCCCCCGGGCGGCGGCACATCAGGCATATCCACCTGGTGATCGAGCCCGTTTTCGAGTATTTGAAACGAGGCCGCGAGGTTCAGAATTGGCCGGCCGTGCTGAATGGCGACTACACGTCGATTCGAAAAGCTGCCGCCGTCCCGCGCCCGGTCCACGTCATAAATAATCGGCGCATTCATGTCGCCACGACGCAGGAAATAGGCGTGCAGAGAGTGCGCTACCCTGCCGTCGACCGTGTGCTGCGCTGCCGACAAAGCCTGGCCAACGACCTGGCCGCCAAAGACCTGTGCACTGCCGATATCACGGCTGTCGCCGCGAAAAATATTCTCCTCGATGCGCTCGAGCTTGAGAAGCGCGATCAGGTCTTCGAGTACCGGGTGCATCCTCGCGTCCTGTTCTCTCAACCGGCGCGCGTGCGACCACCATCGACTGCGATACCCGTGCCACTGACAAAGACGGCATCGTCGCTCGCGAGAAACAGCGCAACCTTGGCAACGTCCACCGGCTCGCCCAGCCGGCGTGCGGCCGAGCTTTCAATGCAGTGGTCGCGCAGCGCTTTGTCCTTGCGAAAAACCTCGCGGCTTTCGGGCGTCATGACGGCACCGGGCTGGATGTAATTCGCGGTGATGGAAAACTCGCCCATTTCGGCGGCGAGCACTCTAGTCATGCCGCCAAGATCCTGCTCTGCGTAAGCGTAGGCAGCCTCACCTTTCGCCGAAAAACAGCTGCGCAGCAGGCCGACATTGATGATCCGGCCCTGCGGGCTTTTCCGCAGGTACGGCGACGCGGCTCGACAGGCAGCCATTGTAAGCGCCGCCCGGCTCTGCAGCAGGTGTTCGAGTTTTTTGTCAACCTGGTCGAGAGGAGCATCCGGATACAAAGGAAAATTGTTCACCAGAATATCGAGGCCGCCGAGTTTCTTGGCGGCCTTTTCGATGAGGCCCGGCGTGCTTTCAGGATCGACCAGCGTCGCCTCCATCGCGGTTATGCCCTTTACCCTGGCGTAATGCCGCGCGACACCACTGTTCTTTGTGCCGACCGCCAGTACCTTGGCGCCATGTCTGACCAGCGTGCGAGCGATTGCTTCGCCGATACCGTCGGCCGCATTCAATACAAGCGCATTAAGTCCGTAAAGGCGCAGGGGATCGCCCATGCTGTATTCCTTGAGTTACTGCCGAATTCCAGAGTCTAGTCTGCAAATGCATAGTCAGCGAATTGCTTGCGCAATTCAATCTTCTTGACCTTGCCGGTCGCGGTGTGGGGCAATTCATCGACAAAAATCGCGTCGTTGGGTATCCACCAGGCGGCGACTTTTCCGTCGAAGTATTCGAGTAACTCTTCCTTGCCAACGTCCTGACCCGCGGCCCGAACAACGACCAGGAGCGGGCGCTCCGTCCACTTGGGATGAGCAACACCGATCACGGCGGCTTCGGCAACGGCCGGATGACCCATAGCCGTATTCTCCAGTTCGATGGAGCTGATCCACTCGCCGCCCGACTTGATAACGTCCTTGGTGCGATCGGTAATCGCCATGTAACCCCGCGGGTCGATCGTCGCAACGTCGCCAGTATCGAACCAGCCGTCCTCGGTGTGCGTGCCCGCGCTTCCCTCGAGCTTGAAGTAATCGCTGCAGATCCAGGGGCCGCGCACCTGCAGCGCGCCGTAGGCGACTCCGTCCCAGGGCAACTCCCGGCCTTCGTCGTCGACGATGCGCAGCTCGCAGCCGAAGATGCCGCGTCCGGCTTTTGTCGCGAGGTCGAGTTTTTCGTCATCAGACAACGATTCGAGTCCGGCCTTGATCGAGTTACAGGTGCCCAGGGGGCTCATTTCGGTCATCCCCCAGCCCTGGCGAATCTCGACGCCATGTTTGTCGCGAAATTCCTCGATCATTGAGCGCGGCACTGCGGCACCGCCAACGATCGAGCGCCTCAATTTTTCCAGGCGCTTGCCTGCACTGGCACAGTATTGCAACAGCGCGAGCCAGACCGTTGGCACGCCCAGGGCGATAGTGACATCCTCCGAATCCATGAGTTCATACAGCGCTTCGCCATCGCCCATCTTCGGCCCGGGGAAGACGATCTTCGCACCGACCATCAGGGTCGTATAGGGAACTCCCCATGCATTGACGTGAAACAGCGGAACGACGGGTAATACGCAATCGGTACTCGACAGGTCCATGATGTCGGGTGCCGGCGCCGCATACGCATGCAAAATCGTCGAGCGATGATCGTAAAGCACACCCTTGGGATCCCCGGTCGTGCCCGACGTATAGCACAGTGCCGACGCCGAGCGCTCGTCGAGCTCGGGCCATTGATAGTCCGAAGACTCGGACCCGATCAACGTTTCATAGCACAGGGCGTTCGGCAGCGACGTCTGCGGCATGTGCGATTTGTCCGTCATGACGACGAAGCCCTCGACGCCGCCGATTTGCGGCAGTAATTTTTCCAACAAAGGCACGAACATCACGTCGGTGAATATCCAGCGGTCTTCGGCGTGATTAATAATGAAGACCAGCTGCTCCGGAAACAGGCGCGGGTTGATGGTGTGGCAGACATAGCCCGCGCCGCTGACCGCGTAGTAGGTCTCCAGGTGACGATAGTCATTCCACGCGATCGTGGCGACGCGATCACCGTGTTCAAGACCCCGTTTGTCGAGCGCATTCGCAAGCTGCTTCGAGCGGCCGATTGCATCGCGAAAAGTGTAGCGATGCCGCGGATTGTCCGCCGTGACAGAGACGATCTCACGATCGCCGTGGAATTTTTCTGCATGATTCGCGATCGAGGAAATCAGCAGGGGCGTATTCATCATTAATCCGTGCATGGGTGCTTCCTGTCAGGTCTTCTGGCCAAAATAGTTTGCGATTTATCAGTAGCTTATAACTTGATTCTATCGCTGCAAACCTTGCTATGCTTGGCGAATAAGAGGCAGCCGCCCGGCAAGGAGGAGACATGCAGCGCTCGACCACTAGCTTACCCAATCTTCGGACCGATGTTGCATCTACTTTGGGCAATATCGTCGCGGCGGGACGGGCATGAACGCTGCAAATCAGGGCCGGACGGTGAAGGTCGGGCTTGCCCAGATAGCGCCTGTCTGGCTCGACCGCAGAGCGACGGTAGACAAAGTCGTGGCGTGGGTCGAAAAGGCCGCGGATCAAGGTTGCAGTCTCGTCGTGTTTGGCGAAGCGCTCGTGCCGGGCTACCCGTTTTGGGTGGAAAGAACGGAAGGCGCGAGATTTGAATCGGTATTGCAAAAGTCGCTGTATGCCCACTACGCCAGCCAGGCCGTTTGTATAGAAGACGGTGACCTTGAGGCCGTTTGCCGCATCGCACGCGACAAACATATATCGATTTACGTCGGCACCATCGAGCGGGCTGCGAATCGCGGCGGTCACAGCCTGTATTGCTCCATGGTGTATATCGATCAGCTCGGTAACATCGGCTCGGTACATCGAAAACTCATGCCTACCCACGAAGAACGACTGGTTTGGGCAATCGGTGACGGCAACGGTCTGCGTACCCACCGGCTCGGTGCATTCACGGTGGGCGGGCTCAATTGCTGGGAAAACTGGCTGCCGCTGGCTCGTGCGGCACTTTACGGCCAGGGCGAGGATCTGCACGTCGCGATCTGGCCCGGCAGCGCACGCAATACCGAGGACATCACGCGCTTCATGGCGCGCGAGAGCCGCTCATTCGTCGTTTCGGTTTCGGGGCTGATGCGAAAACAGGATATCGACCCCGCACTGCCGCACGCCGAGCTCCTGATCGAGTCCGCCGACGACACGATGGCCAACGGCGGATCTTGCGCGGCGACGCCTGCGGGGGAATGGCTGCTCAAGCCGGTAGTTGACAAAGAAACACTTGAGGTCGTCGAACTCGATCATCGCAGCGTACTCGAAGAACGCCACAGTCTCGATCCGGTCGGCCACTATTCGCGCCCG
>JAOTWB010000017.1 GCA_029863125.1 Gammaproteobacteria bacterium
CACTCGGTCATGTGGGCGTCGCGCCCGCCGGTCGTGTACTGGAACTCGGTGACGATGCGCTGCCTGCAGGCCGTGCGCAAACTGCAGGGCAGCGGCGTCGGCGTGTTTTTCACGATCGACGCAGGTCCGCAGGTGAAAGCGATTTGCATGCCCGAACACGAACAGGGGGTTCGCGCGGCGCTGTCTGCAACCGAGGGTGTCAAGGACATCATGGTGACGGGTCTCGGCAATGCCGCGCGACTCGTGGATGTTTCGTGAGCGGCATGCTTGCCAGTGCACCGGGAAAGCTCGTGTTGTGCGGCGAGTACGCCGTGCTGGACGGTGCGCCCGCTGTCTGCATGGCCGTCGATCGTCGGGCGACGGTCAGGGTAACGGACGCCGACGGCAGGTGGCACCGGGTTTCGGCGCCCGGTTACGCGTCCACGGAAGGGCGGTTTCGCGCTGACGGCAAATGCATCGACTGGCTTCAGGGCAAGGATCACTACCGGGTCGTGGACGCGGTGTGGCGTTCGATCGGGCCGGTGGATGAAGGTCCCCTGTCGATCGCGCTGGATACAACAGCGTTTTTAGACGGGGCGTCCGGGAAAAAAATCGGCATTGGCTCAAGTGCAGCACTGACGGTCGCGCTGGCGGCCGCATTAACGCACTCCGGCGACGTGCTCGAAAGCGCTTTGTACGCCCACCGGTTATTGCAGCGGGGTGCCGGCAGCGGCGTCGATGTCGCGTGCAGCGTGAGCGGAGGACTTGTCGAATATCGCATGCAGGGGGCGGCGGTGTTGTCGCTGGGCTGGCCCGCCGGGCTGGCGTACCGGGTGATCTGGACCGGCGTGCCCGCCAGTACACGCATGAAGCTCGACAAACTCGAAAAGAGCGGCCGGCGGACATCGAGGTGCGCGCTGTTCGACGCGGCCGAAGACATGGCCAATGCGTGGCGGTCGGCAGCAACCGTGATGGGTCAGTTCCCGGCTTATATAGAGGTGCTGCGCAACTTCAGTGTTGACCATGATCTCGGCATATTCGATGCTGGCCACGATCGGCTCGTAACGGAGGCTGCCGCTGCGGGACTGGTTTACAAGCCCTGCGGCGCCGGCGGCGGCGACGTCGGTATTCTGCTGGGCGACAGTGACGAGCAGTTGGACGATTTCATGACGGGACGGCAAGCATCCGGCCGCCGGGTGCTCGGCTGCGAACTGGAACCCGACGGCGTTTTGCTGGAGCGATGTTGAACGATTCCCGCATAGCAGGTCTCTACAAACTGAATGTTACGGAGCGTATCGAAGCGCTCCGGCGGCAGGGCTGGCTGTCGCGCGCTGACGCCGAGCGATTGCGCGACGGTCGACAGGTGCTGTCGAGCGTTGCTGCCGACAAGATCATCGAAAATGTAGTCGGTGTTTTTGGCTTGCCGTTTGCCATTGCGCCAAATTTCCAGGTCAACGGTCGCGACTACATGGTGCCGCTGGTCGTCGAAGAGCCCTCGATTGTCGCGGCACTCAGTGGCGCGGCGAGGCTCGCCCGCAGCAGCGGAGGTTTTCAAGCCAGCTGCGAAGAGTCGCTGCTGGCGGGACAGGTGTACGTCACAGGCGTGGCAAATCCTGATGCCGCGTTGCAGATCCTGCAGTCTGAAAAGGCGGCGCTGCTGGATGCGGCCAACGATGTCCATCCCCGATTGAGTGCGAGGGGTGGCGGCGTTCGCGACCTCGACGTTTGCTTGCTCCAATTACCCGACGGCACGCCGTTGATTCGGGTGCATCTGCTTGTCGACACCGTTGATGCCATGGGTGCGAACCTGGTCAACACGATTTGTGAGGCAGTTGCACCGACGATTGCAGGACTGTGCCGGGGTGACGTGTCGCTGCGGATCTTGTCAAACCTGGCGGATCGATCCGTCGTGACGGCACGCGTTCGCTGCCGTTCGAGCGATCTCGCCGGCAGTGGTTTTGATGGTGAAATGGTTCGGGATGCCATTGTGATGGCAAACAACATTGCGCTGGCCGACCCGCACCGCGCCGCAACGCACAACAAAGGCATAATGAATGGCGTCGACGCGCTTGCTATTGCAACCGGCAATGACTGGCGGGCGATCGAGGCGGGCGCGCATTCGTTTGCCGCAATAACCGGACAATACCTGCCGCTGACGCGATGGACTGCCTGTGAGGGTGGCGACCTGCTGGGTGAGATATCGATACCGCTCAAGATCGGTACCGCTGGCGGCACGCTGGACGCCAATCCGGCAGCAGCGCTGGGTCTCGCAATAACAGGCGCAGAATCATCCGGGGAGCTTGCGCTGCTGATGGGGGCGGTCGGCCTGGCGCAAAACTTTGCCGCCCTGCGGGCTCTGGCAAGCAGCGGGATACAGGAGGGGCACATGAAACTGCACGCCCGCAGCGTGGCCGCCGCTGTCGGCACGCCGGATGCGTATTTCGACGAAGTGGTAGCCCGTCTGGTCGATAGTGGCGAAATCAAGCGCTGGAAAGCGGAGGAAATTCTGCAGCAAGTAGTCACGCCGAAGGTCCCTGAGACAGCACCGAACGCAACCGCAGCCGGCAAGGTAATACTGTTCGGCGAGCATGCTGCTGTGTACGGTCGCCACGCCCTGGCCCTGCCCATCCCGGACGCGGTCAGCGTGGTCGTTGCATCTGCCGGGACCGTGACGTCTCTCGACATTCCAAGCTGGGGAATCGTCGGGGAACTGAACTTCGACGATCCACAGGGAATAGGTGCTGCCATTGCCCTCATCCTGGATCAACTCGATATCCGCGGAGCCAGTTTCTCGATAACCGTGGATTCGAAGTTGCCGAGGGCCATGGGACTCGGCTCGTCCGCGGCGATCGCGGTTGCCGTGACCCGTGGTATTTGTGATGTCATGCAGCTGGCGGTCGATAACGAACGCATCAATGCGATTGCCTTCGAGTGCGAAAAACTCGCGCACGGGACGCCCTCCGGCGTCGACAATACGATCTCGACCTACGCCGAGCCCATGGTGTTTTGCAACGATGGAACCCTGCGAATCGAGACACTGAAGCTGGCGGAAATCCCGCCGATTGTCATCGCCTGCAGCAGCACAGTGGGGCTGACAAGTGAACAGGTTGCGGGCGTCAGGGCGCGCTACGAGCGGGCAACGCAGCGCTACAGCGCGCTGTTCGATGAGATTGACCGTATCAGCCGGGCAGGGGCAAAACTGCTGCAGGCGCGGAACTATGAGGAGCTGGGCCTGGCGATGAATGTCTGTCACGGGCTGTTGAACGCAATAGAGGTATCGACGCCCGAGCTTGAGCGTATGGTTACGCTCGCGCGGCAAGCGGGCGCGGCCGGAGCGAAGCTGACCGGTGGCGGTGGCGGTGGTTCGATCGTTGCGCTTTGTCCTGAGGCGATGGACAGCGTGCAAAGCGCTTTCCGGCAGGCCGGTTACAGAACACTGATACTGAAGCAATGAATGACAATCACAGGATCGTATCCTCCGAAAGCGAGGAGCTGATACTCGTCGATAGCGACGACAACGAAATCGGCTACCTGTCCAAAGCGGGCTGCCACGATGGAGGCGGCGTTTTGCATCGTGCGTTTTCGCTGTTCCTCTTTAACGATGCCGGCGAGCTGCTGCTGCAACGGCGTAGCGACAGCAAGCGCCTGTGGCCCGGCTACTGGTCGAATAGCTGCTGCAGCCATCCGCGCCGCGGCGAGTCCATGGAAACCGCGACGAAGCGACGGCTAAGCGATGAGCTGAATATCGAGACGGACCTGGACCACGTGTACTCCTTTTGCTATACGGCGAAATTTGATGCCGCCGGCTCCGAGAACGAGCTTTGCCATGTCTATCTCGGGCGCATAACGGGTGACGTGCAGCCAAACGACAGCGAAATCGCGGGCATCCGCTTTATTTCCGGTGATGCGCTGGGCGAGGAACTATCTCGTTGCCCGGAGCAGTTCACGCCGTGGTTTAAACAGGAGTGGCAGGAACTCGTCGGGAACCATCGCGACCAGCTGGCGCATTACTGTACGCCGGTCGGAACAGAATAACGCTAGCCCAACGTTGCAGGACGAGGCGCAAGTGACGCGAGAAAACGGAGTTTCCGGGCGGGTAAATGAGCATTTCGAGTGAGCTTGCAACGACGTATTGCAGCGTTTGGCTCGTGCTCAGGCGATGAACTTGTAGTACTCGATCCCAAGATCGGAAAAGTGGCGCTCGTCGGTGCCGCCGACGCGCTCAATAACGAACTCATTGCTGGGCACATAATCGAGGCCGGTTACCCGGCGCCCGTCATGCAGCGCCTCGTACTGCTCGCGATTGAGGTCGACGGCGAACTGCATGGCGTCACTGAATCCGATCTTCGCCGTCGCTTCGCGCCAGCCGTCCGCCATGAAGAAAGGAATAACCTCCGCCGCATCGCCACTGCCGTAGCCGAGCGTAAGGACCTCTTCCCCTGCATCAAGCGAGTTTTCATCCAATGCCTGCTCGAAGCCTGCCGCCATCCAGGCCGGCAAAGCCGCCGTGTAGAGGTTGCCGAGGTCGAGCATCGTGTCGCTGCCCAGCGCCATCTTGTCGAGAATTTCCTTGCGGAAATGCCGTGACGCGCGGAAAGCACCCAGTGCCGCCATGGTCAGTGGGTAGGCTTCGTATTGCAGCGCTTCAGGCGTTGCGAGCGCTGCGACCGCGGGCTTGCTGAGCATCTCCGTTTGCACGGCCTCGATATCAACGCCCGCTTCGTAGCAATAAGACGCCAGCTCTGCGCGGTCTTCCGCGCTCCCCCGGCTAAGCGCAAACAGGTAGGAGACGGCCCAGCCGGTTTCGGGCATGCGCCGATACGGGCGATGCATGAAAATCGCTCGCAGTGAACGCAGGTAGGCGCTGGGATTCAGCCTGCGCTTTACGTACATGTCGTTGAGCGCATGCAGCGTCTCGTCGACATAGCAGGTCGTCGAGTACTTGCCGTTGAACACCGGGAAGTCCTGCACCTGGTGCGACTCCGAGCGATCCTGGCCGCAGAAGCGCAGCATCGGCTTGCGGAAGTCCATGATGCGGTAGTCTGACGCCGACCCCGAACCGACGAGGTCGACGACTGCGAGCTTTGGTTCTTCCTCGAGCAGCATCGCAACGGCGCCTGCACCCTGCGTCGGCTCGCCCGAGCTGCCGCGTGCGTACTCGGCGATATCGGCGCACACGACAATGGCCTGGCTGCCCGCACCGTCCAGGGCCAGGTGACGGATGGCGCCTTTCATGCCGTAAACGCCGCCAAGACAGGCATGCTTGAATTCCGGGACTTCGCAGCTGCGTGATATCGGCGGCTTGCCGCGTTCGACCAGAGCAGCGTCGACCATACCTTTGACGACAATAGCGCCAGCGGAATTATCGGTGCTGGATTCGGTACCGAGGCCCAGGAATTTTACCCGGGCCGGGTCTACGCCATACTGGTCGATCAGCCGCAGTACGGCATTCGCCGCCATCGTATAGACGCTGTGATCGGGCCCGCGAACGCGAAAACTGCGCCCCACGACCTCACGAATTTTTGGCCACTGGTTGCCCGTCCAGTCGCACCAGTCCTCCAGCCACACCCGGTACGGCGGGACATAGGCCGCGAGGCCGCTAATACCGATGGATTTGTTGCGTGTAGGCATGTTTCTTGGCTGAAGTTGACGTAGCCCGGCGATTTTAGTGTTCCCGGCCATATCACTCAACCATTTATTCCACCGTGATCGTAATTACTTCGGAAACTACAGGCGGATCGTGGGGAATATGCAGGTGGTCGGCAAGAAGCAGCTGCAGCGTATGCTGGCCCGGGTCGAGCGTTATTTCGGTCCGGGTGCTGCCATCGCCGAAGTGCACGTGCTTGGCGTCAGCCGGCACCGGCGCCCCCAGGTCGGGCAGATCCGTATCGATCAACAAATGGTGGTGGCCCGAATCCGGCTGATTGTCGCCCGCTTTCGCGACGGTCATCACGTCGATCCCGAACTCGATGTCAATCGGGTTGGAGACCGTGTCTCCGTCAGCCGGCGTTATGAAAAATACACGGGCACCCTCCGGGGAGGCCGTGCGCGCCCGGACCACGGGCGGCATTGCCGCTTCATTCGAAGTCTCGGATTGAGCCGGTTTGTCTGCCACCGGCGCTGGCTTCTCGCCACATCCGCACAGGCAGAGCGCCAGGGCCAGCGTGCCGATAGCGAGGTCTGGTCGAATCATTTGCGTGCTCCCTTTGGTCTCATTGTCTCAAACGGCAAACAGCGCGAACAAGAATGCGCCGAGCAGCGTCAGGCTTGCGCCTATCGAGTAGCAGAACACCAGCGTAACGTACTTCATGAAAGTCAGAATTCTCCCCTGACGATAAACTTCGCGCATCGCCATGTACAGGTATACAGGTATGTAAAGTGACGCCGCAACCAGCACCAGGTTGGCGACAGCCCCCGGAACGCCTGACAGCGCCGCGATTCGGGCGAACAGTATTTGCAGGATCAGTATCAGGAAGAAAAAAGCATGGTAGTGAATGACGAACAGCAGGTGCTCGACGAAGTACCGTCGCGACAGCGGGTAAAGTGTTTTCAGAACCAGTGCCATGAGCGGCAGTAGCACGATCAGCGCAACCGGAATGTTGTCCAGCATCAGGCCGATGAGCGTCTTTCCCTGGTCTGCGCCGATGCGCTCGCAAACCCGCTTGAGGCGTTCGGGCGTCAGCCGTTTTTGCAGCCATCCGGGCAGGTCGGCAACGTCATCGTCGTCGACGAGGCATTCCCCTGTCTCCTCGTCGATCTTGATATTGAAGCCTGCATTGATATTGACCCTGCGATCTTCGCCGGAGACCGGATCCTGCGTGTCTGCGCCTTCCGCACGATTTTGAGGGCTCTCGGCGCCGACAATGATGCCCTCCTGTGCAAGTTCGTCGAGGATTTCCTGTTTCGCGGCCGCAGCCTCTGCGGCTGTCTCGGCGATTTCTTCGGGTGTCTGCTCGGGCTCGGGTTCGAACAACAGGCTCAGGTCATCGCGGGGATCAAAAAACGCGACGACAAAGAAGATGACGCTGAGCACGAGGTAGGTGCGAAACGGCGGCATGTAGCGCGTACGTCGACCCTCGAGGTAGTCGCGAGTCAGGCGACCGGGACGTGACATGAGCGGTATCAGGGTCCGCCACAGGCGCGAATCGAATTCCAGGAGGTCGCCAAAGGCTTCGCTTATGAGCTGCCAGAGGCTGATCAGGCGGCTGCTGGCCCGCTGCCCGCAGTTTCCGCAGTACTGGCCCCGGAGACGTGTCCCGCAATTGAGACAATCAGGGCCGTCGGTCGTTGCCGGCAGGCCCGGGGCATCATCTTCGCGCAGCGTGCGGCCTGAGACTTTGACCGCCGCACCGAATTGCTGCGCGACTGCGGCTTCGGTATCGACGAAAAAGCCATCCAGCAATTCGTTGAGAGCGCCGTCGTCGTTACACAGGAACTGGCAGATCCTGGTCGTAGTGTCTTCCGATTTTCTGCCGGGACCGAAGACACGCACGTCGGCGATGCCTTCCTTCTGCAGGGACCGTTCGGCCAGTTCGTCAAGCCAGCGCCCAAACTCCTCGGCCCGTTCCTGCTCAACCGAGAACGTCAGTTCATACAGCGGCCCGGCTTGCGCGGTCATGGGCCAGGGTCAGGATTGCTTGGTTTTTTTCTTGCTCGAAGCCTTCCTGCTGGCAGCTCGTTTTTTGGTGCCCGGTTTCTGGCCGGCGGGTTTTTTCTTCGCCGTCGTTTTTGGCGGAGCTGATACAGAACTCTCAACAGGTGCCCGGGCCAGTTCGTCGCTCGTGAAATCGTCCACGCCCAGCAGCGCCTCGACCTTGCCGTGGTACTCGCGCAGCGCGCGCGCCTCGGCTTTGCTGATGACCTGGGCCTTTTCTGCTTCATCGATTTGCAGGCCGAGATAGTCAGAGTGGATGAGACCTTCCTTGCGGGCCTGGCGCAGTCGCCGTTCGAGTGGCAGGTGCTGCTTTGTCAACTCCAGGGCTTCCTGCAGCAATCCCAGTGGATTGCCCGGTTCGAGCGTCGTGTAAGCGAGTTCGCTGAGACGTTCCCGCGACTCGCCGGGCGTTGTGACAAGTTCGACTACCCGGGCTGCGATTTCATCAGACGGGGCTGAATAAGTGCGGCCTCGCGGGAAAATAAACATGCGCAGCAGCATGGCGACCGGACGATTCGGGAGGTTGCGCAGGAACGCGTGCAGTGATTCCTGCGCCTGGTACATCAGCGTGCGCACCGACCACTCTACCAGCGGCAGGTCAGACGCTCGACGCCCCTGGTTCTCGAAGTGCTTGAGTACGGTGGATGCCAGGTACATCGAACTCAAGACATCGCCGAGGCGCGCGGACAGGAGCTCGCGCTTTTTCAGTCCACCACCGAGCGTCAGCATCGCGAAATCCGAGGCGAGCGCAAAATTAGCGCTGTAACGGTTAATGTTCTGGTAATAGCGGCGCGTGGGTGTATTCAGCGGCACACGGCTGAACTTGGCGTGAGTCAGCGCGAGGAAAAACGAACGCGCCAGGTTGCTGATCGCGTATCCGATGTGACCAAACAACGCATCGTCGAACTCGATCAGGCCACGATCATGATCTTCGTCGCCGGCCGCGTGCAGTTCTCTCAGGACAAACGGGTGGCAGCGAATCGCTCCCTGACCATAAATGATGAGACTTCGCGTGAGGATATTCGCGCCTTCCACCGTGATCGCAATCGGCGTTGCCATGAAACCACGACCGAGATAGTTATTCGGTCCCATCATGACGCCTTTGCCGCCGTGCACGTCCATTGCATCGTTGGCTACCTTGCGGCCCATCTCGGTGCAGTGGTACTTGAGAACAGCCGAAGGAACCGCTGGTTTCTCGCCCTGGTCGATCGCGCCGGCGGTTACCGCCACCGCGGCGTTCATAATATAGGTGTGTCCGGCGATCCGCGTCAGGGCCTCGCCAACACCCTCGAAGTTCGCGATCGATGTGTTGAACTGCTTGCGAATGACCGCGTAGGCCCCTGACGCATAACTCGCCGCCTGTCCCCCGCCCGATGCCGTCGACGGCAGCGTAATTGCGCGCCCGACCGAGAGCAGCTGTACCAGCATCTTCCATCCATTGCCGGCCTGTTCCTGGCCCCCGATGATGGCGTCGAGTGGAACGAAGACGTCTTTACCCGAAGTGGGACCATTCTGAAACGCAATCGAGAGCGGATTATGACGGCGGCCGATTTCCACTCCCGGTGTGTCCGCCGGGACCAGGGCAGCGGTTATGCCGTATTCATCCTTGTCGCCGATCAGGTGGTCCGGATCATACAGCTTGAACGCCAGACCCAGAACCGTAGCGACCGGCGCCAGCGTGATGTAACGCTTGTCCCAGTTGAGTCGGATACCGACAATGGTCTTGCCTTTCCACGTGCCCTTGCAGACGACGCCGCTGTCGATAAGGGCGGCCGCGTCCGAACCGGCCTGCGGCGAAGTCAGCGCGAAACAGGGAATCTCGGTACCTGCAGCGAGGCCCGGCAGATAGCGGTCTTTCTGTTCTTCGGTGCCGTAGTGCAGCAGTAGTTCCGCCGGCCCCAGCGAATTGGGAACACCGACCGTCGATGACGCAGTCGGGCTGCAGCTGGCGAGTTTCGTTATGACCGCGGCGTTTGCGTAGGCGGAGAACTCGAGGCCACCGTACTGTTTGGGAATAATCATCGCGAAAAACTTGTTCTCGATAATGTAGTCCCACACATGTTTGGGCATATCGGCCAGTTCGTGGCAGATCTCCCAGTCATCCAGCATCCCGCAAAGCTCCTCACAGGGACCGTCCAGGAATGCCTGTTCCTCGTCCGACAATTTCGGTGCTGGAAACGACATGAGTTTGTCCCAGTCCGGCATTCCCGAGAACAACTCGCCGTCCCACCAGACGCTGCCTGCCTCGAGCGCTTCGCGTTCGGTATCCGACATTGACGGCAGCATCTTGCGGTAAACCTCGAGGAGCGGCCTGGTAATTTTCTCGCGTCTTACTTCGACGAAATTCGGAATGACCATCAGTCCGAACAAGAGGGTCAGGAAGAGCTTCCAGAGCACGAAACCGTCGCCGAAGATCCAATAGGCGAGCAGAGCAACGCCTGCGGCAATTGTCGACGTGCGCAGGTCGATGCGCCGGTACGCGAGAAATATTCCACCGCCTACGAACAGCAGCAGCCAGGACAAACTTACAATCAGACCGGACAATTCAAATACCTCAAAAATTAGAGAAAACCTGACGTTACGGCCGCTCAGCCGCAGCCATCAACACTTTATAGCAGTTCCTCGATCGCAGCACGTTCCTCGCGCAGCTCCTGATTGGTTCGGTCCATGCGCTCGCGACTGAAGTCGTCAATCGACAGGCCCTGGACGATTTCGTACTGACCGTCACGGCAACGAACCGGGTATGAATAGACGACGCCGGGTTCGATGCCGTAGCTGCCGTCGGCCGGAATCGCCATGCTGACCCAGTCGCCGTCTGCCGTGCCCAGCGCCCAGTTGTGCATATGGTCGATTGCAGCCGAAGCGGCAGAGGCAGCCGATGATGCGCCGCGCGCCTGAATAATGGCCGCGCCGCGCTGCTGTACGATCGGAATGAACTCTTCGACAAGCCAGGTGGCATCGACCAGATCCCTGGCTGCGCGGTCGCCAACGCTGGCGTGACTGATGTCGGGGTACTGCGTCGCCGAATGATTGCCCCAAATTGTCAGGCAGCGAATGTCATTGACGTGGCTGTTGGTCTTGGCCGCCAGCTGCGCTTTCGCGCGGTTGTGGTCCAGGCGGGTCATCGCCGTGAAGTTGCGCGGGTCTATGTCGGGCGCGTTGCTGCTCGCGATGAGCGCATTCGTATTGGCCGGGTTGCCGACGACCAGCACCCTGATATCCGAATTTGCGTGTTCGTTCATCGCCTTTCCCTGGACAGAAAAAATGGCGGCGTTGGCCTGCAGCAGATCCTTGCGTTCCATACCAGGGCCGCGCGGCCGCGCGCCGACCAGCAGTGCGTAGTCGCTGTCTTTGAACGCCGCGTTTGGATCGTCGCTCGCGACGATACTGGCCAGCGTCGGGAAGGCGCAATCATCGAGCTCCATGACGACACCCTTTAACGCCGCAAGCGCCGGCGGGATTTCCAGCAGCTGCAAAATGACGGGCTGGTCATTGCCGAGCATCTGGCCTGATGCGATGCGAAAGGCGAGCTGATAGCCAATCTGGCCAGCAGCGCCGGTAATGGTGACGCGCACGGGTGCTTTCATTAATTGGAATCCTGGATTGTTATGCGGCGATTTGCGGCCGCGATTTTAGCATCGGCGGGGCCAGCAAACACTGGTGTTGATTACTTATCGGCGTTCGAGTCAACAAAATCCGGGAAAATCCGCCGAAATTCCTCGTATTCCGTGTCCGCGAGCTCTTCCTGCCCGCCGTCGCGCAGTTGCTGGATACAGGCGAACCAGGATCTGGCGGACTCGCGCAGCTTTGCCGGACAAGCGAGCTGCGATTCCGACGCCTTTTCGTCTGAAGCGACAACTGCCAGGGACGCGGCCGCCGAGATTCGCTTGTCTGCGGCTGGCTCATTCGCGTCCTGTTGATCGAAGAATTGCTCGTGCCGGTCTTGCTCGACCGAGATCTTTCTGGCCGCGATATCTACGGTGGGGGCAGCGCCGGCATCCGCCTGTGGCGCGCCCGGCAGCTGGTCCGGGCCCGCCTGCGCGCGCGCGCGATTTTCTGCCTCACGCAAAACGCTCATGTCCTTGGGTGCAATGGTATCCATCGAAACAGGATCCGCGCGCTCCGCGGCAGGAGTGCGCGGTTCGGCAACGCCACCAGTCGTTTCCCGGGGCGCTTGCCCAGGCGCGGCGATATCGACCAACTCCGGCTCGACCTCCGGCAGCCGGGTCAGCTCCAGGACGATCGCGAGGCTCAAAGCAATGGTGGCGGCCCAGGCTGTCGGCCTCATCCATGCGCGGGCGCGTGAGTATGGTGTACGGCCCTGGCGCGCTGCCATTCGCAGCACCTTCTTGTTGAGATGATCCGGCGCCCGTTCCTGTGCCAGTGTCCTGTAGGATTCGGCGACTCGCGCGTCTTCTGCGCGATCTTCCCGCTCGTTACTCATGGTCGCTCCGGGTGGTCATCGAGGGCCGCACGCAGCTTGGTTACTGCGTATCGTAGTCGACTCTTCGCTGTTTCGCGGTTGCTCCCGGTAACCGCGGCAATCTGGTCGAGGTTCAGGCCGGCCTCCTCATGAAGTAAGAAGGTATCTCTTTGCTCGTCGGGTAATTCGAGAAGCGCTTTGGACAAGCGCTCTTTCGCGAGGCTGCGCTCGGTCAGCGTCTCGGGCTGTTCGCCGGGGTGGGAATGCGATTCCGCGTCCAGCTCGGCACTGTTCGTATGGCGTTTGTTGCGGCGCACGTGGTCGATAAAGCAGTTGTGCGCGACGCGGTAAAGGAACGTCGTGAACTTGGCGGTCGGTCGATAGGATGCGCGGGATTTTACGATTTTCCCCCAAACCTCCTGGAATATGTCTTCAGCCGTATCCCGATGGCGGCACAAGCGCAGCAGATACCGGTACAGAGGATCGTTGTGTCGCCGATACAGGGTCTCGAACGCCGCGATGTCGCCGTCCTTGTAGCGCAGCATCAGCGCACTATCGTCGGGAGTGTGTCCCATGGCGCGAGCATAGGGGAGCGTCGCGTCGCTGCAAAGAGCTGGCCTTGATCTCACCACGGTTTCTGCGCTTGCAGCCATACGGACCTCGTTTCACTGACTTTATAAACGCAGGCGAGCGCGGGCCCGGGTTATGAAAATAGCGTCAAAAAGCTTGCAATCCCCAATTTTAGTGTTATAGTCAACTATAACACCAGTCCACTAAGCGCGCTTACAGGGCCGGGAAGATCCCGGGAGATGCAGAATGTTCAAGTCAATACAGCCTATTAACGAAATCCTCAGCCTCACCCTGCTGCTGCTGATGGTCATGGCGCTGGTCGCAGGCCAGGCCGACGCAACGATACAGGACGAGGTTCGGGCCGTAGCCGAGGCCGAATTCAATTCTGGTTATTTGCCGGGAAGTGACGATTAATGAACCCGAAATGGGATGAAGATCAACCGATCTATCGTCAGCTGCGCGATCGCGTCGTGGCCATGATACTCGAGGGCGTTCTCGCCGACGGTGACGCCTTGCCATCGGTGCGAAACGTGGCGGCGGAGTATCGGTTGAACCCGCTGACGGTTCTCAAGGGTTACCAGGAGCTTGTGGATGAGGGCCTGGTCGAAAAAAAGCGTGGCCTCGGAATGTTCGTGAATGAAGGTGCCCGCACGAAGCTCCTTAAGGCCGAACGTCAGCGCTTTCTGGACAAGGAGTGGCCGAGAGTACTGGCGACCATCGATCGACTTGGGCTTAATGAGTCCGATTTACTGCAATCCAGGGAATCCAAGAATGTTGCAGGAGGAGAGAATGACTAGCGTGGTCGACGCCCGCGGCGTCTCGAAGCACTTTGGAGCCGTCCGAGCCGTTGATGATGTCAGCTTCCAGATAGAACAGGGCAAGATTCTCGGTCTGATCGGCCCGAACGGCGCAGGCAAGACGACGCTGTTGAAAGCAGTGCTGGGACTGACGGACTGCAAGGGCGAGCTCTCGGTACTGGGGCTGGATCCATTCAGGCAGCGCAAGGAACTCTTGAAGAACATCTGTTTTATCGCCGACGTGGCCGTGTTGCCGCGCTGGATAAAAGTAACGCAGCTGCTCGAGTTCGTTGAATCGGTGCATCCGAACTTTTCCCGCAAACGCGCCGAGGGATTTCTGAGTCAGACCAAGGTGCGGTCGGACGCCAAGGTTCGCGAACTTTCGAAAGGCATGGTGGTGCAATTGCATCTATCCATCATCATGGCGATAGATGCGAAGCTGCTGGTTCTCGATGAACCGACGCTCGGACTCGATATCATTTTCCGCAAAGAATTCTACAGCAACCTGCTGAACGATTATTTCGACGAGAAGCGAACGATTCTGATCACGACACACCAGGTAGAGGAAATCGAAAATCTGTTGACGGATATCATGTTCATCAACGATGGAAAGATCTTGCTCGACTCGCCGATGGAAAGTTTGGCCGAGTCCTATGTCGAGCTGAGGACGTCCGGCGAGGACGCGGTCAAAGCGCGGGGGCTTGGCCCCATCGCGGAACACGAGATGTTTGGCAAGGCCGTACTGCTGTTCGAGGGCGTTAGCCGGGAGAATCTCGAGGGCCTGGGCGAACTGCGCACGCCTTCGGTGGCGGACCTGTTCGTTGCCAAGGTGAAAGGAGCGCGTAAATGATCGGAAATCAGCTGGCTTTGATCAAACGCGAACTATGGGAACACCGTTCCATCTATGTGACGCCGCTGGCGGTAGCGAGCATTGTGACGCTAAGTGTCCTGGCGATGCTGGTATTTGCGTCGGGCTTTGCCAAAGAGCTCGATCTGGCGATCTTCGGCGCCTCTAACATCGCCGGCGAGGGTGAACGTAGAGCGGCGCTAACCGCCTTCTTTGTCGGGACCTCATGGCTGTTTCTCGTCGCGCTCGCAATTTTGACGGTATTCTATTGTCTCGATTGCCTGTACGGAGAGCGCAAGGACAAGAGCATATTGTTCTGGCGCTCCCTGCCCATCACGGATGCCGAGACCGTGATCTCGAAGCTCATTACGGCAATCGTGATCATTCCAATCGTGGCGGTCATCGGCATCGTCGCGACTCATATCGTCAACCTGATTATTACGAGCCTCTGGGTATCCATGAAGGGCGGCGATGCGGGACTGCTGATCTGGGGCTCCGTACCCATCTTCGACAACTGGATGGCCGCGTTCATCGTCGTTCTGGCTTCCGGTATCTGGATGTCACCGTTTATCGCCTGGTTTCTGTTCGTGTCAGCATGGACAAAGCGTGCGCCGCTGCTGATGGCGTTCATGCCGCTGATCCTGATTCCGCTACTCGAATGGATTTTTCTCCGGACACGTTTCTTTGCAACAGCGGTGCTGGATCGAGGTGATGCGATTCCGCTGTTTCGCACGCTGGACTTCGAGTCCTTCTTCGAAGAAGAGCGCTGGCGGCATGGAATCGACAGCATCAGCTTGTTGGGCCATCTGGACGTAGTGCAATTCCTGACCAGCCCATCGATGTGGGGTGGCTTGCTCGTCTGCGCCCTGTTCGTAACGGCCGCGATATACGTTCGTCGCTATCGCGACGAAAGCTAGCGACGGATTCCTGGCTCCGTATCAGGGCTTGCAGCGGATATTGAATTTTCGCAGCTTGCCGCGAAACTGATGGTAGCTAAGACCCAGCAGGTCGGCAGCCAGGCTTTGGTTGAAGCGCGATTTCTCGAGAGCAGCCTGCAGCAGCTCTGTTTCGGTATCCACAAGGTGCTGATGTAAATCTGTCGGCAGCAGCGGGCGCTTCTGCTTGGCAGGAGGGGCTGGCGTTGCCGCGCTGGTGCCCGCCATTTTGAAGGGTGAATCGAAGGGATCGAGTGCAATCCTGGTGATCGGTTGCTCCGGGTCCTTGGCACGATAGACCGTTCTTTCGATCGTGTTTTTGAGTTCCCGAACATTGCCCGGCCATCGATTGCGCAGCAAAGCTGACGATGCCCGCGGACTGAAGCCGGCGAAGTAACTCCACTTCAGCTCACTCGCCATGTGAATTGCGAATGCGCTCGCCAGCGGCAGAATATCTTCAACTCTCTCGCGCAACGGTGGCACGGTGATCACGTCGAATGCAAGGCGATCGAGCAGGTCTTTACGAAATCGTCCTTCCGCTGCCAGCGACTGCAGGTCGGCATTCGTCGAACCAACAATGCGCACGTCGACCTGCAGCGTTTCACTGCCGCCCACGCGCTGCACTTCGCCGTACTCGATCGTCCGCAGGATCTTCTCCTGCGTGCGCAGCGGAATTGTCGCCAGCTCATCAAGGATCAGTGTGCCGCCGTTGGCGCGTTCGAAGTGCCCGATATGGGTCTTTGCCGCGCCTGTAAACGCGCCGGCTTCGTGACCGAAGAGTTCCGATTCCAGGATGGTTTCAGTCAGGGCTGCGCAGTTCACCTTGACGACCCGCTGTTCCCACCGGTCCGACAAGAAATGCAGGCGCGAGGCAATGAGTTCCTTGCCTGTGCCACGCTCGCCGACGACCAGCACCGGTTTCGAGAGCGTTGCCGCCCGCGACACGTGTTCGAGCATTTCCAGGAACGCAGGCGCTTCACCGATGATCTGCTGGGTTTCCGCGCCGGATGACATTGGTCAATTAAGCCAGAAAATAGTTTAAAAAGCGAAGATTTGGCTAAATTCGCCAAATCCTGCGCCGCAAATAATCTCGGCAAATTTCCATTTCAGCCGATAAATCATACCGTTATGCCAAACGGCGGTAGTTGGCACGAATGCTGCAGTTCTTTTAAGCAGGATTCACCTGAAAAGAGGAAATACTCATGGGCATATTCACGAGATTCAGCGACATCGTGAACTCCAATATCAACGCCATTCTCGACAAAGCCGAGGATCCGGAGAAGATCGTCCGGCTGATGATTCAGGAGATGGAAGACACCCTGGTTGAAGTCAGGTCTGCGGCTGCGCGCTCGATCGCGGACAAGAAAGACCTGAACCGAAAAATAGAGGCGTTCGATCGTGAACGAGCTGACTGGGATGACCGGGCGGAGCTTGCGATGCGCAAGGGGCGCGAGGACCTGGCCGAGGCGGCGCTCGTGGAGAAATCGAGGGTTTCAAGCGCAGTTGACGTACTGAAAGAGGACTACCTCGCTGTGGACGAGGGCCTGGCGAAACTCAACGAGGACATCGCCCGCCTGGAGAGTAAGCTCGAAGACGCAAAGACCCGGCAGAAAGCCCTGCTGGCGCGGCACAAGACGGCAAGCAGCCGCCTGGCGGCCCGCAAGAAGATATACGACTACAAGATCGATGACGCCATGGTTCGATTCGAGGCGTATACGCGACGCATTGATGATGTTGAGGGTCGGGTCGAGGCCTATGATCTTGGCTTGCCAAAGGACCTCAACCACGAATTTGCCGGTCTTGAGGCGGAAGAGCTGGTGAAGAAGGAACTCGACGCCTTGAAAGCCCGGGTTGCTTCGGAAAAAACCAGTCGCAGAGAGGCCGAGTAACAGAGTCCTTTTGAGAGGAATATAGAATGAGTCGAGGAACCTGGGATAGGGATTTTGAGGCACTGCGCGGTTTCTACCGGGACCGTGAAAATGGCTGGGTGTTTGGCGTCTGCGCCGGCATCGCCGATCGCTTCAATTTCCGAGTAGCCACGGTACGGGTTATCGCGGTTATCAGTTTGCTGCTGTTCTTCTGGCTTACCGCCGCCGTTTACCTTGGAGCAACCTTGCTGATCAGGGAGAAACCGCTGGTATATTCGGGCCAGAGAAATGAATATGATTTCTGGCGAACCTACCGCAGCGATCACTGGAGACGCCCATGACTACATACAGCGAAATGTCGGAACGTCGTCTGTATCGGGATGCCGATCGGGCAGTCTTGGGCGGCGTATGCGCCGGGTTGGCCGGGTACTTCGGGCTCAACCTGAAAGTCACGCGCTTCCTGGCATTCATTGCGTTCCTGATGGCGATGCCTTTCGCCGTCGTGGCATACCTGGCAGCGGTCTGCCTGCTTCCTGCCGTGTCCCAGCGCGATCGTGGTGGCGTCATCGAGACGCGCTGTTGTTGGGGAATTCGCCGGAGCAGGCGGGCGAGGCGGTCGCACAAAATACGAAAATCGGATATAGCCATGGAACAAAACGCGGCACCGGCAGCGCCGTCGGTAAAGGATATTCGTGAGCGGTACCGGTCCCTGGACAAGCGTCTTGCAGAACTGGAGAAACAGGTAACTTCTCCACGTTTTCAGCTCGAACAGGAATTTCGAAAACTTTGAAACTCAGACACGACAAAGGGGCCCGTAAATGAACACCTTGTTTTATGTCGTTTGCATCGTTGCAATCGTATTTACGGCGGACACCATTCAAAAGTATATGAAAATGAAAAACGATGAAAAAAGAGCACAGGACCCTGAACTCGAGGAAACGCTTGCTCAAATCGAACGACTGGAGGAGCGAATCCAGGTTCTGGAGCGCATCATTACCGAGAACAAATACGACCTGAGCCGGGAAATCAGCAATTTGAAATAATTTTGTCGCGGCGGCCGCTACCGAAATGCAAAACGCCCGTCAAATGACGGGCGTTGTAGGTTATGTCCATTGTGTGCCGCGATTACTTGCTGCGTTCTTTGTAGGCGCGGACCTGAATATTGAACTCTTCGGCAACGATGTTCATTTCCTCGACCGCCGCGTTGTACTTCTTGTTTAACATGTCGATGCGCTGTTGTTTGGCCTCTTCATTCGGTTCATCCGGCCCCGCAACCGTTTCTTGTTCAGTCGCCTCGATGCAAGAAAGATAGTCGTCCATTGCGGTCATATAGGCCTTGACACCACGCTGGCCGGCGATCATCTCTTCCTTGGTCGCGGTTGCGCCGTCCGGCACCTCTGCGCGGGTCGGGTAGTCGCAGGCCAGGGCCAGCGGCGCCACAAGAATCGACAGTACAGAAAATAAAGTTTTCGTAATCTTGTTCATGGAATCTTCTTGATTGCGCCCGTGGTTCCGCCGCAGCGGCCGGACAGCTCGGTTTCGATGCTCAATTAGATCATGTTGCCGGTTCGGAGTGAAGCTGGCCAAAAGAAATTTAGAAAACAACAAGTTACACGACCCGTCGCGGCATTCTCTCATTCGCCGGCTGAACATAATAATGAACGAACGATCAGGCAAACAGCGCCCGGTACGAATCGGTGCCGTCTGCCTGCGCCATCAACAGTTCAATGTAGTTGTCCGCGCTCATCGGGTCACCGAAGAGGAGGCCCTGGACAAAAGTGCAGCCGAGTTTTTGCAGGAAGACCAGCTGTGCCTCCTCCTCCACGCCTTCTGCGACCACATCCAAATTGAGATTGCGCCCCATCTGGATGATCGTATCGACAATAGTCGCGTCGTCCGGATTCGTCACGATATTGCGCACGAAGGACCTGTCGATTTTCAACGTACTGATCGGGAATTGTTGTAATGCGCTCAACGACGAATAACCGGTGCCGAAATCGTCGATAGCGAGATTGAGACCAAGTCCGTAGAGTTGGTCGAGCAGCTTGATTGTTCGTGCCGGATTTTCCATCAGCGTCGTTTCCGTGATTTCCAGCTCGAGTGACGTTGGAGAAATTTCATGGCTGCGCAATATAGCGCCGATCCGACGGATGAAGCTCGGCTGTCGCAGCTGCTTCAGCGACAAATTAACCGAAACGCGACCCGGCGACGACACCGTTTTTTGCCACGTGCGGAAATCTTCGCAGACTTTGTCCAGCACCCATTCACCAATGTCGATAATAAGGCTCGATTCTTCGGCGATGGGTATGAAATCCGAGGGAAGCACGAGGCCACGCTCCGGCAGCTCCCAGCGAACCAGAGCTTCAGCCCCAAAAACTTCCCCGGTTTCGAGGTTATACTTGGGTTGATAGTGCACCAGCAGTTCGTTGCGCTCGAAAGATCGCTTCAGTTTGCTCTTCGTCATGAGTCTTTCGACCGAAGCTGCGTTCATCTCTGGCTTGTAAAACGAGAACACGTTGCCGCCGCTTTTTTTAGCGTGATACAACGAGGCGTCGGCGTTGCGGATCAGGTCGATGACATTGGGCGCGTCTTTGGGGTAATAAGCGATGCCCATACTCGCGGTCATGAACACCTCATGCCCCTGTACGAAGAATGGGTCTGCCAGACGATTCAGGAGAGTTTGGGCGAGTTCACGGGTTGCTTTTCTGCCCGTGGCGCCGGGCCCCAGTCCGTCGACCATTACCGCGAACTCGTCACCGGCCAGCCTGCCGATAATAGTGTCCTCGGGAAGCGCCGCGGCAAGTCGTTCTGCAACAGTCTCAAGCGCCATATCGCCGGCGAGATGCCCAAATGTGTCGTTGATTTCCTTGAAGTAGTCGACGTCAATATAGAAAAGACAAAGAGGATGGCCGGCTCTGCGCGCCCGTGCGATGCCGCGCTGCAGCAGATGCTGAAACTGCATGCGGTTCGGAATCTTGGTCAACGCATCGATACGGGCAAGGTAGCGAATTCGCTTCTCGGCGCGCCTGCGCTCCGTGATGTTTTGCGCAGCGAAGATGCGGTTCAGTGTCGTATCGTCATCTTCTTTGACGACCGAGCAGGTATATGAAACGGGGATCGACTCGCCGAACTTCGACTGGAACACCGCGTCTTTCGGCAAGCCGGAGGACGAATCGTCGGCGAGCGAACGGCCCTTGCTGCCGTCAACGACGGAGTCAATCGACACGCCGAGCAGCTCGACCTCATCATAGCCCAGGAGATGCGTTGTCGCCGCGTTGATGCGCTGGATCTTGCCGTCCGCATCGGTGACGATAATGGCCTCGTTCATTCCGGAGAGAATGTTGTCGAGGTAATCCCTGGAAACGGTTGTCTTTTGCAGTCGATCTCGCATGTCGTTGAAGACAGCCGCAAGCTCGCCAAGATCGTCGCCGTGATATTCCGGCAATGGGTCACCAAAATCGGCGTCGCGAAATTTTTCCGCCTGGCGTTTAAGTAGCGCAATCCGCCGCGAGTTATTGCGAATGATCAGCCAGACCACGCCGCCGCAGAAGAGCAATACGGCCAGCGTGACGCCCGCGATCCAGTAATAGCTCGCCTGACGGCTTTGCATCTCGCTCGCAGACAGTCGGTCCGCGAATGTAGCGTATTCAGCGTTGAGTTCCTGAAGATCGAACGACGCGCTCAGGTAGCCGATGACATCATCATTCCGGAGGACAGGGTGGGTGATGACGAGATGCTCGGGCAGCCAGGTCGTCGTGGCCAGGTCGTCGACCGCCGGGATACTTCCGCTCTCCCAGGCCTGCCCCGTGCTGTTCGAATAGCGAATCCCTGACGGGCCGTCGCTCGTTTCGAGCGCCAGTTTCAACGCCAACGCTAATGCGCTGGCATCATCTTCGGCACCGTCAACAGGCAGGGTGTCAGCTACGGCGGTGATTCTCGATCGTGCGCCAAGCTCGAAATTGTCCTGCATGAACGCATAATGCTGCTCGGAGCCGGTCCTTACGATCTGATTCGCGAGCCATCGGTACTGGACATAGAACATGGACAACATGACGACGGCAGCGATGGCGCCAAGCACCACCGCGAACAGCCATACTCGCGGAAATCTACTGCCGACCATATTGTCTTTATTATTCGGCTACTAATAGCGCAAAGTGTAGCATCCGGCGGGAAATACCAGAAAATTTCCATTCTGGAATAAATTGCCCACAAGGTGCCCCGATCTCCCGGGCACGCGGCTGAGCGGCTCGACTGGCTTCGGCTACACGTCCGGCTTGCGTTTTTCGACGAATTCGATGGGATCGGCCTTGCCTTTCGTCTTCATGACCCCTTCCACAACGGCGCCCTCTGCGACGGCGATGGCATCCCCGCTGACGGTGCCGATTATCTTTGCCGAAGCACCAATCTCCACCTTGCCAGCGGCGATCACGTCCCCTTCGACGTGGCCGGCAACAATGACGGTATCCGCCTTGATCGTGCCGCGCCAATGGCCGTTGCGCGCCAATGTGACGGTGCCGTCAATGTCGGAGTCACCTTCGATTTCACCGTTGATCAGAAAATCGCCGTGCCCAACGATCAAACCCGTGATTTTACAGCCCTCATTGATGAGCGTTGCTGCACCCGTGGAGCGGTCGCGAAGGCGCCGCCGCAATGCTTCATTCATACCTGTCGATCTCCGCGCAAGTCAGTCTGTCAAGGCCGATAGTACCGGCACATGCAGCGTATTGTTAATGATATCCGTAGCCAATTGCTTCTATGGAGACGAGGATGCCGCCCTCAAAGACGAGGCGTCGCATGAATTTGCGTGGGCCAAGATTATAGACGTACTCGGTCACGACGACTTCCTGCACGAGATGGCCGAATCCCGGAAAGTACCCGTTTGAAAAGCCGGATGATGAGCTTCGCCGACTCGACCAGTCGATTCCACGTACCGCAAAACCAAGATGCCGAATAGTGGTTGGTTCGCCGCAGGCCTTGCGCACCTGCAGTTCGTGCATGTTTTCAATGACGATTTTGTTACCGCATCGGAACGCATAGGCAGGGGAAGCAAGCACCAGGACGAGCAGGAGGAGAATGGCCGCCAATTCGAATCGATACGGTTTGATCGTCCGGTTTGTATCCACTGTCTGAGTCCGGGTGTGTTTATCGAAATGTGACGGCAGGATAGCAAATACGCAGGGACCAGGGTGTACTTGCTGCGGCGAAACGACGAATCGAGGAAGCGCCCGGGCGGATGCCGGGCGCCGATGCCACGGTTATGGTAAAACTGCATGCGGGCTTCGCACTGCGAGCAACTCCAAAAGGACGAGACTTGAAGCAGCGGTTTGAAAAGCGTCTCGTAGCGATCACCACTGCGCACGAAGATGTATTGTCCGGTGGCCTGAAAGGCATCGAGAAAGAATCGTTACGTGTCGATTTTGATGGCTTGCTATCGATGAAAGGGCACCCCGCCGGTCTCGGATCGGCGCTGACGAACCGCTACATCACTACGGATTTTTCGGAGGCGCTGCTGGAGTTCGTCACCCCGGCTTTTGCGACGACGTGGGAGGCGTTGCAGTGTGTATGTGATATTCATCAATTTACGTATTCACAGCTCGATGAAGAAATGCTCTGGTCGGCGAGCATGCCCTGCCTCATTCCTGGCAATGAGGATATTCCGCTGGCCAGATATGGCACATCGAACGTAGGTCGCATGAAGACGATTTATCGTCGTGGCCTCGGTTATCGCTACGGCCGGCAAATGCAGCTCATTGCTGGCGTGCATTTCAATTATTCCTTGAAGGGAGAATTCTGGCCTTTATATCGGCAGGTTCTTGGCGTAAATCAGGATGCCGATCAGTTTCGATCGGACCAGTACCTCGGGCTCATACGCAACTTTCGTCGCATGGGCTGGATCATTCTTTACCTGTTTGGCGCTTCGCCCGCATTCTGCAAGTCTTTTACGGGCGCCGAGGCGGGAAGCATGAAGTCACTTAACGCCGATACTTTCTTCGAGCCGCATGCCACGTCCCTGCGCATGAGTGACCTCGGTTACAGCAACCAGAATCAGTCGAAAATCAATATTTCCCTGAACAGCCTCGATGAGTATGTCAGGGATCTCAAAGCAGCCATTTGCACGCCGGAGCCGGCTTATGAAGCGATCGGCGTCAAGGTCGGCGGCCGGTATCGGCAATTGAACGCCAACCTGTTACAGATCGAAAACGAATTCTATTCACCGGTCCGTCCAAAGCGGGTGACAAGATCCGGCGAACATCCAACTGCGGCACTTCGTCGAGACGGCATTGAGTATGTCGAAATTCGGTCCCTGGACATCAACCCGTTCGATCCCGCCGGCATCAACCAAAACACGATGCGCTTCATTGAGGCCTTTCTGATCTACTGCCTGATCGAGGATAGCCCCAAGCTCGACGCTGATTCTCTGGCCGAGATCAGCCGAAATCATGCGGGCACGGCAAAGCAGGGACGCGATCCGGATTTTCGTCTCATGAGAAATGGAAAGCCCGTGACGGTGAAAGCCTGGGGCCGTGAAATATTGTCGAACGTCGTCGCTGTCGCGGAGACGATCGATCGTCACGATGCTGATACCAGCTACGTGGACTCGGTGCGGCTGATGAAAAACATCGTCGACAACCCAGACAAATCGCCGTCGGCGCGTCTACTTCTGGATCTCGAGGAGACGGGAAGCAGTTTCTTCGAATACGCGCTCGCGTTGGCGAAGAGCCACAGTGATTATTTTGCATTGATCACTCCGTTGGAAGACGCACGCAGAACAGCTTTCGAGACGGAGGCCGCGGAGTCACTGACGCGCCAGCAGGCAATCGAGGCAGCTGACGATATTAGTCTCGACGACTATTTGCAGCGATATTTTTCGTACTGCTAGTCAGAATGGCAGAGGCGTACCATTTTCGTGCGCGAAAGCTCGATGTAGTCGCCGCAATCGAATCGTCACCGGGCCGGGATTGCCGTCACCGATCATCCGACCATCGGCTTCCAGCACGGGCGTTATTTCGCCCATCGTGCCGCTGGTGAACACTTCATCTGCCGTGTAAACCTCGGTCAATGACAGGTTGCGTTCCCTCGCCGGAATATTCTCATCCTGACAAATGTCCAGGATCATCTTGCGCGTCAGCCCCGGCAGGCAGCTGTCCGCCAGTGGTGTCAGAACGAAATCGTCTTTGACCAGAAACAGGTTCGTATCATTCGTTTCGGACACGAATCCGTTTATGTCCAGCATGATCGCGCTGTCTGCGCCGGCAACATTTGCCTCGATAGCCGCAAGGATATTGTTGAGCAGATTGTTGTGATGAATCTTGGAGTCCAGGCACTGCGGCGTATTGCGACGAGTCGATGCGGTAATCACGCGAATGCCGTCGTCCGGATACACCGGCGGCTTCCATTCTGCGAGCACGATCAAAGTACAGCCTGATTGATTGAATCTCGGGTTCATGCCGGATGTCACTTTTTCGCCACGCGTCAGGGTCAGACGAATATGCGTGTTATCCCGCATGCCGTTCGCTTTGAGGGTTTCGAAGATCGCAGTCCGCACCTGTTCGGATGACGGAATGGCGGCAAACGCGAGCGCTTTTGCCGAGTCTTGCAGTCGTTCCAGGTGGCCGTTCAGCTCGGCAATGCGGCCGTCATAGACTCGCAGGCCTTCCCAAACGGCATCCCCACCCTGGACCACGCTGTCGAACACTGAAACGCTTGCCTCGGCACGCGGCAGGAGTCGTCCATTGATGTTGACAAGAATGTCGCTATTGCGAGGGTCGGACAAATTCACTTACGTTTCTCCCGGTGCGCTGCTGATGAGCGCGTTCTCGTACAGTCTGTCATACCAGGGCTGGCAGTCGGCTAGCAGCTTCAGAAGTTCTTCCGGAAACCCGGTCTTCGACCTGTAGGGTGCAAACCCCGTGCTCTCGTGGACGGCATGGTACCAATGCGGCGCCCAGATGCCGTCTTCGGCCAGCGGGCCGGCCTTCCAGTGCAGCATTCGAGGATCGAAATCGAGGCCGAGATGCTCGCACAGCTTCTCCAGGATTCCGGCCGGGTCCAGCAGCAGTTCGCGTGAATCGAGAATCGCCGGCGTCTGTCCTGCGGCCCGCAGGTCCGCGTAAAGTTCCCACTGCCTCCTCAGTCCGGTGTCGGCCAGCGTTGCATGGGGCAGTTGAACCGTTAGCGATGGCAGCATGTCGCGCGGGCTCCTGATCAGGAAGATATTGCTGGTTTCCTCGAGAAAGCCCAGGTCAAGCCCGACGAGGTGATGCGCCATGTGCTTCTGGAAAATTCGAACTGAAGGATCATTCCGCTGTTGTAACAGGAGTTCACGCATGACGGCGGCGCCGTCACAGTTCATCCCCGCGATGATGGCGTCTCGTCCCGGATGATCGGCACCGCTGACACGGAGATAGTGGCCGTACAGCGGCTCATCGACGACGCGAATATCGTCGCGTTGCGCGAAGCTGTACATCAATGCCGTGGATACATTGCGCGGACCCGACCACAGGCAAATCGGCGTCGTCATTGTCGTTGGCTCCTGACGCTGCTGGCGCCTGCCGCAAGATTGTACCGGCGCGGAGCGAGGAGTGAAAAGCGAAGAGCGGGGCTCTGGACCCCGAATTGCCTCCACAAGCACCCGATGATGTGCGCCTTGTCACAAAAAAAGCCCAATTCGGTGTGACCGCCGCGTCAATTTAACTAAACTTGGCGCCTGCCCCTGAATTGACTGGCTCATATTTGCCCAATGGATCTGTCTTGCTGAGAATGTTCATCCTTGGAATCCTGCTCGGAGTGGCTGGTGCCGCGGCTGCGCTGTATGCCTATCCCGCAGTCGATCAGCAACGCGAGTCGTCGATTGTCCTTGTCGCGGCCAACGGCAGAAATACCGAGTCCTTCCACGTCACCATGC
Source organism: Gammaproteobacteria bacterium (assembly GCA_029863125.1). GTDB lineage: Bacteria > Pseudomonadota > Gammaproteobacteria > Steroidobacterales > Woeseiaceae > UBA1847. The sequence goes on from JAOTWB010000017.1 coordinate 25,979, forward strand.
CGGTGGATCGCATCATGGTCGGGGCAGCGGGTCAGAAACAGACGGTGCCACCGGGGCTGGAATGGCCCCCGGATCGGGTGATCAGGGATATTCGGGTCGAAGCGTTCAAGATTCGGAACGCGCGGGATACGGTTGTCGGTATTGCGTCGCGAACGGTGGCCGAGGACGATTCCGGCGAAATCATAGACTGGGTCCTGCACCTGCCGGCGCGTGGTTCGATGTTCGTGAACATGCGGCCGGAAGCACTGAATGGCGGTTATCGCCGGGGCGAGCTTCGAGCGGGATCGCGGGAGTTTGCGCCGCTCAGCGGCTTCATGACGGAGCGCTGGATACCGGATACATCGGGCGATGCCGACGCGCCCGCAGGCCGCATTGAGCTGGTGACAAACTACGTTCGACGGCAGGAAACGCCCTGATGAAATACCTCATCGCACTGTTTCTCGGCCTGTCTGTCGGCGCGGCAATTCTTGTCATCGCGCTTATCTACAACCCGTTCAATGCCACCGCCGGCCTGTCGCCGCTGTCGGTAAGCAATTCCGAGCTTATTACGCTGAGCTTCTCCGGCGTTCCTTCAGAGGCGATTATGTTTACGAATGACGGCGAGTCGCGCCTGAAGCCGTTTCCGGAAAAGGTGCAGCAGCTGTGGGAGGCTCCTGTTCGGCTCAGCAGCATGATGGTGACGGCGATGCGCGACGCGCGCGGCGGGACGGCTGGAATCGGCATCAAGTTTTCCTCGTTGTCCGAGAGCACTCGATTGCTTCAGGGTGAGGCCATGGTCGATAGTGCCTGGTACATCTACCTGCCGGGCCGTGGCAGCCTGTTCATAGAACAGACCGAAAACCACTGGCAATTTGTACGCGACGTGATGGTCCCGGCCTATCGCAGCTCGGCGAACAGCTGGAAGGGCACCTGGATTGGCGATCTGACGGCCGGACCCGGCGCACTGCGTACCGCCGCCGCAACTGGCGGTGCCGGGTCGCTGCAGGGCCTGAAAATGGAAGCCGTAGAGTCCCTGTTGGCGCAGGCGTATTCGCTCGAGAGCGGTCCGGTCGCGGCGGAAGGGCGTTTGCTCATCGAGCTGCCGCGGAACCTGCAAGAATTCGAGGGCGGATCGTCCGGCGAGTAGGGCGCGCCGATCTGCTACGCCCCGGCGGCGATATCCTTCAGTGAAGTCGTGGCGTCAGCGAGTCTGTCGCTCGACAAGATGGTGCGGGCGGCGATCAGCGCCTTCGCATGCACATAGTCCTTGGGTGCGTTAACCGCATCGACGGCAATGAGACGACTGTCCTTGAGGTAAAGGCAGGCAAACGATCTCTCTGCCGGATTGCCGCGTATCACGACGTCTTCATAACCCTCCGACAAGCCCGCAATCTGCAGTTTGAGGTCGTACTGGTCCGACCAGAACCAGGGCACCTCGGAGTAATGTGTTTCGATTCCGCAAAGGTTATAGGCTGCCGTTTTCGCCTGTTCGATCGCATTGTGGACCGACTCGAGGCGCAGCTGCCGACCGTAGATATCGCTTGGATGCGAAGTGCAGTCGCCGACCGCGTAGATGTCCCCGTCGCTGGTCAGACACTGGTCATCGACAACGATGCCATCACTGACCTCGAGGCCGGCCTGCTCTGCGAGTTCCGTGTTGGGCACGATGCCGATAGCGACGATGACGAAATCCGCTCGAAGTTCCTCACCGGCCGATGTCTCGACGAGCTTGACGCGCTTTTTGCCGCGCAAGGCCGCGACGCCCGAAGAGAGCTTTAGTTTCACTCCCTTGCTCGTGTGTTCGATCTGATAGAAATCGGATATCTCCGGAGAAACGACGCGGCTCATGACGCGATCAGCCGCTTCGATAACGGTTACATCCAGGCCCAGGCCGCGCGCCACCGCGGCGACTTCCAGCCCTATATAGCCCGCGCCGATTATGACCAGGTGCCGTCCGACATCCATCTCCCGACGAATCTGCTCGACATCCTCTATGCTGCGCAAGTAGTAAACACCGTTGAGGTCGGCGCCCTCGACACGCAGTTCTTTTGCCCGCGATCCCAGCGCCAGAACGAGTTTTTCATAAGGAACGTCGTCCCCATCTTCGATACCCAGCGTTCTCGTATCACGATTGATCGACGTGACTGTTGTTTGCAGCCTTAGGTCAATATTCGGCGCATCGTAAAAACTTTCGGCTTTCAGGTGAAGACGCTCGGCGGACAATTCGCCGGCAAGAAATTTCTTCGATAGCGGAGGTCTCTGATATGGCAGGTATGGCTCATCCCCGATGAGCACGATTTGACCTTCAAAATTCTGCTGCCGCAACGTGGCGACAACCTGTCCAGCGGCGTGGCCGGCTCCCGCAATTACAATTTTTTTCGACACCTTTGACATACTCCGATTTGCTTACACCGGCACCAGCGGCCAGAGAACAGGCAGCAGCACCATTACCGTGATGAACACGACAATGGTCAGCGGAACGCCGACCTTCAGATAATCGATAAACCGGTATCCGCCGGGACCCATAACCAGGATGTTGGCCGGGTGTGAAATCGGGCTCGTGAAGCTCGCCGATGCGGCCATTGCGACCGCCATCATCGCAGTCTGCGGTGCCAGGCCCATGTCCCCCATCGCGGACAGCACGATTGGGGACATCAGGACGACCAGTGCCGCGGTCGGGATGATCATGGTCGCCATCGCCGTCAGGACATAGAGGCCCATGATCACGGGCCAGGGACCCGCGTCACCGAGCAGCGCCATGACCTGGCCGGCCAGGTATGTGGCGGCGCCCGTATCTTGCATTGCGGTGCCGAGCGGCAGCATACCGGCGATCAGAAATATCGCGCGCCAGTCGATCGACCGATATGCCTGCTCCATATTCAGGCAACCGGTCAGCACCATGATCGTCCCGCCGATGACGGCCGAAATCGAGATGGGCGCATAACCTAGCATCACGGTGACGACCACACCGAGCATGATTGCCGCCGCAAGCGGCGCGCGGCGGGTATCCGGTGGTTCCTGCCCCAGCGGCGTCAGGATCAGGAAATCGGAATCCGATGACAGCAGCTGCAGTCGATCTCGCGGTCCGAGCAGCAGCAGGGCATCCCCTATCTGCAGGCGCTCGTCGGCAAGATCGGTGCCAACGGTTTCGCCTTCCCGCCAGATGCCGGCAAGTTCGATGCCGTAGCGCTCGCGGAAGTTGAGTTCGCCTACCGACCTGCCGGCGAGCGAGCTGCGCGGATCGAGCGTCGCGTCCATCAGCGTAAGGCGGTCCGACTCGAACGCCGATACGTTTGCGGGAACCTTGGTATCGATTTCCAGCTCCTGCAGGCCGCGCAGTACGTCGAGGTCACTGTGTTGCCCTTCTATCAGGAGCAGGTCGCCGCCCAGCAGCACCTCGTCGCCACGCGGCATGACCTTGAGTTCTCCGTCGCGGAATACGGCAAGCACGCGAAAATCGAAGACGTCTGCGAGGCGACTCTTCGCCAGCGTTTCTTCGGCCAGGCCGCTGTGCTTGGGCAGTCGTACAACGAACATGCGTTCGTCGGCGTGGTATTTCTCGGCCAGCCGATCCGGCGTGAATATTTCGACCTCGCTGAAGTCCGGAAATTTTCCGAGCTGTTCGATCGCTTCGACCTCGCCCTGGACGAGCACTTTATCGTTGGCCTTTAACGGAACATAGGCGAGATTGGTCAGGCGATAGCCATCGCGGCGCAGGATGCCGACGACCAGAACATCGAAGCGGGAACGAAAAGCCGCGTGCCGGATCAACTCCGAGACCACGGGCGATCCGTCGGCGATGGTCACGGATGCGTACGCCACTTTCGAGGCAACCATCGATTTAAGGACCGGCGCTTCGCGTTCGATCACAAGGTCACTCCAGCGCCTGAGCTCGCGGAACTGGTCGAGGCGGCCCTGCACCAGGATTCCGTCACCGCCGCGAATGACGGTCTGCCGGCCGGGCAAGGTCTCGCTGCGCCCGCTTCGGTGCAGCGATAATATGATCAGACCTGTCGACGCACCGATGCGGCTGTCCGCGAGCGACTTGCCGACCAGAATCGAGTCTTTCGGCACGCGTAGCATGAACGTGCGTTCCTGCAGCTTGTAGCGAGATCGCAAACTACGCTGGCTGACGTGCCGGCCGCGTGCGCCACGAACCCTGGGCAACAGGAATCTCCCGCCCAGTGCGACAAACAGCACGCCGATGACCATGACGGCGCCGCCCAAAGGTGTGAAATCGAAAAGTGCGAAAGGGGCGAGGCCGTTCTGCACCATCGATTCGCTGATCAACAGGTTGGGGGGTGTGCCGATGAGCGTCATGAGGCCACCCAGGAGCGTCGAGTATGCGAGAGGCATCAGCAGTCGTGACGCCGGGATGCGGGTTCGCCGCGCAACCCCGACCACCACGGGCAGCATGAGTGCGGCGACGCCAATGTTGTTCATGAATGCGGAAAGCACGGCGCCGGTAATCATGATCACGATAATCATGGCGAATTCGCGCCGGCCGCCAATTCGCATTACCTGACGGCCGATAATGTCGGCAATACCGGTTCGCGTCAGGCCCTCGCTTAGAATGAACATCGCCCAGACCGTGATAACCGCGCTATTGCTGAATCCCGCAAATGCTTCGGAGGAGTCGACGAGGCCCGTGACCGCCAGCGCGCCGAGGACCAGCAGCGCGACCAGGTCCATGCGAATGACTTCGCTAATGAATAGCACCAGCGAAACAGCCAGGATTCCAAGGACCAGTGCGATTTCGAAGGTCATTAAGTCAGTCGTCGGGTGTGCGGCGTAAGGTTTGTTTGAATGCAACACATTTATACACGACCTGACGCACAAAAGCGTAGCGTGGATTTTTGTGTCAAACATGCGTTGCCATGTATCCGGCAACAATGTTGTGCAAGTATTGACCTATGCCGAGTAACAACATTTATGTGCCGAAAGTGCGACGTGCCGAGCGAGAGTTCGATATTCGCGGTGCAAACTACTGCGTTTACGAATGGGGAGAGCCGAATGCGCCGCTGCTCATGTACCTGCACGGCTGGGCCGATACCGGGTCGACGTTTCAGTTCGTGGTCGATGCCCTCCGCGAGCGGTGGCGCGTCGTAGCGCCGGACTGGCGCGGATTTGGCCGTTCGTCCTGCAAGTGCACGAGCTACTGGTTTCCGGACTATCTTGCCGACCTTGACGCGCTGCTGGGAATTTACTCGCCTGACGATCCCGTCCGGCTCGTTGGCCACAGCATGGGCGGTAACGTGGGCTCGCTCTATTCCGGGACGATGCCCGAGCGAGTGTGCTCGTTCGTCAATATCGAGGGCTTCGGTCTGCCGGACTCGGATCCGGCTGATGCACCCGGGCGGTATCGTGCCTGGATAAAGGCCGGGAACGCGGCTCGGCGTTTCTCCGACTATGCGAATCTCGAGGCGCTGGCGTATCGCATCGGAAAGCGGCATCCGGCAATGTCGGACGCCGAAGCCCTTTTCGTGGCCGGCGAGTGGGCAAGCCGGGGCGCCGATGGCGTTGCCCGGCTGCGCGCGGATCCGCGTCACAAGCTGCCGAGCCCGATCCTCTATCGCCGCGCCGAGGCGCTTGCCTGTGCCCAGGCCGTGAAGGCCGACGTGCTGTTCGTGACAGGCTCGAGCAGTGAGTTTGCTCAGAGGCACGGCCACGTGCCTGAGCGCCTGTTTCCGGACAGCAAGAGCGTGACGATAGACGGCGCAGGCCACATGCCGCATTTCGAGGCGCCGCGCGCCCTGGCCGGTGTGATCGAGGAATTTCTGCTGCCGTCCTTGTAAATACATCCAGTACTGTATAAAAATACAGACTTTTGGGGAGGTTTGGTGCAGCAGGCCCTGCAGGAATTTGACCACCTCGGCATCCTCAACCCGGCGCAGCGGCTCGCGGCGGAATACGGTGATGCCGAAGCGGGGCACGGCCTGCGTGCCGGCCCCCTGCTCGTAATCGCCGGGGCGGGCACGGGTAAGACCATGACGCTCGCACATCGCGTGGCCCACCTTCTGATATCGGGTGTTAGCCCGGAACGGGTCCTGCTGCTCACCTTTACGCGGCGCGCCGCCGATGAGATGACGCGGCGAGTCGAATCGATCGTCCGCGCATCGGCCCCGGGGAGCGAGGCGGCGCCCCTGCCGTCCGGGGGGTTGCCCTGGTCGGGAACATTCCACTCCGTCGCGAATCGCCTGCTGCGCCGCTATGCCCACAACCTGGGGCTAGACCCCGGATTCTCGGTGCTGGACAGGGGCGACGCCGCTGACATCATGGACGTCGTTCGTCACGAACAAAAACTAACGCGTACTGCGCGACGATTTCCAAAAAAAGACACGTGCCTTGCCATTTACTCGCGCTGCGTGAACACGCAGAAAAGCTTGAGCGAAACGCTGGACGAAACGTATCCCTGGTGCAGCGACTGGGTCGACGAACTCAAGGAACTCTTCAGATGTTACGTGCTGCGCAAGCAGCAGAACCAGGCGCTTGACTATGACGACCTGCTGCTCTACTGGAGTCATCTCGTCGCCGACGGGGAATTTGCGGAGGAAATCGGGTCCTGGTTCGACCATGTGCTCGTTGACGAGTACCAGGACACGAACCTCGTTCAGGCGCAGATTCTGAATGCGCTCAAGCCTGGTGGCGATGGAGTGACGGTGGTCGGCGACGATGCGCAGTCGATTTATTCTTTTCGCGCCGCGGAAGTCGAGAACATTTTGGGTTTTCCTGACCAGTACATGCCGACCGCGAAAGTCATTACGCTGGAACAGAACTATCGGTCGACGCAACCCATTCTCGACAGCGCGAACTGCCTGATCGCGGAAAGCGAGCGGCAGTATCGCAAAAACCTCTTTTCCGATCGCGCGGACGGCGTCAGGCCTCGATACGTTACGGTCGAGGACGGTGACGCCGAGGCCGAGTACGTCGTCATGGAGATCCTGAAGAACCGCGAACTGGGTATGGCGCTCAAACAGCAGGCCGTGCTGTTTCGCGGATCGCACCACAGCGATCGACTGGAACTCGAGCTGGTACGTCGCAACATTCCTTACGTGAAATATGGAGGTTTGAAGTTCCTGGAGGCGGCGCATGTCAAAGACCTGCTGTCGGTCCTCAAATGGGCGGAGAATCCGAAGAACGAGGTCGCCGCATTTCGAGTATTGAAACTGCTGCCGGGCATGGGCCCTTCGAACGCGACCCGTTGTTTCGAGCACCTTGCGGCTGCGGATCATTTGTTTGCTTCATTGCAGGAGTTTCGTCCGCCGGCGGCCGCGGCGAAGGATTGGGGCGGCTTCTGCAGAATGCTGCAAGCGCTGTCGGGCGCGGCGATCGATGATCGAGGCTGGCAGGCGCAGATTGGCCAGGTACGGCGTTGGTACCAACCGCATCTCGAGCGCCTTTATGACGGCCTCGACACGCGGGAAGCCGATCTGGAGCAGCTCGAGCAGATATCCGGCCGTTACCCGACTCGGGAGCGATTTTTGACCGAACTGACCCTGAATCCGCCGAGCGCGGCGGGCGACCTTGCCGGCGATCCCCTGCTGGATGAGGACTACCTGATCCTGTCGACCGTGCATTCGGCAAAAGGCCAGGAGTGGGAATCGGTTTTCGTATTGAACGTGGCGGACGGAAATTTTCCGTCTGAATTCGCCGCGGGAAAGCCCGAGATGATCGAGGAAGAGAGGCGGCTTCTTTACGTGGCCATGACGAGAGCGAAACAGTCGCTGTCGCTCGTCGCACCGCTCCGCTATCACGTAACGCAGCAGCGGCGCGATGGAGACAGGCATGTCTACGGCGCGCGCAGTCGCTTTATGTCGGAGCAGCTGCTGGCGACGATGGATAAGGAATTTCAGGGAAGACCGGAATCGCAGGCCGGTCGACTCGGTTCGCGGACAGACAGGCGCATCGACGTAAATACGCGTATGCGAGAGATGTGGTAAAAAAAAGCGGTGGCAACAGCCACCGCTACACGTAACGAAACAAACGGCTTAAGGGGTTTCTAGTTTGTTACGTCAATTTCCTTCTTGATGATGCGGACTTCGTGCCTGCCGTGCACTTCTGCGTCGCTGTCAGCATCGAATTCACTGCCGTCGATGAACTGTACGTCGCCAGCCAGACCCGATGATTTCAGGGCATCCTGAATCCGCTCACGAGTCGTCGCATCGATTTCGCGGCCTGAAATGATCGTGACGCCGTCGGCATTGTCCGTTTTGATTATTTTGACTTTCTTGATGTCCCTGGATTCTTTGACATTCGAGTCATTGTGGTCAACGTGCATTTCGATTTCATGTTCGCCATGCGTGCCGTCAACCATGGGCATATCGTCGACATTGATCGTCCTGCCGTTAACGTCGAATTCGAAGCCGTCGACGGTGCGGCGAATAACAACCGCGTTCCCGGACCTGTCCGTCAGCGCCTGGCTCTCTCCAACCGCCAGGCTGTGTAGATCGAAGCCCGCCTCCCGACTATCGAAAACAAAGGTCTGATCACTCGAGCCATCGTCATCGACAGCAATCTCGATGCGGGTCCTGTGATCTTCGCCGGCTACTGCCGCGGTGCCGATAAGGCAGGCCCAGAAGAAAACTACAATTGCCCTGAAATTCATTGATTTGCCCCAAACATCCTTCCGCCTATTTCTGCGACTTATGGCTATTTGATGCACCGCCGCCGGAAATGGTTGCAAAGCTCTGAAAGCGAGCGGCCGGGATCACGACAGGAACATGGCGTATGCGGGATTGTCGCTTTCCTCCCAGTGCGGGTAGCCCAGCTCGGCCAGGTGAGCCTCCAGTTCCTCGGTTTCCTCCTGCGGAACGTCGATACCGGCGAGGATCCGGCCATAGTCGGAGCCGTGATTGCGGTAATGAAACAGGCTGATATTCCACTCTGTGCCGATGGCGTTCAGAAAATCGAGCAATGCGCCGGGCCGTTCCGGGAACTCGAATCGGAACATGCGCTCGTTGCTGACTGCCGGCGAGCGCCCGCCGACCATGTGCCGCACATGCAGTTTTGCCATTTCATTGTCGCTGAGGTCTTCGACCGGAAAGCCGGCACTGCGAAGTTGCTCGATTAGCTCGACCCGCTCCTTCTTGCCATGGCTGAGCTGGACGCCGACGAAAATGTGCGCTGCGTGCTGATCGGCGTACCGATAGTTAAATTCCGTGATGCCGCGTCGCCCCAGTGCTTCGCAAAAACGACGGAAGCTGCCCGGTTTCTCCGGAATTTCTGCGGCGAGCAACATCTCGGTCTGTTCACCAACGGCCGCGCGCTCGGCAATATGGCGGAGGCGGTCGAAGTTGACGTTGGCACCGCAACTGATCGTAACAAGCGTTTGTCCGGAGACGCCATGCTCGGCGACATATTTCTTGACGCCAGCAATTGCCAGGCCGCCGGCGGGCTCGACGATCGAGCGCGTGTCTTCGAAGATGTCGCGAATGGCCGCACAGATCTGATCGGTGTCCACGATGACGATTTCATCGACGAAAAGCCGGCAAAGGCGAAACGTCTCATCCCCAACACGTCGCACCGCCACGCCGTCGGCAAAAATGCCGACATGATCGAGCGTCACGGGCTTGCCTGCCGCCAATGATGCTTTCATCGCTGCCGAATCATCGGGTTCCACGCCGACGATGCGAATGCCCGGCCGCAGCTGTTTGACATAGGTGGCGATGCCTGCGATCAGGCCGCCGCCGCCAATGGGTACGAAAATGGCGTCGATGTCCTCCTCGGCCTGTTCCAGGATCTCGGCTCCGATCGTCCCCTGGCCAGCGATGACCTCGGGGTCATCGAATGGGTGGATGAAGATCAGCCCCTCGCTGGCCGACAGCGCGCGGGCATGCGCGTAGGCATCGTCGTACGTGTCGCCGTGCAGGATAACGTCCCCGTCGAGGGCGCGTACCGCGTCGATCTTGATCTTCGGTGTCGTAACCGGCATCACGATGCAGGCTCGGACGCCGAGCCGTTTCGCTGCCAGCGCGACGCCCTGGGCATGATTTCCGGCCGAGCTGCAGATAACGCCGCGCGCCAGCTCGTCGGGCCCGAGCCCGGCTATCTTGTTGTAAGCACCGCGTAGTTTGAACGAAAACACCGGCTGCAGGTCCTCGCGTTTCATCAGGATGCGGTTGCCGAGACGCGCCGACAGACTGACGGCAGGCTCGAGTGGCGACCTGATCGCAACGTCGTAAACTCTCGATTGGCGAATTAGATCCAGATAGTCGGTCGGGTTCATTTGATCGCGATGTGGTGCCTGATCCTGCGGTTATCGCATACCGGGCGACCGTCCGCAAAGAGCCCTTCGCAAAGACGGTTATCCCTGAAGCCGCTTCCGGCGAATTGTTGCCATGGTAATCAATCCCCGACCCTTTCATAATGCAGGCCAGCCGACGTGCTGTCGGCCCACGTGAGTCCAGAAAGGATCCCGGCTTGAGCAAGTTGCTTATATCGAATGCGCGCCTCGTCAACGAGGGCGAGGTTCGCGAGGCGGACGTACTGATCGAAGGCGAGAGAATCGCCAGGATCGATGCCAGCATAGCGGTGCCCGACGGTGCCGAGGTCGTCGACGCGGCCGGCAAATATCTGTTGCCCGGCATGATCGACGACCAGGTGCACTTTCGCGAACCCGGGATGACGCACAAGGGCGATCTCGCGACGGAGTCGGCCGCGGCCGTGGCGGGCGGCATTACCAGCTTCATGGATATGCCCAACGTCAAGCCACAGACTACGACCAGGAAAGCGCTCAAGGAAAAATATCGTATCGCTAATGATCGTTGCACGGCGAATTACGGCTTTTACTTCGGGGCGACCAACGGCAATCTCGAAGAGCTCAAAGCGCTGGACGTGGGCGAAGCCTGCGGGATCAAGGCGTTCATGGGCGCATCAACCGGAGACATGCTCGTCGATGACCCGGAGGTGCTCGAAAAAATGTTCGAGCATGCGCCGATCATGGTGGTCACTCACTGTGAACACTCGCCGACGATCTGGGAGAACGAATCCAAAGCGCGCGCCAGGTTCGGAGACGACGTGCCGTTTTCCGAACATCCGAAAATACGCTCTGCGGAGGCCTGCCTGGCTTCGTCGAGTCTTGCCGTGGACCTTGCAAGACGACACGATGCCCTGTTGCATATCTTGCACCTGACGACCGCGATCGAGATGGAGCTGTTTTCCAAAGCGCACCGTTCCGATAAACGGATTACGGCCGAAGTATGCGTGCATCACCTTTGGTTCGATGATTCTCGCTACGAGCAGCTGGGGTCGAAAATCAAATGCAATCCGGCAATCAAGCGCGCAGAAGACAGACTCGCGTTGATCACCGCCCTCAATGAAGGGCGAATCGACATCATTGCAACGGATCATGCGCCCCATACCGCCAGCGAAAAAGACGCTCCTTACTTCGAGGCGCCGGCTGGTTTGCCGCTCGTGCAACATGCATTGCTGGTTCTCTTCGATCTTGTCGCCGACGGGCAGATCAGCATCGAAGTGCTGGTCGACCGCACGAGCCATGCGCCCGCTGACCTGTTCGGCGTCACCGACCGTGGCTACGCGCGAGAAGGCTGGTTTGCGGATTTCGTGATCGTCGATCCCGCGGCGCCGTACAGGGTCAGCAAGGCCAATTTGCTCAGCAAATGCCAATGGTCGCCGTTCGAGGGCCACGAGTTTTCCGCGTCGATCGATACGACGATCGTCAACGGCCAGATCGTCTATCGGGACGGAGGTCTTAGCGGGAACATCGCTGGCAGGCGCATGGAATTTACGCGGTCGAGATAGGACGGGCGTAAACTGTTTACTTTCCCCCTGATCCCGTTATGCTAGCGCCCCTTGAGCGGACTCCAGTAAAGCACCGGTAGAGAGGGCCCACGCCGGTTTGTAATTTGCATGAAGCCAACAGATACCACTAATCCCGACTACTTTCACAAGGTTGTCGACTGCCAGTGGGGCTGTCCCGCCCACACCGACGTTCCAGCGTACATCCGCATGGTTGCCCAGGGGCAGTTCACGGATGCTTACATGGAAAACCGCAAGTCAAACGTGTTTCCTGGAATCCTCGGGCGCGTCTGCGATCGCCCCTGTGAACCCGCCTGTCGTCGCGTTCGCGTCGAGGACAAGCCCGTGGCAATCTGCCGGCTCAAGCGAGTGGCGGCGGATCATCGCGATAACATCGAGGATCGCTTGCCGAAGCCGCCATCGAAGAACAACGGTAAACGCGTGGCGCTGCTTGGCGCGGGCTGCGCTTCACTGACGGTTGCAAACGATCTGCGTCCGCTCGGCTACGACGTGACGATTTTCGAGGCGCACGATACTACGGGCGGACTCATGCGGACCAACATTCCGCAGTTTCGCCTGCCTCCGAAAGTCCTCGACGAGGAAATCGGCTACATCCTCGATATGGGTGTCGACCTTAAGCTCAATCACCGGATCGAAAGTCTCAGGGCCCTCCTGGATGAGGATTACGACGCGGTTTTTGTCGGCACCGGGGCACCCCGCGGCAAGAATCTCGAGATTCCGGGCCGCTATGACTCGGATCGCATTTATATTGGTATCGATTGGCTGGAATCAGTCGCTTTCGATCATGTCCGCTCGATTGGCGAGCGCGTATTGATCATCGGTGTCGGCAACACGGCAATGGATTGCTGTCGAACCTCGCTGCGCCTCGGCGCGACGGACGTCAAGGTCATGGCACGCAAACCGCGTGGTTTCTTCAAAGCGTCCGCGTGGGAACTGGAAGATGCCGAGGAAGAGAACGTCGAAATTCTCGTTAATCATTCGCCGAAAGAATTCGTCGTCGAGGATGGCAAGCTCGTTGGCATGAAGTTCGATTTGATGGAGTACAAGGTCGGCGAGAACGGCCGTATCGATCGTGGCAAGGTCACAGGCGAAAAATTCATTCCATGCGACGATGTCGTGCTGGCGATAGGGCAGGATAACGCGTTCCCTTGGATTGAGCGCGATCTTGGAATCGAATTCGACCAGTGGGAGTGCCCGGTCGTCGATGAAAATACGATGATGTGCGGACGCGAAGGTGTGTTCTTTGGCGGCGACTCGGCGTTCGGTCCAAAAAACATTATCTGGGCAGTAGAACATGGCCACCAGGCGGCAATTTCGATTCACAAGTATTGTCAGGGTGAAGATATCGAGGACCGCCTGCCTATGGGTCTCAACCTCGAGAGCCAGAAGATGGGCATGCACGAATGGAGTTATTCAAACGATTACAATCCGGCTTCACGGCGCCTGATGCCACATGTCGATCTCAAACAGCGCTTCAAGAAGCTCGATATCGAAGTCGAACTCGGATTTACGGCCGAACAGACGATTGAAGAAGTCGAGCGATGCCTGAACTGTGACATTCAAACCGTCTTTACCGCGAGTCTCTGCATCGAATGTGATGCCTGCGTCGATGTCTGTCCGGTGGATTGCCTGACAATTACCGCGAACGGCGATGAGGCCGAGCTGCGCAAGAGATTATCCGCGCCGGCCGAAAACACCGAGCAGGCTCTGTACGTTTCGGCGGAGCTGCCGCATACGGCCAGGGTCATGGTCAAGGATGAAGACCTCTGCGTGCACTGCAGTCTCTGCGCCGAGCGCTGTCCGACGGGCGCCTGGGACATGCAGAAATCGACCATCCTCGTGCCCTACGCGCTGGATGAGGCCCGGGTTGACCAGCCGAAGACTGCTTCCGGCGGCTCCGGCGCCTGAAGGTATCCCAGTGGTGACTGCCAATGACGTTGTTATCAAGATCGCTACGGTAAACGGCACCGGGTCTGCGAGCGCCAACGGCCTGCTGCGCAAGGCCATCTTCCGGATGGGCGTGCCGGTCGTCGGCAAGAACTACTTTCCGTCGAATATTCAGGGCCTGCCAACCTGGTACGAGATTCGTGTAACGGGCGACGGCTATCACGCGCGCTCGAACCGTGTCGACATAATGATTGCGATGAACGCGCAAACCTACGCGAGAGATATGGCGGAGGTTGCGCCGGGCGGCTGGTTGGTCTACGACTCGACCTGGCCGCGCAAGAGCCTTTTGAATCGCGAAGATATAACGATCATCGGCATTCCTTTTTCGAGAATGTGCAACCAGCATTTTGACGGGGCCAGGGCTCGTATCCTGATGAAGAACATCGCTTATGTCGGTGCCATCGCTGCGCTGCTCGATATCGATGTCGAAATCATCACGACCCTGCTCGAAGAGACATTTGCCGCGAAGAAAAAGCTGATTGATTCCAACATGGAAGCGATAAAGCTGGGCTACGACTACGCGATGGAACATTTCCCCTGTCCGCTGCCGATGCGTGTCGAGAAAATGAACGCGACGGAGGGACAAATTATTATCGATGGAAACACGGCCGCGGGACTCGGCTGCCTGTATGCCGGGGCAACCGTTGGCGCGTGGTATCCGATCACTCCGTCGACCTCATTGATGGACGCGTTTCGTGATTTTTGCTCGCACTATCGCGTCGACCCGGAGACCGGTAAACGCACCTATTGCATTATCCAGGCCGAAGACGAGCTGGCTGCGATCGGTATGGTGCTGGGGGCTAGCTGGATGGGCGCACGCTCGTTTACGCCAACGAGCGGCCCGGGCATCTCGCTCATGAGTGAATTCATCGGATTCGCCTATTACGCAGAGATCCCGGCGGTGATATTTGACGTGCAGCGGGTGGGCCCGTCGACGGGGATGCCGACGCGGACGCAGCAGTGCGACATCATCTGCTGCGCTTATGCGTCACACGGCGACACCAAGCACGTGCTGCTGTTTCCTGCCGATCCCGCCGAGTGTTTCTACATGTCGGTAGCGGCGTTCGACCTCGCGGAACGTCTGCAGACACCGATCATGGTGTTGTCAGATCTTGATATCGGCATGAATGACTGGATGGTGCCTGAGCTCGAGTGGGATGAAGATTACGTGGCGGATCGCGGCAAGGTACTTGGTGCCGAGGAACTTGAAGAGATGGAGAAATTTCACCGCTATCTCGACGTTGATGGCGACGGTATTCCATATCGCACGCTCCCGGGCGTGCATCCGAAGGGTGCTTATTTCACGCGCGGATCCGGCCACACGAAGTATGGTGCCTACACCGAGAACTCTGCCGACTACCAGGAGGTGGTAGATCGGCTGCTGCACAAGTGGGAGACGGCGCGCAGCCTCGTTCCAGAGGCCGAAATCCGGTTCTCGAAATTCAATAAAGCAGCGATTCTGACGTTTGGCAGCGGCGACGGCGCATGCAAGGAAGCGCTTGACCGCCTCGAGGCCGGGAATATCGGATTGAACTACTGTCGCGTCAAGGCATTTCCCTTTTCTGAAGAAATACGCGACTTTATCGATAAGCACGACGTTGTTTATATTGTCGAACAAAACCGCGACGCACAGTTTCGGACCCTGTTGATCAACGATATCGATGCAGACCAGGACAAAATGGTTTCCCTGCTGCATTACGACGGTATGCCGATCAATGCCGAGTTCGTCGTCGCGAGGGTACTCGAAGAAATCGCCAAAGGGCGCGCTGCCTGAGTTGGAAAAAAAGACGATGAGCTACATAGCAAAACCGAAAATCTCCCATCCCGGATTGCGGAAGAACGCCCTGGGGCTCACATCGCGAGATTACGAGGGAGTCGTATCGACCTTGTGCGCGGGATGCGGTCATGACTCAGTTACCGCCGCTATCATTCAGGCTGTTTTTGAGCTTGATATCGAACCGCACATGTTGGCAAAGATGAGTGGCATCGGCTGCTCGTCAAAAACCCCGGCTTATTTCGTGAGCCAGGCGCATGGGTTTAATTCTGTGCACGGCCGCATGCCGTCCGTGACCACGGGAGCCAACGCGGCGAATCGAGATCTGATGTACATCGGCGTATCGGGCGACGGTGATTCACTGTCAATCGGCGTCGGTCAGTTCGTCCACGCAATCCGGCGCAATCTGAACATGTGCTACATCATCGAGAACAACGGAGTTTATGGATTAACCAAGGGCCAGTTTTCGGCATCCGCTGATATCGGCACCATGCCGAGAAAAGGCATGCCCAACCAGCAGGAGCCCATCGACCCGGTCAGTACAGCGCTGAGTCTCGGCGCAACCTACATTGCGCGCAGCTTCTCGGGCGACAAGGAACAGCTGGTGCCCCTGCTGAAGGGCGCACTCCTGCACAGTGGTTTTTCGCTGGTTGACGTCATCAGCCCCTGCGTCACATTCAATGATCACGAGGGCTCAACCAAGAGTTATGCTTACACACGGCAGCATTACAATCATGTCATTAACGTTGACTACATCCATCCGTCAAAAGAAATCACGGCCTCGTATGCCGCGGGCGATGCGATGACAATCTACCTGCACGGCGGTGACACAATAATTTTGCGCAAGGTCGATGATACCTACGATCCGACCAGCCGGGCTTCTGCTTTCAAGTACCTTCGTGAACGATTCAACGCGGGCGAAATCACGACGGGCTTGCTGTATGTCAATGAGACTCGCGCCGAGATGCACGAGCTCATGGGCAACGTCGATACACCATTGTCGAAGCTGCCGCTCGACGAACTTAATCCCGGACAAGACGAACTGGCGAAGCTGCAGGCCGACTATCGCTAGCCCCACAGCCGTTTCCACCACGGTTCTTTCCTTGGCAACGGCGACTGGCCGCCGGAAAACGGAATCTTCGCGCGGATGTCGTCGATGTCCCAACCCGTCAGACTGGCAAGCTGCTGCGCCTCGCGCTCCTGGCGATCGCGGACGCTGGCCTGGTATTGCGTTGCGTCACAACTGGTCTCACCCTTCCAGGGATGACGGATGACGTATCGGCCCTGGTAGTTCTGGCGGTCGCCGGTTTCCTGAAATACGAGGTCTTCCGGAAAATGCTCGCGGTCATAGCGCACGTGCAGCCGCGTTACGAATACGTTCTGCGCGGGTGACGGCGCGATCCTGGTCGTACGGTTGTTGCTGTCGCCAACCCAGAATACGCCGAGTTGACGCAGCTCCTTCGCGCTGAGAGGGTCCGCGGCACAAGGGTCACACCAAGCCATGTCCCAGGCGTATTCAAGGAATACAGCGCGCTCCTTTTCTGCTCGCGTCTGCTTGTCGAACATTGCCCGGTAGAAGTCGGCGAATTCACCCTGGACAAACTCGGGAACTTCAATATTGGTCGGGACTTTCACCGTGCGATAGTTCGTCGTTTCGACGCGACCCGTTCGGGTCAGCGCGTAAACGTAAAGCTCCTGTTTACCCTTGGCATTGAGCGTCCCGAGCCGGATCGGAAGCATGAACCGGTTGCTTTCATAAGCGACCTGCAGCGGACGCAGGTACTGGTATCCGAGCTTCGATTGCTCTTCCAAATTGACCCTCGCAACGAAGAAACGCATGTCCTGCTTCAGGTAGCTGTCGACGACGCCCCTGGCGCCACGGGGAATGCGGTAGCCATTGTCGTTCAGCCAGCGAATGAGCCCGTCACTTTGTGCGGCAGACAGTATCAGGATGTCGTATTCGCCAACGGTGTAGCTGGCCTCGATCGTGACACCCTGGGAACGGGCGGCGCGCTTCATTTCGGCACTGGATTTCGGAAAGGCCACGCCGTTTTGTGACATTTCCATGCGATCGTATCGCAGGCAGGGGTCCGGGTCGTGATACTCGACGAGCCGTGGCGCCGTGTACGCATCGAGGTGCTGAATGACAGCACGATCACCCACGTTGATCTGTTCGCGTTCGATCATTGTAGGAACGGGTACCACCACGGCGAAGTCGGCGACCTCGCCCTCGAAGTCATTCGCCATGGTGATGACGGTCCTGTTTTCATCCCGGACCAGCACAACCTGAGACGCGCGATTGAACAGGCTGGTATCGGCTCGTGCGACGTAGAAGCCGCAGAACGCCTGGGCGGATGTCGTAATAACGATCGTCAGCAGGGCTGCGATCACAGATATCAGGGTCTTCATCTTAAACTCCTTTGGCTTCGTTCTTTGCGCACGCGGCGGGATTCGCCCATTGGTAGATTCTTCCGCGAGCGAGCATGTCAATGAGCGGTACCGTGGGTGCAGACATAATCAGCGCGAGAATCGGACCGTTCGGCTCGAAATAGATGAACTGGATAATGAACGCGACGCTGGCGACTAGAGCCGCAAACAACACGCGGCCGGCTGGCGAGTTTGGCGTCGTCTTCGGGTCCGAGATCATGAAGAAGGCGAAGATCAACAGCGCGCCGTTCTGTAGCTGGTGCATCGGAATAGCGAGAGGATCCCCGAGCCATGCCGCTCTGCCGAACAACAGGCCGGCGTAAATTAGCAAGAACGCAATCGTCGTCTCTGCACGTCGGGCGCGCGTCAGAACCAAAAAGCCAAGGCAGGCAAGTGTGAATGCGCCGATGGCCGCGCTGCCCCATTGTCCCGACGAGACCCATGCCTGGTCGCTTGAGACCATGAGTGTAACCAGCCCCAGGTTGGCGGGATTAAAGAGATGTTTGCCGCGAAAGCGGAGGAGGAATTTACTGCCGATCGCAATAGCGGCGGCAGCTGCCGCGAGTGCGAACTCATCGCTACGCAGCAGCAGTGTGAGTGACAGCGACGTGATCAGGGGGCTCAGTGGATCGAAACGCGGCAGCTTCGCGTACAGGGTACCGAGGAACTGTACGCCGAGCGCGGTGATAACGATCGTGGCCGCGTTCTGCCAGCGAATGCCAAAGTCCAGGGCGATGACGCCGAAACAGACTAGCGAGGTCAATACCGCGATCTGGTAGTAGCGGGGATCCTGGAAGCGATCCAGATGTCGACTTGATGCCTTCATGCCCGGTGTAAACGCCTGCAAAGCGGTTTCGGGTTTAAAACTCGCGCTAATCGGCAATAGCTGGTGAATCTGGCCCCGTATTCCCCGGTGCCTGCATGGTCTGCTATAATTATGTTAATAAAAACAGCCGGTTATACTATTGCATCCAAAATCACGACGGCGTGCATCTACTCGATGAAAGCAATTCTTGTAGCCGCAATCTGGAGTAATTGAAGTGACCGAAGAGACTATCCCTATTGTAATGTTCCTAGGACTGACCATCGTATTCGTAGCGTTGTTCTGGTTTCGCTATCGCGCGCGTCGTGAAATGCAGGAGACCTTTCGTATTGCGCTCGATAAAGGTCACGAGCTCACGCCGGAAATCATTGATCGCCTGGGTCACCCCAAGGCGAGCAAAGACAAGGACCTCCGTCTCGGCGTCATCTGGATGGCAATTGCCGTCGGACTGGTGTTGTGTGGCCTTGCCGTTCCGGATTCCAGTGGTGACGCGTTGCGGGGCATCCTCGCAGGTGCAGCTTTCCCGTTTGCCCTGGGAATCGCATACATGATCCTGTATCGATTCACGGAACGCGGCCAGTAGGCGGATAATCGACGTTGAGAAACGGTGACGATCATCAGCTCGTTGTAAGAGCGGTTTCCGCACAGGACACTGCGGCATTCGGGGAGCTGGTGCGGCGTCACCAGTCGCAGGTGCGTAATTTCCTGCGCAAGTTGACCGGTGATATGGCCACCGCCGATGACCTGTCGCAGGATTGTTTCATGCACGCCTGGGACAAGCTACAGACGTTTTCGGGCCGGGGATCGTTCATCGGCTGGCTGCTTAAAATCGCGTACACGACGTTCCTGCAGTCGAAGCGAAAATCGAAACGCTATGCCCAGATACTCGAGCAGGTCGGACATAAGATGGAAACGGAAGGACAGAGCTTCAGCGCCCAATCGGAAGAAGTGACGGATCTGGATAAGTTGCTTGCCGTATTGGATGACGAAGAACGCGCGATCATGATTATGTCTTATGCGGCCGGATTGTCCCATCGTGAAATCAGTGATGCGACCTCGATGCCGGTAGGGACCGTGAAATCGGTGATTTTTCGTGGTAAACAGAAGATCAGGACGAGTTTTGACATCAAAGATCATCAATATGGCTGAGAGAATCAAAGACGCAGAGGACCGCTTTCTTGAGTCGATTTTTGATTCGGCGCCGATCGCCGACGATGGCTTCAGTACGGCGATCGTCAGGAAAATCCGTCGCAGGTTCTGGCTCAGGCGTTTGGCGCTGCCGATTGCTGCCGCGATTGGTGGAGCGATCGCGATCAAGCCGCTGGCCGGACTCGTGACAGCCGCTGTGCGCCTGACGTCGCTGCTGCCGCAGGAGCTGCTTGCCGCGACGGCCGCACTGATCCCGCAGGCGCCGATGATCGTTCTCGGCGCAATGCTGCTGGCGGCTTTTCTGCTTGGCCTGCGAGCGCTTGACGACTAGCAGCTGGTTTGTCAAAGCCGGGTCGCTCGGTTACATTCGGACGATGACTCTTCGCGACAAAGTCGAAGCCTTGTTACCGAACTGGGAGCGTTGGTATCCAAGCCTTTTTGATGCTGCCAGTGATCTCGGCATCATCAGGCCTGACGTGTGCGACCCGAACTCCCTCCTGTTGACGCGCAGGCACGCGAAAGTCAGGCAGCGCGCCGAAGATGCGCACCGCGAAAAATGGGGCGGGAAGCCACAGGACTAACTCATGCAATTCGACCTGGAATCGGTGAGGGCGCAGTTTCCGGCGCTCTCAGTCGCGGACAACGGTGTCCGGCGTATTTACTTCGACAATCCTGCGGGAACCCAGGTTCCATCCACGGTGGCCGACGCGATGTCGGACTGCCTGCTGGAAAAAAACGCGAACATCGGCGGCTACTTCGCAACCTCGGTCGATGCAGGCCAGATAGTCGCGTCGGCTCGCGTTGCGATGGCCGATTTCCTGAATGCGCCGTCGCCGGACGAAATCATTTTCGGTCAGAACATGACGACGATCACATTCCATATGTCGCGTTCGATCGGCCGGACCTTAAGTCCCGGCGACGAGATCATCCTGTCGCGCATGGACCACGACGCCAACGTGTGGCCGTGGGTGTTGCTGGCTCAGGATCTGGGCCTGAATGTGAAGTGGCTGTCGTTCAATAAAGAAACCTTCGAATTCGATCCCGATGCTGTTGATGCAATGTTGACCGACAGGACGCGCCTGCTGTGCGTTGGCGGAGCGAGCAACCTGACGGGCACGATTAACGACGTCGCCAATATCTGCGCTAAGGCACGCGACGCCGGTGCTGTCACTTACATCGATGCCGTGCAATCCGCGCCTCATGTGGTGACCGATGTTCAACGGATCGGCTGTGACTTCCTGGTCTGTTCGGCCTACAAGTTCTTTGGCCCGCATCAGGGAATCCTATGGGGTCGAAGCGAACTGCTGGAGCGTCTCGAGCCATACAAGGTACGACCGGCGCCGGACGAAATACCGGATTGTTTCGAGACCGGGACCCAGAATCACGAGGGCGTTGCCGGGGTGGCCGCGACCGTCGACTATTTTAGGTGGATCGGCGACACGATGGCGCAGGATCATGCGTATCGCTGGCCGGAGTTTTCGGGACGGCGCCAGGCGCTGCGTGCCGCCATGGACTATCTTTTCGAATACGAAAGGTCGCTGGCCGAACGCCTGATAGACGGGCTCACGGGCATTGATGGAATAACTGTGCAAGGAATTACGGCGGCCGATGCAATGCTGCGCCGAGTCCCCACGGTCTCTTTTACGCACGATAGCGTTGCATCCGACGCTATCGCCGAGGCTCTCGCGCGGCAAAACATCTTTGTCTGGAGCGGCCACAACTACGCGGTGGAAGTCGCGAAGACTCTGGGGATTTACGATTCGGGTGGCGCGGTGCGCGTGGGGCCGGTCCATTACAACAGCCATCGGGAGGTCGATGAACTGCTGGCTGCCCTTGCTGAGATCGTCTCTCGCTAGATCTTTTGGCCGGCGGCCCCCGCTTTCTGATCTATACTGTGCAGGCAAACGGCCAACGCCAAGAACCGGGAATTGCCGAGGAAACAATAAATGAAAAACGCTCTTATCATGAATGTATTCGTAGTCTTGACGATTACGCTGGGATCTGCAGCGACATGGGCACAGGAGGAAAGCGAGGGGCCTGTGGTCTATCCCGTTGAAACATATACTTGCAAATACAACAAAGGGCAGGGGCCTGCAGAGCTCGATAAGGTCATCGCCGGCTGGAATGTCTATATGGACGAGCAGGGTGCCGGCAACTACTTTGCAATGACGCTAACGCCCCATTACTACGGCGGAGAAACATTTGACGTCGGTTGGCTCGGCGCGGCACCGACGGGCGAAGAACTTGGCGCCGGCGCGGATTCCTGGATCACCAATGGAGCCAAACAAGCCGCCGCATTCTCCAAGGTCCTGAGCTGCGACAGTCACAGCAACTATGCGACGATGCAGATCAAGGAATCGCCGAGCGGAGTTTCACCCGACAATATCGTACTGACTTTCGCCAATTGTTCGGCAGTGAGCGGCAAAACAATGGAAGACGTGTTTGCGGCAATTGACGCCTGGACCGAATACACGATCGAAAACGGCTACCGGAACGGGACGTGGGTGATGTTCCCGGCATACGGCGTTGACGATGTCGATTTCGATTTCAAGCTCGTCAATGGTTACGACAGTCATACCGATATGGGCAAGGACTACGACCAATATGCGAATGACGGTGGCTACCAGAAACACGCCGAACTGCTGGGCGATGTCCTCTCGTGTGATGTCACCCGTGTCTATGACGGTGAAATCCGACGGCGCATCGCTACGGCCGAGTAGATTGGCTGCAGCCGGCTAACAGGCGCCGGTTGCCCTGTTCGTCTGACGGGCCCTGCAAAAACAAAGAAAGCCGCATCACTGCGGCTTTCCGTGAGATCCTGTATCCGGAAAGGAGGCTTAGCGACCTGTGCCGCAGGACATCATGATCATTGCCGGACCCACCGTTTCTCCAGATACCGTTATTATCCCACTCGACATGGATCACCTCCTTTCAGTTGTTAGCCCACTGTCAGTATGTCCTGTAAACTGATAAAAACCAAGGAAAAATTAGTTTGATAAACGCCTTCAAATTGGCGCATTGTGTGAGTTATTATTGACAGCCGACCTCGAAGCAGTGAAAAAACGGCCACGCAATGCCGTGTATACTTTGAAGCTTGCCGGCGTTGCGGGAACCGCAGCCACATAACAATACCAACGAGTGAGAATTAAAAATGGCGATCGCAGATCTCAAGAATGTATTGAAAATCTTCAGCGGCTCCGAGGTCAGTGCGGACCGGGAGAGTGAACTATTCAAGGAAGTGTTGCTCATGACGCTTGCACGAGCGGCTAACGCCGACGTGAGCATTCAGCAATCCGAAGTCGACCTCATTCGCAGAATTCTCAAGTCTCATACCGGTGAAGATTTTAGCGCAGCGGATATTCGTGTTGCTGCGCGTGCTGAACTGTATGCGGAAGCCACGTTGGTCAAGTATTTGAACAGCGTGTACAAAAAGTTGACGGAGGCTCACCGCGTGAAAATCGTGCAGGCGCTGGCGGATGTGTTCCGTGCCGACGAGAGCATTAGTGTGCTCGAGCAGGACTTTTTCGATAACGTTGTAAAAGCGCTGCACGTCAAGTCTTGGCAGGTTGCCGGCCTGGCTGCAGGTGACGTTAGCTGATAAACCGGCTGATCAATTCTTGTCGGCAAAGGCGGGCAGGTGCCCGCCTTTTTCATTTCTCAAATGCGTCGCAACTGACTGCGGTACGCTAACGGCGGCGCCGGAACAAGCGATCAGCAGCTTCGAGCAATAATCGGGCAGCGTCGGTACCGACGCGATCTTCGTGAGAATTCTGAATCATGGATGAACGACAGGGCTGCTATTTGAACGCCAGCTGAACATCGTCGCACGGATGTCGGCGCATGCCTGCAAATTCAGCATCAATTCAGTGTCCCGGGCTTCTAATGGAGCTGTAAGGAAACAAAGGACACGGATATGAACTACCTCAAGCGAACGATCAACATTGCTCTCGCACTGCCGCTGATCATGGGCGCGAGCCATGCGGTGATAGCCGCAGACGAAGGTGTACGCATCAGCACTACGTCCCAGGGTCTCGCCAGTCCGGCCGATACGACAGCCGAAAGAAAATCATCGCGTGACGAATACGGTGCGCTCGAAACGTCAGGGGACCGTAACACGACGGCGCGTACGGGCGGCCAGCAGAAGACGTCCGGGAACGAGATGCGTACGCCGAATACGGACTTCTGGTTCTACACGGCCGATGTCGAGCTCTTCACTGACAGGGACCGCGACGGCTACTATGCCGGTATCGATCTGCTCTTCGACGCGGACACCTACTATGACGTCGCCGAGGTCTACGCCGTTATCTATCTGAGCTACGAATACGGTCCGTGGAATGAGTATGCCGAGACGGACAATTTCACGATATTCGGTGCTTCCAGCGGGGATGAATATATCGTCGAGACCGATCTTGTGGCGGGGTACCCAACCGGCCACTACGACATCCTGATCGAGCTGTACGACGCGTACGATAATGCCTTCGTAGCGGAAATCGGACCGGAAGATACGTCCGAGCTGTCCCTACTGCCGCTCGAGGACAGCACCCGGGATGCACCCGGCCCCGTTACGACGCAGGTCGTCGTTAGCTCTGGTGGCGGTGGATCGCTGGGCTGGTTCCTGTTGCTGGGACTAGCAGCGGCCGGCGCCGTGTCCCGCAAGGGCTAGACTGCAGCGGAGGTTTGACCAGGTTTTTGCGCACGGCGTGCCGTGCGCATGACTTTTCTGCCCCAGGCGGCAAGGCTGTCGAAGTACACGTACAGCGCCGGAACGACGAGCAGGGAAACGACCGTCGAGAACGCCAGTCCGCCGATGATTGCCCTGGCCATCGGAAAATACGGCGGGCCCGC
>JAOTWB010000002.1 GCA_029863125.1 Gammaproteobacteria bacterium
ACTGCGGCAACCAAAGATGCGAGATGCTGTAGAGCATTGTCGGTTAGTAATTTCTTCCGGCGCATGCCAGTTCAGGCTTCCTCGACAATCTCGATCAAACCAAAGCCCTTGATTTGATAGAAGCCAACCTGCTTCCCACCAAAAAGCACGGCAGCTTTGGGTGGGGAAACAGGGAGTACACGGATGCCATCGGCTTTGATGGCGGCGACCGAAGCGAGGATATCGGATGATCGGTAGCAAAGGTGATAAATCAGCTCCGAGCTATCCCTCAAAATCGTATCGAGAGGGCCCGCTTCAACAGATGGAGAAACGAGTTCGATGGCGGGCATTTGTGGGTGATCGCACCAGACCAGCATGACTTTCTGCAATGAATCATGGATCTGTTCGCCGTACGAATAGCCCATGCCTTGCAGCACCTTTAACGCACCTGGAACATCCCGTACGGCGAGGCCGAAATGGTGAAACTGTAGTCCGTAGTTCAGCAATGTCATTTTGCCAATACCAAGGCAACGTTAATTGGCAAGGATTGCTCCGTGGATTCCTCGACGCTCAAGCCAGGATAAGGCACAAGAAGCTTGTCGACAATTCGAAGTTCGGCGTCCGAAACCAGCGACTCGATCGAATGGAACGAATCAAATAAGTAGATGTGATCTATCGCCGGAGCGTTAATGGGTGTGGTGATAAAAATGTAGGCATCGCTGGTTGCTACCTGGCGTATACGATCAAGAAATATCGCAGGCTCTTCCACGTGTTCAAGAACTTCACCCATTACTACTGCAGCGTAGCTGTCCGGCACAAAGTCACCGTCCAGAAAGTCCTGTTCGAAAATGCGGTAGTTCTGAAACGAACCGAAAACACCATTGCCAAGAAGAGTTCGAGTCATTGCGACGCTCGTTGGACTGAGGTCAATACCGTCAAATTGATCGTATTTGGACTCGCGCATCGCAGTCATCATATACATTCCGTGGCCGGGCCCGATCTCCAGGTATTTCCCCCGTTGTGTAGCAGGTATTGTGCGAGCGAAGTAGCGATGTAATTCTCGGTGATTTGGCCATAGATAGGCCGTAATGGCGAGTCCATGCATGTACTTACGCATGTATTCGTCATCGAAGTAAACGGATTTTGCAACCTCATCGAATGTAGAGTATCGATAGCGGCCGTGTCTTTGGAAATAAAGCTGCTCTCGCAATGTATCTTTCACAATCAGATCGTAGCATTCTGCGAGATAGTCAACGGGGAGGCACTGCGTTTTTGCGTAAGAGATATAGGCGACCAGATCGTCAAGCTCCGCATCAAGCGCGCCTTCCAGGGACGACTCCAAGAATCGTAATTGCAACGGATTAATTATCGTGATCTGTTCGATTAGCGCTTCCAAGAGAGCCATATCTTTGCTCATGGTGAAGCGGCCTCTTCATCGCGAACACGCACGACGCGTGCCGGATTACCGATCAGTGATGTGCCGGGTCCATATTCTCCGGAGACGACGCTGTTTGGGCCCACAATACAATCGTCGCCAAGCACTGTGCCTCCCAAGATAACTGCGCCGGCCCCAATCCAGACTCCGCTTCCAATCGTTACCGGATTGACGAGATGCCCCGGGGTCACGCTATGACGAGTCGTACTATCCGCGTTACCCGCCTGAGTCATGACCATGGAACCTGGACCAAAGTGCGTATAGTCTCCGACGCGGATCATATTGGCCCCATACAGAATGCACTTGGGTCCAACAACCACATTATTCCCAAGTTCGATACCACCTGCATAGTCAGACCAGACTCGTCCACCGCAATGTAGCAGGGCTCCCCTCTGCAATACGACGTTCCGTCCCAACCTCAGCCGAGACGGCGTTTTGACTTTGACGAACCGCTCACAACGCAGACCTTTCGCTGACAACTTGGCGAGCCAAACCGGCAGGATCTCGAGCACAAACTCGACCACGCGTTGGCCTCGTGAAGGCTTATTCACGGATTCCGGTCTCCTGTCATTCGCTTCCTTCGAGCAACCAATTATTGTGCCATCTTGTCTGCGGTTGTCATATTATCAGGTCCGGTATCGGGCTTGACAAAAACGAAAGCCAGAAAAAGTATAAATTCAATCGAAATTTGCCATAGGCGAAGGAACACGGCCAAGAATGTCAGGTTCGGTAGCGTTGTTAACTTTGCGGACATGGCGATAAAACCTGCTTCGCGGACGCCCAACCCGCCGGGCGTGATCATCGCGATGTAGCCCAGGACCCAGGCTGCTGCATACGTCGCGCAAAGTAGCCAGATATTAACGTCCGCGAGTCCATGGAAGATAATTGGTAGCGCTGCCCAAATCGACAGGTAAAGAGCCCAAATTAAGACGAAAAACACGGCGATCATCATCGCATTACGCCAAGGCAGTGGTTCATGAGGCGTTAGCGCCTTCGCATATTTTTCCGCTCTCGTTGGCACGAGCCTTATTGCTCTGCGAATTATGATGCCGATCCAGTCTTGCTTGATAGCTACGATCATGACAAGCAAGCTACCGACCGCGAATACAAAAGCGATCGATCCGCTTACTAATTCCATCAGTATGAGCATTCCGGCGACTAGCAGATTAAACGTCATCGAGTAAAACATCACGTCGAGATTGGCACGAATCATCGCAACAGCCGGGATCTGTGAATTTGTTTCCTTGATGAGATAAACGACACCGAAAAAACGACCCGGTAGATGACGAAGTAACTGTGCAACAAAAAATAATCTACCAGCATAAACGTATGTAATAGGTCTGCCGCTGTAAAACCTCAGGAGCGATCGAAAGATCGGAACAGTCAGTAACAGCGCGATGACCCCGGCAAGGACGGTGTATCCGAGCCAAAAGCTGCTCTGTATCTTAAAATCGTCGCGTAGGTTCGAAAACTCGCGTGCGAATATGAAAATGACCCATGCGACACCTGCCAGCATGATTAATTTCGACAACGCCTTCCAAACAAAACCGTTCGACGCGGACGCTCGCTCCGTGGGCGTGTTGTCTTCTTGGTTATCTATCATGCGTTTGCAACGGCCGGCTCTGTGGCATATGCGTGATTAGAAGAGGAGAGCGTGACTTGGACGAACCAATGCAGGCAGTTGCGCGGACGGCGATTAGAGGTAGCTCTATCGATTGAAATGATCCTCAAGGACCTGGGACACGCAGCTGGTTAAGCGCTTGCCAGTTTCTATGTGCAGAAATTCGTTGGGCCCATGCGCGTTCGACTTGGGTCCCAGCAGCCCGGTAATCAGGAACTGCGCGTCGGGAAAACGCTCGCCAAGCATTCCCATGAATGGAATCGTGCCGCCCGTGCCCATGTACATCGAAGGCTTTCCGAAGAACGCGTTTGACGCTTTATGCATCGAGGCTTCCAGCCAGTCGGCGACCGCAGGGGCGTTCCAGCCAGCCTGGCTCGACTCGATCTCGAACGATACTTTTGCCATTGGGGGAGGGTCGGCTTCCAGCGCTTCTTTTACCGCATCCGCTGCCGCGTCGGCGTCGCACGTCGGCGGCAAGCGGAATGATAACTTCAGTGTGGTAAATGGCAACAGCACATTACCGGCGTCGAGCAGGGCCGGCATTCCTGCCGCACCAGTGACAGCCAGCGTGGGTCGCCACGTATTGTTGAGCAGCAGCTCCTCGTTCGACTCGCCGGGATCGGGTTTATCGACGGCCCAGGGGAACTTCTCGTACACCGAATCCTTAAGGGTCTCCGCCGCGAGGCGCGCCTGCTCCAGGCGTTGCTCGGGAATATCGACATGCAGCGCGTCGATGAGTATGTGGCCGTTCGATTCGTCTTCGATCCGACTGATGAGCTGACGAGCGGTTCTGAAACTCGATGGTACGATGCCGCTGGCTGTACCCGAGTGCACGCCCTCGGTCAACACATCGACACGCAGCGCGCCCGTCAGATTGCCGCGCAGGGAAGTCGTGCACCACAGCTGGTCGTAATTTCCGCATTCTGCATCGAGGCAGACAACCAGGTCGGGCGAGCCGATGCGGTCTTCGAGCAAGTCGATGTAGTAGGGCAGGTCGAAGCTGCCGCTTTCCTCACAGCCTTCGATAATGACGACGCAGTGCGCGTGCGGAATGCCCTGTTCCTGTAATGCGCGAATCGCGGTCAGCGAGCCAAACGTCGCGTAGCCATCATCGGCGCCGCCGCGCCCATACAGTTTGCCGTCCTTGATCACCGGCGTCCATGGATCCAGGTCATCATCCCAGCCGCTGAACTCCGGCTGCTTGTCGTAATGCCCGTAGAGCAGAACGACGTCGTCCGATTGCCCGGGAATGTCGATGAACAGAATCGGCGTGCGGCCTGGAAGCCGCGCGACCTCGACCTGCATGTCCTTGATGGGCTGCTGTTTGCTCCAGGCCTCGAGCATAGCGACGGCCGTTTCCATGTATCCATGTTTCTCCCAGTCCCGGTCGAAAGAAGGCGATTTGTTCGGCACCCTTATATATTCGGAAATCTCGGGAATAATTGAGTCATCCCACATGCTGTTTACAAATTCACCAGCTTTCTTTGCATCCATGTTGATATCTCAGTCCGTAGTCAGGGAGCGAATCAAGGTCTGGGTCATGCGTTCCGTGGTTATGAAGAACCAGTTGTACTGGTCGTGATACTCAGCCAGCGGGTTTGTCGCTAATATTTCCTCGGCGCTCATGCCTTTGTCTATCAGAGCTTTGACGCGCGCTTCAGCATCGATGAGCATCGAGAGGTCCTGTTGCAATCCTGCGCGTGTGCCCACCGGGCCGTGACCCGACAAGAACTTCGTTTCGCCGTCCGACATGTCAATGAGCTTTTGCATAGCCGCCTTGTAGCCGGCAACAGAGCCGCCGCTGTCAAGATCGATAAACGGGAACAGTCCGCGGAAGCTGATGTCGCCCGGCGCGATCACGTTGGCAGTGCGGAAATGAATTACGGCATCACCATCCGTGTGCGCGTTTTCAACGTGGAACACGAACGCTTCCTCGTCATTGACATGAAATGTCATCTGCTCGGAAAACGTGATGACGGGCAAGGCGCCGGCCCCCGTGTTGAGTTTTGGGTCGTTCTCCATGCGGGAGCGAAGCTTGTCATGCGCGACGATGAGGGCGCCGTTCTTGGCAACATACACATTGCCACCTACGTGATCACCATGCGCATGCGTGTTGATCACGAAGTCGACTGGTCGGCCAGCGATCTCCTCGACTTTTCGCAGCAGTGCCGGTGCTGTCGGTTCCATCACGTCATCAATGAGGACCACGTACTCGTCACCGACGAGCAGGCCGACGCCGCCCCCCACAAAGTCCTCGGGAACGTTGAGCGCAAAACCATCATTGGTGTTACCGAGCAGGTAGATGCCAGGCGCAACCTCGACGGCCGCAAACGGGCTCGCGGCTTCATCGGCCAATGCCAGCGGCCCCAAAAGCAAAAACGAGAAAACCAGCTTTCTCATCGCTGTCTCCGGAAAGTGGGGGACCGTGATTGTATATCAGAAATTGCTACTGCCGCCCCGGAAACGAGAACTGCGCCTTTTCGCGAACGCCACCGGATGGCCAACGCTGGGTAATTGTTTTGCGGCGCGTATAGAAACGGACGCTGTCGGGGCCATAAGCATAGAGGTCACCGAACAAGGAACGTTTCCAGCCGCCAAAGCTGTGATACGCGACCGGCACGGGCAGCGGTACATTGATGCCAACCATGCCAACTTTTATATTGTCGGCGAAATAGCGGGCCGCTTCGCCGTCGCGCGTAAAAATGCAGGTGCCGTTGCCGTATTCGTGATCGTCGATCAGTCGCATGGCCTGCTCTTCCGATTCGGCTCGTACAACACACAGCACCGGGCCGAAGATTTCTTCCCGGTAGATGCGCATGTCGGACGTTACGTTGTCGAACAGGCAGGGTCCGAGGAAGAACCCGTCTTCATGCCCCGGCACGACAAGACCCCGCCCATCGGCGACGAGGTCAGCGCCTTCCTTGACACCGAGATCGACATAGGACCGCACTTTTTCCAGATGCGCTTGCGTGACCAGCGGGCCCATCTGGTTTGCATTATCCGTTCCGGCACCCACCTTCAGTTGTGCAATTTGCTGCTGCAACTTGTTGACGACAATGTCCGCGGTTTCGTGGCCAACGCAAACGGCGACAGAGATCGCCATGCATCGCTCGCCGCAGGAGCCAAATGCCGCCCCCATCAGGGCGCTGACGGCATTATCCACGTCCGCATCCGGCATGACGACTGCGTGATTCTTCGCGCCGCCAAGCGCCTGCACGCGCTTGCCTTTCTTCGTGCCCGTGCTGTAAATGTATTCTGCCACCGGCGTTGATCCCACAAAGCTCACCGCCTGAATGCGATCGTCATTGAGCAAGGTGTCTACGGCTTCCTTGTCGCCATTGACCAGATTGAAGACACCGTCGGGCAAACCGGCCTGCTTGAACAGGTGTGCGACAATCATTGGCGCCGTCGGGTCTTTCTCGGACGGTTTCAATACAAAGGTATTGCCGCATGCTATAGCCATCGGGTACATCCACATGGGAACCATCGCCGGGAAATTGAACGGCGTAATGCCGGCGACAACGCCGAGCGGCTGATGGTCGGACCAGCTGTCGACTCCAGGCCCAACGTTGCGGTTGTATTCGCCTTTCAACAGTTCCGGAATTCCGCAGGCATAGTCGACGACTTCGACGCCACGCCCGAATTCGCCCATCGCGTCGTCCAGCACCTTGCCGTGCTCGTCGGTGATGGCAGCGGCGATTTCGTTGGCATGCTCCTCCAGCAGCTGCTTGAAGCGAAACATGATGCGCGCGCGCTTTGCCGGCGGCGTATTGCGCCACGCGGGAAATGCCGCTTCCGCCGCGGCGATCGCATTTTCAACCGTTTGCCGTGACGCCATCGCAACATGCCGCGTCACCTTGCCGGTCGCGGGGTTTGTAATCGGTTCGGGCCGATTATCGTCCGCGACGTCCGCGCCGTTGATGAAGTGGCCCACCACGTTGGCGGCGTCGATCTTGCCTGCAGGTCTGGCGTTCATAGCCTCTCCGGATATCGTTTGCGCTTAGTCGATCGTATCAAGGACCCGACGAATGGTCGCAAACGACTTCTGCATCTCATCAGGTCTGGAATTCAGGAATGGGGAAAACTGCAGCGTGTCCATGCCGTTGCGAATCACGAGATGTTCATCCCAGAAGCACTTCTTGTGCGCTTCGCCACCCCGAGCCCCGGGGGCGCCGTCACGCGGCGCCATCTCGATGGCACCCATCAGGCCAAAATTACGCACGTCAATCACGTGTTTGTGATCAGCGAAGGAATGCAGCAGGTCTTCGAAATGCTGCTCGAGTGCGGCAGCTTGTTCGAATGTACCTTCCTCTTCGTAGACATTCATCGTGGCCAGTCCGGCTGCCGCGGCGACCGGGTGCCCCGAGTAAGTGTAGCCGTGGAAGAGTTCGATCATGTGCTCCGGCCCATGCATAAATGCATCGTAAATAGAGTCCTGAACCAGTACCGCGCCCATCGGGACGACGCCGTTCGTCAGCCCTTTCGCCGTCGTAATGATGTCGGGTATTACGCCGAAACGCTGGGCGCCAAAGGGCCGGGCGAGGCGCCCGAACGCCGCAATGACTTCGTCAAAGATCAGCAATATGCCGTGTTGGTCGCAGATCTCCCGCAGCCGCTCGAGATACCCGACCGGCGGTGGCAGTACTCCCGTGGAACCGGCAACCGGCTCGACGATGACGGCGGCAATATTGCTGCCATCGTGCAGCGCACAAAGTCCTTCGAGATCGTTGGCGAGGTGTGCGCCCCATTCGGGCTGTCCGCGAGTGAATGCATTGTGTTCGAGATCATGCGTGTGACGGATGTGGTCCACGCCCGGGAGCAGGTTGGCGCTAAACACCTTGCGATTCGGCACCATGCCGCCGACCGACATGCCACCGAAGTTCACGCCGTGATAGCCGCGTTCGCGGCCGATCAGCCGGGTCCGATGTCCTTCGCCGCGAGCGCGGTGATAGCCAAGCGCTATTTTCAGCGCCGTGTCGACGGACTCGGAGCCTGAGTTCGTGAAGAAGCACCGTGTCATACCCTCCGGCGCCATGCCCGTAACGCGGTCCGCCAAAGCGACGGCTTTGTCGTTGGTCACCTGGAACGTCATGCAGTAGTCGAGTGTGGCGACCTGCTGCTGGACGGCCTCGACGATCTTCGGATGGCAGTGGCCGAGACCCGAGGTCCAGAGCCCCGAAAAAGTGTCGTACAGCTTCGAACCATCGCTGGCCGTGTAGTAATGGCCGGATGCGCCTGTAATCACCCTGGGTTTTTTCTTGAAATCACGGTTGGCCGTAAAGGGCAGCCAGTAGGCGTCCAGGTTGTCGAGAGCGGCGCTCATCATTCATTCTCCGGTGCGTTTTTTGGCAGCTTACGAGTGTACGCCTGCACAGCATCGTTAAACAACGAGTTATGTTGGAATTCATAAGCTATTGTTTTTGATAAATAAGACGCGCAGAATGTTTAGTTATAGTAAACACTTGGACGGGAGACATCGATGGACCAGCAAATCGGCCGGCGGCTGCGCGAGGTGCGCGAGCGTTTGGCGCTCTCGCAGCGCCAGCTCGCGCGACAATCGGGGGTCGCAAACGCGACCATTTCGCAAATCGAATCGAGCAAGCTCAATCCGACGGTCGGCATGTTGAAGCGCATTCTTGACGGTATTCCGATCAGCCTGGGCGAGTTTTTCGGCGACGAGTACGAGGTGCGCGACAAGGTTTTCTTCCGTGCCGCTGACCTTACGGAAATTGCCGATGGCGGCGTTTCATTTCGGCAGGTCGGCGCGAGCCTCGGCAATCGGGCCATACAGCTCATTCAGGAGTGCTATCAGCCCGGGTCCGGAACGGGCAGACACGCGATTACGCATGAGGGAGAGGAGTGCGGCATCATCCTGAGCGGCCGGCTGGAGGTGAAGGTTGGCGAACAGACAGCCGCCTTGTCCAAAGGCGACGCCTATTACTTCAAGAGCAGCCAGCCGCACCAGTTTCGCAACAAATGGCATGAGCCCTGCGAACTGATCACGGCGTGCACGCCCCCGACGTTTTGAGTACGAGCGTCAATATACGGGTAATTACGCTGGCAAACGGCGGTCGAATAGTGGCAAAGTTACGCCCCCGCAGCTACCCACCAAGACCAGGATCAGGATGAGCCAGTTTGGCACAGAATTTTGTGATCATATTTCGATCGTACGGTACGTTGGCGACAGGTGGCAGACACCGTCGATCGAGCCGCTTGCACCGCTGCCGATGCACCCGGCTTCGCACGTATTTCATTACGCCAGCACCTGTTTCGAGGGCTTTAAAGCCTATCGATGGAAGGACGGCAAGGCGCGTATTTTCCGACTGCGCGACCATGTAGCGCGGATGCAAAAAAGCGCCGCGTCCCTGCGCTTGCCCGTGCCGGGCACGGAGCTGCTCGCCGGCATGGTAACCAGCCTGGTTGCGCAACAAGCCCGGAATATCCCGGAACCGCCGAGTTCGCTGTACCTGCGTCCGACCCTGATCGGCACGCTTCCGAATATCGGTGCGGCGGCAGCGCCGTCGACCGAGGCGACGTTGTTCGTTCTGGCGTCACCGGTTGGCGACTATTTCGCGGGTGGCACGGCAACGCTGAAGCTGCTCGTCGAAGACCAGCGAGCGAGAACGACGCAGCATCTAGGCAGCACGAAAACGGGCGGCAACTACGCCGCGGCGCTCGGCCCGACGCTCGACGCCAAGGAAAAATATGGCGTTGACCAGGTTCTGTTTTGCCCAAACGGTGACGTGCAGGAGACCGGCGCCGCGAACTTTCTCCTGATCAGTGATGACGAGATCATCACGAAGCCGCTCGATGAGTCGTTCCTGCATGGCATGACGCGCGATTCGATCCTGAAGCTTGGTGCCGAACTCGGCTACAAGATCAGCGAGAAAAATTTCACCGTTGCCGAGCTGCTCGAATGGGTCTCGACCTTCGAGGCAACGTTATCCGGCACGGCGGCGTGCCTGTCGCCCGTCGGTGCGCTGGTCTACAAAGGCAAGGAAATTCCGGTCCGGGACGGCAGCCCCGGCGCCAACACGGCAAAGCTGCAGAAAGTGCTGCAGGATATTCAATACGGTCTGAGAGAAGATACGCACGGCTGGCTGACCGTGGCCGGCTAGCGGTCTTTGTCGCTTCAGATGGCTTTCGAGAAACGGTTATCGTTCTCGGCCTGGTCGATGTAACGATCAAAGACCATAGCGATACTTCTGAGCAACAGCCTGCCTTTTTGGGTGATGGCGACGCCGGACGCATCCACTTCAACAAGTTCGTCTTCCGCCAGCGGAGCCAGCCGCTTGATTTCGGTGGCGAAGTACTTGCGAAAATCGATGCCGTGCTCGGTGCCGAAATCGTCGAATGACAGGCTGTCATAGCACATCAACGCCTGGATCACGTCGGCGCGCAGCAGATCGTCGTCGTCGACTTCAACGCCTTTACGAATTGGCAATTGGCCGTTCTCGATCAACGCCTCGTATTCCATCGTCGTTATTGCGTTCTGTGCAAACAGGTTGCCGATATGGCTAATGCCACTGACTCCCAGCGATACGAGGTCGCAGTGGCGATGCGTTGAATAGCCCTGAAAATTGCGTTGCAGCGTGCCGTTGCCGCGAGCTTCGACGAGCTCATCATCCGGCAAGGCAAAATGGTCCATGCCGATGTACACGTAACCCGCCTCGCACAGCTTGTCGATTGTGTGGCGCAATAACTCGAGCTTGGTCTCGGGCAGCGGGATATCGTCGGCGTTGATCATACGCTGGCCTTTGAAACGCTGCGGCAGGTGGGCGTAGTTATACACGGCTAGCCTGTCCGGCTTCATGTCTATAACGAGATCGAGCGTCGTATTGAAGCTTTGGACGGTCTGGAGCGGCAGTCCGTAGATAAGATCGAAAGAAATCGACCCAAAGCCTGAGTCGACAGCGCTGTTCACGAGATTTCGCACCTCGTCCGGCGTCTGCGCGCGATTCACGGCTTCCTGGACCTCGGGATAAAAATCCTGGATGCCGAGACTCAGGCGGTTGAATCCGAGCTCGGCGAGGTGTCGAATGCGATCCGCATCGACGGTTCTCGGATCCACCTCGATAGAAAACTCGCGATCAACGCTGTTATCGAAGTTAAACGCGTTGCGCAGTTTATCCATCAGGTCGGCGAGCTGATCTCTGTCGAGGTATGTCGGCGTGCCGCCGCCGAAATGCAGCTGCTCTATTTTGCGGCTGTGATCGAACAACGTCGCCTGCATATCGATTTCCCGATACAGCATTTCGAGGTAGCGATCGACACGCGCCTTGTTGCGCGTAACGATCTTGTTGCAACCGCAGTAATAGCAAAGCGAGTGACAAAACGGGATGTGTACGTATAAAGACAGCGGCACGTTGCTGTTGTTGCTCGCGACGGCGTGACGTTTGTAGTCGTCTTCCGTTACGCCTTCGCTAAACTGCAGGGCGGTCGGATACGAGGTGTAGCGTGGCCCTCGGCCGCCATAGCGCACGATGAGGTCCGTATCGAAGCAAACACCCTTATGGCCGTGCAATTGGTCGGTATCGGTAATCATAGGTACAGATCGTCCTTGATTTCGTCGCATGCAGCCATGGGTAATTGCCGAAATTCCACTGCGGTTTGACGTTCAGGCCCGGCGCAGGGCGTGAACCAGGTAAAGGGCCACCGTGAACAGCAGCATGGCAACCGCCTGATGCGCGGCACCCAGGAGTACCGGGACGGCCAGCAACAGGGTAGCGATGCCGAGAGCGACCTGCAGCACGGCCGTGTGCAGGAGCGCGTTCACGGCAGGCCGAGCGCGTCTTGGCAAATCCACGTGTCGCGCGGTGAACCAATAGACGGCGATGGCGACAAAAGTCGCAAGCGCCAGCCAGCGATGATCAAACTGCGCGGTCGTCATGTTGTCGAAGAAATTCCGCCAGAAAGGGTCGAGCGCCATCAATCCCGGCGGCAACCAGTAGTCGCCCATCATCGGGAACGTGTTGTAAATCTTGCCGGCCTTGAGTCCGGCGACGAAGCCGCCCGAGATGATTGTCACGGTCAGCAGCACGGTAAGGCCGAGTGTTTTGCCGTACCAGGGATGCTTCGCGGTATTTCCAGGCGCCGGAAACAGCAGAGACATCGCGACCCAGAACATGTAGGCATAGATTAGAAAAGCGGCAACCAGGTGTGCGGTGAGCCGGTACTGGCTGACATGCGGCACATCCACAAGCCCGCTTTTTACCATGTACCACCCGAGCAGGCCCTGCAGCCCGCCCAGGACGAACATCAGCAGGTATTTCGGCAACTCGTTATTCCGTATGTAGCCCCTGATAACGAAGACGACGAACGGTATGAAAAAAACGACACCAATTGTCCGTCCCAGGAGTCGATGCAGGTATTCCAGCCAGTAGATGCCCTTGAATGCGGTGACGTCCATGTGGGAATTGATCTTTAGGAATTCGGGGGACTGCTGGTAAAGCGCGAACACGCGCTGCCACTCCGCGTCGTTCATTGGCGGCAGAATGCCCATCAAAGGTCGCCAGTCGACCATCGAAAGCCCGGAGCCCGTCAGACGCGTGAAGCCGCCGAGCACGACCATCGCAAAAACGAGGCTGCAACAGACCAGTAGCCAGTTTGCGACCGCGCGATCCTGTGCAGGTTTTTCCAAGTCGTCATCCATTCCAAAAGCGCCTGCCGGTTGCGACGCTTGGCGAGCAATCTTAGCAGGCCGGGCAGCAGCATGGCAGCCGGTGATCGTTATCAGGTTCCTAAAGCACGATTACACCAGGCCATGTTGTTAAGTGGCCAGGCCTTACATGCTAATCTGCGCAGATGCGGATCAAAGACTGTAACAACATCATGGACTTCCGGCGCATCGCGCGCCGCAGACTGCCGGCTCCGGTGTTTCACTACCTCGATGGGGGTGCCGATGACGAGTGGACGCTTGCTCGCAATACGGATGCATTCAATGACTACGAGCTATTGCCCTCACAGCTTTCAGACGTCAGCGCCATCGACCTGAAGTCGACATTGTTCGGACAAGCGGTCGATTGGCCCGTCATGATTGCACCGACCGGCGCGTCGAAGCTGTTTCATCGTGACGGCGAGCCCGCGGTCATCCGTGCCGCCGAGAAGTTCGGCATGATCTACAGCCTGTCGACGCTCGGCACGACGACGATCGAGGACGCCGCGGAAGCGGGGCGTTGCCCAAAGATGTACCAGGTTTACGTCTTCAAAGATCGGGGGCTGACACAGGACTTTATTGATCGCAGCAAGGAAAAGGGCTATGCGGCGCTTTGCCTGACGGTCGATACGCCGTTGGCCGGAAACCGGGAACGCGACATCGTCTACGGCATGTCAGCACCCCCGAAATTCAGGTGGCGCAGCGCGATAAGTTACGCGCGGCACCCCGGATGGCTCTACCGTGCACTGGTTCGCAAGGATCTCGATCTCGTGAACATAACGAGCAGCGCGGTAGGGGCGAAGATAGATAGCGGAGTGGTTGAATACATCAACAGCCAGTTCGATCGCTCATTGACCTGGAAAGATGTCGAATGGCTCGCCCGACAGTGGGACGGTCCGCTTGTCATCAAGGGCGTACAAACCGTTGCGGACTGCCGCATGGCCCTGGACTCGGGAGCGACCGCGGTGATGCTTTCGAATCATGGCGGTCGTCAGCTCGAATCAGCGCCAGCTCCGGTCGACTGCATAGCGAAGATTGCAGATGCGCTACGCGACAGGCTGGAAATCATCTGCGATGGCGGAATCCGGCGCGGTACCCATGTCGTGAAAGCCCTGGCGCTCGGCGCAAACGCCTGCAGCATCGGGCGAGGTTACCTCTATCCGCTTGCGGCGGGGGGCCAGGCAGGAGTCGAACGCGGACTCTTGTTGCTGCGCACCGAGCTGGAACGGACAATGGCGTTGCTCGGCTGCAGCAGGATCGACAATCTCGGCGAGCGCCATATTCAGCATCGCGTGTGACTCGCGGTGCGATATCGCGTGAAATGCGGTGCGATAGGGGGTACCATTTCTCGAGCCCCGACCACAAATGGCGCGGCGCTGGAACCGTCCTTGTGGCGGAAAGCAAGTTAAGAGGTAGTTATGTCAGGCGAAAGAGTTACAGGAACCGTCAAGTGGTTCAACGACGACAAGGGATTTGGTTTCATCGAGCGTGAAGGCGGCCAGGATGTGTTCGTTCATCATACTGCGATCCAGATGGAAGGCTTCAAAACCCTTAAGGAAGGACAGAAAGTCACGATGGAAGTGACGCAAGGACAGAAAGGACCGCAGGCCGAAAACGTCATTGCCGAATAGGCTGTTCTTGTAGCGAAGAAGTGGCGGGGCTGGTCAGGTACAGCAACGCAGATTGCAATACCAGGCAGGCGAATCAGGACATCGGCCGGGTTCGTCCTTGTTCAAACAGGCCGCCAGCTGCTGGTGGTCTACTCGGTGTGCATGCGCGAAATCACGACAGAAGATGAAGCCGTGCAGTACGACCATCGGCTGTTGGCCAACAAGAAAAAGTCAGTTGAAGCTTCGGATCAAAGACAATTCCATTCGGTTTCGGCTTACGCGTAGCGAAGTCGATGCATTGCGCGAAAGCGGTGTGATGGCAGCAACAACGGCATTCCCGGGGGGCGGCTCGCTTCAGTACCGGGTTGAAAGCAGTCCGGCCAGCGTCCAGCCTGCCGCATTTTTTTCTGACAATTCGCTCACGGTTCGATTGCCCGAGGCGGCGGTACATGAATGGGCAAGCGCGGAACAGGTTTCTCTTGCCGGCGAGCAGGTGCTGGACGACGGAGAAACCTTACAGATCCTGGTCGAAAAAGACTTTTCCTGCCTTACACCGAGAGAAGGTGAGGATGAATCAGATATGTATGCGCATCCCGATGCAGGTACCGGTCGCTGCTGACCATGACACGACGATACGCCAGGTTTTATCCGGAAACGATTCAGTTCCTCGAGCAGCTCACCGCCAACAATAACCGTGAATGGTTCCAGGAACACAAGGGCCGTTACGAGGAGCAGGTCCTCGACGTTGCACTTGCATTTATTCAATCGATGCAGGATCCGTTGGCCGATATTGCGCCACATTTTGTGGCTGTGCCAACCCGGGTCGGCGGCTCGTTGATGAGGGTTTACCGGGACACGCGATTCTCAAAGAACAAGACACCCTACAAGACGAACATCGGCATTCAGTTTCGCCATGAACGGGCGAAAGACGTTCACTCGCCGGGATACTACCTTCACATAGCGCCGGATCAGGTATTTGTAGGTGTCGGCATGTGGCGTCCGGATGCCGATCCGCTACGAAGGATCCGTGACCGCATCGCGGCCAGACCGTCCGAGTGGAAGCGCGTGTTGAGCGATCGCTCCTTCAAACGCCAGTTTCAGCTTGGCGGCGAATCGCTGGTGCGTCCGCCGCGCGGCTTCGACAAGAGCCATGAGTGCATCGACGATATCAGGCGCAAGAGTTTCATCGCCGTCAAAGAACTTGAGGTAGATGAAGTTTTTAAACCGCAATTTCAACGGACTGTCGAATCGTCCTTCAAGGTCGCCGAGTCATTCATGCGTTTTCTATGCACGGCCGTCGGCGTCAAATTTTGAGCGTCTTTTTCAATTCCCGCAACAGCAGTTCGGGGTCCGGCCGGTCTGATATGTGTCTGGATAGTTCGGTATAACGAATGATGCCCGCCGAATCGACGACCAGTGCGGTTGGCCAGATTGTATCGCGCCCGTATTCCTTGCTGTAATTACTCGGCACGCCGCCCTCGAGCAACAGCCCCAGTTGCTCGGTAACGACCAGGGAATCGTCGAGCCAGAATTCGAACTCGACCTCGAAAAACCGGGCAACGCGGCGCGTCGTCTCCAGGGGCTTTGGTGTCAGTAGCACCAGCCTGGCTCCGAGGTCGACGATGTCCTTGTAGTATTTCGTCAGGTTGGCGACCTGGGCGCTGCAGAATGGGCACCAGTTGCCGCGCACGAAAAGAACAACGGCTGGTGAGCCGTGTAGAGCGGTCGATCGCACCGGATCCCCTTGTTCGTCGGTGGCATGAAAATCGGGCAGGGGCCGTCCGGGTCTGAGCGGCCCCGGTACGGGGCGCCGGCCTCTCCGGACGACCCAAATCCAGGCACCCAGCAGGACGACAACAATGCCGGCAGCGATTGCCAATATCGTCGTTGACATGAACCGAGTATCGCCCTGTACAGGACATGGACACAAGGTTGTTTTTATGGATACTGGCTCGACTGTAAGCGTGCGCGATACGTGTTGAGCAATACCATGGCGAATAATCCAATCATCTGGTCACCCGATACGAAACGCGTTCGAGACTCGGCCATGTATCGCTTCATGCAACGGGCCGGATTCGAGGATTACGAATCGCTTTACCGGTGGTCGGTCGATGATTCACCCCGGTTCTGGGAAGCTGCCTGTGATTTCTTTGATATTCGTTTCGACAGGAAGGCGAGGCAGACGCTTCTTCGACCGGACAATATCATGGACGCCGGCTGGTTCGACGGCAGTCGGCTGAACTTTGCCGCCAATCTGCTGCGCGATGACGGCGACGACACGGCCATTGTGTTCTTCGGCGAAAATGAAGCGCGTCGTGCGCTCAGCCGCACGGAGCTCCGCGCTGAGGTCGCGGCTATCGCGGCAGGACTCAAATCATCCGGCGTCGGCAAAGGCGATCGCGTCGCCGGCTTTTTGCCCAACTGTCCGGAGGCAGTCATCGCAATGCTCGCGACCGCCAGTATCGGCGCAATCTGGTCTTCGTGCTCGCCTGATTTTGGGATCAACGGTGTCGTCGACCGCTTCGGCCAGATACAGCCGAAGGTGCTGTTCGCGCCGAACGGCTATATTTATAACGGCAGGGTCTTTGACACGCGCGCAACGGTCGCGGGTGTAGCGAAAAGAATTCCCGACATCGAGCGCGTCGTCGTCGTTCCGTTCATAGACGAGCTGCCGACGGACGTATCGCTCGACGATGCTTTGAGCTGGAGCGAATTTGGGACTGCAGCTTCATCGATTTCATTCACATCCGTCGAATTCGACCATCCCCTGTACATCATGTTTTCCTCGGGTACGACCGGCGTTCCCAAGTGCATTGTTCACGGGCACGGTGGAACACTGCTGCAGCACATGAAAGAACACGTTTTGCACACGGACATCGGTTCAGGGGATCGGCTGTTCTATTTCACAACCTGCGGCTGGATGATGTGGAACTGGTTGGTCAGCGGTCTTGCGGCCGGCGCTACGCTCGTGCTTTTCGACGGCTCACCGTTCTGGAAAGACGGACGCATATTGTGGGAGATGGCCGCTCGTGAAGAGGTGACGATTTTTGGCACGGGCGCAAAGTACATTTCCGCGCTGGAAAAAGCCGGCCTGCGTCCCAGGGACGAGTTTCAGTTACCGGGTTTGCGCACGGTACTCTCGACGGGTTCGCCGCTTGCGCCGGAAAGTTTCGACTTCGTCTACGATGCGATTGGCGACGACCTTCAGCTTGCCTCGATCTCGGGGGGTACCGATATATTGAGCTGCTTCGCGCTCGGTAACCCGGTGCTCCCGGTTCGACGCGGCGAATTGCAGTGCCGGGGCCTGGGTATGGCCGTTGAGATTTTCAATGAAAATGGCGAGCCCGTGGTCGGGGAACACGGCGAACTCGTCTGCACGAAACCGTTTCCGTCTGCGCCGGTGGGATTCTGGGACGACGAGGACGGCTCCCGCTATCGCGCCGCCTACTTCGAGCGTTTTCCCGGGGTCTGGGCGCACGGCGATTTTGCCGAGCTCACCGATGAGGGCGGCATCATCATATACGGTCGCTCCGATGCTGTGCTTAACCCGGGCGGTGTTCGTATTGGCACGGCAGAGATCTATCGGCAGGTCGAGAAACTCGACGAGGTAGTAGAAAGTATCGCGATAGGTCAAGACTGGGACGACGATGTGCGCGTCGTGCTCTTCGTCGTTCTGCGGGACGGCATTGATCTCGATGCCGCATTACAGCAACGCATCCGAACTGTCATCCGCGAAAACACGACGCCGCGGCACGTGCCGGCGAAGATAATCGCAGTCCCCGAAATACCGCGCACAAAAAGCGGCAAGATAGTCGAACTGGCGGTGCGCTCGGTCGTCCACGGACAGCCCGTGAAGAATACGGATGCCCTGGCGAACCCGACGACGCTGGCATATTTTTCGGACATTGCTGAACTGAACGAGGATTGAAGTCGATGTCACAACCAGCAATGCTCGGTACCGAAGTAGCGCGAGGGCAGGTTCTGCCCGAGTGGATCGATATCAACAAACATATGAACGTTGCGTATTACGTTCTGGCGTTTGATCAGGGCGTCGATCTTCTCTGGACTCGTTTCGGACTTACGGATGAATACATCAGGACGCATAACAGCTCAACATTCGCCGTCGAATCGCACATTACCTGGCAAAGAGAGCTGTCGGAAGCTGACCCGTATATAGTTACGTCCCAGGTTCTCGCTTTTGACGAAAAACGCATCCACCAGTTCATGCGGATGTATCATGCGGATGAAAAATACCTCGTAGCGACAGCCGAATGGATGAACCTGCACGTCGATCTGGCTGTGCGCCGCGTAGCACCATGGCCGAATCAAATCCGTAAGCTAATTGCGAATTACGTTTCTGAGCAGGGCGAGCAGCCCTGGCCCGTCGAGGCGGGGAAGAAAATGAATATAGAAAGACCCTTATTCAGGGCGAAGACGGAAATAGCATGAGTAAGAAGTACCTGTTGGCCATCGACCAGGGAACCAGCAGCAGTCGTGCGGTCCTTTACGACCATGGGGCGCAGGTGGTGGCAAGCGCTCAACAGGAATTCCCGCAAATCTATCCGCAGCCGGGTTGGGTCGAACACGACCCGGAAGCCATCTGGGATTCGGTTACGGCGGTTACCGAGGGCGCAATGCAAAAAGTCAATGCCGGAGCAGCCGATATTTCGGCGATTGGCATTACGAATCAGCGTGAAACAACCGTTATCTGGGATCGTGAGACGGGCGACTGTGTCTACAATGCGATCGTGTGGCAGGACCGACGGACGGCGGCGTTTTGCCAATCCCTGAAAAACGACGGCCTCGAACCGACAATCACGGACAAGACCGGCTTGCGTCTGGATCCTTATTTCTCTGCGACAAAAGTCGCCTGGATTCTCGACAATGTCGAGGGCGTACGCAAACGTGCGGAAGTCGGGAAACTGGCTTTCGGAACGATAGACAGTTTTTTGCTCTGGCGGCTGACCGGTGGCCGCGTGCATGCGACCGACGCGACGAATGCATCGCGAACGCTGCTGTTCAATATTCACACCCAGGAGTGGGACGACGAACTGCTGCAGTATTTTTCAGTGCCGCGTGCTTTGTTGCCAGAGGTGCGCGATTGCGCCGCGGATTTCGGCACTGCACTCGACGATTGCCTGGGCGGTGATGTGCCCGTCTGCGGCAT
Organism: Gammaproteobacteria bacterium; assembly: GCA_029863125.1. GTDB lineage: Bacteria > Pseudomonadota > Gammaproteobacteria > Steroidobacterales > Woeseiaceae > UBA1847. The sequence continues at coordinate 19,468 of JAOTWB010000002.1, forward strand.
CGCCGGCGACCAGCAGGCGGCCCTGATCGGACAGGCCGGCTTTAGCGACGGGATGACCAAAAGCACCTACGGAACCGGTTGTTTCGTGATCGCAAATACGGGCAACAAGGCGCTGCGTTCGGAAAACCAGCTGTTGACGACGATTGCCATGCGTATCGACGGCAATGTGACCTACGGTCTGGAGGGCAGCGTTTTCGTTGCTGGATCGGCCATGCAGTGGTTGAGAGATGAGCTTCGAATCATCGATTCGGCAGCGGCGTCCGAAGCCATCGCGAAGCGAACCGGGGTTGTCTCCGATGTTCACGTGGTGCCTGCTTTCGCCGGCCTCGGTGCACCGCACTGGGATCCTGACGCGCGCGGCGCGATCCTGGGGCTAACCCGCGGCAGCGGTCGGGATGAAATCGTAACCGCAACTCTGCAAGCCGTTGCCTATCAGACTCGTGACCTTGTCGATGCGATGTCCGATGACGGGATCAAGCCGGCCGTCATCCGCGTGGATGGCGGGATGGTGGCGAACAACTGGTTCCTCCAGTTCCTTGCCGATATCCTGGACATTCCTGTAGAGCGGCCGACCAACGTCGAATCGACGGTTCTGGGTGCCGCTTACCTGGCAGGCTACGGTGCCGGCATCGTCAAGTCCGTTCGTGAACTGTCGGCGTTGTGGCAGCCCGACAAGGTATTCGAGCCGCAGATGAACGCTGAGCACAGGGATCGCCTGCTGCGAGGCTGGCAGGTCGCCGTGAATCGGGTGCGCACCGCGGAGCCGAAACTCTGATGCTCCGGGCACGGCAAAAAATCGGCAAGTATCGAATTCTCGGTCGCATTGCCTCGGGTCCTATTGCGGATGTTTATCGGGCCTATGACACGATTCAGAACATCAAAGTCGCGCTGAAGATTCCGAAAGAAGACGACGTGACAGGGCACGAGGAGTTTCTGCACGAAGTGCGCGTCCAGACCAGGCTCAGGCATCCGAACATACTGCCCGTACTCAACGCGAGTTATATAGACGGTCACTTCGTGATCGCCATGGAACTGGGCGGGGAGTCGCTCGCGGATCGGATCGAACGCCGCACGTCGACAGGTCTGGCGCTGGACCTGGCCGGCCAGGGCCTTGCCGCGCTGGCGCATGCGCATGATCACAACATTATTCACTGCGACATCAAGCCGGAGAACTTCATTCTGTTTGCAGGCAAGCACGTGAAGCTCGGAGACTTCGGCTTTGCGAAACTGAGTTTGCGGACGCTCAAGGCGTCAGGTTCCGGCACGATCGACTACATTGCGCCCGAACAGGCAATGGGGCGTCCGAAGTTCCAGTCGGACGTATTTTCCATGGGCCTGGTTTTGTACCGTATGTTCTCGGGGAAATTGCCGGAATGGCCTTTCGAGTGGCCGATGGCGGGCTACGACAGGCTCAGCGCACGAGTTCGTCCCGAATTCATTGAAGTGCTCAGGAAGGCTATCCAACTGGATCCATTGAAGCGTTACCGGGACGCGGTGCAGATGCAGTCCGATTTCGAGCGCTCACAAAGTCACGCCCGAAAACAAAAACGTCCGAAAGCTAAAAATGGTGCCCGTCGCGGTACTTCCTGGCGACAAATGCAATGGCGCGAATTCCAGCGGCAGTTTCGCAAGGTGCTGCAAACACAGCATGACTGCCGTCGTTGCGAAGGTCCCGTTTCGGAGAGCATGCAGGCATGCCCCTGGTGCGGATTTGATAATCCCGCGCGCGGTTCCGAATCCAGATTGCCGTCCAGTTGTCCGCGCTGTGAGCGCGGCGTCAAAAATGACTGGAACTACTGCGCGTGGTGCTATGGGCCGGGCTTTGTCGAGGAAACGGCGCGTCACTACCCGGACAAGCGATATACGACGCGCTGCGCCAACAGACGCTGTCGCGGTTCTTTGATGCCGTTCATGCGCTACTGCCCATGGTGCAGGGTAAAAGTACGGCGGCCCTGGAAGCTCAACGGCAGCAAACACTCATGCAAAGCTTGCAATTGGGGCATTGCGCGGGAATTCTGGAACTACTGCGCGTGGTGCCGGGAGCCCGTGCGACGCGAGTAGGGTGCAAAAGGACCGCCGATGAGGAAAAGGGTCGAAGATATCCTGATTCTGGACGCGGCTTTCGAGCCGGAACAACTGCGGTCGGATGTCGCCGGCGGCATCGCAATTGCCTATTCCTGCCGGGAACCGGGAAAGGAAACCGAGAACGAAGATTCGGTGGCGATCATTCCCTACGGGCCGGCTTCTGCCGTTCTCGTGGTTGCTGACGGCGCGGGCGGATTGCCGGCCGGCAAGCGGGCGTCGCTGACGGCTATCAGGACGCTGGCCGCGTCCCTGCAGTCCGCGATCGAAAAGACCACGTTGCTTCGAACGGCCATTATGAACGGCATCGAGGCCGCCAACGCGGCGGTAATGGCACTGGCCAATGGTTCGGCCACGACATTGACGGTGGTTACGATAGAAGGGCTCGTCGCGCGGTCCTACCAGATCGGTGATTCCGAAGCCATCATCGTTGGACAGCGCGGGCGCATCAGGCTGCAAACCACGGCGCATTCGCCAACCGGATTCGCGGTCGAGGCGGGTTTTCTCGATGAGCGCGACGCTCTGCACCACGAGTCGCGGCATCTCGTGTCGAATTTCATCGGCACGAACGACATGCGTATAGACGTCGGTGCGACGGTCACCCTGAATCCGCGTGATACCATCATCGTTGCAAGCGACGGATTGATGGATAACGTGCATGTTGACGAAATCATCGAGTGCATTCGCAAGGGACCATTGACCAAGGCAGTCGCCTGCGCCGTTGATCTGGCCGCGAAGCGCATGCGCGCGTCGAGCGAGGGTCAGCCGAGCAAACCCGACGACCTTTCGCTTATCCTGTTCAGAAAGCCCTACCGCGGGGCCACTTAACAGTATCAAGGGCTTAGGTGTTGATCGCGCCATGGGCGCGTATTATCGTGACGTTTGCGGAACATAACGTCCCGGTTTTGCTCAAACCTATGAATAGGTAGCGAAAGTTGGTGTTTTCGCCGGCGAATTTCCTGAGAGGCTGAAGATCATGCATCAAGCTCACCCAGACCGATTCCGGACATCATTGCCGAGGGCTTGCATCGCCATTGTGGCCGCGGCCGTCTTCGTGACAGGTTGCGCGTCGGTGAGTGTCAGTGGCGGCAGCAGCGGCCCGGGTGGCGGGGTCCAGCTTCCTGGTGGCGGCTCGTCGGGCGGCGGCATGCCCGGGGGTTCGTCGGGCGGCGGCATGCCCGGGGGTTCGTCAGGCGACGGCATGCCCGGTGGCTCGTCAGGCGGCGGCATGCCCGGTGGCTCGTCAGGCGGCGGCATGCCCGGTGGCTCGTCGGGTGGCGGCATGGACGGCGGCTCCTCAGGCAGCACGTCGGGCGGATCGTCCGGCGGCTCTGGCGGGTCCGGACCCATGGAGAGCGTTGAAATTCCGGGAGACGGCGACGGCGGCGATTCGAGCGACTGCAGCGACGGCGGTGTCGTCGGTGGTGGCATCGGCGGCGGCATGGGCTGCGACGGCGATCAGTCCGGCAGCGTCGGGGAATTCCCGGGCGGCGACGCGGAGCGTGCCGAGCAGCTTGGCGAAGAGCTGGACAAGTCTGTCGGAGACTTCGATGAAGTCCTCATGGAAGAGCAGCGCGAAATCGAAACGGTCGGCCGCAACACCGAGGGCTATGGGACCGGCTCCGGCAGCGGCTCGGGCGGCAATATCAGCCTGGGTGAACAGGCGGCTGGTGCCAGCGGCGGCGCAGCAGGTGGCGGTGGCGCAGCAGGTGGTGGCGGCGGCGCTGGCGGCAGCAGCGATCCCCTGGCAGGCATGAGCGAGGGCGAAATCGAGAAACGTACACCGGATGACATCGAAGTCATGATGGACGACGATATTGTAGCCAAGCAGCTGCGAGAGGCCGCGTTGGCCGAAGATGATCCTGAACTGCGGGAACGCCTCTGGGAGGAATACCGCAAGTACAAGGGAATGTAAGAGGTAACATCGCGAACTATGGGCAGGATTTTCTTACTGATCGCGTTCTCATGCCTGGCCGGGGCGGGCTGTTCCGTCAACGAAGTTGTCGTTGCCGAAGAGAGCAAGCTCATCGTGGCCGAGTCGCCGGTCGAGGAAGCGATGCTGCTCGATATTGGTATCGTCGAATTTGATGCAGGCATCCCCGAAAACAACGATCCGCAAAAGACCCGTATTTTCGATGAGATACGCAGGGCCGAAACCAAATTTCTTGCCTACCACCTGAAAACGACTTTGCAGGGGACCGGGCACTGGGGTGCCGTCCGTGTCATCCCGTCGCGCAGTGCTTTCACCGACGTCATCGTCAGCGGCAAAATAGAAAAATCAGACGGCGAGTTCGTTGTGCTCGACATCTCGGTCGACGATGCGGCGGGTCGACGCTGGTTCGACAAATCTTACGAAACGCAGACCGGTAAGACTTCCTACTCGGAGCGCCGCGACCGCCGGCGGGATCCGTACCAGAAAGTATTCAATGATATCGCCAACGATTTGCAGGCATTCGTGGCGCAGCTGCCCGCCAAACAGCTGCAGCAGACACGGCAGATTTCGGAACTGCAGTTCTTCGCGGACATGTCGCCACTGGCCTACGGCGAGCACCTGCAAACGGACGAAGACGGTCTTGTCAGCATCGTTCGTTTGCCGGCCGAAAATGATCCCGCGGTCATGCGCCTGCGCCAGATTCGCGAGCGGGATCGGCTGGTCGTTGACACGCTCAACGAGCACTACGCAAATTTCTATTACGGCATCGCGATCCCCTATCGCAGCTGGCGAAAAAATTCCCGTCAGGAGGCCGTCAATTATCGCGAGGTAAAGCGCTCGGCACGGATGCAGGCGCTGGTCGGCGTTGTTGTGCTGGCCGGTTCGCTGGCGATCGACACGAACAGCTCCAACAGGAGGACCCGGAACGTGAATCGCGGCCTGCAGAATATGGGCATCTACGAAGGGCTGAACCGCGTGATCGGTGGCTTTCAACGCAATAGTGAGGCGAGCCTGCATCTCGATACGATCGCGGAGTTGTCCGAGTCGTTCGGCGCCGAAGCGGCTCCGATGGTCGTGAATGTCGAGGGCCAGGAGCGACGCCTGACGGGCACTGCGGCGGCGCAGTACGAAAGCTGGCGAAAGTTGCTGAAGGAGATTTACGAGGCGGAGACGGGTTTCAGCCAGACCGCCGACGTGATTGCCCCGGTACGCACCGCCGAAGGCGCGCAATAGAATGGGCGGATACTAATCGCACGCGATGCCTCAGCTCAGCAAAGGAACCCAGTTAGCCGACAGATACACGCTAGACCGACGCCTTGGCGGCGGTGGTGAGGCAGAGACGTGGTTGGCGAAAGACAGGCTGACCGGTGCGGCAGTTGCCCTCAAGATAGCGGGCGAGACTCCGGGAGCCGCCGAACGCCTGCGGGAAGAATGGCAAACCAATATCCGCCTGGTGCACGCGCACATCGTGCGGGTGTTCGAGTTTCATGGTGACGCCGATCGCGCGTTTTATAGCCAGCAATATATCGATGGGCCGGACCTGAGCGAACTCAGCGGCGAACCGCTGCAACAGGTACTGGGTCCGATTGGATTGATCGCCGATGCGCTGCGCTATGCGCACGGCAAAGGGATCGTACACCGGGATATCAAAGCCTCCAACATACTGCTGGATCGCAATGGAGCGCCGTATCTCAGCGACTTCGGCGTGTCAGCCAAAATCGGTTCGCCCAAGAGCGGTGGATCGCTGATCGCCCGAAGTCCGCAGTCGCTGGCTGGCGAAGCGGCGCAACCGGCGGACGATATTTTCGCGCTGGGTGGCCTGATCTACGACCTGGTCAGCGGTCGCTCGCCGTATTCGTCGTCCCGGACAGCCGACGATATTCGAAACCACGCACCGGCGCTGCGGCAGGCGGCCGACGGTTCCGACGTGCCGCTGTCTTTGCGGCGGCTGGTCGCCAGCATGCTCGACAAAGATGCAGCGAAACGACCGGACGCCGAGGGTGTCGCAGAGCAGTTGCGCACGTCCGGGTTTTCGCCCGGACCCGCGAGGATCAAGATCGCGGCGCGACCGACGGTTGTTGATGAGCGCGTGGACACGATCGAGTCGATCCACCCGGCAAGCCTGGCCCGCACGACCGCACAATCCGAGATGGCGACCGTGTCGCAGCCCGGGATCAGCGCGAAGACACTGGGTATCGCCCTGGGCGCACTGCTGCTGCTGCTGCTGGCCGTGGTATTTCTACTGCCGAAAACTGTTTCCACGGATGCTCCGCCAACGGCGGCCCGGCAGCCCGGGCTGACTGGCACGACCGATTCGGCTGCTAATGCCGTCGAGGACGGCGATCTGACGCCGGGTCAGCGTCGTGCGAAGCGCGACCACCGGCCCGAGTCCCGCGGCATTGGCGGCGAAGAGATCCTGTTTAACGAAAATGAAGCCGACTACAGCGGTCTCGACGAGTCCGGCCGGGCGCGATTCAATGCCGAGATGATTCTGGGCGAGCTGCTGTCGAACTTCGAGACGCTGGAACGGCGCAGCGTGCAGCGTTGGGCCGGGGTGCAGTTCAAGCGGGCACAGGAGCTTTATGCCGCGGGCGACAAGGCCTATCTCGAGCGAGACTATGCGGCTGCGGAGCGGCATTACCTCGATGCGATATCTGCTGTGGAGCCACTGTTCGACCGCATCGAGCCGGAGTTTCAGAAGGCGCTCACGGGTGCCCAGGCGGCGTTTGAGGCCGGCGACAGGCCGGAGGCGCTGCGTCTCTATGAACTTGCCGTAGCGATTACTCCCAACAGCCCGGTCGCGCGCGCCGGCTACGAGCGGACCAGGAATTTGCAAAGCGTGCTGCAGCTTGTCGAGCAGGGCCTGGCCTATGAAAAAGACCTCGAACTTGACGCAGCCGAGGCCAGTTTCAGTCAGGCCGTCAAGCTTGACCCGTTGTGGGAACCTGCCGCTGAGGGCCTTGCCCGCGTACAGAGAACGCGCCTCGAGATGGAGTTCGACCTGCGCATGAGCGAGGGACTGGCCGCACTGGCCGCCGGCGACTACCTTGCAGCACGAGCGGCGTTTCGCATGGCAGAGAGCCTCATCCCCGGGTCGCCCGAGCCGGCCGACGGGCTGCTGCAGGTCGACCAGGGACTGCGGCTCGATAACATCAGTGCGCTCGAACAGGAGGCGCTTTCACTGGAGCAGGACGAGCATTGGGAGGCCGTAGCGACGACCTACGAGGAGATCCTCAAGATCGACGGCAACCTGTCTTTCGCGATCGATGGACTATCTCACGCCCGCGAGATGAGCGCCCTGCACAAGCAACTGGACGAGTACCTGAGCGATCCGGACAAGCTCAGCAATCCCCCCGTAATGCAGAAGGCCACCTCGCTGGTGGTCGACATCACGCGAATGCAGGATATTGGCGCGCGGCTTGCGGCGCAGCGCGACGAGCTCTCGCGGTTGCTAAAACGCGCGGCCACGCCGGTTCCGGTGGCGCTGCTATCCGACAACCTGACCAATGTCTCCGTCTACAAGGTGGGTAATCTCGGCAACTTCCGGAGCCGCGAGCTCGAGCTCAGGCCCGGAACCTATGTGGCCGTCGGGGTTCGACCGGGCTTTCGCGACGTGCGGCTCGAGTTTCGAGTCGCGCCGGAAATAGAAATGGAGCCCGTCGTCGTCCGCTGCGAGGAAGCGATTTGAGCCTCGATCACCTGTTCATCAGGGACGTGGAGGGCGAGCGTCGCATTGCGGCAGAACAGCTGCCGCTACGCGTGGGAACTGCGAGCGACTGCGGTTTACGGCTGCCTGGTCCCGGCGGTGCACCGGTGGCATTACTGGATCTGCTCGACGGCGTCCCGTTTGTGCAGCCGGTGGGCCGGGATATGGCGCTGCAAATCAATGCAATGCCGCTGGAGGCGAGCCGACGGCTGAAGGATGGCGACGAACTTAAGTTTTACGGCAGCCGCATTCACGTCAGCGTCGACGATGACCGCGTATTGCTCGACGTCAGGCTCGAGGATAGCGCCTACGTTACGCAACCACCGGAGGAAACTGAGCGCGAAGGGCTCCCTGACGACGAGGCGATTGCGCCGACGGCGTTTCGACGTGCCGCCGAGATTACGGCGCAGATCGACACGACGAAAAAGAGTCCACTGAAGATCATCGTCGGCAGCGGTCTGGCCGTGCTGCTGTTCGCCTCGTACCTGTTATTCAGCGCGAAATCAGTGGAATTTGAAATCGAACCGCCAGGTCCGGACGGTTTCAACATTGACGGCGGCTGGTTTCGGCTTCCGATCGGCGATCGCATGCTGCTGCGCAAAGGCACTTATACCGTCAATGTGCAAAAGCAGGGCTACTACGACGTCCGTCAGAGCTTCGTCGTCGGCGACGATCAGTCGATGACCCTGTCACTGCGCATGCGGAAAAAGCCCGGGCAGCTGCTGGTCATTGCCGAACCGCCCGTCGACGCGATTGTCACGGTCGACGGCGAGCAGGTGGGAAAAGCGCCGTTCGGGCCGCTGGAGCTGCAGCCAGGCACGCACACCCTGCGCGTCGAGTCGCCGCGGTATTTGCCGTTTACGGATACCATCGAAATGGCGGGACTCGAGCGCGTTGAACGCGTGCATGTTCAGCTGGTGCCGCGATGGGCCAACGTCACCGTTCAGACCGAGCCGCCCGGTGCCGACATATTTGCGGGCGACGAGCGGGTCGGCGTGACGCCCGCCGTCATCGAGTTATTGGACGGGACGCACGAGATCACGGTTGCCAAGGACGGATACGCGGCCTGGGACGGCAGCGTGGTGGCCGAGCCGAATGTCGACAAGACGATACCGCAAATCACCTTGCAACCGGCAGACGCCAAGTTGCTTGTGAAAACGATTCCGCGCGGCGCGAACGTCACAGTGAACGGCCGCTATCGCGGTCAGTCACCGCTCACGCTGTCGCTGTCGCCGGACGTCGATTATGAGATCGGTATGTCCAAGGCGGGCTACGGTGTTACGAGTCGCAGTATCCGTCTCGAGTCCGCTGCCAGCGATTCGATTACCGTCGATCTGTCGGCCAGGCTCGGCACAATAACCGTCACCGTTCAGCCGGACGACGCCGCGGTATACGTCGACGGACGAGCCGTCGGCACCGGCAAGACGACGTTGCGCTTGAGTTCGGCTCCACACCGCATTGAGGTTCGCAGGCAGGGGTACCGTTCATGGACACGCACCGTGACGCCGCGACCCGGATATCCGCAGGCATTGACGGCGCGGCTGCGGTCGCTGGAGTCGATAGCACGCGACTCAGTTGCGCAAACGGTCTCCACGGCGGCGGGTCAGAGCCTGCGTCGAATCGAGGGTGGCACCTTTTCCATGGGCGCTTCGCGGGCCGAGCCGGGCCGACGCGCGAACGAGGTCATACGTCCGGTAACCCTGACGCGACCTTACCTGATCAGCATTTACGAAGTAACCAATAAACAATTCGCGCAGTTTCGCAAAAACCACGATTCGGGTGCCGATGTGCACGCTTCCCTCGCCGCCGACGAAAACCCGGTTGCGAACGTCAGTTGGGAAGACGCGGCGCAATATTGTAACTGGTTGAGCACGCAGGAGGGCCGAACGCCAGTGTACCGGCAGGAATTCGACCGGTGGGTACCGATATACCCGACGCCGGACGGCTATCGACTGCCGACGGAGGCCGAGTGGGTATTGGCGATACGCTATGCCGGCGGCAAGCGGGCGTCGAAGTTCCCCTGGGGGGACAAGTGGCCGCCTCCGAAGGACAGTGCAAACCTCGCGGACGTCTCGGCCAGGGAACTGGTGCCGTCTATTCTGCCCGGGTATGACGATGGTTACGCGTCAACGGCACCCGTGGGTACATTCAAGCCAAATGCCATCGGTATTTACGATGCGGCCGGAAACGTGGCGGAGTGGGTAAACGACTGGTACACGGTGCCGACGCCTGGCATTACCAAGCCGGCGGTCGATCCCGTCGGTCCCGAGCGCGGCAGCAGCCACGTAATTCGCGGTTCCAGCTGGCGCCATTCCGGTATCACGGAATTGCGCTTGAGCTATCGTGACTACAGCGCGACGGCGCGACCCGACGTCGGTTTTCGAATCGCCCGGTATGCGGACTGAGCATCAGGATCAGGTTTTCATGAGACAATTCCGTGTCATCGCTGTCAAAAGCTTACGCTGGTCGAAAGGAGGCCTGACATGAATCGGCCGTTGATGCTGCTATTGCTACTTGTGCTGCTGCCTGCCTGGGCGCAGGAGCCTGACGATGTCGATCCGGATGCGGCGGAGGCAAAGCCCGAGGAGACGACCGATGCGGCTGACGAGGCTCAGGACGTGACGCTTGACGAGTTTGATTTTTCGGACGAGCTCTACAGTGACGAAGAGGATGAGTTCATTCCGAGTGAAAACGTCAAGTTCGGGCAATCCATACCCTTTCCCACAGATATTTGATCCAGTTCAGGTTGGCACTCATGAAAAAGAAGAACATTCCGGTCGAATTCGTCTTCCAGCTCTTTGCGCTCATCATCGCGATTATCGTTGTGCACGCTTTCTATGTTTCGGTTGTGCGACCCAATGCCGCCGAAGTGATCGAGGAACAGAATATGATGGCGGCGGCCGATCCGGACTACGTACGTGAGCGCAGCGTGTGGGTCCTGATAAAGGACTGGGAGCAGGAAGCCTGTTTCATCCTGATGTTCTGGGCGCTGGCAATCATGGGCTACAAATCTGTCAGGCTGAGCAGCGAGCGACGGCTCCTGGAAGTGGACCTTGTGCCCGTCGCTGAGGGGATGCGAATACTTCCTGAAGATACACGCGAGTTTGCCCGCCAGGTTCAGGCGCTGCCTGAAGATCGTCAGCAGATGCTGCTGCCGCGGGCGCTCCTGAACGCCCTGCGGCGATTCAGTTCGACCCGCAACATCCAGGACGTTGCGACGAGCACGCATACGATCTGCGAGTCGGAGGCTGAGCGACTGGACTCGGAGCTGTCGATGATTCGCTATATTTCCTGGGCCATACCGTCGATCGGGTTTATCGGCACCGTGCGTGGCATCGGTGAGGCGCTGGCGCAGGCCGACAAAGCGGTGCAGGGCGACATCGCGGGCGTGACGCAAAGCCTCGGCGTTGCCTTTAACTCGACCTTTATCGCGCTGCTCATCAGTATTTTCCTGATGTTTCTCGTGCATCAGCTGCAGCTCATGCAGGAGCGGCTCGTGTTCGACAGCGAAACGTATTGCGATGACAAGGTCATCCGGCACATGAAGGCGGACTAGACACAGGCTCTCGAAGCAGTGGGCATACTTGCAGCACATTTGAACGACGCGGCGATTCTGGTTATCAATGGCGAGCGGATTCTCTATCGCGAGCCGGGTTTTTCGCTGCTCGAAGACGACCACCTCGCCACCGGCAACGTGGCTTATGCCAACGCAAGGTTGAAGCCTCGCCGGATACACAACCGCTACTGGTCCGACCTCCGGACCGAGCCACTTAGCGATCCCCGCTTCCAGCATATGAGCACGGCGGACCTGGCCAGCCGTCAGCTGGAGCAAATCTGGCGGCAGGTTGCCCGGCCCGGCGATCGGCTCGCGATCGCCGTACCGGCTTACATGAACAACGACAATCTTGGACTGCTGCTGGGCATTGCAATGGAGCTCGACATCAGCGTGGTTGCAATGGTCGATGCAGCGGTCGCCGCGACGCGCCGACACTACAAGCATGCGGTGCCCGTCCATATCGACCTCAGCCTGCATGCAGCTGCATTGACGCGCTTGCTGCAGGAGGGCGAGGTGCAGGTCGAACGAGGCGTCGTCGCAGAGGACTGCGGCTTGCTGAATCTCTACGATAGCTGGTTGCGAATCATAGCCGAGGCCTTTGTGCAGCAATCGCGTTTCGACCCGCTGCACACGGCGGAAACGGAACAGATGCTGCAGGACAACATGTCGGACTGGCTGTCTGTTGCAGCCAGCGGAGAAACGATTCCAATGGCCGTGGAGTATCGTGGCATAACGCACCGGGCGGAGATCGAATCGCTCGAACTGGTTGCGGCGGCGGCTCCGGTCTATCAGAACATAGTGAGCAATCTGCGGGCGCTGTACCGTGCCGAGGATACGCCTGCAATCCAGCTGTCCGATCGGGCGGCGCGTATGCCAGGACTCGCCGAGACGCTGAAAACCCGGGTCGGCGGAGAAGTATTCCTGCTTGAGCCCGGCGCAACGGCGCGCGGGCTGTTGCAGCGCTGTCGCGAAGATCGGCGCAGCGGCGGCATGACGCTGCTGCGGCATCTGCCGTGGGACCAGGCTCCGGTCGAGGTGCGCCCGAGCGAGGTTGCAAGGCAGGGTGGCCAGCCGACGCATCTGTTGTTTGGCAATCATGCCTATTCGATCGACGTCGATCCGCTGATCCTGGGTACCCAGGCGGCGGAAGGGGAACGCTGGCTCGACCTGCAGCAGCAAATGCCGGGCCTGTCCCGGCGCCACTGTGCCGTCAGCCAGGAAAACGGCCAGTGCGTGGTCACCGATTTCAGCCGCTACGGTACTTTTCTCAACGGACACCGGATCGATGGCTCGGCCGTGCTGCAGGCGGGCGACCTCATCCGCATCGGCACGCCGGGGTTCGAGCTGCGTCTGATAGCAGCGGAGGATCGACGTGGCACGTAAGCGGCGCGAGGCAGAGATCTTCAGCATGGCGTTCCTCGACTGCATGAGCTGCGGTTTCGGCGCCGTAATCCTGTTCTTCATGATCATCAACTCACACGTGAATGCCACGACCGAAGCCGACAGGACGCCGCTGATGGCGGAGACCAATCGCCTGGAAATCGAAATACTGGAAGGCCGCAAGAACCTGGCACTGGCCCGCAACACCAAACAAAAACTCGAGACGGAGCTGCAGGACGCAGACAGCAAGATCGCACAGATCAAGGCGCTCATCCAGGAGCTGCAGGCGGAACTCGACAAATACGATAACGAGACGCTGGCAAAAATCGAGCGTGTCGAAAAACTGCAGTCGGACATCAAGTCGCTGGAGGAGGAAATCAAGCGTTTGCTGGCATTGAAGCAGCAGCAGGATGCAGCAGGCCGACAGATTCGCACATTCAAAGGTGAAGGCGATCGTCAGTACCTGACCGGGCTGAAGCTGGGAGGCAAGCGCACCCTCATCCTGGTGGATCGCTCGGCAAGCATGCTCAGCGACAAGCTCGTGAATGTTTTGCGACGACGTAACCTGCCCGACGCTGAGCAACTGCGGTCGCGCAAGTGGCGCCAGGTGGTTGCAAGCGTGGACTGGCTGACGTCGCAATTTGCGCAGGGCAGCGAGTACCAGATTTACATGTTCAACAACAAGGCAGAGCCGGTTATCAAGGGTACCGATGGGATCTGGCTCAAAGCCGAAGACGATACGCAGCTCAACGAAGCGGTCCGCGTGCTGCGACGGACCGTGCCGAAAAACGGCACCAACATGCACGCCGCCTTCAGGATCGCCAAGGAGCTGTCGCCGCGACCCGACAATATAATCCTGCTGGTTGATGGCCTGCCTACGTTGGAAGCGGAGACGACCAGCAAAACGGTTGTCAGCAGCGGCGAGCGCGGCAACATATTCACCAAGGCGGTGCGCGAGCTGCCGTCGGGCGTGCCGATAAACATTTTGCTTTACCCGATGGAGGGGGATCTCAACGCGCCGATCTCGTTCTGGTCGCTGGCGCTGACGAGCCGTGGCTCGTTCGTCAGCGTCAGCCGGGACTGGCCGTGACGGGGGCCGGAAACGATGCGCCGTAAACGAAATATCCAGGCATTCAGCCTGTCGTTCCTTGACTGCATCTGCTGCGGTTTTGGCGCCATTATTTTGTTGCTCGTGCTGAGCAAGATCTATGAACCGGTAGTTATCGAAGAGGCCGATAATAATCTCGAACAGCTGATTGCGCTGTTGCAGGAAGAGCTGTTCCAGATTCGAGGACAGACGACGATACTTGATCGCGAGCTCAAGGAAGTCAAAGCAGACGCGGCGTCAACAAAGCTGTTTCTTGCCGAGCTGACGGGTGACCTCAACAAGATCCGCGGTCAGTACAAGGCGACGAAACAGGACGAAGAGGAGACCGTCGACGAAGGAGAAATGCTGGCGGCGAAACAGCGCCTGACCGATGAAATGAGGCGTCTCCAGCCCTACTACCGGCGTCCGGACGAAGATGCCGTAGCAGGAATCCCGGTCGACAGCGAGTACATTATCTTCGTCATCGACACCTCACCGAGCATGCAGAACTACAACTGGGGCCTGGCGCAGCGCAAGGTGCGCGAAACACTGGAGGCCTATCCGATCGTCAAGGGCATCCAGATCATGAACGACGACGGGCGCTACATGTTTCAGGACTACGTGGCCCGCTGGATTCCCGACTCTCCCGGGCGCCGCCAGGCCATTGTCAACCGGATGCGAACCTGGACGGCAACGAGTGACAGCGACCCGGTGGACGGAATTCAGGAAGCGATTACGCAATTCTGGGCCGCGGACAAAAAAGTCAGCGTCTACGTTTTTGGCGATGACTTTCAGGGCAATTACTCGATCGATGCGGTCGTGGCTACAATTGACAGACTCAACCGCGCCGACGCTGACGGCCAGCGACGCGTGCGACTGCACGGTGTGGGCTTTCCGCGCGGATTCCGCAAAGGCGGTCAGATACCCGAAACCGCAATTCGCTTCGCGACACTGATGCGCGTCCTCTGCGAAAGAAACGGTGGCACGTTTGTCGCACTGACCGATGAGAACAGATAAGCAGGCGGAAGCTGCGACGGCCATGATTTGCCACAATTGATCATCGACTGACCACGATAGCGACCCCTCGCGACCCGTATTTCGCCGTGTAATGAACTCAAGAAGCAGGCCACAGCTCCGGCCCTGCAAGAAAGAGGACATTCACATGCGTTATACATTTACTGCCCTAACAACTGTCGCGGTGGCATCGTTGCTGTTTGCGCCGCTGGCCTTTGCCGCGACCAAGTCATCTAAAGAAGAATCGATTGGTGTCGGGTCGGGCGCCGTAATCGGCGCTGCGGCGGGTGGCCCGGTCGGTTTCATTGTCGGCGCGGCCATCGGTGCAAAGCTCGGCGATGCGATTCACCGCAAGAACGACAGGCTCGAAGAGCTCGAAGTTTCGCTCGGCGATTCTCGCGCCACGGTTGCAGTGCTGGAAACAGATATTGACAAGCTCGGCGGCGAGATCGGACGCTTGCGCGACGTTGCGCGCCCGGAACTGGTGAGCCTCCTGCAGGCAGGTATCGCATTGGACCTCCTGTTCAGGACCGATGAGTTCGCTCTCTCCGATGCAACGGGCGATCGCCTCTCGCGGCTGGCCGGCACGCTGGCCGCAATGCCCGATATCAGAATCCAGCTCGACGGATTCGCTGATGAGCGCGGCGATGAGGAATATAACCGGGAGCTCTCCGAGAAACGCGCGGAGTTTGTTCGCGAACAGTTTGTTGTAGCGGGCGTACACCCGGATCGAATCAACGTCACGGCACACGGTGAGTCGATGGCACAGGACGATACGGCTGACAGCCTCGCACTCGAGCGGCGTGTCAGCGTCAAGCTGTTCATCAGCGACGCGCCTTCGCTTGCGGCAAACCCAAACTAGCTTTCCCTGCGACTCATCTTGAGTCTCCGCCTGGCCGGCCCGCGAGGGTCGGCCTTTTTTATCGGGACGCGTTGCGCGCCCTGGCAAGGTTTAATATAAGCTTGGCCCGTCGAACGAGGAGCGATCAATGTCTGAGAAGCTGGCAAACAAACGCTGTAAGCCTTGCGAAGGCGGCGTGGAACCCCTGCGCGGTGACCAGGTCCGGGAGTTACTTAAGGCGCTGCACGGTGACTGGAAATTGAGTGACGACGAACGGGAAATATCGCGAGTCTTTGAGTTTCCGGCGTACGGACGCACGCTTGCGTTCGCCAACGCGGTCGCGTGGATCGCAATTAGCGAGGGGCATCACCCGGTACTGACTGTCAGCTACGGTTCCTGTGCCGTGAGCTACACGACGCACGCGATCAACGGCCTGTCGGACAACGACTTTATTTGCGCGGCGAAGATCGACCGGCTGTGGGACGATTCCACCGGGTGATCGACGTCAGCGATATCGAGGCCGCGGCCGGCCGCCTGTCCGGCATCAGCGTAAGAACGCCATTGTTGCGAAGTTTCGAGCTGGATACCGCCGCCAACGGCACGGTGCTCGTGAAACCCGAGTGTTTGCAGGTGACGGGTTCTTTCAAGATCCGTGGCGCTTACAACCTCTTGAAGCAGCTGTCGCGAGAACAGGCGCGGCACGGTGTCGTCGCCTGGTCGTCAGGCAACCATGCGCAGGGCGTTGCGGCCGCCGGCCGCATGCTGGGTATTGCCACCGCGATCGTGATGCCCGAAGACGCGCCGCGAGCAAAGCTCTCGAACACGCGAAAGCTGGGCGGCGAAGTCATAACCTATGACCGGTATACGGGAGATCGTGAAGCCATTGCGCGACGTATCGCGGCGGAACGCGGTGCCGAGCTGGTTCCGTCCTACGACCACGAGCACATCATTGCAGGCCAGGGTACGGTCGGACTGGAAATCGCGGAGCAGTCTATCGAGATGGGTCTGCCGGCGGATCAGGTTTTGATCTGCTGCGGTGGCGGTGGGTTGACGGCGGGCAGCGCGATCGCGCTCAAAGCGCGTTTGCCCCGTGTCTCCGTGCACACGGTCGAGCCGGAGGATTTCGACGACACGGCGCGTTCGCTCGAACTCGGTGAACGCGTTTGCGTCGATAGTAAGGCGCGATCCATTTGTGACGCGCTGCAGGCGCATACGCCGGGCAAACTAACGTTCGACATTAACCGACAGTTGCTGGACAAGGGCCTGAGTGTCAGTGATAACGAAGTCCGGGATGCGATGCGCTTTGCGTTTCGGCATCTCAAGCTCGTCGTCGAGCCTGGCGGCGCCGTTGCGCTGGCTTCGGTATTGAGCGGGAAAATCGACACAAAAGGGAAAATAACGGCGATTATTCTCAGTGGTGGCAATGTCGACCGCGAACTTTTTGCCGCGATTCAGAAAAACGCGTCAGGCTGACCCGAACTGCGGCCGTCGCAAAATGGAGGATCTGGCAATTGGCTGGCGATTTTCTGCCGTGGCCACGGCACGCCGACGCTCCGGCCATGCGTCCAGCCATCGCACGATATTCTCCATCTCTTCAACGTCTTGCCTGACCCGCGACGGCTGCATTTCGCAAAGGCCGATGCCTTTTTCCGCAGCATAGACAAAATTCTGGCTGTCACGCAGTACAGCGATAATCGGGATGCCCAGCGAGTCCAGGAAGCGCATGAGCTTGCCGAAACTTTTTGTGTTCTTGCGGGTGCGATTGGCGACAACTGCGAGCTTCTTGTCGCGACGGTCAATCTTGGCAACCAGCAGCAGATCTGCAATACACCGTGATGCTGCGTGAATATCCATCGACGATGGCAGCACGGGCATCAGGATGCTCGTCGCGTCGCGCGTCAGCTCGCGCAGGTCGTCATGGCCGACGCTTGCCGGTGAGTCCACAAGAATATTCACGGTATCGCTCGGAACGCGAAGCTGCCAGCTGCGCGTAGCCTGCATGGATTTCTTGAATGCCGCGACGCCGTGAATCGCGGGGAGATCCGGCGATCGGCGATTGAGCCAGGCCGTGGTCGAGCCCTGCGGGTCGAAGTCCATCAGGGCGGGTATGGGTCCGTCTTTGGCGTAGCGCGCGGCGAGATTGGTTGCGAGCGTAGACTTACCGCAACCCCCCTTGGGATTGAGGATCACTATCTTGTTGAGCTTGTCTTGTCTCGGCGTAATCAGCATCGCTTGGTGACCATCTCGGACTCGTCCTACAAATCTGGCCGATATCGGACGAGAATTCCTTGCGCCAGTTCACATAATACCGGACTCGGCGCTCTTGGGAAAATGCCTAAAAATCGGCTAGTTAGCCAGGACCAGTGTCGACACACGGGCGCTCGCTGTTATTACATGACCCGTCACGTCCTATGGCGGTGCGTTCGCAGGAATCCCCGGGCTTCACGGAGCCAGCTGCAGGTATGGCACTCGCAGAAGCCCGGATGGCGCGCTTCGCCATCGCTCGGCGTCCGCAGGTAGTCCACTGCTGTATGCAGCGCCAGCAGCAGTTCCTCCAGCGGCATATCGGGCGACGGGGCCATGCGATTCGTGTTCAGCCAGCAGCATGCCGCGCCATAGCGGCAGGCCGAGCAGCGAGTGTCAGTCGCATCGAAGCCGCCGCCGAGGTGGCAGTCGGTGAAATCGACCTGGCGCTCGATGATCACGCGCGGGTAGTCGAGCAGCGTGGCAACATAGCCAGTCAGCGTACGTGTGTTCCGGCCCGTGAGCGTTGACATACGACTTCTCCTGCCTGCAGGAGCCTAGGTCGCTGGGGCAGCGCGCCACAATTCGCATTTTTACGTAGCGGCAGCGCATTTGTGCCGGAGGCCTCGGGACTAGCTCAGAACATCTCGCTGGGACCCGGGGCTTCTTCGTCCGGTTTCTCGCGGCTCTTAATGTAATCGCCCGTGATCATGCTGTCGTAGCTCAGGCCCGGTCCGACCATCGGGTACACGCCGGCGTCTCTGTCGATGATCACCTCAAGGAACGCGGGGCCCTTGAACTGCATGAATTCCTTGATTATTTTCTTCAGGTCTGTCTTGTGTTCCAGGCGCTTCGCAAACTTGAAGCCATCGGCTTCGGCGGCTTTGACAAAATCCTTGTTGTGCAGCGATTTGTCGCTGCCCGACATGCGGCCACCGAAATAGAGCTTCTGCCACTGGCGCACCATGCCGTCGCCGAAGTTGTTCAGCACGATGACTTTGACGGGCAGCTTATAGGTCGTCGCCGTTTCCAGTTCGCCGATATTCATGCGAATACTGCCATCGCCGTCGATATCGATGACCGTGCGGTCGGGGCGGGCGAACTGCGCGCCAATCGCGGCCGGCAGACCGAAGCCCATCGTGCCCATGCTTCCTGAGGTCAGCCAAAGTCGCGGTTCACGAAAATCGAAATATTGGGCCGCCCACATCTGGTGCTGCCCGACACCGGTCGAAATAATCGCCTCGCCCTTGGAGTGCCTGTTGATTTCCTCGATCACGGCGTAGGGCTGGATCAACTCGGATTCCCGATCGTAGTTCAGCGCGTACTCGCTTTTCAGTTCCGCAATTTCCTTGTGCCATTCACTGAATGTTTTTTCGAACCCTATTCGGCGGCCGTAGGCGAGCATATCGGTGAGATCGCGTTCCAGCATGCCGACGTGATGCCAGTTCACGCGCTTGACCTTGCCGATCTCGGCAAAGTCAACGTCGAAGTGCGCGATGTTCTTGGCGTTCGGCGCAAATTGCCCGGGGTTGCCTGCGACGCGGTCGTCGAAACGTGCGCCGATGGCGATCAGGAAGTCGCAGTCCTCCACGGCGTAATTCGCGGATGCGATACCGTGCATGCCGAGCATATGCAGTGCCAGGGGATGTGTCGTGTCGCTCGCGCCGAGTGCCATCAGCGTTGTCGTGACCGGGATGCCATACTCGTTCGCCAGCCGACGCATTGCTTTGGCGGCATTGGCGTTGATCACGCCACCACCGGCATAAATCAACGGACGCTCGGACTCCGACAGCATGGTGAAAAATCGTTCGCAGGCGTCATCGCTCAGGATGTTCTCTTGGACTTTGGCGAGGCGGCGTCTATAGCCGTGGAGCGGCAGTACGCCGTGGCCTTTGAAAGCAACTTCCTGGTTCTGAATGTCCTTCGGTATATCCACGACCACCGGTCCGGGTCTCCCCGTGCGGGCCAGTTCGAATGCGCTGCGCACGGTTGCCTCGAGTTGCTCGGCATCCGTCACGAGGAATATGTGTTTTGCAACGGCGCCCATGATCGCAGAGACCGGCGCCTCCTGGAATGCGTCCGTTCCGATGGCCGCCAATGGAACCTGGCCGCAAATAACGACTAATGGTACGGAGTCCGCCATGCTGTCCCGGACCGGCGTAACCGTGTTGGTTGCGCCGGGCCCGGAGGTCACCATTACCACGCCCACCTTGCCGCTGGCGCGAGCATAGCCTGCGGCCATGAAGCCCGCGCCCTGTTCGTTGGCCGGAACAATGAGCGGCATCGGCGAGCTGCCGTCCCCACGCTTGTGGCGATCGTTGTAGCGAAACACCGCGTCATAGATGGGCAAGATAGCGCCGCCGCTATAGCCAAATATCGTATCGACGCCTTCATCCGCCATAACCTGCACGACGGTATCCGCACCGCTCAGCGGGCGGCCAGCCAGCGGATGGTCGCTGACGGCGGCGGTGTTCGCCTGGTCACTCATATTGACTGTCCGTTTAAGCCCATAAGTCACGGATTTTGCACGAGTGTTTACTAATTTTTAGGGCATTGCAATACTGCAGTTTCTACGCCACCATCGGCCGTTCACGCGGAAACAAATTGGTTTCACACGTAATTCATCGCTTAAGCCAGGAACGAGCACCCGATGCGACACGCAATTTCAGTCCTACTGCAAAACGAGGTCGGCGCACTAACGCGCATGACGGGCATGTTTTCGTCGCGCGGCTACAACATCGAAACGCTTAACGTCGCTCCCACCTACGATCCGCGCGTATCCAGGGTGACGCTCGTCATAACAGGGTCCGATGCGGCGATAGCGCAGCTCAATGCGCAGCTCGCCAAGCTCGTCGATGTGGTCAACATTCACGATATGACCCTGGGTGAGCATTTCGAGCGTGAGCTGGCAATCGTCAAGATCAAGCTGGGAACCGGCGGGCTGGCGAAGGCGATGTCGCTCGCCAAAAGACTCGGCGCCGAAATGCTCGACGAAGCGCAGGTCAGCTGCACCATGCAGCTAACGGGCACGGTGCCTGAAGTAGACAGCTTCGTAAACGAGGCCGCCAAGGTCGGCGAAATATCGGCGGTAGCGCGCAGCGGTACGGTTGCCGTCTCGAAGGGCGAAGTCACATTGACGTCTTTCGACCGGCAACACCTGCTTGTTGGATAGCCGATGCCGAAACTGGCGCTCTCCAATTATCGCCGGCTGGTCGTCAAAGTCGGATCCTCGCTGCTGGTCGGTGATTCGGGGCAGCTGAACCGCGACTGGCTCGAGACCCTTGCCGACGATATCGCGCATCTGCAGGCGAACGACCATCAGATCCTTATCGTCTCTTCGGGTGCCATCGCGATCGGCAGCTCGATCCTGGGGCTGAACAAGAAACGGGCGCGTCTCGAGGATCTTCAGGCTGCCGCCGCAGCGGGGCAGGTCCAGCTTGTGCACGCTTACCAGGAAGTGCTCGGCAATCACGGAATCGTCGCTGCGCAGATTCTCCTGACGCCGGATGACACGGAGAATCGGCGCCGCTTTCTGAATGCACGGGGTACGCTGGGACGTCTGCTCGAACGGTCCGTGATTCCGATCATCAACGAAAATGACACGGTGGCAACGGAGGAAATCCGCTATGGCGACAACGACCGCCTGGCGGGCAGGGTCGCGCAACTGGTCATGGCCGACGCGCTGATCCTGTTGTCTGACGTAGATGGCCTTTATACTGCCGATCCGGGCACTAACCCGGATGCCCAACACATACCGGAAGTAAGCAAAATCAGCGGCGACATCATTGCCATGGCGGGAGAAACGCGTTCCGACATAGGCAGTGGCGGCATGGCAACCAAGGTTCAGGCGGCACGCATCGCGACACATGCGGGGTGCTCGACGATCATTGCGAGCGGCGCTATCGAGCATCCATTGCACGCTCTTTCCGAAAACGGCCGCTGCACCGTGTTCAGGGCACAAGGAACGCCGGCGACGGCCCGCAAGCAATGGCTGGCCGGAGTGCTCGAGGTACGCGGCGAGTTTCGCATTGACCAGGGTGCCGCACAGGCATTGCAGAGTGGCAACAGCCTGTTACCCGTTGGAGTTGTTGAAGTCATAGGCAATTTCAGACGCGGCGATGTCGTTACTGTCGTGGGTCCGAACGGCAGGGAACTCGGCAGAGGGTTGACAGAGTACTCCGATACCGATGCACTGCGTTTGAGGGGATGTCAGTCGGAGCAAATCGAGGAACGACTTGGCTATCGCGCTCGCTCGGTGATGATTCATCGCGATGAAATGGTGTTGTTTGACGATGAACGCTGACATGAAAACAAGAATGTCTGTTACCGAGGTGATGGACGATATCGGTCGTGCGGCACGGCGGGCGGCAGCGAAGCTCGCAACGACGGGCAGCGAGCAGCGAAATACGGCGCTCAGAGCGTCGGCGGCTGCGATTCGCAGCGCTTCGGCCGAGATCATCAGGGCGAACGCCGCGGACGTGGATGCGGCAAAGTCGCGTGGGCTGAGCGCTGCAATGCTGGATCGCCTCATGCTTGACGCTGAACGCATCGAAGCGATGGCTTCGGGCCTGGAAGCTATTGCCGGGTTGCACGATCCGATCGGCAGAATTCTCGAAGAATGGGAGCGACCCAATGGTCTCAATATTCAGCGCGTGACGGTGCCGCTGGGCGTCATTGGCATCATCTACGAAAGTCGGCCGAACGTGACAGCTGACGCCGCGGCTCTGTGCATCAAGTCCGGGAACGCGGTGATCCTGCGCGGTGGCTCCGAGAGCTTTCAATCCAGCCAGGCGATTTACGCCTGCATGCGTGAGGGCATGGCCGCGGCGGGCATCGATGTCGATGCCGTGCAAATGGTGCCAACGACGGACCGCGCAGCCGTTGGTTATCTGCTGTCCTCGATGGCCGATTCAGTTGATGTCGTCGTGCCGCGCGGCGGAAGAAACCTGATCAAGCGCATTCAGGATGAAGCTCGCGTGCCCGTCATCGGGCATCTCGAAGGGATTTGCCACGTCTACGTGCATGAGGGGGCAGATGGCGACATGGCTCGTGACATCGTGCTGAATGCAAAGATGCGGCGTACCGGGATTTGCGGCGCCGCTGAAACCGTTCTCGTCGATCGTGCGGTCGCAGATCGAATCGTGCCCGATATCGTAAGTGCGTTGCACGGCGCGGGGTGTGAGGTGCGCGGCGACAAGACCGTAGCATCGCTGGCTGCCAATGTTAAAAAGGCGACGGAAGCGGATTGGTCAACGGAATACCTGGACGCCATCGTATCAATGCGCGTGGTCGACAATATCGAGCAGGCGATAGCGCATATTCGGGAGTATGGTTCGGGTCACACCGAGAGCATCGTCACCGACAGCGCGGATGCGGCCGAGCACTTTTTCCGCGAAGTCGACAGTGCCATCTTGCTGCAGAACGCGTCGACGCAGTTCGCCGACGGCGGAGAGTTCGGCATGGGTGCAGAAATCGGTATCGCGACGGGGCGAATCCATGCCCGCGGTCCCGTCGGCGCGGATCAGTTGACCAGCTACAAGTATCTTGTGCGCGGCACCGGCCAGGTGCGGTCGTGATGTCAAGCAAATCCCGCCATTTTGACGTGGCGGTTATCGGCGCCGGCATCAACGGCGCGGGCATCGCGAGGGATGCAGCGCTGCGGGGCCTGAGCGTCGCCGTTTTCGACAAGAATGACATGTGCACCGGCTGCTCCTGGATATCCAGCCGACTGATACACGGCGGTTTGCGCTATCTCGAGTATGGCGAAATACCCCTCGTGTATGAGTCGCTGCACGAACGGCGTTATTTGCGCCTCAACGCCCCGCACCTCGTCAAGCCGCTGCGTATTTGCATCCCGATATTCGAGGGCGCGCGCCGCGGGCCGTTGCTCATTCGTTTGGGCATGATTGCGTACGATATCCTGTCGATACGCAAGACCGTACCGAATCACAAGATGCTCGGTAGTGATGAAATTCAACAGCAGGAACCGGGTCTGCGAAAAGAAGGCCTGAAAGCGGCGGCCCGTTATTACGATGCACAGGTAGCCTTTGCCGAGCGCCTGGTTCTCGAGAATCTGCTGTCGGCCAGG
Organism: Gammaproteobacteria bacterium; assembly: GCA_029863125.1. Lineage (GTDB taxonomy): Bacteria > Pseudomonadota > Gammaproteobacteria > Steroidobacterales > Woeseiaceae > UBA1847. The sequence continues at coordinate 43,399 of JAOTWB010000002.1, forward strand.
TCGGCCGGTGCCGAAGTGTTTACGCACTGCGAGGTCACGGCGATCAAAACGGCGAAGGGCGCAATAAGCGCCGTCACCTACGTGGATAGAACCGACAACACGGCGCACGAATTCTCGGTAGATATCGTCGTCAATGCGGCCGGGCCGTGGGTCGATCGGGTGCTGCATACGGCTCCTGTTCCGGCCGACCGGCACGTCGGCGGCACCAAGGGCAGTCATATCATTGTAGGCAAGTTCAGCGGTGCCCCGCATGATGCGTTTTACGTTGAGGCTGCGGCCGACGGCAGGCCCTTCTTTATCATTCCCTGGAATAATCAGTTCCTAATCGGCACGACCGACATTCGATATGACGGCGATCTCGACAAGGTTCGCGTGAGTGCCGAGGAAGTAGACTACCTGCTGACCGAAACGAACCGTGTCTTTCCCGCGGCGAAGCTGAGCATCGCCAATATCCATTACGCGTACGCCGGCATCAGGCCGCTTCCGTACCAGGAAAAGGGTCCGGAGTCGGCAATCACGCGCCGGCATATCATCAAGGTCAACAGGAAAGTCGCCGAAAGACTGATTTCGATTATTGGCGGGAAGCTCACGACTTATCGAAGCCTCGCCGAGCAGACGGTCGATCGGATAGCAAAACTCCAGAACCGGAGGCTGCCAAAGTGCCGAACTCGCGACAGCTTACTGCCAGGCGCGTCGGGCCTCGCGCGTGCCGAGGAGCAGCTTCGCGGGCTGCAGCTGTTGTCGGAGACGGGCATCAAGCGGATCCTGAGCATTTACGGTGGCCGTGCATCGGGTATCTGCGAACTCTGTGCGAGCAATGAGGCACTGGCACAAACCATTGACGGCAACGACACGGTGCTGGCCGCCGAAGTCGTTTTCGCAGTGCGCGAGGAATTCGCGAAGTCGCTTCAGGATATCGTGTTTCGCCGGATGATGGTTGGCCTGGACGCTGACCAGGGCCGACCGCTGTATACCGCGATTGCCAATATTGCAGCGGACGCATTTGGGTGGGATAGCAATCAGAAAGCGCGGCAGCTGGACGAACTCGTCGATTTCAGCGAATCGTTGCGAGTTTCCTAGCGTCCTTGTCCGGCAGGACCCGGCAGGTAACGCAGCTCTATAAACAACTCGCGGCCCCGACCGGGAAAAAGCGGTATTGTCCGAACGCGTAGTCGGCGCGATTCGCGATATCTTCGTCGAATATGTTGTTGAAGCGGGCGGTGACGCTCAGGCGCCGCGATAGGTCGATGCGCGTGCGTAGGTTCATCAGCTGGTGGCCGGGGTAGCGCAGGCGATTTTCAGCGTCGAGATAATAGTCGCCCATGGATACCCACTGCAGTACAAACGCGGCATTGTTGCCCGGCTCGAACAGCACTTCGGCGCTGCCAAGCCAGCGCGGGGCGCTGTCGACATCGTTGCCGGAGAAAAACGTCTCGCCGCGCGCGAGCCATACGCCCGGAACGCGCGTGATGAGTTCGTGTATGTGCTGATGCCCGATCGCGGCAATGCTCCCGGCGTCGAGGCTCGCAAGGTTGCCTTGTTGTCGAGCGAGTGGCTCCTCGCGACGGCGGCTCGTGACGACGAGCTCTTCGATTTTGGCATTCGGGCCGCGTTCGGCTGAAGGATCCGCTCGCACAGTGGTCGCGGGCGCAAGAATGATCGCTGCGAGCAGCATGCCGGCCATCATCCCTGGCTGTGTGAATCCGATCATTTCACCCTCAGCTGTTCGCGATCATTATAATCGCCCTGCTATGACTGTCTGTAAACCAGAAAAGAGTTTCTCCATGACGAAAACGATTCTCGGCGCGTGTCTGTCGGGCGCAATGCTGACCCTGATTATTGCTGCAGCAAACGATGCCAGGGCCCAGGCTATTGATGGGCAGGCGCAGGCGGAGTACCAGCGTCCGCGCGTCGGGCTCGTACTCGGCGGCGGCGGCGCCCGCGGTGCCGCCCACATCGGAGTGTTGAAAGAACTGGAGCGCCAGCGGATACCGGTTGACGTGATCGCCGGTACGAGCATGGGCGCAATCGTTGGCGGGCTGTACGCGAGCGGCATGACGGCGGATGAACTGGAAGAACTGGTCGGCTCACTCGACTGGGCTGCGGCGCTTACCGACAAACCCGATCGTGAGGACCTGAGCTTTCGACGCAAGCAGGACGATGCGCAGTTCCCGATCGATTTCGAACTTGGCGTTCGCGGTACTGACCTGGTGCTACCCAAAGGCGTTATTCACGGACAAAGGCTCGACGTGCTGCTGCGCGAGCTGACGATGCGTACCTCGCATATTCGTGACTTCGATGATTTGCCGATTCCTTTCCGTGCCGTAGCTTCCGACATTGAGCGTGGAGTGCCTTACGTAATGGCCGGCGGCGATCTCGCCAAGTCGATGCGCGCTAGCATGTCCGTGCCCGGCGTGTTCGCACCGGTGCGCATCCGTGGCCGCTTGCTGGTTGATGGCGGGCTGATGGGAAACCTGCCTGTCGAAGTAATACAGCAGATGGATGTCGACGTCATTATCGCCGTCGATGTCGAATTTCCTCTTTATGCCCGTGAGGAGCTGGGCTCGGCGCTGGCAATCTCCGAGCAGATGTTGACGATCCTGATACGCAAGGAAACGCTGCGGCAAGTGGATCGTCTCGCAGAACACGATGTCCTGATTCGCCCGGAACTCGGCGTTTATGCGTCAACGAATTTCGGCGATATAGTCGAGACAATCGAGCCCGGTGTGGCCGCGACACGGGAGCAATCGGAGAAACTGCGATCTTTCTCGGTCAACGAGGCGACGTATAACACATACCAGGCGCGCCGTGCCGCGCCGCCTAAAACAGGCTCGAAGCTTGCATTCGTCCGGGTCGTGCACGAGGGTAAGTTATTGCCCGAGGTTCTCGAGTCGAGACTCACCGTCAAAGCCGGCGATCCCATCGATCCGCAAACGCTTGCGAAGAATGCTGACAGGCTGTACGGGCTGCAGCTGTATGAGCACGTCGGATACAGTCTCGTCGAGGAAGATGGCCGGACGGGCGTCGAGTATCGCGCAACAACGAAGAGCTGGGGTCCTAACTTCCTGCAGTTCGGTGTGTCCCTCGAAGATGATTTTGAAGGATCGACCGCTTTCAACATCAAGGCACGCCTGACGCGCGCCGGACTGAATCGCCTGGGTGCCGAATGGCGCACGGACCTGCAGCTCGGCACGGATCCAAATCTGTTTTCCGAGTTCTACCAGCCGCTGAGCTTCGATTCGCGCTGGTTTGTTGCACCCCGTATCAATATGGCGCAGTCCAACCTGAACGTCTTTTCGTTCGATGAAACGATCGCCAGGCTGCGCGTGTCAGAAGCCGAGACCGGTCTCGACTTCGGCCGCGAGCTTGGAAACTTTGGCGAGTTTCGTATTGGCGTATTTCGGGGTCTTGGTGAAGCTCGAGTCAAGGTCGGCGACCCGGCGTTGCCCAACATCGACTTCGATACCGGCGGTGCATTCGCGGCGCTACGCTTCGACACACTGGACAACGCACAGTTTCCCCGCAGCGGTGTTCGGGCAGACCTGCGCTGGACCCTGTCTCGCCCGGGTCTCGGTGCCGACAATGAATCCGACACGGTATCCGGAGAAATCGCCTACTCGTGGAGCCGAGGCAAGGATACGCTGCAGCTCGGATTGGACTACGCGACGACGATTGAATCCGATAATGCCGTGCAGGACTTTTTTCCGCTGGGTGGTTTCCTGCGGCTGTCAGGCCTGGAGCGGGGAGAAATCAGCGGCCCACATGCGGCGCTTGCAAGACTCGTTTACTACCGCAGAGTTGGCGAAACGACAGGCGGGATTTTCGACACACCCGTTTACTTCGGCGCCTCGGCCGAGGTCGGTAACGTGTGGCAGTCGCGTTCTGCCATCGACTTCGATGCGATGATCATTAGCGGTAGCGTGTTTGCCGGGATCGACACGTTTATTGGTCCCATTTACCTTGCCGCCGGCTTCGCCGAGCAGGGGCACAGCAACGTCTATTTGTTCATGGGCGAGCCGCCGCGCTGACTAGCGCGAGATTTTTTCGAGCACCTGGGTGGGGGAGTCAGTGTTGCGGTAATAGCCGTGCCTTATTGCCATCTTTTCGAACGCCGCGTCTCGTTCCGCTTCAGTCGGGTACCAGTGCAGCTGTTCCCAGTCGTCGCCGACGACATTCCTGAGCGTATCCGCGTCCGGCAGACTTACGCGAATGCCGAAGTTTCGTTCGCGGCCGACGATTCTGCGGTCAACGAGATTGTGCTGATGGCAATAGTCCACGATCAGGATCCTCACGGGCCTCTTGGTGCTGGCGCAGTGCGAGTATACCGGAAGTCAGGGCTTTGGAATCAGATGCTGTGTCTGCGCTCGCCGGCCCCTTCGCGATCCGACCAGCCAATCAGCCTGCGTGTGACCAACAAATAGATCGGCTTGAATAGCCCCATCCATACATATGACAGGCCGGACGGATTGTCGACAATACGGCGCTCGCGCTGCGTCAGTTGATCGGGGCAGTAGCAGCGTTTGTGCTTCAGGAGGTGTCGTATGTCCTCGCGAGCCGCAATACGAAAAATGCGCCCCCTGTCCATCGAGTGCCATGCCAGCTGGAAGTCGATAAAAGCGGCCCGTCCGTCGTCGCATACGATCAGGTTCGGCTCCTTGGCAAGGTCATTGTGAACGACGCCGGCACGGTGCATGCGCCGCAATAGCCGGGCCGCATCGACAAAATAGGACCTGTCTCGTGGTTTGCCCAAATGCATTGGCGTTCCGCCAATGTAACTGCGTGTGAGCTGCTCGTCGTCACAGGCAATGAGTTGGGGGACACCGTCAACACCGTTCAACGCCGCCAGGGCGCTGGCTTCGCGCTTGAGCAGCAGTCGGGCAAGCCACCGGAGCCACCAGCGCGCGGACCGTGTATCGCGCACGATCACGAAATCGGCGGCGGAATTCTGCAGCCGAATTTCCCCGAACAGATCCTTCTTTAGCAGGCGCATACGGCTCATGCGGCCAAGAATACAGTGATGGGCGCCGCGAATCTCAAGTTCATGCTGGCGATCCGCGGGGTAAATGCACAAAATAGAGCGCTGCATCATAAGGGAGCCGGTGGTGGCCGGGGAATTTAACGAAAAAGAGACTGGCGACGAGCGCGCGGAACTGGATTCGACGGGCGAATTCTTCAGTGTCGGTGCGCCGCTTCACGCCGTGCGCGCGGGTTATATCCGCAGGAGAGCGGACGATCTTCTTTACGACGCGCTGATTTCCGGCCGCTACGCACACGTCCTTGCGCCGGACCGCAGCGGCAAGTCAAGCCTCATAGCCGCGACCGCGGCCCGGCTCGAGAATAACGGCTTCAAGGTGGCTGTACTCGATCTTGCACAAATCGGCGTACGCGACGGTGGTGGTGATCCTGGACGCTGGTATTACAATGTTGCCTACAGGTTGCTGCGGCAACTCAGAATCCGCTTTGACCTGCAGTCGTGGTGGCAAGACAAGTCGATCCTCAGCAACCGTCAGCGACTTGTCGATTTCTATTCGGAAGTCATTCTGCAGTACGTCCCTGAGCGCATCGTCGTATTCGTTGACGAAATTCAGTGCATCGATGAAGTTCAGTCTGCTGACCAATTACTTGCAAGTATTCGCGCGGCGCACAACGCGCGAACGACGGATCCCGATTTTTCGAGGCTGTCATTTGTACTGCTGGGGGAATGCGACCCCGTCAGCCTGATTGAGGAAGCGGAGCTGTCTCCTTTCGGCGTTACACAGGAGGTTCTGCTGAGCGACTTCTCGCGCGAAGATCTCGACCTGTTCGCCACTGAGCTGAATCTCGATAATCAGGCGGCGGCGGCAGCGCTTGATCGCATCTATTTTTGGACCCGCGGCCAGCCTTATCTCAGCCAGAAGCTGGCTCGCTCCATCGTTCGTGAAGGTGCGTCTGGCGACGTGGCGGCGCAAATCGACCGGATCGCGACCCAACAACTGGCGGGTCGAGCGGCTTTGCACAGCGAGCCGCACATGAGCCACATTCATCGCGCGATCGTTAACGACGAAAGGCGCCAGGAGCCGTTGCTCAACCTGTACGGCAAGATCCGCAAAGGCGTCGAAGTCGCCGCAGACCTGGGCTCACCGCTGCAGCGCAGGCTTATGGCAGTTGGCTTACTGGAAATCGATGAAGACGGCGTGCTGCGCATCCGCAATCGGCTGTACGAAAGGGTGTTCACTGCTCGCTGGGCGAACGAAAACCTGCCGATACGCTGGCGCGTGCCCGCAATTGTCGCCGCCTCGCTTTTTCTTTTTGCCCTGATTCCATTCTTGTATACACAGTGGTTGCCGCGCCCTTATATGGACATTCTGACGTCGACGACCGTTGCAGAGGAGACGGCCGGCGAAGCCTACCGGAACCTGCGTTCGTTCCCGGGGCACGCTGACATCGCCGACAGCCTTTATCAGACTTTTTTGACGCAGCGTGCGCGCCTTGCGACAGAGCAAGGCGATATCGATCGAATTAGGACTCTGGTGCTGGAACTCCCTGACGCAGCGCGACTGGCGGAACAGCTGGACGCGCAGTTCTGGGATCGCAAAGTGCTTGCAGCCAAGCGCCTGGAGCGGCGCGACGACGCATTGCTTGCTTCTTTGCAGTCGCTCGTTCTGGCGACGGTACAAAGGCGGCAGCGCGCGGCAAATCTCATAGGCGACGACTATCCGCTGCTGATCGCCAGCTTACCGGTGCAAAGCAGCAGCAGAACGGTATTCGACCCGGTAAGCATGGTGCTGACATCGGCCGAAGGCGCGAGAATATCCCAATGGTCGCTTGCCACACAGGGCCTGCAGCAGCGTGAAGATTGGTCGGTTACGGCCCTGGAGGTCATTCCGCTGGTGCGTCGTGTCGTTATGGATCGTGAAGGCGTCGTAAGGCGCATCGGCCTGACCTTGAATATCAGCCACACCCGCCTGTCAGATTTGCGCATAAAAATAATCGCGCCATCGGGCCGTACGGTTGAAGTGGAGACCGGGCTCGACAGGGCATCGAGCGGCGACGACATTGTTATTGCGCCGCAACAGCTGCGCACATTGATCGGCGAATCTCTCTCAGGCACCTGGTCGATCAGCGTTCGCGATGAAAGTCCAGGTATCGCCGGACAGTTTGTTGGCTGGAACCTGAACCTAAACTCGCAGGGGATTATCGAGGAATTTCAGCGCGGCCTGAACATCCCCGATCCGGTCGAACGCGAAACCGATAGCATCTGGTTCGACGACGGCGGCCGCTACGCGGTTGCTCGTGCGAAGCAAAGTGACAGCGCGCGTATCTGGGACCTCGCCTTTGCCGAACCGGTACGTGCCATCGCCGTCAACGAGAGCGAGGCGATTATCGGGCTCGATGCTGGGGCGCGGCATCTCGTTACGGCGACGCAGGATAGCGTCAACCTCTGGGACACAGCGTCCGGCGACCGCTCCATGTCCATTTCAGTAGGATCAGCGAGTTCCAGCGCTGAACTCACGGGAGACGGAACTCACCTGTTCGTTGCGCGTCGCAGTGACATCGAAACGAAGCTGGAGCTTTGGTCTCTCGAAAACGGCAAGATTGCGGCCGAACTGGCCGTCGCCGGGGCGCCCGCGCTTGTTGCCATTGACGCAACGGGTAACCGGGTCGCCGTTGCGGACTACGATCGGGCGGTTCGAATTTGGGATTTCGCGAAAGGCGCGCTGCCGGCGCAGATCGATTTACCGGCGCAACCGAGTGCCATCGAACTGGCGGCCGGCGGCTCGGCCCTCGGGGTGATTCACGGCGATTCCGGCGTCTCGATATGGAGCATCGATCGCCCAAAACGGCCACTGCTCGAGGAATCCGGGGCAGGGCGCTGGCAGCTGGTTTTTTCGCCTTCGGGCAGCAGTGTGCTTGCAGGACGGCCTGACATCGGTTTCCAGACGTATGGCAGCGAGGACGGGCGGCTCATTGGCCCGCCCATCGGCATTCGCAGCGACGCGTTCTCGTCGGATCTGCTTGCCTACAGCGATGATGAGCAGGTCGTCATTACCGGGACGCCGAACAGCATGGTGCGGATCTGGAAAGCCCCAACGGCGGGTGACGACGCAGCCATCGTGGAGGCCACCGAGCACCAGATCTGGAAACCGTCCGGAGACAGCGTTCTTGCCGCGACGCCGGATGCCAGTCGCGTCGTTATCGGTGACCGCGAAGGTCACGTACACGTCTTTGCGGCAGGCGTCAGCGCGGCCGACATGAAAGCGATCAGTGAAGATGTCAGTTTCGTCGGGCACAACGCCGAGGTCCGGGTGCTCAGTCTGAATGCCGACGGATCACTGGTCGCAAGTGCGGCATCGGATGATTCGATCCGAATCTGGGACACTGACAGCGGACAACCACTCCCTTACACCGCAGAAGTTTCGGGAGCCGCGGTCACTCGTATGGTTTTCTCGCCGGACTCGTCGCTGCTCGCGGTCCTGAATGACGACCATGTCCGGCTGCTCTCTGTCGACAGCGGCGAACTGATCGCGGAGTTCGAACTCGGAGGGCTTCACTCAGGCATCGCTTTCGCGAAAGACAGGCAGCTCTATATCGGTGGCGACAACGGCGCTCTGCGATTGATCAGCAGGGCACCGGACGGGGCCTGGAATCTGACAAACCTGTGGCAGGGAACATCGGCCATTCGCCGGCTCGAAGCTTCGCCGGATGGCGAGTACCTAATACTTGTTGATGCGGACAATCTGGCAAGCCAGTTCGTCCTGGCCGACGGCCGCATCGCTGACGAAGTCCTGCGGCTGCCGGCGGTGGTTCGGGATGTCACTTTCGGCAGCGGCGGCAGGGTCGCTCTGTTTCGCACCTCGCGCTGGGTGCACCGAGCCAGTTCGTCAATGGGCGGCCTGATGTGGCAGGACAGCGTGTTTGTACCCAAGACGTTTCAGGGGGCACGGATCGTCTCCGGCAGCAAGGCCGCTGGTAATCGCATGTACCTGCCGGCCGCACGTAACGGTTTTGTTGAACTTCTCGAGTTGAATTTCAGGGGCTCGGCAAGCCCCGGGCTATTCGGAAACAGGGACAAGTTGGTCGAAGAATGGCAGTCTCGCCTCCGAGGCAGCGTCGTTCCGCCGGCGACCTGAGCTGATTCGCCGAAGGTCCACCCGCGTCACTCAGCGCATGTCGCCGCGCAATGTTCTGACGAGCAGTTCCAGCCGTTCCGCGGTCACTTCGGACGGCCGGAGGGGAGCGCCGAACGAGACCGGAACTCGCGCGAACAGGCGACCCGGGATCTTTCTGATACCTCCTGATCGTCTGCGGCTGAACCAGCTGCCCCATAACCGTCCCAGTGCAGCGGGCACGACGGGGACAGCGCGCCTCTGGATAATCTTCTCTATGCCTGGCCGAAAACGCTGAATCTCGCCGTCGGATGTAATCGCGCCCTCTGGAAAAATGCAGACGATATTTCCAGCAGCAAGCTCCGCATCGACTTTTTCAAATGCTTCATCCATCAGCCGCTTGTCTTCTCTCGCTGACGCGATGGGAATTGCCTTTGCGGTCTTGAACAGGAACTTCAGGAACGGTATTTCAAAAATCTTGTACCACATGACAAATCGCATCGGGCGGCGCACTGACCCGCCCAGGATAATTGGATCCATGAAGCTGACGTGGTTGCATACAACAACTGCCGGGCCCGTGTTCGGGATATTCTCGAGGCCGGTCGTACGAATTCGGTAGAGAACGTTTATTGCCAGCCACGCCAGGAATCGCATCAAGAACTCGGGCAGCAGCGAGTATATGTAGATTGCCACAGCTGCATTCAGCACGGCGATGATCACGAATAGTTCGGGAATCGAGAACCCGGATTTGAGTACGATGATTGAAAGTACGGCTGCGGCCACCATCAGCAGCGCGTTGATGATGTTGTTCGCCGCGATAATTCGCGACAAATGCTGGCGCTTGGATCGCTTCTGAATCAACGCATACAGCGGGACGCTGTAAAAGCCGCCGAAAGCCCCGAGCAGAGCAAGATCGGCCAATATGCGCCAGCTGCCGCTGCGGTCAAGAAATTCGCCGATAGTTAATGCGGCGACACTGTGGGAGTCGGGCTGGGCGAAGTACAGATCGACTGCGAACAGGCTGAGACCAATGGATCCGAAGGGCACCAGGCCGAGTTCGATTCGATGTCCGGACATTCGTTCGCACATTAACGCACCGATGCCGACGCCAACCGCAAATGCGATCAACAGGGTCGTTGTTATGGCTTCGTTACCATTGAGTATTTCAAGCGTGTAGGCGGGTATCTGGATGGTCATCGCCGACCCGAAGAACCAGAACCAGGAAATGCCGAGTATTGACAGAAAAACGCTGCGTTCTTCGCGCGCGAACTGGACCATGCGCCAGGTTTCCTTCCAGGCATTCCAATTGATCTTTAGCATCGGGTCTACGGCTTGAGTGGCCGGAACCTGCCGGCTCGCCAGGTATCCCGTCAGCGCGACAACAATGAGACACGCGCCGAGCACGGATCGCTTGCTTATACCCAGGCCGCCGGCGATTTCGTTGCCAACGGCGACGCCACCAATGATAAGTCCCAGGATGATTGCAATATACGTTCCGGACTCAACGAGGGCATTGCCGCCAACCAGTTCATCATCGGCCAGGTGCTGCGGCAGGTATGCGTACTTGACCGGGCCGAACATGGTCGACTGGCAGCCCATGAGGAATAGCACCAGCAGCAGGAGCGAGTAGTTTTCGGAAACCAGGGCAATAGCCGCGAGCGACATAAGGACGATTTCGAGAATCTTGATTCGACGGATGAGCATCGACTTCTCGAACTTGTCCGCAAGCTGGCCGGCCGTAGCTGAAAACAGGAAGAACGGCAATATGAAAAGACCGGCTGCGACATTCGCGAGTTGGGTGTGGTCCATCCCGGCAACGAGTATGCCCTGGAAAGTAATCAGGATGACGAGGCCGTTGCGAAAGATATTGTCGTTCAGGGCGCCGAGGAATTGCGTGGCGAAGAACGGGGCGAATCGCCGCTGGCCGAGGAGCGTGAATTGGCTCGATCCTGACAATGGTCCGCGTCCCTGTAATGAGTACCGCGTCACTATAGCGCGAAAAAAAGCGAAATCAGCTCGAAAAAGTGGGAACCAACACAGCCACCGCAATTTGACAATTTTGATATTATGCGGCTGACGGTACGAGGTTTCTTATACCAGACGCTAAATAGGACTGATTACACCTTATGACGAAGCGCCTTACATTGTTGCTTTGCGGCATCCTGATGCTGGCCGGTTGCGAAAAGGAACCGCCGGCCCGGACCGTTACCGAATTCGTCGAGAATCCGATATTGCTCGAAGCGGCGATGGTTCGGTGTAGCCAGGATCGTGCCAAGAGCCGTTACGACGCAGAATGCATAAACGCGCGTCAGGCAGTTGCCCGTATCCAGGCCCAGGAAGAAGCGGCCGAAAAAGCGGCGCTGGAAGCCAGGTCAGAACAAAAGAGAAAGGCCTTGCGGCGTACGCAGGCAGCTGCTGCCGAAGCACGGCGTCGTGCAGCCGAAGCGCAACGACTTCGTGAGGAGACTGAGTATCTGGCGCAGTTTGGCGTCGAACCTGCGGGCGAAGTTGAGGCGAGCAATCCGCTGGCCGAAGGCAATCTGCCGGTCGCCGTCGTTCCCGAAGAGCAGGAAGTCGCCGGCGCCGCCGCAGAAATCGAATCAGCGGCGGATGGCGACGACGCTCCAGTTCTCGACGCGGCGTCAGAGCCAGCTGTGTCGGATCTCGAGTCGATCCGCGAAGAACTGCGCCGCCGCAGCGAAGAGGTCGAGGACTAGCTTTCTGCCGGCGGCATCGTCCGCACATGAAGGTCCCGCTGTGGAAACGGAATAACGATATTGTTTTCGTCTAGCGCCTTATAAACAGCGCAATTCAGCTCATGGATGACACGACCACGGTCGACTGGCCGCGCGATCCAACCAAGCAATTCAAAATTGAGGCTCGAATCGCCAAACGCGCGAAATCGAACGCGCGGTTCCGGATCAGCAACAATGTCCGCATTATCCTTTGCGACTGATTGCAGAACTTCGATAACCTGATCAATGTCGCTGCCGTACGCGACACCAATGGCAACACGAATTCTGTGTTGCTCGGAAGGGCCGCCGGCTTCATTAATAATCTTGCCGTTACCGATTATTCCGTTCGGAACCGTGATTTCTACGTCATCGCGCGTCAATATTCGTGTGCTTCGTAGTCCGATGTTTGTGACAATGCCGCGTTCGCCCGTCTCCAGGATTATGAAGTCCCCGGTCTTGTACGGTGCGTCCATGATGATGGAAACGCCGGCGAAAAGATTTGAAAGCGTATCTTTGGCGGCAAAGCTGAGCGCCAGTCCCACGATGCCAGCCGACGCGAGCCATGCGGTTACGTTGATGTTCCACGCCAGGAAGAGGAAGTAACCGGTCAATGCGACCAGAATTATCTTCATCACGTTCTGCAGCAAAGACAGCATGCCGGTCTGCACGATCTTGCTGTCATGAGTTCGACTAAAAGTCTTCACAAACAGAACCAGCAGGCTATTCAGCGTGCTGTACCAGACGAATATTGCGATGGTCTTGAGAATACCGAGCGTTACAAACGTCGGTGCCTCGGGCAACCCGAGACGGCGGGTCGCAAGTCCGAAGCCAAGCAGAACGAAGGACAGGAACACGGGCTGGTGAATCAAACCGACCAACTCATCATCGAAGTTGCTTGAGGATCGGTTGGCAATCCGGCCGATTATTCGGGAGATTATCCAGTCAGCGATTTTGCCGACAATGATGAAAACGGCCGCGATGATCGCAGCCTGCAGATAGACGTTCGGACCAATCAACTCTGCGAGTTGCTGGACCCTGGCAATCAGATCATTCAACGGTCTAGTCGCTCAGGTGCCTAGTAGTTTGGGTCGTATTCTGTTTCGTCGATCTCCGGCTCGCCCGTTTCGGGCAGGCCGAAAGTTCGCACGCTGGAGCTTTCTTCGTCAGCCGGTGTCGTACCGGCCTGCATGCCGGGCGACGTTGGCAGTCGGCTGGTTTGGGCGGTCAGAATCTGCACGAACGTATTCGCGACATTTGGCGCGATGTTCGGCGAGCTGACGAATATTTTCTCAGGGGTCATGCTGCTTGAACTGTAGAACGCGGCATTTGCCTTGCGGTCCATCGAAACGCCTGCGCCCTCGAGCGCGACTCCGGCGAACAGGCCCCGGCTGCGAGAATACGATACGACTTCAGCCTTGAACATGATATCAGTAGCGATGGCCGTATGTCGGCCCACCGGGCCCGCTGCGACGGATGCGTCGGCACCCAGCGTCAACTTGCCGCTCGCGATGCCGTCGACGCCTTTACGTGTCTTGAAAACCAGAATGATGTCCGTGGATTGGGCCCCGATTTGCCAACCGAAGCTTCCGCCCGTCAGCGTAATAAAGGCCGGGTTACTCCACGAACTATCGTCCTGGCGCACGACGAGAATGCCCTTGCCGCGGCGCGCACCAAGACCGAAGGCCGCCTTGACAACATTGGGTATGACCGCAACGGCGTAGGCATGCGAAAGCAGGTTAGGTGGAATCGTCTTTTCAGGGATCCGCAGCAGCTGATCAAGGACATCAGCGGCGTCGGCGACTCTTTTTTCTTCGCGTGTCGCAGCGTAGCTTGTCGATGTGATGATCAGTGCCAGCAGTGACAGCATGGCAAGGAGGCGTGGGCTATTCATGGTCATGTCCGACAGGAAAATCGCTCATGAGTTCCATACTACGCCAAAAACCATCCGCAAAGTACGCGCATCGTTGGCTGGTTACTTGCCAGGAGACCGGTGTACTAGGATTGGCGGCAACGGATAGTCCAGTGTCGCGCAAACGGCCCGGATGAGTTCCGCCTCCCCGATCGACAGTCGCGCGTCGTGCGCCGCCGTTGCGCTTATGGCGCGCAGCAGCGTCTCGTTGCCCTTGCTGTTCAAGCCAAGCAAAACGTCCAGGCTGTGGTCGAGTGCCGCGACCGTAAAACTTTGATCGGACTGATATTCATGGTCCCGTGCCCAGTCACCGAGCACCGCGCAACCGGCCCGAAAGGCCGCGTCGCTTTGCTCGTGCGACTCGTGGCCATAGTTCGCCAGTATTCGCAGCAGGTCGACGGCCGCCATGCGAAGTTCCTTCTTGCGCGAGCGCGTCGCCGTTCGGCGCCCGGACGGATCGATGGCAAGACCCAGGTTGCTCGTCAGTATTCGGTAGAAACAATACTCATAGAAATCGATCTCGCCATCGATTTCGATCATGCGCCTGGCCAGCGATGCCAGGTATCCAAGCTCCTGGGTCGGCCGTAGCTTGAGCGCCGGGAAGGCGATCGCAAGAAGCGGCAGACGATACTCAGCTCCGGTCTGGGCGAGTTCTTCGTAGTAACGCTGCAGCAGTCGCGCGCGCTCGGTGCCGAGCTGCTCTTTTGCCAGCGACAGCTGACGGTCCAGCGTCTTGCCGCTGCGGTCCAGGATTAGCGCGACAGTCAGAAGGTACGCAAAATCCTGCGAATGAGCCGCTCGATACAAGGACTCGGGAACAGACTGCCGGAGCTGCTGGGCATATTCGATGTGCTCGCTTTCGGGATCGCCTACAGTTTCGGCGATCGAGTCGGCCAATACAGCCTCGCCTCCGTCCGCGAGCGCCGTTGTGATATCACCGGCAAGCCCGCTGTGTATCGCATCCGGGTAACCCACCGATCGGTGACGACGGGGATCAACGCGTGGAAAATCTGCCGGTTTAAAATTTGGATCCAGCGCCTGAATGCGTTGGACTAACGGTGGATGCGTCGCATATAAACCAAAGAACTTGGCTCCGGTTCCGAATAGCATATGGCTGACTTCTTCAGGATCTGTCGACTTGATCAGTGAGCCCTCACTGTAGCCGCCAATCTTTTTGAGTGCGTTCGCAATGCCGTCTTTTTGTCGCGTAAATTGTACCGCGGACGCATCAGCAAGGTACTCGCGCTGTCGCGATACACTGGCTTTTATGACACGCGCAAAAAAAACACCGATGCTGCCAAGAACGGCCAGTCCCAGACCGATGACGAGAATGACCGGTGCGCCGCGATCACGGCGACTCGAAATAATGCTTCGGTGATGGCCACCGCGAACTATCATCCGGCCGATCAGTCCGAGAATCAGGATTCCATAGAGAATGCCCATCAGACGAATGTTCAAGCGCATGTCGCCATTGAGAATGTGGCTGAACTCGTGAGCAATCACACCTTGCAGTTCGTTCCGATCGAGCAACTCGAGCGTGCCGCGCGTTACCGCGACAGCAGCATCGCTGGGTGTGAACCCGGCAGCGAATGCGTTAATACTATTTTCTTCTTCGAGTACATAGATTTCCGGGACCGGCACGCCGGACGCGATCGCCATCTCTTCAACTACGTTTCGCAAGCGACGTCGTAGCGGATCCTGGACGTCGGCCGGCACCAGGGTGCCACCCATGTCGGCCGCCACCTTTCCGCCACCGGAGGACAGCAGCGATGTCTTGACCAGGCTGGCACCTAGAATGAATAACGTCGTCAACAATGCGGCAACGCCCAGTATCGGCGCGTTTCGAGCGACGAAATCGCCCAGATCTTCGTAATTGCCCGTTAGAATCGGCGACTGTTCGACGTCGAAAGCGCCGCGCGTCATGTCGTAACCCGTCGACGAGTAGCTGTACAGTACAAAGCCGACAATCGAGGTAACGCCGAGCACGATAATAATTGTGACGACGATATAGGCGCCCACCAGGCGTCGCGACGCCCTGCGTGCACGGTCCTGCGCGTCGAAGAAGTTCACTCGAAGTCTAGGTAAACGAGACGTCCGGTACTTCGCGCTTCTCTTCTGCTTCGATTTCAAGGAAGCTCGCAAGCTTAAAATCGAACGTATTGGCGATCATGTTGTTTGGGAAGTTCTGAGCCGTGTTGTTGTAGCCGAGGACGGCGTCATTGAACGCCTGGCGTGAAAAAGCCACCTTGTTTTCAGTGCTGGCGAGCTCTTCCTGGAATTGCATCATATTTTGATTCGCCTTGAGATCAGGATAAGCTTCAGCCAATGCAAAGAGGCGGCCGAGCGCGCTGCCCAGGGCGCCTTCGGAAGCGCCGAGCTTCTTGATAGCTTCTGCGTTAGCCGGGTCGGCTTTCGCGGCGTCAAGGCTGGAAACGGCAGTATTGCGAGCATTTACGACGGCCTCGAGGGTTTCACGCTCGTGTTTGATGTAGCCTTTGACCGCTTCGACGAGGTTAGGAATCAGGTCGTGTCGCCGGGTCAGCTGTACGTCGATCTGTGCGAATGCGTTCCTGACGCGATTGCGCTCGTTGATGAGTCGGTTGTAAATACCGATCGCCCATATCACTATCGCGGCAATTACGCCCAGGAAAATCAGGAATGAAGTCACTGTCCGGCTCCTTACTAGGGATTCAACACACCAAGCATAACTCCCGGCTTGGGCTAAAACTAGCGATGCTCGTGCTGATACTGCCGGGCCCTCCGGTGCTGGCGGGCTGGCTCGGTGAGACTCGCGACATGATGGGGACCGAGGTCAGCGTTTTTCTTTGGAGCGAAGACCCTCAAGTGGGCGAGCAGGCGCTGGCTGCTGTTTTCGACGAAGCGGCCCGCATCGATCGCCTTATGAGTACCTACAAGGATGACAGCGAAATCTCGAGAATCAATCGCCTGGCGGCGAACACCCCGGTGCAGGTAGGGGAAGAGCTGTCGCAGCTCATTCAGCGATCCCTCGACATCTCGATTCTGACACTCGGCGCATTCGATATAACGTACGACAGCGTCGGCCAGCACTACGATTTCCGGTCGCGACGCCGACCCGACTCCATGACGGTCGAGTCGGAGCGGGGGAATATAGACTACCGTTTCGTCGAGCTCGACAAAGCAGCGGGGACAATCGCGTTCGCCCAGCAAGGTGTAAGAATCAATCTTGGCGGTATTGCGAAAGGTTACGTCGTCGAGCGAGGCGTCGATATTCTACGTCGCCACGGCGTGGAAAATGCGATCGTCACGGCAGGCGGTGATTCACGGCTGCTCGGCGATCGGCGCGGTCGACCGTGGATGGTAGGCATTCGGGACCCCAGGAACGATGGCCAGGTGGCCATTTCGGTACCGTTGGTGGACGAGGCCATCTCGACATCGGGTGACTATGAGCGCTATTTCGACGAAGATGGGATCCGTTATCATCACATCATCCAGCCGCGAACGGGTCAACCGGCAAGTGGCGTTCAAAGCGCAACGGTAATTGGCCCGGATGCGGTCATTACCGACGCCTTGTCGACGTCGGTCTTCGTCATGGGTGTCAAAGACGGGCTTACGCTTATCGCCACGTTGCCTGACTACGACAGTATCGTTATTGATTCCGAAAGCCGGGTTTATTATTCCGACGGGCTGCAACAGCCGACCGCGGAAGATTTCGACTAGCTAAGAAATCCGACGAATGTCGCTGAAAGGCGACGTATTTTCGCTTCAAATTCAGTTTCATACGCCTATCATTGTATGATGACGCCGGGCGAATGAATGAGGCGCCGGCAACCATTTAACGTAATCCCGGACGCCCGTGCGGCCTGCCTGTCCGCCAGCACCGCCCGTCATTATGTCTAGGAAATACGGGCATTTGTGACGATTATCACGGCCCGGAACCGCGTCGACTGTCACCATTCACGATTGCCGAGGTGTGGCCGGGCACGTTATACAGCGGATGGAACCGGGCTCGTAGAAGAAGGAAGAGACGAATGAATATCAGAAACTCGATGGTTGCTCTTTTGGCTTGCGTCTTTGCAACAAGCATCCTCGCGTCGTCGGGCCTCGAAGGACAGCAGGCGCCCGATTTCGCGCTCAAGAGCTCATCGGGTGAAAACCTCCGGCTTTCGGAATACCGCGGCGACGTTGTGATGATCAACTTCTGGGCGACCTGGTGCGGCCCTTGTCGCCAGGAGATGCCATTACTCGACGAACTGTATGCGCGCTACCAGCGCGTGGGATTCAATCTGCTCGGCGTCAATATCGACGATGACTCCAGGCGCGCAATGAAGATGATTGATGAGCTCGGGGTGAGCTTTCCGGTGCTGTTCGACTCGCGCAAGGAAGTCAGCGAACTGTACGAGGTAGAAGCCATGCCCGTGACGGTCCTCATTGATCGAGAGGGAAATGTCCGCCACGTGCACCATGGCTACAAGCCCGGGTACGAACAGAAATACCTGGATCAGATTCGCTCATTGTTAAGAGAGTAACGCTGTGACCAAGACACTTATCAGCCTGGCGGCAATCGCAATGCTCTTGTTCAGCATCTCTGTGGTAGCACAGGAAGACATAGCTCCGTTGAATGCCGATACGGCAATGGCCGACGCAATGAGTGTGCAGGCCGCTAAGTCAGAATCGCGCGAGCGGTTTCGCAGTCTTGACCAGGACGTGCAGACGTTGAAAAAGGAGGTTCTGGACCTTAACCGGGACCTGTTCCTTCTGGAGGAAGAACTGTTGTTTCCTGCAAACTCGCAGGTTGCATTCTTCGTTTCCATGGACGTCGGCGAATATTTTGAGCTCGACTCCATCAACATCAAGATTGACGGTAAGGAAGTTGCCAACTATCTGTACACGGCGCGGGAGACGGATGCGTTGATTCGCGGCGGCGTGCATCGTGTGCATATGGCGAACCTGAAAACCGGCGATCATGAACTGATCGCGGTTTTCACAGGGAAAGGCCCTCACGTTCGCGACTATCGTCGCGGCGCAACCCTGAACTTTGAAAAAGGTATCGGTGCCAAATATCTCGAACTGGAAATCACCGACCGCGTCAAGAAGCAGCAGCCGGAATTTGTCATCAAGGAATGGGAGTGATCTTTGCCTTCAGGTCGCTTACTACTTAGGTGCCTATATCTCCTGCTGGCGCTGCAAGCGGCGACGCAGGCCGTTCAGGCAGCCGCCGACGGTCGTGACCCGATCGTGGTAAAGGACCCGCATTATGGCGAGGTCCTTTTCTACTTCTACCAGGAAGACTATTTCCCCGCGATCGTTCGCCTGCTCGCGGCGAGGGAAAATCAGCAGCTCGATGATCATGCCAATGAAGCCGAGCTGCTGCTCGGTGGCATGTATCTTTCCTACGGCCATCACCTCGAGGCGGCCGATATTTTCGAGCGCCTGCTGGCCGACAACGTTGCCCCGGAAATTCGCGATCGAACCTGGTTCTTCCTGGCAAAAATTTGGTACCAGCGCGGGTACATCGACAAGTCTCGAGAAGCGCTAAGCTACATCGAACGGGAGCTTCCGGAGAATCTACAGCGCGAAGCACTGATGCTCGAGGCACAGATTCTGATCGCGGCCGGCGACTACGATGCCGCGATCGCCAGGTTACAGAACTGGAAAGGCAGAACCGAGTGGGCAAGCTATGCCAAGTTCAATCTCGGCGTGGCACTGGTCCGCCAGGGTCGCGTTGACGAAGCAGCACGACTGCTGGATGACCTCGGTAACCTGGACCCTTACAACGACGAACTTACGTCGCTGCGTGACAAAGCGAACCTCGCGTTGGGTTATGCACTGCTGCAGGACGGTCAGGCACGAGCCGCGAAAGCACCGTTGCAGCGTGTTCGACTCGAAGGTCCTTTTTCCAACAAGGCGCTGCTGGGCGTTGGCTGGGCCGACGCTGAAATGGACGACTATCAGCGCGCCCTGGTGCCGTGGATGGAGCTGCGTAGCCGCAACCTGCTCGATTCAGCGGTGCAGGAATCCATGCTGGCGATACCCTATGCCATGGCAAAACTCGAATCCATCAGCCAGGCCGCGGACCATTATCTGAATGCGATAGAAGCGTTTTATGAAGAGATGAATCGCCTGGACCGGACGATTCAGCACATCGAGTCGGGCCTGTTCTTCGACAATTTCGTCAACGACGATCCGCTCGACAGCGCCGGCTGGTATTGGCACCTCGAGGAATTGCCCGAGGGCCTGGAGGCCAGGTACCTGTTTCACCTGCTGGCGACACACGAGTTCCAGGAGGGCCTCAAGAACTATAGGGACCTGAGCTATCTGCATCGAAATCTCGATGAGTGGCAGATGAATGTCGCTGTATACGGCAACATGCTCGAGACCCGCAAGGAGGCCTATGCGATTCGTCTGCCGCGTGTTCAGGATGCTCTGGCGCGCGCAGATCTCGACGACATGGTGAGCCGCAAGCTCGAATTCGATTCGACGTTGAACAACATCGAAGAGAGCCGCGACTGGCTGGCGCTGGCGAGCCGATCCGAATTCGACATGTGGGGCGAGATTACGAGTCTCGAACGCACGCCGGTATTGACCGCCGATATTCCGGAAGCTGACGAAGTAGGCGATAAGATCAGCCTGTTGAAAGGCGTGCTGCAGTGGAACCTCGAACGCGACTTCGGCGACCGTCTTTGGCGTATTCGCCGCAACGTTCACCAGACTGGTGAAGCGCTCGTGGCGACGCAGCGTTCCCGACGTCAAATTGACCAGACGATGCGGCTCGAACCACTGAGGTTCGATGAGCTCAGCAACCGCGTCTATAGTCTGGCGCCGCGAATTGAAGGCACAAAAATGCGAGTGGAAGACGCACTCTCGAAGCAGCGTGCATTCCTGCAATCCATCGCGGTCGGCGAGCTTCAGGCGCAAAAACAGAGGCTCGACATTTACACCGTGCAGGCGCGCTTCGCCCTGGCCGCTATCTACGACATTGCGGCGACGGTCGGGGATGCGTCGCAATGAAGATACATCATCATGTTGTGCTCATACTGCTCGCGTTGGCGCTCATGGCGCCGTCCGCCAATGCGGGCGTGAAGAAAAAAGACACCATAAAAAGCCTCGAGACAAAGACCGTAAAAGTCCGCCCCGGCAAGATCATCCTCGATAGCTCCGATCTCGCGCGCGACAATTATCGGGTGTTTCTCGATCTCGTTTCGGATGATCCGGAGCTTCGTGCCGAGGCCATGCGTCGTCTTGGCGACCTCGAACTCGAGGCGACCGAGGCCGACCAGCTGGCAGACAACATCGAATCCCTGGATTCAATGAGCTACGACAATGCTGTAGGGCTTTATCAACAGCTGCTCGAGGCCTATCCCGACTACCGCCGCAACGACACCGTTCTGTACCAGTTGGCTCGCGCTTACGAAATTGGCGGGCGCACAGACGAGGCACTGGATGTACTGAATGAACTGGTCAGGGATTTCCCGGATACTGCGCTTATCGACGAAGTGCAGTTCCGTCGCGGTGAGATGCTCTTTCTTGGCAAGCAGTACAACGATGCGGAGGCGGCCTATCAGCAGGTCAGAAAACACGGCGAAGACTCGCGTTTCTTCGAGCAATCCCTATACAAACTCGGCTGGTCCCAGTTCAAGTTGGCGTGGCACGAGGACAGCCTTGAGCCGTTTTTTGAATTGCTGGATCGCAAGATCAAAGACGTCGATATTGGCGAAGGTGAGGAGCGTCTCGGAAGTTTGACGCGCGCCGAACGCGAGCTGGTGGAAGATACTTTCCGCGTCCTGAGCATCAGCTTTTCTTACATGGAAGGCGCTGACAGCATCGACGCATTTCTTCGTGCACGCCAGAATCCTGCATACAGCCACGTAATCTACAGTAACCTGGGCGACCTGTACCTGGAGAAAGAACGCTATGTCGATGCGGCGGAAACTTATGAAGCGTTCGTCGAGCAGGACCCCTATCACCCGAAGGCGCCCATACTGCAGGTCGAAGTAATCGAAGCGTACAAGCAGGGCGGATTTCCGAGTCTGGTGCTTGAAGGCAAGAAGGGTTTTGTCGAGCGTTACGGCATGGACGGTGAGTTCTGGGTTCGCAATCCGCCTGAAGAGAATGAGGCGGTTGCGGCGTATCTGAAGAGCAACCTCAATGATCTTGCGCAGTATTATCATGCCGAGGCGCAGCGTGACGGCAAAAAAAGCGACTACCAGGAGGCCGCCAACTGGTACCGCAAATACCTGGCATATTTCCCCGGTGAACCGGACAGCGCCAACACCAATTTCCTGCTTGCTGAAATTCTGTTTGAGAGCGAAGATTTCGCGGCGGCGACAGCCGAGTACGAGCGCACCGCATACGGCTACATTGATCATGCGAAATCAGCCGAAGCCGGGTATGCAGCGATTCTCTCTTATCGGGAGCACGAAAAATCGCTGGTTGGCACGGCCAAAGACGCGTGGCACAAGAAGTATCTCGACAGCGGTCTGAAATTTGCCGACACCTATCCTCAACACCCCGAATCAGGCGCCGTATTAACGACCGTTGCTGAAGATCTGTTTGCGCAGGATCAGTTTGACCTCGCAATTGCCGTAGGCCAGGCGGTGGTGGCGAAGCAGCCGCCGGTCGAGCCCGCGCTTGCGCGCACAGCCTGGACGGTCATTGCCCACTCGCAGTTTGATCTTCAGAATTTCACAGAGGCTGAAGCGGCGTACTACAGTTTGCAGAGCTTCACGCCGGCCGATGATGCAGCTGTCGGGCAAGAGATCAAAGATCGTATCGCCTCGTCGATCTACAAGCAAGGCGAAAAAGCACGTGATGCTGGTGATCTCGAGACGGCCGTCACGCACTTTACCCGGCTCGGACATGTGGTTCCGGATTCGGCTATTCGCGCCACAGCTGAATACGACGCGGCGGCGGCCCTGATCAATTTGCAGGCCTGGGATCGTGCGTCCGGCGTGCTCGAAAAATTCCGCAGCGATTATCCGGACAGCGAATATGCTGACGATGTTGCGCAGAAACTGGCCGTCACTTATCTCGAGTCGGGCCAGTCGGACCAGGCTGCCGCCGAATTTGAGCGTATTTCCCGTGCTGATTCGAGCGGCGATGACGTCCGGCGCGAGGCGCTCTGGAAAGCGTCCGACCTTTACAAGCAGTCCGGCACGATTTCCAGCGAGCAGAGAGTACTCAACGACATCGTTCTTCGGTATCCGAATCCGCTCGCAGAGTCAGTCGAGGCCCGCTATCGCCTGCTCGAAATAGCGCGGCAGACGGGCAACGAACAGGAACGCCTGGCAAGGCTAAATGAACTCGTCCAGGTTGACGCGACGGCCGGCGCGCAGCGAACCGACCGCACCCGCTTCCTGGCGGCAACCGCCTCCCTGGAGCTGGCAGGCCCGGTGCGCGAGCGTTTCGCGGTCGTCAAACTGACGCAGCCGCTCGCCAGTAGTCTCAAGCTCAAGAAATCACTCATGGAAGAGGTTATTGCCGCTTACACCGGCGCCGCCGACTACGGAATTGCAGAAGTAACCACGGCGGCGACGTTTCGCCTCGGCGAAGTGTATGAGCAATTCAGTTCCGCTCTGCTGGAGTCTGACAGGCCGGGCGACCTCGACGCCGACGCGCTCGAGCAATACGAATTACTCCTTGAAGAGCAGGCCTTTCCGTTCGAGGAAAAAGCGATCGACCTGTACAAGGCGAATGCTGACAGGGCTTCGGACGGTGTTTACGACGAATGGGTGCAGAGGAGTTTCGAACGACTGGCCGGCCTGATGCCGGCGCGATACGCCAAACAGGAGCGCAGCGAAGATGTTGTCACGGCACTTTATTGATTCCTCGCGGGTGCCGATCGTCGCATTGGCGCTGCTGGTGCTTGCAGGCTGTGCGAGCGGTGGTTCGGCGCAAGCCCCGCAATCGAGGTCGCTGCCCGGGCAGGGCGGCGCTGCGGACGGCCCTGATGCGGAACTGGCCGTCCCACCACAGGTCCGGACACTCTACGAACAGGCCGTTTCGGCCATGGCGGCCGGCGACTACGTCGACGCCGAGTTACGATTCAAGGAGTTCCTGCTGCAGTTTCCGGATTACCCGGGTGCCCACGTCAACCTGGCTATCATCCATGCCAATAACGCGAATAACGCGGCCGCAAGGTCTGCGCTGGACGCTGCTTTGGCGATAAACCCCGATCATTCGGCCGCTTTGAACCAGCTGGGTATGCTGCTTCGCAGAAACGGCAATTTTCTCGAGGCAGAAGCCGCTTATTTGAAGGCCGTCACAGTCAAGCCCGACTACGCCTTGGCACACTACAACCTCGGCATTTTGAATGAGCTTTACCTGCAGCGCCTGGATGTGGCGCTGCAGCATTTCGAGACTTACCAGGCCCTTGTCGGTGAAGACAAGCAGGTTGAAAAGTGGATTGCGGATCTGAGACGCCGCGTGGCGGCGAACCAGCGAACGGCAAACGTGGCGGATTGATGGACACGGAAACTGGCAAAACCAGGGTATTCGGCACCGGATTCATGCTCGCCGTGCTTTTCACAGCGTTCGCCGCTTTCGCTCAGGAGCCGGTGGACCAGGACGACGAGTTGTTGCCGGCGGTGGACACCTCGTCGGTGGAAATGGAGGCGGCTCGCGAGACGGAGGACATCACGCGAAGTACGACGGGAAGCCGGGTGATGGACTCGATCGAGCTCGGACGTACCGAAATCACTGGTAACCAGGAATTACCGAAGGTGCTGTACATCGTTCCGTGGAAGAAATCAGATCCCGGAGATTTGATGGGCAGGCCGGTCAATACATTGCTCGATGAGGTCCTTGCACCGATCGACAGGGAAGAGTTTGTTCGGCAGGTCGATTACTACGGCGATCTGTACGGCGATGAAGAAGAGTAGGAGCGGCTCCAAGCCGCGATTTTTGTGAAATTGCGGCCCTGGCCGCCAAAATTCTGTTTTAAGAGGAGCAGACAAATGAGCACTATCGTGCGGTTTTTTCAGGATGGCGGTCCATTCATGTACCCGATCCTGTTTGTATTTGCATTCGGCGCTGCGATTGCGATCGAGCGCTGGATGTACCTGACCATGTCGGGCGCCAGCAATCGTGCTTTGTGGAAGAAGATCGTGCCTTTTCTCAAGGCCGGCAACTTCCAGGAAGCAGCTGCGCTTACTTCGAAATCGAAGGCCGCCATCGGCTCGATTCTTACCTACGGCTTATACCGCGTTAAGTCGGCGCGCCGTCGTGACGATATCGAAAAGGCGATGGAAGAAAGCCTGATGGAAGTCTTGCCCAGGCTGGAAAAGCGCACGCACTACATTGCGACGCTGGCTAACGTGGCGACGCTTCTCGGTCTCCTGGGAACGATTATCGGCCTGATCAATGCCTTTACCGCCGTATCGAATGCAAATCCGGCAGACAAGGCAGACATGCTCTCGGCCAGTATCTCGGTTGCGATGAATACGACGGCGTTCGGCCTGATGGCCGCCATTCCTTTGCTGCTCGTGCACGCGCTACTGCAGACGAAGACAAACGGTCTCGTCGATAGCCTCGAGATGGCGAGCGTCAAGTTCCTCAATGCCGTGACCGAACGTCAACTGAAGACAACCGGAGCGTAGGGCATGATCCGCAGCCGCAGAAGAGGCGGCCGTCATCATCGGAATGATACGGCTGAACTCAACATCACGGCATTCATGAATCTGATGGTGATTCTGGTTCCGTTCCTGCTGATAACCGCGGTGTTCTCGCGATTGGCGATTCTCGAATTGAATCTGCCAGGCTCCTCTAACGAGCCCGTGGACCCGCAGGAACAGGTCTTTCAACTGGAAGTCATCGTACGCAAGGACAAAATCGAAGTTGGCGATCGTAACCAGGGTTTGCTCGGTGTCTATCCGAACAGCAGCGACGGTTACGACTACGACGCGCTGAGAACCAAGCTGTCAGAGCTCAAGAAGAGGTACCCAAAGAAATCGGATGCATCGATCCTGCTCGAGCAGGATATTGCCTATGACACGCTGGTGCAGGTAATGGACGCGGTGCGAGTGGCGGAGGCGATCGAGGATCAGGCAGTCGTTCGCTCCGATCTTTTCCCCGACATATCGATCGGTGATGCGCCGGTCATGACCGGGGGTGGATAGGCAATGGTCAAGTCAGCCCGCGCGAAACGCATGGAGAAGCACCACAAACGCCATAAAGGCGCCGGTGCCCTGAATCTCGTTTCGCTGATGGACATATTTACGATCCTGGTCTTTTTCCTGCTCGTCAACTCGTCAGACGTGCAAACGCTGCCGAACACCAAGGACCTGCAACTGCCGGAATCGATAGCCGAAGACAAGGCCAACGAGACGGTCGTCATCCTGATTGGGGAGTTCGACATCATCGTGCAGGGTACGCCGGTTGCAAGGGTCGCGGACGTCATGGCGACGAAAGGCAACAACATACCGGCACTGCGCGAGGCGCTCTTGTCGCAGAACGATCGAGTGCTTCGCCGCGCTACGAAAACAGATATTGCTGGTCGGGAAGTCACCATCATGGGCGACAAGGACATCCCTTACCGTTTGTTGAAGAAAGTAATGGCGACCTGCACACAATCGGATTACGGACGAATTTCGCTAGCGGTGCTGCAGAAGAGTTCAGACAAGCTGGACAACATTCAGGCGGCGCGCTAGGGCGCCAGGACGACGGACAGGAGTCGCGCAATTGGATTTGCCGTTTTACAGAGAGTATGAGCTGCCGTGGACGACTGGTCGGAGTCAGGAGCGCAAGTTCCGGCGTCTGCTCGGCATCATATTCCTGATCTGTGCCGTACTTGGAGTGGTGTGGCCATTTATTCCTGTTCCCGAACCGGATCCCTACGATATCGAGGAGATCCCGCCGCGCATTGCTCAGCTGCTGCTCGAGGAGAAACCACTGCCGCCACCGCCACCGCCGCCGCAGGAGGAGGAACCGGAGCCCGAGCCGGAGCCCGACGAGGCCGAACCCGAAAAGGTTGTTGAGGCCGAACCGGAGCCCGAGCCCGAGCCCGAACCAGCACCGGAGCCCGATCGTGAGGAGGTTGCCCGTGAGCAGGCTCAGGCTGCATTGATGCCGTTCGCCGAGGATCTTGCGGACCTGGTCGACAGGGACCTCGTGGAACAGATTGCCGACGACCGTCCGCTGACAGCATCGGTGGGCGAGGCGGTGCGTAATGAACGCTCGATGATCACATCCAAGGCGGGCGCCGCGTCGCGCGGTATCAATACGGCAAGCATGAGTCGCAATACCGGCGGTTCCGGCATTGCGGGACGCTCAACGACCAAAGTCACGAGCCCCGTCGCCGGAATCGGCAGCGGCGGCGGCTCTGCTACGCGCTCAGGTTCGAGCGGTAAGGCTTCGCGCTCTCGCGAGGAAATCGAACTCGTTTTTGACAAGAACAAGGGAGCGATCTTTGCCTTGTACAATCGGGCGCTACGCATGGACCCGTCTCTTGAAGGGAAGCTTGTTCTAAGGCTGACGATCGCGCCCGACGGACAGGTCACGATGTGTGAGATCGTCTCCAGCGAGCTCGGCGACCCCGATCTCGAGCGCAAACTTGTGCAGCGCGTGAAGCTCTTCCGTTTCGAGGCCAAAGACGTCGAAGCAATTACGACCACGAAGCCAATCGATTTCTTCCCGGCGTAGACGGCGCCAGGTCTGGAAACTTCCTAGCTCTCAGTATTCATCGTGTCGTCTGACCCAGTCCATTGGGTAGGGCAGGCCTTTTTCGTTCCGACCTTTGGGCACAAGGTCGAGGACCTGGTAAACCGGGTTCAGGTTGTCGAGGCCGCGCGCATACGTCGAATACGTGTGGAATATGTCTTCGTTCTCGTCTTTCGCGAAAACGCTGAGACCCGGCATCTCGGTGCCAACGGCGGCATCGTCGCGATAGTTATAGCAAGCACTGCCTGATTCGATTTGTTCGGGGCTGAATGACACCCAAAAATCGAAATTAAACGAATTCTCCGCCGACGACAGCCACGGAAAGGTCCAACCCATCCGTTTGCGATACGCCAGCAGCTTGTCCAGCGGACCGCGCGAGATTACCGCGAAGGCGACATCTCTCGCCTTGAGATGCGGAATCATTCCGTCATAACTGTCTGCCCAGAATGAGCAGGACTTGCAGCCTTCATCCCAATCCGGGTGATACATGAAATGGTAGATGACCAACTGCGATTGCTCGCCAAACAAGTCGTTCAGCGAGCGTCGGCCACTTTCGCCCTCGAAGACGTAGTCGATCCTGATCGTTCGCCAGGGCAATGCCCGACGTTTTGCGGCCAGTTCGTCACGAGCGGCCTGAAACGCCTTTTCCGCGTCCAGCAGCTCGCGGCGTGAATCGACCCAGTCCTTGTCTGTGGCTATCGTATGCATGCCCGTCCCCGTTTGTATTTCTCACCTCAGAAAAGTAAGTGGTAGCATATACAAGGGGTTGTGCAATGTTAATTGCCAAGAGGATACCGATGAAAAAAGCTGGCCTGGCAATGGCAGCCGTGACGGCATTTCTGCTGCTCGCCGTATCATCGCTGGCGGAGATCTCGATTGATGATCTCGTGCGCGATGCCAGGATCGTCGAAGGCCCGATAGCCGTGCGCGACCTGCCGCACTGGAACGGGGCCCGAAAACTGATGATCTCACGGCTGGGCGATGAGGTCGATGCACTCAGGCCGCTCCTGCCTGATGCCGAATTCGTGGTCGCCACCTCGGAGGCAGAAGCGATTGCGATGGCGGCCGATGCGGATGCCATCATCGGCTCGTGCAGCGAACGAGTGTTGGCGGCCGCGAAAAGCGTCGTCTGGGTTCAGATATTTTCGTCCGGAGCCGAACATTGCGTTGATGTTCCGGCTATAGCCAGCGGCCGGGTCGTGCTGACGAATATGCAAAAGATGTCGGCGCCGGTAATCGGCGAGCATGCGGTTGCCATGGTGCTGGCCCTCGCGCGGCGGCTGCCCGAGTATGCGAAAGGCATGAAACACGGGATCTGGATGAGGAGTTCGGAGGCTTCGGGCGCGATGTTCCCGGTTTCAGGAAAAACAATGCTGGTCATCGGTTTGGGGGGGATCGGCACCGAGGCTGCGCAACGTGGCGCGGCCCTGGGCATGCGTGTGATCGGAACCCGAAACAGCAGCCGGGAGGGCCCGTCTTTCGTAGACTATGTTGGTTTATCCGACGAGCTCCTTGATCTCGTGGGACAGGCGGACGTCATTGTGAATGCGCTGCCGCTGACTGACGCTACCCGAAATCTGCTCGATTCCGGGTTTTTTGCGGCCACCAAGAAGGGCGCACTGTTCGTAAATGTAGGTCGTGGCGGGACGGTGGATACGGATGCGTTGACCGATGCGATTCAAAATGGACAGATCGGCGGAGCCGGCCTCGATGTGACCGATCCGGAACCTCTGCCGGCAGATCATGCGTTGTGGCAACTGGACAATGTCATCATAACTCCTCACGTTGCAGCCCGCGGCGGCGAGCGAGAGCGACATTTCGTCTTGCTCAAAGAAAACCTGAGGCGATTTGCAGCGGGAGAGCGGCTGCTCAATGTTGTGGACCCCGAACGTGGCTATTAGCGGGGCGGCCGTGTCGGATATCGATCGTGACAAGAATCGCCGGGTCGCAATCGACGGCGCTCGCCGCCGCCGCTTGTACCTGTTTCGGCACGGCGCCGTAGACTATATCGATGATAACGGAGACTGGGTGGCCGACCCGGATTCGGTGGATCTCAATGCGCGAGGTAGAGCGCAGGCAGCAGGCATGGCCGAACTGTTTGCCGGCATCCATATTGACAAAGCGCTGTGCACCGGGCTCCCGCGAACGCAGCAGACCGGCCAGCTGATCCTTGGCGATCGTGACGTCGAGCTTGGGGTATTCGCGGAACTCGAGGAAATCCGGCCGTTGAAGGGAGAAACGGCGGGCGGAAACGACATTTATGCCGACATCGCGTTTTCTCACTGGCGGGCAACGCAAGAGGATGCGAGGTTTCTGCGGGGAGAGCGCTATCACGATTTTTATATGCGCATCAGCACGGCGATGGAGTCTCTGCTGGCCGATCAATCGTGGCACAACCTGGCTGTCTTCGCTCACGGCGGAACCAATGCTGCGGTGCTCGGCTGGGCCACCGGCGTTGGCCTGGAGGCGTTCGGCCTGCTCGATCAGTCGATGTGTTGCCTGAATATTATTGATTTCGATTTTGACGAAAAAAGCCAGCTGGTTCGCAAGACCGTACGCGCGATGAATATTACCGCCGACGACCCGGTGATGCGTAACCGCCATGCGGGGGACATGGAGATGCTCGCGCGGCGCATTCTCAAATGGCAGCGATAGCGGCCGCATCGAAACCAAGCGAAGGTTTCCCGCCTATTGCGGGTCCTGATGCCCGCATTCTTATACTGGGGAGCTTGCCGGGCCAGCGCTCGATTGCCGAGCAGCAATATTATGCGCATCCGCGAAATGCGTTTTGGCCCATTATGCAAGAGTTGTTTGGAATCAAGGGTGACTTTGCTATTCGCTGCCAGCAGCTCGTTGAAAACCGGATTGCCCTGTGGGATGTGCTGCAAAGTTCGCTGCGACGAGGCAGTATGGATGCGAACATCCGGATGGACAGCGCGCGCGCCAACGATTTCGGAACATTCCTGCGGACGCATTCTGAAATCGGGCTGATTGCGTTCAATGGCAGTAAAGCCAAGGGGCTTTTTAAAAAATATGTGAACACGAGCGTGGTAGGACAATCGATTTGCCAATGCAGTTTACCGTCCACGAGTCCGGCCTACGCGGCAATGCCGTTCTCAGCTAAGCTCGCGCGGTGGAGGCAGGTTATATTGCCCGAAGCAAGTTAATTGATGATAAGGAACGGACAGTGATTGGATACGTGACTCTCGGCACCAACATGTTTGAAAAAGCGGCAGAATTTTATGATGAGTTATTTGCGACCATCGGAGCCGGTCGCCTGATGGCAGGCGATACATTCATAGCCTGGTCGACGAGCCCGAGCACACCTGCCGTGTCAATCATTCGTCCGTACGATGGCAAACCCGCGACAGTGGGTAACGGAGTTATGGTGGCTATCGGCATGAACTCAACCGCAAAGGTCGATGCCTTTCATGCCAAGGCTCTGCAATTGGGCGGCACCGATGAGGGGGCGCCGGGGCCCCGCGGCAACAATTTCTACGCCGGCTATTTCCGCGACCTGGACGGCAACAAGCTGAACGCGTTTTGTATGACGGGGGAGTGATCAATAGTGAATGACGAACTGATTCTGCAGCCGATGCTCGGCATGATGGCCCTTACCGCGATTGTCTGGTTGGTAATGTACGCAAAGCGCATTCCGGCGATGAAGAAGGCCGGGGTGCCCGTGCAGGCTTACACGACGCCCGATAAGGCCGTGGAGCTGCTGCCTGAAGCCGTCAACAATTCGGCGAATAATTTCAAGAACCTGTTTGAGCTGCCGGTATTGTTTTATGGACTTTGCCTTTTTCTGTATGTTACTGACGGCGTCGACACAGGCTATGTGATCGCGGCATGGCTGTTTCTCGCATTTCGAATTGCGCACAGCTTTATCCACTGCACATCGAACATCGTGATGCTCCGGTTTTACCTGTATTTGGCAGCGGCGCTGGCACTTTGGTTCATGCTGGGTCGAGCCCTCGCAGGCAGTATGCTTGCCTGACGCGGTGGGTCTGCTACAGAGCGCTGTCCCCGGTTTCGCCTGTTCGAATGCGCCAAACCTGTTCCAGGCTGGTCACGAAGATCTTGCCGTCACCGACTTTGCCGGTTTTCGCCGCTTCCACGACTGCCTCGACGACCCGTTCCACCATGTCGTCGGAAACTGCGACTTCGATCTTGGCTTTTGGAAGAAAATCAACAACATACTCGGCACCGCGGTACAGCTCGGTGTGGCCGCGCTGGCGCCCGAACCCCTTGACCTCGCTTACGGTCATGCCTTGTATACCGACTTCGCCGAGGGCATTGCGAACGTCATCGAGACGAAAGGGTTTTACAATAGCCGTGACAAGCTTCATTCGTAGATTCCTCAGGACGGACTGGCCAGGCTGCGTATGCTAGCAACAGGCGTTCTCGATGTGTACAAAAAGCAGGATGAACAGGCGAGGCATTATGAGCGGGACGACAGTGCTTTTTAAAGATCAGGAGGGGCTGCTGTACTACGGGGCTGCCACGAGCTATGCCGTCGTTGCTTATGTTTTGGGGTTCGTGGGTCTATTTGACGGCCACTGGCTGATCAACGTGCTGGCAACGCTGTTGCTTGCACACGCGATGACCATCGCCGCCTACCTCATACATGAGTGCGGTCACAACCTGGTGTTCACGAATAGCCGCCATAACGCCTTGCTCGGGCGATTCATGAGTTGGTTGTGCGGTTCCGCTTATGGCACTTACGAAGACATGCGTTACAAGCATTTTCGCCATCATGTCGATAACGACGATGTGGTCTGGTTTGACTACGACCGCTATTTCGAAGAACACCCTGTTGTCACCAGGATTATCCGCTTCATGGAGTGGTTCTATATCCCGGCGCACGACCTGCTTATGCATGCAGTCATGGCCTTGACCTCGTTCGTCATTCCACAGCGTCGCGAGCAGCGCGTCCGAAATGTGACGGTCATTCTTGTTCGCGGCGGGGCGTTTGCCGCGTTAATAGTGTTTGTGCCAAAAGTCGCGTTTCTCTATGTCATTGCCTATCTGATCATGATGCATATCCTGCGATTCATGGACAGCGTGCAGCATGACTATCCCCACAACACGACGTTGTTCAGCTATGAGAAGCCACCGCATAAAGGTGACTCGGCGTGGGAGCAGCGACACACCTTCAGCAACCCGCTGAGTCTGCGAATTCCGAAACTAAATTGGCTTACACTGAATTTCGGCTATCACAACGCACATCACGCCAACATGAATTTGCCGTGGTACCGGCTTCCCGATCTGCACTATGAGATGACGGGCAACGACCCGGACAGCGTCATTCCGTTCACGTCGCAGCTCAGGCTGTATCACAGGAATCGCGTGCGTCGCGTCCACAATCCACAGGCCGAAGATTATCCGACCGGAATGGAATACCTGAGGGTTGCTCAGTCGGGATGTGGCCCCATTGGTGGCAATGCGGCGTCCTTTCTCACGTCATTTTGACACGGTCCCGCGGTTCAAGTCAGCAGCAGAGGAGAAGCAGCATGTCCGATGAAAACCAGGTTGGAAAAATCGGCTGGATCGATATTTCTGTCGACGACGCCGGCGGACTGCGCGATTTCTACAAGGAAGTGGTCGGATGGAATTCCGAAGACGTCAGCATGGGGGAATACTCCGATTATTCGATGGCGATGCCGGGGACAGGCGAGGCTGTGACTGGCATTTGCCATGCGCGCGGCAGTAATGCCGAGCTTAAAGGCGGCTGGCTGATTTACATCATCGTTGACGACGTCCATGCGAGCGTGACGGCGTGCAAAGCGCACGGTGGCAAGGTCATCGTTGAGCCGCGCGGATTGTCCGGCGGACAATTTTGCGTCATCCAGGATCCTAGCGGCGCGGCGGCCGCGTTGTATCAGCCTTGAGCGAGCTGATTTGACGCGAGCTTTCAATAATCCGGAGTGGCACGATGCGATAGCGGGCCTAATAAGAGCCCGTGACGATCAGGCGACCGCAGTTGCGCTGGCAAAAGTAGTCGACGTGGCCGTCGACAACGATGCAACGTGTTTGCTGGCATTTTACCGGGATGCTCCGCCGAGCGTTTTGCACCACACGATGACGCCACGCCGCGCCCGGCACTATCTTGATCGCTACCTGGCCGGACCCTACCTGCTCGATCCTCTGTACCAGCTTGCGGTGCGCAAGAACAAACCGGCAATGTGCCGCTGTCGCGACGAAACGCCCGACCGATTTCGTTCCAGTGAATATTTTCGTCAGTACTACGAACGGACGCATCTCGCGGACGAAATGGATTTTCTTCTCGACACCGATACCAAGAGCACGCTCGTGCTGATTGTCGGGCGCTGGGAAACCCGGTTCTCGCGGTCGGACGTGGCGCGCCTGCGTCTGATGGAACCCATTGTCCGGGCGGCGATGCAACGAATATGGGACGCGTGGGCTGCACGCCATTCGGCGGATGAGCGTGACCTCAGCATGCACCAACGTCTGACGCATTGCTTTCGGCATTTTGGCGAGAAAGCGCTTACGCAACGGGAACGACAGATAACGCAGCTCCTGTTACGAGGTCATTCTTCGAAGTCGATTGCGCGGGAGTTGGGAATCGCGCCGGGGACCGTAATGGTGCATAAACGAAACCTCTTTTCGAAACTCGGTATCTCGTCGCAATATGAACTTTTCTCGCTGTTTATCGACAGGCTTTCAGCTCTTTGAGACAGCGCTTCGGGTACCGTGCGATTGGTATTCAGTTTCGCGCGCATTGAGCCGAAAATAGAGCGGGCATTCGGTTAAGGGTCAACAAGGTGTTTGGCTGATGTTTGAATTCGACTTTGGTCTCGGTGAAGAGCTGGATTTGCTGCGCGCGACGGTACGAAGTTTCGCGAACGATCACATCGCGCCCCGTGCGGCAGAGATTGACGAGAAGAACACCTTTCCGCGAGACCTTTGGCCTGAGCTTGGCGCGTTAGGGCTACTCGGAATTACCGTCGAGGAAAATTACGGCGGCTCGGGGCTCGGCTACCTTGCCCACGTCGTCGCGATGGAAGAAATCAGCCGCGCTTCAGCGTCGGTCGGTCTGTCGTATGGCGCACATTCCAACTTGTGCGTAAACCAGTTGCGACGTTGGGGGAGCGAGGAGCAGAAGGCGATATTTCTACCCAAGCTGGTGTCCGGCGAGCACCTTGGGGCCCTGGCCATGAGCGAGTCGGGCGCCGGATCCGACGTCATGAGTATGCGCACGACGGCAATACGTGATGGCGACGATTATGTCCTCAACGGCTCCAAGATGTGGATCACCAACGCGCCTGGCGCTGATTTACTGATCGTGTACGCAAAAACGGACGCGGATGCGGGTACGCATGGCCTGAGTGCGTTCCTCGTTGAACGGGGAACGGCGGGTTTTTCGACACCACAGAAACTGGACAAACTCGGCATGCGCGGGTCCGATACGAGCGAAGTCTTGTTTGAGAATTGTCGTATCCCCCATACCAATCGGCTCGCCGAAGAAGGCAAGGGGGCCGCAATATTGATGAGCGGACTTGATTATGAGCGCGTTGTCCTCGCCGGCGGATCGCTCGGTATCATGGCGGCGTGCATGGACCTTGTAATGCCATACGTACACGATCGCAAGCAGTTCGGCCAGCCGATCGGTGAGTTTCAGCTCATGCAGGGCAAGGTTGCTGACATGTACACGTCGATGAATGCCTGCCGCGCCTATGTCTATGCCGTGGCTAAGGCTTGTGATCGCGGCAGGACTAGCCGCTTCGATGCCGCAGGATGTATTCTCGTGGCTGCCGAGCGGGCGACGTGGATGGCCGGCGAGGCGATTCAGGCGTTGGGCGGCAACGGTTATATCAATGAGTACCCGGCGGGCCGATTGTGGCGCGACGCCAAACTGTATGAAATAGGCGCGGGCACCAGCGAGATTCGTCGCATGCTGATTGGTCGCGAGTTGTTTAACGCCACGAAGTAGTCACTACGGACTCACTCGCATGCCAGTCATCAAAACCAAAGTTGATCGCTCCTCGGACGATTTCAAGAAGAATGCCGAGGCGGCGATCGCGTTGGTCGAAAACTTGCGCGAGGTCGATGAGTATGTGATGCAGGGTGGAACCGAGCCTTCGCGTGAACGGCACCTGGCGCGAGGCAAGCTACTGCCGCGCGATCGTATTCGCACGCTGCTGGACGAAGATTCGAAGTTCCTGGAAATCGGTCGGCAGGCGGCCTGGCAGGTATACAGCGATGACGTTCCGGCAGCCGGCATCATTGCCGGTATCGGCCGCATACACGGAATCGCCTGCATGGTCGTTGCGAACGATGCGACGGTCAAAGGCGGCACCTACTATCCGCTGACCGTCAAGAAGCACCTGCGCGCACAGGA
Organism: Gammaproteobacteria bacterium; assembly: GCA_029863125.1. Taxonomy (GTDB): domain Bacteria; phylum Pseudomonadota; class Gammaproteobacteria; order Steroidobacterales; family Woeseiaceae; genus UBA1847. The sequence goes on from JAOTWB010000002.1 coordinate 79,126, forward strand.
AATCGCGGAGCAAAACCACCTGCCCTGTATTTACCTGGTTGATTCCGGCGGTGCCTTCCTGCCGCGCCAGGACGAGGTTTTTCCCGATCGCGATCATTTCGGTCGCATTTTCTTCAACCAGGCGCGGCTGTCGGCAAAAGGTATTCCGCAGATTGCTGCAGTGATGGGGTCGTGCACGGCGGGCGGTGCCTACGTACCAGCCATGTGTGACGAATCGATTATCGTGCGCAACCAGGGCACGATCTTCCTCGGCGGCCCGCCGCTGGTCAAAGCTGCGACAGGGGAAGTCGTGGACGCCGAAACGCTCGGTGGCGGAAGCGTGCACTCTCGCATATCGGGGGTGACTGACCACCTGGCCGACGATGATGCCCATGCGCTGAAAATCGCGCGAAATATAGTTGCGAACCTGAACTGGAAGCGCGAGATCAGCGTTGCGAGACGCAAGCCCGAAGAACCCCTGTACCCGGCTGATGACGTGTATGGCATCGTTTCGCGCGAGTATCGATTTCCTTACGATATCCGGGAGGTCATCGCACGAATTGTCGATGGATCGGAATTCCAGGAATTCAAGAAGCTCTATGGCGCTACCCTGGTCTGCGGCTTTTCACATATCGACGGCTATCCGGTCGGTATAGTTGCGAACAATGGAATCCTCTTCCCGGAGTCTGCGCAAAAAGGCGCACATTTCATCCAGCTTTGTAATCGCCGCGGCATTCCGCTCGTTTTCCTTCAGAACATTACCGGATTCATGGTTGGCAAGCGGGTCGAGCATGCCGGTATCGCCAAAGATGGCGCCAAGATGGTAAATGCCGTCGCCACGGCAACGGTGCCGAAGTTCACGGTAGTGATTGGCGGTTCGTTCGGCGCCGGTAACTACGCCATGTGCGGTCGTGCGTACGGTCCTCGCCTTATGTGGATGTGGCCGAATGCGCGCATCTCGGTCATGGGCGGAGAACAGGCTTCATTGGTACTTTCGACCGTTAAGAACGACGGGATGGAGGCACGCGGCGAAGATTGGCCGGAGAAGGAAAAAGCCGAGTATGAGGAGATGATTCGCCAGCAGTACGAGACTCAGGGGCATCCCTACTACGCAAGTGCCCGCCTGTGGGATGACGGCGTTATTGATCCGGCGGATACGCGTTCGGTGCTTGCACACGGACTGTCGGCCGCCATGAATCGTCCGCGCGACGACGAGAAGCCGTTCGGTATTTTCCGCATGTAGCTGTACACTGCGATCGGATGAGTGTACGCAAATGAGCCGGCGGTCTGAGCAAAATACGGGCACGCGCGACGTGCGTGAGGCGCATCGCTTCGATGAGCAGCGGCTTCTCGACTACCTGTCGACCCGTATAGAAGATTTTCGCGGACCTCTGAAAGTTCGTCAGTTCAAGGGCGGGCAATCCAATCCGACCTACCTTTTGGAAAGCCGTACGGGCCGCTACGTTTTGAGGCGCAAACCCCCCGGCAGGCTGCTTAAGTCGGCGCATGCCGTGGAACGGGAGTTTCGGGTCATCAGCGCGTTGAATTCGGCCGACTTTCCAGTACCCAGACCGGTGGTTCTGTGCGAGGACGATGCGGTTATCGGTACAACGTTTTTCGTAATGGAATTCGTCGAAGGGCGCATTTTCTGGGACCTCGACCTGCCCGGACTCGAGCCGGCAGAGCGTACGGCGATCTACGACAACGTCAACGAAACGATTGCGAGATTGCACAATTACGATTTTGCAGCCCTCGGGCTTGCCGACTTCGGCAAACCCGGCAATTATTTTGCGCGGCAGATTTCACGCTGGACCGGCCAGTATCGGGCGTCGGAGACGGGTACGGTCGATGCGATGAACGCGCTCATAGACTGGTTGCCGGAAAACATCCCGGCAGATGACTCGGCGAGCATCGTTCACGGCGACTATCGCCTGGATAACATGGTCATGCATCCGATCGAGCCAAAGGTTATCGCCGTTCTGGATTGGGAACTGTCCACGATCGGTCACCCGCTTGCCGATTTCACTTATCACCTCATGACCTGGCAAATGCCGGAAATAGGTATTGGCTCGATCGGTCTCGCCGGAAAGCCCTTGTCCGAACTCGGCATCCCCGACGAAGAAGCCTATATCGAAGCATACTGTCGGCGCACCGGTCGCACCGGAATAGCAAACCGGAATTTCTATTCGGCGTTCAATTTTTTCCGCCTGGCCGCGATCCTGCAGGGCATTGCGGGGCGGGTCAGGGACGGGACCGCGGCAAGTGCTCATGCGGCGCAGGCCGTTGATGCAGTAACGCCGCTGGCCAAAATGGGTTGGGAATATGCGAAACAGGGATGATGCGCGACCAGGTCGTGCCCGAGTGGATAAACCATGGCACTGAATTACGATGAACTCATGTCGAAGTCTGTCTACGACATACCCTTTGCGTACACGGACACCGAGACAATGCTGTATGCGCTCAGCATCGGGATGGGCATGGATCCACTGAACGCAAAAGAACTGCCCTATGTGTATGAGCAGGGCGGGCCGCTGCACACGGTGCCAACACTATCCACCGTGTTGGTGCCAGACATGTTCCCACCGGATCTCGGTTGGGAGTACAGCCAGGTATTGCATGCGGAACAGCGAATGCAGCTATACAGGCCGCTGCCGCCCGCCGCAGACCTCCTGATCAACAAGAGGGTCGTCGATGCGTTTGACCGTGGACCCGATCGAGGCGCATTGATCCTGCTTGAGGCCGAAGGCCGGCTTGCGAACGACGATACCGTCTTGTTTACGCTGGGGTGCACAATTATGGCGCGCGGCGATGGCGGGTTCGGCGGTCCATCAGGCAAGGGCCCGCTGCCGCATCGTGCGCCGAAGCGCGAGCCGGACTTGAGCTGCGACATCCCGACGCGGCAAGACCAGGCATTACTGTACCGGTTGACCGGCGACCGAAACCCGCTGCATGCCGATCCGGCGGTGGCCGCCCGCGTCGGATTTGGCCGGCCGATATTGCACGGGTTGTGCACGTTCGGCATCGCCTGCAAGGCGGTGCTGAAAACTATCTGTGACTATGATTACACGCTGATAGAGGGATTCGACGCGCGATTTTCGGCGCCGGTGATCCCCGGGGACACCATCACCACGGACATGTGGCAGGATGGCAACATCGTCTCGTTTCGCTGTACCGTTAGGGAGCGTGGCAGCGTCGTTTTGCGAAACGGCAAGTGCACGTTGAGAGTGTGACAAGTGGAGAATCGAGTTGAGTGATCGAGTAAGCATCAGTCTGGATGGGCATGTCGCCGACGTAATGCTCAATCGCCCGGAGAAGTACAACGCGCTGGATATGCCCATGTTCGAGGCACTGGGTGAGGCGGCGGATGAGCTGGCCAAGAAACCGGATTTGCGTGCTGTTGTTCTGCACGGTGCCGGAGACAACTTCTGCGCGGGTATCGACATTGACGTATTCACGGACCCGCAGCTAAGGATCGATAAGACGCTGATGGCACCCATAGCGTCCTCGAAAGCCAACCTTTTTCAGCGCGCAGCCTATGCCTGGCGCGAGCTGCCGGTGCCGGTTATTTGCGCCCTGCATGGCATTACATTCGGTGGCGGGCTACAGATAGCGCTAGGTGCGGACCTGCGGTACGCGGCTGCCGACACGCGTTTGTCGATCATGGAGACCAAGTGGGGGCTGATTCCGGACATGGCGATCAGTACGACACTGCGTGGCGTGGTCCCGCCCGATCGGGTCAAAGAGCTGGCGTGGTCGGCGCGGGTATTCGACGCGACCGAAGCCCTGCAACTTGGTATTGTGACGAACATTCACGACGACCCACTGTCTGCTGCTCGAGAGTTCGCGCAAGACTGTGCCGCCCGGTCGCCCGACGCGATTCGGGCAATCAAACAACTCGTCAACGAGGCCTGGCACTTGCAGGAAGCAGAGTCCCTGGCCCTCGAAGCGAAGCTCCAGCTCGGGATAATGGGATTGCCCAACCAGGTCGAGGCGGTGCGTGCCAACCTCGAAAAGCGGCCGCCCAGGTTTGCGGACTGACTGCCGGCGCAGGATCATGAGGCTAAGCGGAACTTTGAGCGCCGGAACGGACTCAAAGCTAATGGTCGTTTGTAGGGGTCTACGGTTAATATTTTGAGAACGTTTTCAACTGTAATCCTGATGGCGTTGATCGTGCTGCTGGCCGCGCCTGTGGAGGCGCAGCGGTCGTCCGGGCTAGCCAGGGATCTGGCCGATCCGCGCACCTTGAAAGTGCAACGCAAAGTCGATGAACTGTATGAGCGCGGTGAATTCGATCGCGCTTATTTCATTTATCGGAATGAACTCGCGCCTGTCGGCGATAAATACGCACAGTACATGGTAGGTTTCATGCACCTGACGGGAATGGGCATTGACGAGGATGCGATTGCCGCGTCCGCGTGGTACCGGCTGGCGGCGGAACGCGGAACGCCGCAGTTTGTTGCGGTTCGCGACATGCTGATGAGCGACATGACGGCCGAGCAACGACGTGAATCCGATCGTTTGTTTCTCAAAATACGGCGCGAGTATAGTGACCTGGCGATCTTGCTGGCGTCGATAAAACGCAGCTCGCGTGACGTCAGGCCGGCAACAGGATCGCGCCTCAAGCGAGGCAGTAGCCCGATGATCGTCATCAACGCAGACTCGCCGAATCACCCTCAGTCCAGCGCGGTATACTATGGCCGCATCGAGAGCGAGCTTGAACAAAAACTGGTCATGCTTGCCCAGATTGGGGATTTTCCAGATCTCGAAACGAATCCCGCCCGCGTTGACATTAAAGAGATCGAGCGCCTGGTCAACGAACGGCTGGAGAATATCCAGGACTAAGGGATCAGGGTCGCAAACCCCGTGTGAGAATGACGGGGAATTGAGTGGCGATCAATTTCGCCATCGCGGGGTCGCCGTGGTACCACTTCGGAATCCAGTTGATGGAGCCCATTATCGCATTGCCGGTCATACGAACATCACAGGGCGCGATGCTGCCGTCTTCGATACCGGTTTCGAGAATTCCTTCGAAACGAGCGCTGTGCCGTCGAGACAGTTCCAGCACCTCGTTCCTGTGTACCGGTTTTAATGACGGAATCTCGCTCATGATTGCGACAGGACCGCGATCACCGACCATAATCTCGATGTGATACCGCAGGTACCGGCGCACGATGTCCATGCCGTTGAGTCCGTCGCGCACGGCACGCGCCATGGCTTCCTGGCCCACCGCGGCGGCGCGCACATAGCACAGGTAAACCAGTTCTTCCTTGTTGCGCACGTAGTAGTAGAGCGCAGCATCGGTCAGCCCCAGAACGGCGGCGACGTCCTTGAGCGACGAGCCGCTGTAGCCTTTTTCGTTAAAACACTTCGCGGCGGCCCGCAGCATGCGGTCTTTCTGGAGTTCAAAACGTGTCTCGTCCGCCTTCTGGGCCATTTTTTTCCTTTGCCGGGTGGCTATCGTCAGCGGCATACTGACTTGAGTTCCGCACCGATCTGCATTATTTTAATCTATATTAGAATTTTTTCAACATTGAAACTGATTGATTAGCAAGAACTTTTCGCCTTCGTAGCGAAGGGTTCAGCTTTATTTTCACGCAGGAGCTGCCGCATGAGTACCGCCGCCACCGACTTGCCGGGCGTCTCCGGAAAACGCGAAACTTCGCCACTGCGATTCGTAACGGCCGCCTCGCTTTTCGATGGTCATGACGCTGCGATCAACATCATGCGTCGCCTTATCCAGGCGAAGGGAGCCGAAGTCATTCACCTTGGCCACAATCGTAGCGTCGACGACATCGTTCGCGCAGCGATCCAGGAAGACGCGGACGGCATCGCCGTCAGTTCCTACCAGGGCGGTCATATCGAGTTCTTCCGCTACATGATCGATCGCTTGCGTGAACTCGGTGCCGGCCACATCAAGGTGTTCGGCGGCGGGGGCGGGACGATCACGCCCGACGAGATCAGGTATCTCATGGACTACGGCGTAGAGCGTCTATACCACCCGCACGACGGCATGGAACTGGGTCTCGAGGCCATGATCGCAGACCTGATCGAGCGTACGCTTGCGGCCCGGCGGCCGACCGTTGCCCCGCCGAAACCGGACTCATCCGTCGACATTGCCGCCAGCATTTCCGCGATCGAAGAACGCATTTTCGACGAGGCCGAGCTCACACGGCTGCGCAAGGAGTGGCAGATGCAGGCCGGCCAGGTGCCCGTTATAGGAATTACGGGCACGGGCGGTGCCGGGAAAAGCAGTGTGACGGACGAAATTCTGAATCGTTTCCTGTCGTGCTTCCCGGACATGCGTATCGCCGTACTAGCCGTCGATCCCACGCGTCGCCGCACGGGCGGCGCCTTGCTCGGCGATCGTATTCGTATGAATTCCCTGCGCTCGGAGCGTGTTTACATGCGTTCGATAGCGACTCGGCGCCAGCACCTGGCTACGAGCGAGATGCTCGGCGACCATATCCTCTTCCTGAAGTCGCTGGGCTTCGATCTCGTTATCGTCGAAACCGCCGGCATTGGCCAGAGTGACAGTGAAATCGTCGACCTGGTCGATTATTCCGTCTATGTCATGACCAGCGAATACGGCGCGGCGAGCCAGCTCGAGAAAATCGACATGATCGACTTCGCCGACCTGATCGTCCTCAACAAGTACGATAAGCGAGGAGCCGAAGATGCTTTGCGCGATATACGCAAGCAATGGAAACGCAATCACGTTGCGTTCAATGTTGCTGACAACGACGTGCCGGTCTACCCGACGATCGCGAGTCAGTTCAACGACCCGGGTGTCACCTGGATGTTTTCGGAGCTGTGTCGTCGCGTTGTCGAAAAAGTCGGGCTGGACGCCGCGAAGTGGACGCCCGAGATAGACACATCCATTCGCGAACCCCGCTCGACGGCGATGATCCCGGGCGCGAAAATTCGCTACCTTGCGGAGATTGCCGAGCAGGGGCGTGCGATCAATGGTCGCGCCGACAGCCAGGCGGAGACGGCCAGCCGCGCCCAGCATATTTTCGAGTCGCTGCGGCTGCTGGACGACCCGGAACTGCCGGCGGAGCTCGAACCGTACAACGCAGAGGCCCTTGCAGGCGGCGATGACAGGAGCCTCATAGTGCTGCGGCAGCGCTACCAGGAAGCAGTCGGTGACCTCACGGCGGAGTCGCTCAAGCTCCTGCGCGAGTGGCCGCAGCGAAAAGCCGGCGTCCGGTCCGAGACGTACAGCTACACGGTGCGCGGCCGCAAGATCAAGGGCAATAATTATCGCGAGAGCCTGAGCCACCAGAAAATCCCGAAGATTGCAGCGCCGGAATTCTCGGACTGGGGTGATCTGCTCAGCTACCTCTGCAAGGAAAATCTGCCCGGCGGCTATCCTTACACGGGCGGCGTGTACCCGTACCGGCGGCTCGGCGAGGATCCTACGCGCATGTTTGCGGGCGAGGGCACGCCGGAGCGAACCAACCGGCGCTTTCACTACCTGTCGCTGGGGCAGGATGCGGCGCGCCTGTCGACGGCTTTTGATTCGGTAACGCTCTACGGCGAGGACCCGCACGAGCGGCCGGACATCTACGGCAAAGTTGGCAATTCCGGCGTGTCGATTGCCACGGTCGACGACATGAAGAAACTGTATTCCGGCTTCGACCTGTGCGCGCCGACTACGTCTGTCTCGATGACGATCAATGGTCCCGCGCCGATGATCCTGGCGTTTTTCATGAACACCGCGATCGACCAGCAGATTGAGAAATACCTGCGTGAGAGCGGCGGCTGGGACGGCGCGCAAAAAAGGATCGACAAATATTTCAATAACAAAGAGCGGCCGCGTTACCACGGTGAACTGCCGGAAGGCAATGACGGTCTGGGCCTCGGGCTGCTCGGTCTTTCGGGCGAACTCGTCGTCGATGCGGACACGTATGCGCGAATTCGCAAAGAGACCATGGCGTCGGTGAGAGGCACGGTGCAGGCCGACATACTCAAAGAAGACCAGGCGCAGAACACCTGTATTTTCTCGACCGAATTCGCGATGAAGATGATGGGGGATGTGCAGCAGTTCTTTATCGATAAAAACGTACGCAACTACTACAGTATTTCGATTAGCGGCTATCACATCGCCGAAGCCGGTGCCAACCCGATCAGTCAGCTCGCCTTCACCTTGTCAAACGGATTTACGATCGTTGAGTACTACCTTGCGCGCGGCATGGATATCGACAAGTTCGCGCCTAACCTGAGCTTTTTCTTCTCCAACGGTATGGATCCCGAGTACTCGGTAATTGGTCGCGTCGCGCGCAGGATCTGGGCGCGCGCGATGAAGGAGCGATACGGCGCGAGTGCCCGTTCACAGATGTTGAAGTACCACGTGCAAACTTCGGGTCGCAGCCTGCACGCACAGGAGATCAGCTTCAACGATATTCGCACGACGCTGCAGGCGCTGTACGCGCTGTTCGACAACTGCAACAGCCTGCACACCAACGCGTTCGACGAAGCGATAACGACGCCGACCGAGCATTCCGTGCGCCGCGCCGTCGCCATCCAGCTGATCATTTCACGAGAATTGGGGCTCAATTTCTGCGAAAACCCCTGGCAGGGGTCGTTCATCATCAACGAGTTGACCGACCTTGTCGAAGAAGCCGTGTACCAGGAATTCGAACGAATCTCTGAGCGGGGCGGCGTGCTGGGCGCGATGGACACCATGTACCAGCGCGGCAAGATCCAGGAAGAAAGCCTGTACTACGAAGCCAAGAAGCACGACGGTTCGTTGCCTATCATCGGCGTGAATACGTTCCTGCCGAAAGCAGGGCAGGAGGACGAAGTGCATGGCCAGGAGCTGATCCGCTCCTCAGAGAGCGAGAAGAATGATCAGATTAGCCACGTGCGGGCCTTCCAGAAGAATCATGCCGACGAAAGTGCCGCTGCGCTCAGGCGCCTGCAGTCGGTCGCCCGCGAGCGGGGCAACGTATTCGCCGAGCTCATGGAAACAGTGAAGTCTAATTCGCTGGGCCAGATATCGGCAGCGCTTTATGCGGTTGGTGGCGAGTACCGACGCAACATGTAGTGATCAGGTGGAGCCTCTCGCCGACAGGTGACGTAACGGTTCAGCCATTGATTATGGACATGCCACGACCGTCGTAGCGATCGCCTTGCACCCGGTCAGCGAGACGATCGAGTGTTGCCAGCTCAGCGTCGGTCAGGGAAGTATTGTATGCCTCGAGGTTCACCTCGAGATTCTCGAGCTTTGTCGTACCGGGAATGGTCATGACGTGATCGCCGCGGGCGAGCACTCAGGCAAGCGCAACCTGAGCGGGTTGGCACGCTTTCGCGGATGCAATGGCAGCGATTTCTTCGACCAACGCCACATTGGCCTGGTAGGCCTCGCCCTGGAAGCGCGGCGTTAGCGTGCGATAATCATCTTTGGCGAGGGCCATATCGTGCTTGAACGCCCCCGACAACATGCCGCGCCCCAGCGGCGAATAGGCGACGAGTGTCGCACCGGCCTCGATGCACGCTGGAATGACGGAAGTTTCGATGTCCCGGCTGAAGATCGAGTACTCCGATTGCACGGCCGAGATTGGGTGAATGGCGGTCGCACGTCTAATCGTGTCGGCAGCCGCCTCCGACAAACCGATTCCACGAATCTTGCCTTCTGCCAACAGCTCAGCCATGGCGGTGACCGTTTCCTCGATCGGTGTAGCGGATCGACGCGGTGCAAATAATAGAGATCGATAACGTGTGTTCGGAGCCGTTTCGATGAGCCCTCAACCGCGCGACGGCAGTTCGCGCGCGATCCGTCGATCCGGACGGGACGCCCCGTCTCGGGATCCCGGATCGGCCCGAACTTGGTGGCAATGAATACCCTGTCACGACGGTCGTGGAAAGCATCGCCCAGCAAGGTCTCGTTCGCGCCCATGCCATAAAGTTCGGCCGTGTCAAAATGTTTCACCGCGAGTTCGATGGCCGTATGCAGCAGCTTTATAGCCGTGCCCCGGTCGGTCGGCGGGCCATAAAATTCTGATAACCCCATGCAGCCGAGTCCGATGGCCGGGAGGCTGGTCTGGGTTTTGCCAAGTATTCTTTTCCGGATCACCTCATTCTCCTGGCATGAAGGTCCGTCGTCGCCCGTCCGGAGCGGACCATGTGACGGGCGCGGCACTGCCGACCCGTGCATTGCTCGTGTACGATATCCACGATGACGACCTCGCAGCCACACACCGGTTCCTACTATGCCGCAACGGCAAATCAGGACGCCGGGTACCCACCGCTCTCTGGCGAGCAGCACGCGGATGTCTGCATCATTGGCGCCGGATTCACGGGCATTTCCACGGCGCTGCATCTTGCCGAGCGCGGCTACAACGTGCACGTAGTCGAAGCCAGCAAAGTGGGTTGGGGCGCATCGGGCCGCAACGGCGGGCAGATGATCGGCGGCATTTCGGGCGAGCAAAAAATCGCCGAAGCCCATGGCGCCGGCGCCGAAAAATTGCTCTGGGAAATGCGCTGGGCAGGCCACGATATAATCCGCGAGCGCGTCGCTCGTTACGGGATCGACTGCGATTTGAAAGCCGGATACCTCGACGTCGCCATCAAGAAGCGCCATCTTGCAGCATTCGATGCGGAGTTCGAACGCCTGCAGCGCCACAACTTCCCGCATGAATTCCGACTTCTATCGGCCGGCGAAACCGCCGACCTGATCGGGACCGATGCCTACATCGGCTCCTTGCTAAACATGGGCAATGGTCACCTGCATCCGCTCAATCTGTGCATCGGCGAGGCGCGGGCGGCCGCAGACAACGGCGCAACCATTTACGAGGGTAGCCCGGTTCTTGGCGTGGAAAGGGGTTCGAAAGCCAGGGTCATCACGGAACGCGGCAGCGTTGCTGCCGACTGGGTTGTGATCGCGGGTAACGCCTACCACTCCCTGCTTCCCGAACTGCATGGCATTCTGTTTCCCGTCAACAGCTTCATAACCGCGACCGAGCCCCTGTCTGCTGCGTTAGTCCAGCAGATGAATCCACGCGACCTCGCCGTCTGTGATCCGAATTTTGTGCTGGAGTATTTCCGACTTAGCGCCGACAAGCGGCTCTTGTTTGGCGGGCGCATCAACTACTCTGGCGCCGATCCCGAGTACATTAAAAAAAATCATCGGCCGCGAATGCTCAAGATCTACCCGCAGCTGCACGACACGAGAATCGACTATGCCTGGGGCGGCACCATCGGCGTGCCCCTGAACCGTGTGCCGCAGTTCGGCCGGGTGGCGCCAAATGTCCTGTTTGCGCAGGGCTACTCCGGCCACGGCGTCAACGTGACACATCTGGCGGGACGGATTCTTGCCGACGTGATCGCCGGCACCGAAGAGCGTTTCGATGTGTTCGCAAAGATAAAACCCGTTCGCGTGCCAGGCGCGTACCGATTTCGACACCAGCTGGTCGCGCTGGGCGTGTTCTACCACCAGCTGAGGGACTGGCTGTAAGAGCACGGCGAGTGGCTGACGCAGCCGAAATCACGTTGGCGGGCTTGACTGAGTTATAGTGCTTCGTATGGTGCGCGACAATGTAATAGAGACACGCGAGAATCCCTTGTCCGGACTGCACCTCCTGTTGACCTACGAGTGCAACTATCAATGCGAGCATTGTTTTGTGTGGGGCGGTCCAACGCAAACGGGCACGATGAACGTCGCGACCATCGAGTACATTCTTGATCAGGCCGAGGCCCTGGGCACCATCGAATGGATCTACTTCGAGGGTGGCGAGGCTTTTCTCTATTACGACACGTTGCTTGCCGGAATCCGCCTGGCAAAAAAATCCGGTTTCAAGGTCGGGATTGTTTCGAATGCGTTTTGGGCAAGTACGGATGCAGAGGCCACAAGATGGTTAAGGCCGATGGCCGGTCTCGTCGACGATCTTTCATTAAGCAGCGATGCCTATCACGGCGGCGACGAAGATCCCGAGCCTCCCGAGACGGCCCGACGGGCGGCAAAACAACTCGGCATGCCGGTTGACTTTATCAGCGTCGCCGAGCCGGGGGCTGTCGATGTGCCGGGCGCAGCCGGTCGATTGCCCGCCGGCAAATCGGCGGTTCTGTACAGGGGCCGTGCAGCGGAGTTGCTCGCATCACGCGTCGAGGCAAAGCCCTGGGAGCAGTTCACGGAATGTCCCTGGGAGAATTTGCGGGAACCGGAGCGCGTGCACGTGGATCCGTTCGGCAACCTGCACGTTTGCCAGGGCATATCTATCGGCAACCTGCTGAAGCGGCCGCTTCCGGAAATCATGCGTGACTATGACGCGGACAAACATCCGATCGTCGGGCCTTTGCTGGCCGGTGGGCCGGCAGAGATCGTGCGCAAATACGATCTCGCCCATGAGGACGGCTACGCCGATCACTGCCACCTTTGCTACAAGTCCAGGTGCGCATTGAGAGCGCGGTTTCCCGATGTCCTCACACCGGATCAGATGTACGGCAGCAGCTGACCCGTTCCACAGCTTCCCCACTTGAAACACAGCAACGTTGGCGTATAATCACTTGCTTGTTAACAGCAAGTAATTGATAACAGTTGCAGCAGAACAGCCAATCACTGACCCAGGCCGAGCGCACGGCCCTTTCCGACAGGGCCATGCTGGAAGCGGCCATGGCGCTGGTACTCGAGCACGGTCCGGACAAGACCACGCTCGCTATGATTGGTGAAAAAGCAGGCTACAGTCGCGGTCTGGCGACCTACCGCTTTGGCTCCAAAGGCGGCCTTTACGATGCGTTGTGCAAATCGATATCCCGTCACTGGCTCGAATACCTGAAGCAGGGTGTTGGCGGCAAGGTTGGTATCGACGCCATGTGCGCCGCGCTCGACACGATATACAAGTTCGAGCAGGAATCGCCGGATGAAGCTCGCGCGCTGCAAATTCTCTACAGCGGCGCTGCGAGCCCCAGCGCGGAGTACCAGCAGACAGCGGTCGGCATACGACGGCGTCAGAAATCCGACGTTGCCGAGTGGGTGCGGCGTGGACAGGAGGCCGGCGAAGTGCGTGCTGACGTCAACCCGGATGAAGTTGCGGTGCAATACGTGGCCTACATATCCGGCATGACCTACCTCTGGATGATGAGTCCCGATTCCTTCGATTTCTCGGTGTCGAACGAAGTGATGAAGAGACACTTGAGAGATTCACTTACGGCCGACTGACGAGCGGCAGAATTCAAAGACAGGAAACCAAAATGACAGACGCCTATATTTTCGATCACGTTCGCAGTCCGCGCGGCAAAGGCCGCTCCAATGGGTCCTTGCACCAGGTAACGCCTATCGACCTGGCCACTCAGGTGCTGGCAGCAGTACGCGAACGCAACGAGCTCGACACGAGCAAACTCGATGACGTTATTTTCGGCTGCACCGCCCCGGTCGGGGAACAGGGATCCGTCATTCCTCGCCTGGCCGTGCTCAATGCGGACTACGATCAAAGCGTGCCCGGAAAACAGCTGAATCGATTCTGCGCGTCCGGCCTCGAGGCCGTGAATACGGCGGCGGCGCAGGTGATGTCGGGGCAGTCCGATCTCGCGATCGGCGGCGGCATCGAATGCATGTCGCGCGTGCCGATGGGATCGGACTCCGGCGCGATGCACGCAGACCCGGGCTTCGCCTACAAATCCTATTTCGTTCCGCAGGGCATCGGCGCGGACCTGATCGCAAGCCTCGAAGGCTTTACTCGAGAGGACGTCGATGCGTATGCCGTGGAAAGCCAGGCACGGGCGGCGAACGCATGGGAGAACGGGTATTTTTCGAATTCCGTGGTGGCGATCACCGACCAGCTCGGCAACGTCCTGCTGGACCGCGACGAACACATGCGGCCGGGAACGACGGCCGAGGACCTGGCGGGCCTGAAAGCCGCGTTCGAGATTCCGGGTCAGCAGGCGGGGTTCGACGCAGTCGCGTTACAGAAGTACCCGCAGGTGGAGTTCATCAATCACGTCCATACGGGAGGCAATTCGAGCGGCATCGTCGACGGAGCGGCTGCGGTGCTGGTCGGGACGAAGGCAATGGGCAAAGCGCTGGGGCTCGAGCCGCGCGCGCGTATCAAGGGCTTTTCGTCGATAGGCACGGATCCGACGATCATGCTGACCGGCCCGGCGCCATCGGCCGAGAAAGTCCTGAAGCGTTGCGGCATGGCCGTCAAGGATATTGACCTCTTCGAGCTGAATGAGGCGTTTGCGTCGGTGGTCATGCTGTTCATGCGGCAGCTGGACATCGAGCACGACAGGATCAACGTCAACGGCGGTGCCATCGCGATGGGTCACCCGCTCGGGGCAACGGGCGCCATGATATTGGGCACGGTCCTCGACGAGCTGGAACGCCGCGACCAGGGGACGGCCTTGATCAACCTGTGCGTCGGCGGCGGCATGGGTACGGCGACCATCATCGAACGCGTTTGAGCCACACAAAAAGACGGATAAAGACAAATGAAAACACTTGATATCAAGACAGACAGCGACGGCATTGCACTGATCACGATCGATCTCAAGGATCGTTCCATGAACGTCGTATCACCGGAATTCATTGTCGAGTTTGATCAGGCCGTCGACCAGGTTGCCGGCGATGAGAATATCAGGGGTGCCGTGGTCACATCGGGGAAGAGCTCCTTTATCGCCGGCGCCGATCTGCTGCAGATTGTCGACGAAATAGTGCCCGGAGGAGACCCGAAGGCAGCCTTCGTCAAATGGAGCGGCCTGCAGCAGCTCTATCGCAAGCTCGAAACCTGTGGCAAGCCGGTGGTTGCAGCGATCAATGGCACCGCGCTCGGCGGCGGCCTCGAACTCTGCCTCGCATGTCATCATCGCGTGGCGGCCGACAACCCGAAGGCAAAACTGGGGCAGCCGGAGGTGCAGGTCGGGCTGCTGCCCGGCGCCGGAGGCACGCAACGTCTGCCACGCCTGATCGGGCTCGAAGCCGCGCTGCCCTTGTTGCTGCAGGGCACGCACCTGTCGCCCGGGAAGGCGGCCGAGTTAGGGGTTGTCGACCTGCTCGTATCGCCGGGCCAGGAGGTTGATGCCGCGAAAAAGTGGATTCTCGACGGCGGCGAAGCCATACAGCCCTGGGACAAGAAAGGATTCAAAGTGCCGGGCGGCGCCGGCCTCATGAATCCAAAAGCCATTCAAACGCAAATGTTTGGCGTCGCGTTACTGCAAAAAACCACGAACCACAATTACCCGGCACCGATTGCGATCATGTCTGCTGTCTACGAAGGCTCGGTTCTGCCGATCGACACGGCCCTGCAGATCGAGTCGAAGTATTTCGCGGAAATGCTGACCAACGTCGTTGCGCGCAATATGATTCGCACGCTGTTCGTCAGCAAAGGGGCTGCGGATAAGCTTGTACGCCGACCGCAGGGTGTCGACAGGAGCAAGGTTACAAAACTTGGCGTGCTCGGCGCCGGCATGATGGGCGCCGGGATCGCCTTCGTCTCGGCGCGTGCGGGTTTGCAGGTTGTATTGCTCGACCGCAGCAAAGACGACGCCGAGAAAGGCAAGGACTACTCCCGCAAGCTGTTGCAAAAACGAGTTGATCGCGGTCGCATGAACGCTGACGCCGCCGCGGAGGTACTCGAGCTTATTCACACGACCGACGATTACGCGGATCTCGATGGCTGCGAATACGTTATTGAAGCGGTTTTCGAAGACCGCGGTGTCAAGGCCGATGTGACGGCAAAAACCGAGGCCGTGATCGGCAGCGATGCGATTTTCGGCTCCAATACGTCGACATTACCGATTACCGGTCTTGCCAAGGCGTCCAAACGAGCCGAGAGCTTTATCGGAATCCACTTCTTTTCGCCGGTGGACAAGATGCCGCTCGTGGAGGTTATCGTGGGCGAAAAGACCAGTGACACAGCGATCGCGCGCACCTTGGACTACATCCAGCAGATACGCAAGACGCCAATCGTCGTGAACGACAGCCGCGGGTTCTATACAAGCCGGGTGTTCAGCACGTTTACGCGGGAGGGCATCGCGATGCTTGCCGAAGGCGTGAATCCGGCGCTGATCGAAAATGTCGCGAAGCATGCCGGCATGCCTGTCGGTCCGCTGGCCGTAACGGACGAGGTTTCGCTGGAGCTGGCGTACACGATCGGGAAACAAACCAAAGCCGACCTGGGTGACGATTATGTCGTAACGCCCGCCGATGATGTAATGGAAACAATGGTCGTGGAACTCGAACGGCGCGGTAAACGTTTCGGTGCCGGTTTCTATGAATATGCCGACGACGGCAGCAAGCGTCTGTGGCCGGGCCTGGCGAAACACTTTCCCTTATCGACTGAACAACCTTCGCCTGAGGAAGTCAAAACGAGGCTGTTGTATGTGCAGGCCCTGGATGCGGCACGCTGTCTCGAAGAAGGCGTGCTCACGCATCCGGCTGATGCCGACGTTGGTTCCGTTTTCGGCTGGGGCTTCCCGCCTTATACCGGGGGCACTTTGTCGTACATTGAGACGGTTGGTCTGAAGGCCTTCGTCGCCGAAGCGGACCGGCTTGCAAAAACCTATGGCGCGCGATTCCAGGTTCCCGATGGTCTGCGCGGAATGGCTGAAAGCGGTAATACCTACTACGGGCTTGCCGGAAAGGGCGAAGCACGTACGGCCGCATGAGGATATAGTTATGAATGACATCGTCAGCTACAAACGACAGGGTGCCGTCGCCGTCGTTACATTGAATCGCCCCGATGCAATGAACGCATTTACGGCCGAATTATCCCTGCAAACACAGCTGGCGCTCGAGCGTGCCGCCGGCGATGAGGACGTTCGCGTAGTCGTGCTGACCGGTGAAGGTCGCTGTTTTAGCGCCGGGGCCGACCTCAAGGCCGGGTTCGAGGGCCGCAGCGTATTTGGAAAGCTGCACTACGAGTATCGGCCGGTGTTCTCGGCGGTCGCAACGATGTCCAAGCCTGTCATCGCGGCTGTTCCGGGTTCGGCGGCCGGGATCGGCATGTCGCTTGCGCTGCATTGCGATCTGTTGGTCATGGCCGACAATGCGTTCTTGCTGTCGCCGTTCACGACTATTTCGCTGGTCCCGGACGGCGGACTCAGCTGGCTGCTCGTGCGGCAGCTCGGCTATCGCCGGGCATTCCAGCTCAGCGTCGAATCGGAACGTATTCCGGCGGATCGTTGTGTCGAGCTCGGTCTGGCGAACAAGGCCGTGCCGGCAGAGGACCTGCAGAGTGTGGCACTGGAATGGGCGCAGAAGCTTGCGAGACGGGCACCCCGGTCGCTTGAAGCGACCAAGAAGACAATGCGTCACGCGATCGACAATGACTGGGCCAGCACCTTCAACCTGGAAGCCGACTGGCAGCAGGCATTGGCAGGTAGTGAAGACAATGTCGAAGGCGTTACGGCGTTCTTCGAAAAGCGCGAGCCGAATTTCAAAGGCAAATAACTGCCTGATCAAAAAATCCGAGTAACGACAATGGACAGACATATTTTCGAAGAAGAGCACGAGATGTTTCGAGACTCCGTGCGCAGCTTCATGAAAAAGGAAATCGAGCCGCACAGCGAGCGCTGGCATGAAGACGGAATCGTCGACCGGGAGGCTTTCCTCAAGGCAGGCGAGATGGGTTTCCTGTTAATGTGGGCTGACGAAAAATATGGCGGCATCGGCGTGCGCGACTTTCGCTACGAGCAGATTCTCATCGAAGAAAATGCACACTTTGGCGACGCGGGATTCTTTATGACACTGCACAGCCGCCTGGTCGGTCCATACTTCGACAGCTTCGCGACGGAGGAACAAAAGGCGCGGTGGCTGCCGAAGTGCATTTCAGGTGAGCATATACTGGCGATTGCAATAACCGAGCCGGGCGCCGGCAGCGATGTCGCAGGACTCCGCACCAAAGCCGAAGACAAAGGCGACCACTACCTGCTCAACGGTTCCAAAACCTTCATTTCCAACGGGATCCTCGCTGATCTGGTTATCGTCGTAGCACGGACCGACCCGAACAACAGTCATGCCCTTTCCCTGTTCGTCGTCGAACGCGGAATGGAAGGTTTCGAGCGCGGCAAGAACCTGAAGAAAATGGGTCTCAAGAGCCAGGATACGGCGGAGCTTTTTTTCAACAATGTCAAAGTGCCAAAAGAGAACTTGCTTGGTGAGCTGCATCGCGGTTTCTACCACCTGATGCACGGCTTGGCCGAAGAGCGCATGTTGGGCGCCTGCGGCTATATTGCCAGCGCTGAAGCGGCATACAACCTGACGCTGGAATACGTCAACGAACGAAAGGCGTTTGGCAGGCCGATAGCGGATTTTCAAAACACGCGCTTCAAAATGGCGGATATGCGTACCGAACTGGATGTAGGCTACGCCTTCATCGATCGTTGTGTCGAAGAGCATAACCGGGGCCGCCTCACCGCCGACGACGCGGCCAAAGCCAAGCTGTGGACGAGTGAACTCGAAGGTCGGATTACCGACGAATGCGTGCAGCTGCATGGCGGTAACGGTTATATGGATGAGTACAAGGTCTCGCGCCTGTATACCAATGCACGCGTATCACGCATCTACGCCGGCAGCTCGGAAATCATGCGCGAGATAATTGCGCGCTCGATCGGGCTGGATCCGCGCAAGCGTCAAAAATCCGCGAACGCCAGCGCAGCCTGAGAGACAGGGAAATGCGTACCGCTTTTTTAGGACTCGGTGTTATGGGCTATCCGATGGCCGGCTTTCTCTCGAGGGCGGGCCACGACGTGGTCGTTTATAATCGTACGACGTCCAAAGCGGTTGACTGGATCCGGGCTTTTGGCGGCAGCAGCGCAGCGACACCGGCGGCTGCGGCAGAAGATGCCGATATCGTGTTTTGTTGTGTGGGTGACGACGACGATGTGCGCGACGTCATCCTCGGTAGGGAGGGAGCCCTCAACGGCATTTCGCCCGGCGCAGTGATCGTAGACCACACAACGGCATCGGCAGCAATTGCTCGCGAAATCCATGTGCGTGCCGCGGAGAAGGCCGTGGGTTTTCTGGATGCGCCAGTGTCCGGAGGGCAGGCGGGCGCTGAAAACGGCGAGCTTACCGTGATGATTGGCGGCGACCCCTCCGTGTTCGTGCGAGCCGCGCCGGTCATCAAATGTTACGCGAAAGCGATCACGCATATCGGCCCGACCGGCTCCGGTCAACTTGCGAAAATGGTCAACCAGATCTGTATCGCGGGCATCGTGCAGGGGCTGGCCGAGGGGCTCGACTTCGCCGAACGTGCGGGCGTCGATCCCGCGCTAGTCATCGAGTCGATTTCCAAAGGGGCGGCGCAGTCCTGGCAGATGGAAAATCGCTGGCAGACGATGGTGAACGGCGAATTCGACTTCGGTTTCGCCGTCGACTGGATGCGCAAAGACCTCGGGATCGCGCTCGCCGAGGCCAGGAGCAACGGTGCCAGGCTCGAGCTCACTGAACTCGTCGATCAGTTTTATGCCGACGTGCAGGCGATGGGCGGCAGCCGCTGGGACACGTCCAGCCTGATTGCACGCCTCAAAAAGTAGTAGAATCCGTGCCTCACAGGGGTGGTCTTCCGACCTGAGATCCTCGACCGGCAGGTGCCGGGCGCACAGGGAACCCTTAGAACCTGATCCGGCTAATACCGGCGTAGGAAGGGAGTCATGCACACACAATCCAATGGGCGGTTCGTCGCCGCGACTCTGGCATTGATCACTGTGTTTCCCTCCGGGGCCGCCGAGGTCGAGACACAGCCGTTCGACGAAATCATCGTAACAGCGGACTTCCGGCAACGCTCTGTCAGTGAGATTCCCGCCAGCGTCAGCGTGCTGGACGCGGAATTCATCGAGCAAGGCGCGGTCCAGCACTTCGAAGAATTGATCAATGCAGTTCCTAATCTCAACTGGTCGGGCGACGGGCATCGTGCCCGGTACTTCCAGATCCGGGGCATTGGTGAGCTGGAGCAATACGAGGGTGCACCGAACCCATCCGTTGGGTTCCTGATCGATGACATCGACTTCAGCGGCATCGGCACGGTCGCGACCCTATTCGACGTCGAATCGGTTGAGGTGTTGCGCGGATCGCAGGGCAGCCGTTACGGGGCGAATGCCCTGGGTGGGCTGATTTACGTGCAGAGTGCCCAGCCATCGGCGGAGCGGGACGGGCGCCTGCAGCTGAGCGTCGGCGACGACGACACCGTCGCGCTGGGGATGGCTTTCAGTGGAGCGCTGGCAGAAAACGAGACGACGACATTTCGCGTCAGCGCGCAGAAGCATGAGAGCAACGGGTTTCGCAGCAACAGCTACCTCGGTCGCGACGATACCAACGGTCGCGATGAATCAGCGCTGCGCTTGCGCTTGCGATACAAACCGTCCGCGACGTTGGAAGCCATCCTGTCAGTCCTTTACAGCGATATCAACAACGGTTACGACGCATTCGCGCTGGATAACAGCTATACGATGTTGTCCGACAAGCCGGGCCAGGATGCGCAGCAAAGCACGGGAGCTTCACTACGGCTCGACTGGTCGGCTTTCGAATTCATGACCCTTACCTCGGTTACCGCGGTCGCTGATTCGGATATCGACTTCGCTTTTGATGCCGATTGGGGCAACGACGACAGCTGGGCGCCGGTGACCTACGACTACGTATCGGCCAGCGATCGCACGCGCCAGACTGTTAGTCAGGAATTTCGACTTGCATCGAATGACACGGGGCGGACTTTTAATGCGACCACCGATTGGCTCGTCGGGCTTTACGCGCAAAATCTTAGGGACGAGCTGCTGACGGTCAACCGGGGCGACTATTACGATCCTTTTTTTGACTTCGCGGACAGTCTCGACGACAGCTTCGGCAGCGATTTCGAGGCGACGAGTACCGCGCTATTTGGCCAGATGGAGCGCACAATCGGTGCGGCCACCCGACTGGGACTCGGGCTTCGCGTCGAGCATCGTTCCAGCGACTATGTCGATACGAGCGCGCTCCGGGCGCGGCCATCGGAAAGCATGTGGGGTGGAGAACTCAGTGTAAGCCATGACCACTCCGCCGTGCTCAGCAGCTTCGTGAGCCTGACGAAGGGCTACAAGGCCGGCGGTTTTAATCTGGGTGCCGTGCCGCCTGGACGGAGGGACTTCGGCGAAGAGCAGCTGTGGAGTATCGAGGCGGGCATCAAATCACTCCTTGCCGACAATACGCTGATGCTCAACGCGTCGTTGTTCCTTAGCCGTCGTGACGACCAGCAGGTACGCACGTCGTTTCAGCTCATACCGGGCGACCCGGCGTCATTCGTGTTCCTGACCGATAACGCGGCAGAGGGGAAAACACTTGGCGCCGAGACGGAGCTTCGCTGGTTTGTGTCGGACGAATGGGAACTCTATGCGAACCTTGGTTTGCTGCGCGCGAGTTTCGACGAATTCATGGCCCCACAGGGCAACCTCGGCGGTCGCGACCAGGCCCACGCTCCGCGGTACACTGCGGCCGCGGGTGCTGCGTATCGCAATGCAAATGGTTTATTTGCCCGCCTGGATGCCACGGCGCGCGATGAATTCTATTTCGACGTCAGTCACGATCAAAAGTCGAAGGCCTACGAGTTATTCAATGCGCGTATCGGCTATGAATGGGATAGCTGGTTGATGCAGCTGTGGGTGCGAAATATATTCGACGAGACTTACGCCGTGCGTGGTTTTTACTTTGGAAATGAGCCGCCGGATTTCCCAGATATGTTATACACCCGCCTGGGCGACCCGCGTCACGCAGGCGTCACTATTGAAAAGAGGTTCGACTAATGAAAGTAGCTGTTGACATCAGCCTGTACCCGCTCGATGCGGATTTCATTCCGCCGATCAAAGATGTAATCGCGCGCCTGAATGATCATGAGCGACTCGAGGTATGGACGAATGCGATGAGCACGCAGGTCGTCGGCGAGTTCGATGACGTCATGGACGCATTGCGCCAGGAAATCGGTGCGACGTTCAAACAGCTGCCCAAGGCCGTGTTCGCGATCAAGATTCTGAACAACCCGATCTTCGGATAGCCGTGTCGTCGCTGCTGGCCCCGTTTATTGAGCAGGCGCAGGCGTTTTCGGCGCTCGAGGTAATTGCGGTGGTGTTGGCGATCGGGTACCTGTTGCTGGCGATACGGCAGAACATCTGGTGCTGGCTCTGCGCGGGAGTCAGCACCGCGATTTACATCTGGCTGTTTATCGGTGCCCGGCTGTATATGGAATCGGTGCTGAATGGTTTCTATTTCATCATGGCGATTTATGGATGGTACTTTTGGACCACTGGCGCGGAACAAAACCACGAGCGGCCTGTCGTTACGTGGCCGACGCAAACGCATGCCGCGGCGATCGTTGTTATACTCGCCGTCAGCCTGGTCAACGGCTATTTACTGGACCGTTACACCAATGCTGCATTTCCTTACATAGACTCTATGACAACTTGGTCCGCCATCTGGGCAACCTTCCTTGTCGCGCGCAAGGTGCTTGAAAACTGGTGGTACTGGCTGGGAATCGATATGGCATCGGTCTTCATTTACTGGGTACGTGACCTGCAGCTCACATCATTGCTGTTCGTTGTCTACGTCATTATGATTCCGTTCGGCCTCGTCAGCTGGAGCCGGTCGATGCGAAGGCAACGAGCATGACAGCGGCGCGGTCGCCCGAAGAAGTATTCCGCTACCTGCCGGAGTGGCAGGGCGCCACCTTGACGGTACTTTCCGGTGGCCGGACGAATCGTACGTGGCTGCTTGAAAAAAACGGTCGCAAGGCCGTTCTCAAAATCGACGCAGAGCCCCGCACGGCCCCTTATATTGAAAGACGTGCAGAGGCAAAGGTGCAAACGGCCGCGGCACAGGCCGGACTCGCGAGCCCTGTTCTTTTTGCCGATCGCCAGGTCTATCTCACCGAGTATGTCGAGGGCGCCCCGTGGAATCCTGTCGACCTCGACAAGGAAGGCAAGATTGAACAACTCGCCTCGGCGCTACGGCGCCTGCATTCACTGCCGAAAACAGGCCGATCATTCGATGCGCGCGGAGCAGCGAAACTGTATGTGCAGGCTATCGAAAATCCGGACAAGGACCTTATCGCCACGTGCCTCGGTGTGATCAAGAAGGTTCGGCTGCCGAGCTATCTTTGTTGCTGTCATAACGACCTCGTTGCCGAGAACATCATTACCGCGCCCGATCTCAAGTTTCTCGACTGGGAGTATGCCTGCGACAACAACCCGTTGTTCGATCTGGCCACGATCGTAGAGCACCACGAATTGAGCGAGGCGCAGGCGAGAGCGATCCTGGATGCGTATTTCGACGGTTCGGGAGCGTCGTGGTACGAGAAACTGGTAGAACAGCAGCGACTGTACCTCGCTTTGCTATGGCTGTGGTTGGCGTCGCGACCCGATAGTTCAAACAAAGCGATCAACCGTCTGGGCGAGCGTGTGGCTACCAGCTGTTTCTGAGTTCGCGGAGCTTGAGAAATACGGCGCGCGCATCGGGTTTGTTCCCGAGCCCGGGGAACTCTTCGGCAAGCTTCTGAACGACAGTCGGACTCTGAAGGCGAAGGAATGTATTGATGTCACGCTCCTGTGCCATCGATGTCACGAGTGCGTCCGCGGGGTCCTGGTTCTCATAGTCCCGGAACATCCGGCGGGCGACTTTGTTGTCGGGCTCACGGTCCAGCGTGAACGCAAGATTGTTCAGAAGATAATCATGGCCCGGGTAGACAAGGGTGTTGTCAGCGAGTGCGTTCAGCTGCTTGTCGAAAGTCTCGTATAGCTCTTCGGGATGACCGCCGTTGTGACAGTTACCGGCGCCCGCATTGAACAGGGTATCGCCACTGAATAATCCGGGCTGATCTGTGTGCGACAGCAGGCAAATGTGGCACATCGTGTGGCCCGGTGTATCGAGACATTCGAGTTCGACGCTTTTGCCGACCTTGATAATGTCACCGGCGCCGACGCCGCGATCCACGTTGGGTATGCGATTCTTCGCATTCATGTGGGCGATGATTTTCGCGCCGGTTGCCTTGACGACGCCTCTGTTGCCGCCAATGTGATCACCGTGCTCGTGGGTGTTCAGCACCTGTGAAATTATCCAGCCCTTGTCTTTAGCGACGACCAGGCATTTCCTGAAGTCCAGCGGATCGATCGCGAGCGCGTCGCCGGTCTCGGGGCAGGCGATCAGGTAGTTGAAATTGCGATACGCATTGCCGGTCCAGATTTGTTCGACAATCACCTGTCGTTGACCTCCGCGTTTGCATCGTAGACTTTTTCGCCGCCCACCCATGTTTGCAGGACGATGATGTCGTCGATCTGGGAGGCAGGAATCGTGAAGTAGTCACGGTCGATGATTATGAAATCAGCCCATTTGCCCGGCTCGAGGCTGCCAACGCGTTTCTCCTGGTGAGCGGAGTAGGCCGCAGCCAGCGTGAACGAATGCAGGGCTTCGGCCCGTGTCAGGGCCTGGTCCGCATACCAGCCGTCCTGTGGCTCACCGTCGCGGCCCTGCCGCGTAACCGCGGCATACAAGCCATGGAACGGGTTGGAAAGCTCAACCGGGAAATCGGAGCCGCTCGCAATCACGGCACCTGAATCCAGCAGGCGTCGCCACGCGTAGCCACCCAGTATCCTGTCGGGTCCGATACGGTCCTCGGCCATGTTCATGTCGCTGGTCGCATGTGTCGGTTGCATCGACGCGATGACGCCTAGCTCCGCGAATCGCGGGATGTCCTCGAGGGCAATAATCTGCGCGTGTTCGACGCGATTGCGAAACGCCGATGGTTTTCCCTGTTGCGCCGTGTCAAAAGCATCCAGCGCCATGCGGTTGCCGAGATCACCGATCGCGTGAATGCCGACCTGGAAGCCCATACCATTGGCTTTGGCGACCATCCGATCAAGCTCGTCCTGCGTCCAGAACGCGAGGCCACGGTTTTCGGCGTCGTCGGAATAAGGTTCGATCATCGCAGCGCCGCGACTACCCAGGGCGCCGTCGGCGTAGAGTTTGACGGAGGCGATCTCGAGTCGGTCGTTCCCATAAGCGCGCAGGGGTTTGCCAATTGCGTCCAGGACTTCGCCGGCGCCGCCGGTCATGGCGTAGATGCGCATGTCGAGCTCGTCGTTGTCTGCCATCGAGATATAGACTTCGGCGTTCATGAGGTCAATGCCCGCGTCATGGACGCCGGTCATGCCTTCCGCGACCAGTGCGTCGACCGCGCTTATCAGGGCCTGCCGATAGTCGCTTTTGTCGGGTTTCGGCAAGTGTCGCTCGACGAGGTCCATCGCGAGATCGATGAAAACGCCGGTAGCCTGCCCGTTGTCGTCGCGGAGTATCTTGCCGCCAACCGGGTCCGGTGTGTCGTTGTCGATGCCGGCCAGTCTCATCGCAGTGGTGTTAGCCCATGCGGCATGTCCGTCGATACGGCGTAACCAGACCGGCCGATCATTGACGACAGCATCGATATCCGCCGCGGTCGGGAATTCCTTCACGGGCCACAGGACCTGGTTCCAGCCGCGACCCAGTATCCAGCGCGCGTGCGGATGTTCCTCTGCATAGGCACGTATTCGATTCGCCGCTTCGTCCACACTGGGCACACCCGTGATGTCGAGGCTGGTCTGCAAAAAACCCAGCCCATAAACATGTGCGTGCGCATCGATAAGACCCGGCAGCACCGTCGACCCGCCACCGTCAATCTGAGTGGCACCCGACCTTTCGGCGTGCAGCTCATCGCCGCCAGTCGCGACCACCTTGCCTGTGTCGTCGAACACCAGTACGGAGAACTGGCGAATGCCGTCGTTGCTCGAAGTGTAGCCGTTGACGTTGTGCAGGACCGTTTCGGCCGCTGCAGGGTCGTACAACAAGCACACAAAGGCAGTATAAACTATTGATTTAAATCGAGTATTTGACATTTCTCTCTCAAGTGGTGCTGATCCTTGCGGCTTCCCCCTGCGGCTTGCCGCCATGCGGCATTAGCCGCGACACGTTAATATTGACCTCTTTTGCACGCGGCATGTCAAACCCTGCCGTATGAAAACAGCGTGGAGTCCTGCAATGGATAAGCTGATTTGGAAAAAATCACTCGGCTTGTCGGGGGATAAAGTCGAAATCGTCGGTTCTGATGACGTTTTCAGATAAATGCGCTTAGTCAGTTTCATACACGAGGACGAACCGGGCTATGGTCTCTCGGACGGCGGCCGCGTTCGCGAGGCCAGCGCCGCATTTCGCGAGCGATTCGTTGATCTTCGGGCCGTGATTGCGGCGGGGGTCGAACGTGAACTGGCCGACGACGTTGGGGGCGCGGTCTACAGTGCTTCCGAGCTGCGCTTTGTTCCCGTGATCCCGAGCCCTGACAAGATCCTGTGTGTTGGCGTCAACTACCGGCCGCACATCGAGGAAATGGGGCGGCAGGTGCCCGACCACCCGGTCGTGTTTGTCCGGTTTCCGGCCAGCCTGGTTGGGCACGGTGAACCCATCCTTCGTCCACATGCCTCAGAACAGTTTGATTTCGAGGGTGAGTTAGCCGTCGTGATTGGCCGGCGCGCACGCCACGTCAAACGAGACCACGCACTCGACTATGTCGCGGGCTACTGCTGCTTCATGGACGGCTCGATTCGGGATTGGCAAAGGCATACGCAGCAGTTCACGCCAGGCAAGAACTTTCATCACAGTGGTGCGATGGGTCCGTGCATCGTTACCACGGACGAGATTCCGGATCCGTCCGTGCTGACACTCACGACGTTCGTCAACGGCGAGGTAATGCAGCGCGGGCGTGTGGCCGACCTGGTTTTCGATATTCCGGCGCTGATCGAGTATTGCTCAACGTTCTCGGAGCTGCTGCCTGGCGACATCATTGCGACGGGCACACCGGGTGGTGTCGGAGCCGCGCGTACGCCGCCCGTCTGGCTGCGGGCGGGCGACACGGTGGAGATTGAGATTCCCGGCGTTGGCCGTTTGCGAAATCCCGTGCTGGACGAATCGCCGCCAGAGTGACCGCTTAAGCGTTGATTTTTCAGGCAATCATGACCTGAACAAAGCGTTGTGTTTTTACCACACTAAAAGCGGGGCCATCGAGATCGTGGCTGGAAGTCGTCTAAAGGATTGACAAAACGAGGGTTTTCTGCGAATTTGAACGCGAGTAAACGTAGCCTTTCCACAACACCTTTGGTCGGGCAACGATTGAAAGACGCCTTCAGGTACGACTTGGCGGGGGACTCGGGGGGCCAGGAACCACGTGCTAACGTAGGTTTGGAAAAAGCGGTTTCGCAAGGAACCGCTTTTTTTTGTCTGGAGTTCCTGGCTTTCTCGTCCTAGACGAGGTGCTCCAGCCAGTCACGCACCGCAGCCGCGATTTCCCGCGGAGAGTCTTCCTGGATGAAGTGGCTGCCTGCCACCGTCACCTCCGTCTGGTTTGGAAAGTCCCGGCAGAACTCTCGTTGCGGTCCCGTGAGAATGGCTCCCGGTTCCGCGTTAATGAACAGTTTCGGTGTCTTGGATTCTTTTAACCAGTCGGCGTACCGGGCGACGATCTCATGGACGTCCGGCGGTTCGCCGTCCAGCGGAATCTGGCGCGGCCAGGTCAATGTTGGCCGTCGGGATTCGCCCCTGTTCTGGAACGGCCGCCGGTAGACATCCATTTCGTCGTCGGTCAGGCCGCGGAGTACGGAGCCGGGCAGCACGCGCTCTACGAAAATATTTTTCTCCAGCACCATCGTCTCGCCGGCTTCGGAACGAAAACCCTGAAACAAAAGGCGAACTGCCTCTGGCCACTCGTCCCAGCTCATCGGCCGAACGATGCCTTCCATGTATGCGATCCCGCGAACGTTATCGGCGTGCTGGCAGGCCCAGTCGAAGCCCAGCGCTGAGCCCCAATCGTGGACCACGAAAGTAACGTTGTCGGTGACGCCTATACGTTGCCAGGCCGCGAACAGGTAATCTCGATGCTCGATGTATCGGTAGCTATCGGGTCCCGGGTTGTCGAGTTTGTCGGAGTCGCCCATGCCGATCAGATCTACAGCGATACAGCGTCCGTGATTCTTCAGCTCCGGCATTATGTTGCGCCACAGGTAGGACGAGGTCGGGTTACCATGTTGAAAAACAATAGGGTCGCCTTTGCCCATTTCGATGTAGGCCATGCGCTTGCCGTTAACGTCAACGTACTTTTTCGGGTGTTCGGTGGCTGAAATCACGGCCGTCTCCGTTATCTGCTACATTCGACAACCCTAACAAGAGAGGTGGGGAATATGCACCGTGATAATCGGCTGGCGTATTGGCGGGCCAATCTGCGCCTGCTGGCCTTGTGCCTGGTCGTCTGGTTTGTCTGCTCCTATGTTTTCGGCATCCTCCTCGTTGAATCGCTGAATACGATCCGCATCGGCGGTTTTCAACTGGGCTTCTGGTTTGCGCAGCAGGGGTCGATTTATCTTTTTGTAGTTCTCATTTTTTTCTACGCCTGGCGCATGAACCGCATCGACAGGCAGCACGATGTGCATGAAGACTGAGAGCCGGGCATGAGTTTGCAGGCACTCACATATTTTGTTGTCGGCTTTACATTTGCCGTCTATATCGGCATCGCCGTCTGGTCACGGGCACACAGCACGGGCGATTTCTATATCGCGGGCAAGGGCGTTTCGCCGATCGCTAATGGCATGGCAACCGCCGCCGACTGGATGAGTGCCGCGTCGTTCATCTCGATGGCCGGGTTGATCGCGTTTCTCGGCTACGACGGCTCCGTTTATCTGATGGGCTGGACCGGCGGTTACGTACTGCTCGCGCTGCTGCTGGCGCCTTATCTCCGCAAGTTCGGCAAATTCACGGTCCCGGAGTTCATCGGCGAGCGATACTATTCCAAGACGGCACGCATCGTCGCCGTCATCTGCCTGATATTCATCTCGTTCACCTATGTTGCGGGCCAGATGCGTGGCGTCGGTATCGTATTCTCCCGTTTTTTGGAAGTTGATGTCGCGGTAGGACTGATCGTGGGTATGGGCATTGTGTTCACGTATGCCGTACTTGGCGGTATGAAGGGCATTACCTATACGCAGGTCGCACAGTACTGCGTGCTGATCTTCGCCTATACGGTTCCTGCCGTCTTTATCGCCATTCAGATTACCGGAAACCCGGTACCGCAGCTGGCGTTTGGCAGTCAAATCTCGGGCACGGAAACCGCGTTGCTCGACAAACTCGACGACATCGTCACTTCGTTGGGTTTCAATCAATACACGTCGGGAACCAAGAGTCGTATCGACGTATTCTGTATCACGATGGCATTGATGGTTGGCACCGCGGGACTGCCTCACGTCATCGTACGATTCTTCACGGTCCCCAAGGTGCGAGATGCGCGCGTATCGGCCGGGTATGCGCTGTTTTTTATCGCAATCCTCTACACGACGGCGCCGGCCGTTGGATCAATGGCCAGGTACAACCTGATCAATACAATTCAGCCCGGCGAAATTGGCGCTGTCGATGGCAACCTGCGTTACGACGATAGACCCGAGTGGTTCCGCACCTGGGAGCGGACTGGCCTGGTCGCCTTCAATGACTTGAACGGCGACGGTCGGGTGCAGTACTACGATGATCGCAATCCGGCATTTGCGAAAGCAGCGGCTGGCTATGGCTGGCACGGCAACGAGCTGATCGTCGATCGTGACATCATGGTGCTGGCGAACCCGGAGATCGCGGGACTGCCCAACTGGGTTATTGCGCTTGTTGCTGCGGGCGGCATCGCCGCGGCGCTGTCGACGGCGGCCGGATTGTTGCTGGTAATTTCTGCCGCGGTTTCGCACGACCTCATCAAAGGTATCTTCGTGCCGAATATCTCCGAGAGAAACGAGCTGCGAGCCGGTCGGGTGGCGGCCGCACTCGCGATTCTGGTGGCGGGCTATCTCGGCTTCGATCCGCCCGGTTGGGTTGCGCAGGTCGTTGCGTTCGCATTCGGACTGGCGGCGGCCTCACTGTTCCCGGTGATCCTGCTCGGGATTTTTTCCAAGCGGGTGAATCGTGAAGGAGCAGTCGCCGGCATGTTGACGGGCCTGTTGTTTACCTACGGCTATATCGAGTATTTCAAAGGCCTGTTCCTGAAGTGGGCCGGTGCGCCCTGGGGTGATAATGTTGCGCAACACTGGCTGTTCGGGATTTCGCCGGAAGGCATCGGCGTTATCGGCATGTGCCTGAATTTTGTCGTGGCAGTCGTCGTAAGTTCGCTGACGCGACCGCCGCCCGAACACATCCAGCACATGGTTGAACACATTCGCGTGCCGCGGCATATGGAATCACTATCATGATCAGGAAATTACTCGCTCTTTCGTTCGTTATTGTGGCGATGCCGGCCTGCGGACAGGCACTTGATGGAAACGAGAAGCGCATGGTCGACTGGATTGATGCGCACGCGGAAGATGCAATTGCATTGCTTGAGGAAACGGTGAATATCTCGAGTGGCACGATGAATCACGAGGGCGTGCGGGAAGTAGGGCGCGTCATGCGCCGCGAGCTTGACGAGCTCGGCTTTGTTTCTGAATGGATAGAAATGCCTGAGGAAATGGGCAGGGCCGGTCATCTATTTGGCCGAAAGCTTGACGGCAAAGCGAAGAAGTTTGTCCTCATTGGTCATCTGGACACAGTTTTCGAAGCCGACGATGCGTTCCAGGGATTTGCGCGCAACGGCGATACGGCGACGGGCCCTGGTGTCGATGACATGAAGTCTGGCAACGTGGTCATTATTTACGCACTCAAAGCGCTGCGGGAAATCGGTGCGCTTGACGATATTCCGGTTGTCGTTGCGTACACGGGTGATGAGGAGAAGACGGGCAGGCCGCTTTCCGTTGGCCGAAAGGAGCTGATTGAAGCGGGTCAATGGGCTGACATTGCGCTCGGCTTCGAATCGGCGGTCCATCGCGAAGGCTTCGACTGGGCAACGATTGCCCGGCGGAGCTCCAGCCGCTGGATGCTCACCATCGAAGGTAGGCAGGCACATTCTTCGGGCGTATTCAGCGACGATGTCGGCGCTGGCGCCATTTTTGAAGCTGCGCGAATTCTAAACGCCTTTTACGAGGAACTGCGCGGCGAGGAACACCTGACTTTCAATGTCGGCACGATACTGGGCGGCACCGATGTCACGTACGATCCGCAGCAGAATCGCGGTACGGCTTTTGGCAAGACCAACGTCGTGCCGCGCAAGGCCGTGGTCCACGGAGGCTTGCGCACGATTTCCGCGGAACAGCTCGAGCGTACCCGCACGGCGATGCGAGCTATCGTGGCCGAGAGCCTGCCGCATACCCGCGCGAACATCGAGTTCGCGGAAGGCTATCCGCCGATGTTTCCAAGCGAGGGTAATCGCCGCCTCAAAGTCGTATTGTCAGAGATCAACGAGGCGCTCGGTCGAGGCCCGATGAAGGAACTGGATCCGTCGATGCGGGGCGCGGCCGACGTGTCCTTCGTCGCACCGTACACCGATGCAATAGCAGGACTGGGTGCCCTCGGTGATGGCGGTCATACGCCGAACGAAAGCCTTGACCTGACTTCACTGCCGCTCGCGATCAAGCGCACCGCAATTCTGATATACAGACTCAGTAACGACACCGAGTAACAGCGCGCATGGGGCAATCGCAAGGGCACACGGCCGACGAGAGCAGTCTCAGACGGGTGACGATCGCGCTCGTTCTAACCGGCACCTTCATGCTGGTGGAAGTTGTGGGCGGCATCATTTCAGGATCGCTTGCGCTGCTGGCGGACGCCGGCCACATGTTGACCGACACGATGGCGCTGTCGCTCGCCGCCATGGCGTTTCATGTCAGCAAACGCCCGCCCGGCGGCAGTCTCACCTATGGCTACCAGCGCTTCCAGATACTCGCCGCGTTCGTCAACGGTCTGAGCCTGCTGGCGGTCGTTGGCTGGATTTTGTTTGAGGCCGTCAGCCGCTTTTTGAGTCCCAAAGATATCCTGGGCGAAACGATGCTGGTCGTTGCGTCTGCGGGCCTCGTCATCAATCTCGTATCCTTTGCCATCCTGCACACGGGTGACAGGGAAAACCTGAATATCCGCGGTGCCGCCCTGCACGTCGCGGGCGATCTCCTCGGATCGATTGCCGCGATCATAGCGGCGATCATTATTATTTACACGGGATGGACACCGATCGACCCGATACTGTCTATTGCTGTAGCGGCCCTGATTCTCAAGAGCGCCTGGTCACTGGTCAAGCGCAGCGCGCATATCTTGCTGGAAGGCGCGCCGGAATGGCTCGATGTCGAAGCGATGCAGAAACTCATAGTCTCAAGGGTGTCGGGAGTGGACGAGATTCACCACGTCCATATCTGGGGATTAACGCCTCAGCAGCTGATGCTGACCATGCACATGTCGCTGGACGGGTCGGTAGAGAGTCAGTCCGGCGTCATACGCGATGTCAAGACGTTTCTTCAGGAAGAATACGGTATCGGGCACTCGACGATCGAGGTAGACGTCGACGGGTGTGCCGACCATTAGTCTACCGGCGCGACGATGCCGATGAAGGGCAGGGTGCGATTCTGTTCCGCGTAATCAAGCCCGTAGCCAACTACCCACTCGTCGGGAATATCGAAACCCAGGTAGTCGAGATCGACGTGCACTTCTGCGCGGTCAGCTTTGCGTACCAGCGCGCAGGTCTTCACCGACGCCGGGCCGTGAGAACTGATCATGCCGATCAGGTACTCGAGCGTGTGGCCGGTATCGACGATGTCTTCGACGATCAAGACATGCTTGCCCTCGATATTGCCACGCACATCCATGACCAGGCGTACCGCGCCGCTCGAGCGGCTGCCCTTCCCGTAGCTGGAGACGGCGATGAATTCGATGACATGCGGGATAGTGAGCTGGCGCGACAAATCGGCCAGGAAGATGAACGCTCCCTTCAATACGCCGACCAGGACGAGTTCGCCGCATCCTTCGTAGTCTTTCGAGATCTGGCGGGCAAGTTCTGCGACGCGGGCCTTGATGTCGGCCTCGCTGATGAGAACTTTGAGGGCTTCCTGAGTCACATCGGCCTCATACAAAGGGTTAGCCGCGAGCATAGGCGATCTTCCGGATGGATGCCAGATGGAGATGCGGATATGGTTGTCATGCAATGAAACGGTCAATCGCGATAGCTGGCAACATGGGGACGGGCAAGTCGACGCTAGTCGAATTCCTGCACAGGACCTACGCCGTCGAGCCGTTTTATGAGCCCAACGATGAAAATCCCTATCTCGCCGATTTCTACAAGGACATGAAACGCTGGGCGTTTCAATCACAGCTCTATTTCCTGAGCAACAAGTTTCGATTGCACCAGGAACTCGATCGCCAGCCCGGCGTTGTCGCGCTTGATCGCACGATTTTCGAGGATGCCGAGATATTCGCGACAGCGTTGCACCAGATGCGCAAGATCTCGAAGCGCGACTGGGACACGTATCGGGGTTTTTACAGCGCGATCCTCGACGCGATTCGTCCTCCGGACCTCATGATTTATCTGCGATGTTCGATGCCCACGCTGCGCCAGCGCATTCGGCTGCGCGGCCGCAAAATGGAGCAGGACGTGCCGCTTTCATACCTGAAGCGACTCGATCGTCTCTACGAAGGCTGGATAGCGTCGTACGATATGAGCGACGTGCTGATTCTGGAAACGGATAAGCTGGACTACATCCACGACCTGATTCACAGGCTGGACGTTATGGAACGTATCGAGTCGGTGTTGCCCGAGGGAATCGGTCGGCCTGGCTGCTAGTCGATCCTGAATCCGGCGCGCGCCAGTTGGCGGGCGCTGCGATCGTATTCTTCACGGTCGGCGTAGGTCATCACGACTTCGAATTCGCCCGTGCCGCGACGAAACCAGTCGAGATTCAGCCCGGACGACCGCTTTTCGAGGCGTTCGATAAAGGCCTCGGCCCGGTAGGGTTCGCCGAACGTCAGGAGCGTTGATTGGCCGATCGCAGAGTACAGGGTGTCCGGCGCCCGCCTGACGACCGAACCGTTGCCAAGAACGTAGTTCAGGTGCCGGTATATGTAGCCGGAGTACCACACGGCGCCCGACGGGATGCCGTATCCGTCTGCGGCGATGCGGCCGGGGCCGTAGTTGTACGCTGCGAGCGCAAGGTGCACGTTGCCGTCATAGCGCGTTAGCAGCTCCTTTAGATAGCGCGCCCCGGCGTCAATATTCGTGCAGGGATCGTACAAGTCGCTCAGACGATGAATTCCGAGATGCCTGGCGGTGCCCGGCCAGAGAATTTGCATCACGCCGTGGGCATTGGCGCGGGACCGAGCGGTCGCCTCGAAATCACTTTCTCCACGCGCAACGGCAAGCAGCAGTGACTCGGGCAGATCGTACTGCAGCGCCGCGACGCTGAAACAGGTCGCGTGGGGAAAAGTGTAGGCGGGCTCGAGCGACGTCTGGTTTGCCGAATAGTTTTGCCAGGCAGCGTCTAGGTCGGGTTTGGCCGCCGCGGCGGTGTAAGCGAGAACCATCAGGACGATTCCACCGAGAACCATTGCCAGCCGCTGACGAATTTGCTGCATGCTAGCCACCCGGCAATTCGAGACCCGTTGCCGACGAAATCTGCGCAAGTTTGTCCTGGATGTCCGAGTCGTCCGAATACGCAAAAGCGACCTCGTAAACGCCAGGCTTGAGTCTGACGACGCGATAATCCAGCCCCGTTGTTCTTTGCAGCTGTGACACGAAGCCGTCCGCGGCCACCTTGCTGCGGAATGGGCTCCAGAACGCATACCACTGTTGCTCAATGGGTAGCGGCGTCTCTTCGACAACCATCGCGGGCTCGGGCGGCACGTCGGGCGGGGCTTCAGGCAGCTCGACAACGACGGGCTCTGGTTGCGGCGCCGGCTGTGGCGCGGGTACCGGTGCGAAATCAGGCTGCGCCACGGGCTCCGGCGGTGCGGTCAGCTGCGGCTGGTGTGGCTCGAGTTGGGGTATGCCCAACGTAACGATCAGAAGCGCAACCGCAAGCGCTGAGCCCGTTAGAATTCCCATCAGTCGAATCATCGCGCTTCCCCTACAGGACGTCCTTGACCTTAACGGCGCGCCAGTCGACGTGTTTGGATGCCCGTGCAGCGATCATCGCAAATTCACTCAACCATTCTCGAAGTTCGTTGCCCTCAAGTCCCGGACGAATCGATGCGGAACATCGCAGTGGAACGCTGTCCATGTGATTTGCAATGCGCCTTGCCAGCTGGACATCTGATATGACTACGGCGTAGTAGGTGTCGAGATCCGGTTCCAGCAGCCATTCATAGGTCTCGCTCCAGTTTTGTCTCGCCGTCGTCGTCTTCGGGATCGGAAAACTCAGTAACTCGCCGCTGCGCGCGACATGTGCCTTCGTGCGATCGCGGCATTCGGTCCCGGCCAGCCGTACGAGCCCATGATTGGCCTGGTGCTCAAGAAGAAACACTATCGAGTCGGCGTGTGCCTCGGTCTGCAGTATTGAGCACGGCCGCACCCCGGTCATGTACGTTGCTTCGCGGATGGCCAGGCCGCCGCCCTGACAGTCAGTAAACGAGGCCGGAGCAGCCAGGCGCAGCGAACTGATCAATGAGTCCTTGCCGGCATTCGGTATGGAGATTGAAACCGGCGTCGCCTCGACCGCGCGCATCGCGGGCAGACCTGGCTCCGGCTTCGGCATATTCGCCAACTGTGTGTCGGGCAAGACGATGTATGCACTCGCACTGAGTGCCGTCACGTCGTCATCTTCGTCTTGCGGTGTCACTGTCAGCCAGTATTGAAACAACACGCCATCGATTTGATGCGCTTTGCCGCTTAAAATCGCGTTGGTTCTCGTTTCGTCGCTGCTCAATTGCAGCGCCTGGCGGCTAGCGAGATTGTTGCTGATCAGCTCAACCGTTCCCCGCAGGCCTTCCGCCGTCGGTTCCCGGAGATCCGTGGCGACGACGTATTCGTCCGATACACGTTTTTGCATGGCGCAGGTCAGCTGGTGTGCGAGATGAGCCGCGAGCAAGTCAGTCTGCGCCAAAGTAAAGGGTACATCCCGTGCCCCCAAGAATGTTTCGTCGATGCGCGATTGACGCATCGCCTGGCGCTGTGCTGTGTTGAGCTGTCCCTGCCAGTGCTTTCCGAAACCGGTCACCCAGTTACGATCCTCCAGGTCCAGTGCACGTACGTTTACCGAGTATCTGCTGTCGAGTTTTTGCGTTAGCTCGATTCCGATGTAGTAGTGCACGTCATCGAGCGTGCAGTCCTGCGGCTGCGCGTCGAGCGAACTGCCGCTGCGCCCCTGCTGCCAGCCAATGGCGACGCCGGGCGTCGCTACGGCCGCGGCCAGGATGCGATCACGCAGCGACAACGCGAGCGCATTGCTCGCGGAAGCCGGTGTGTTGTCCCGCAGTACCACGAACATTACGGTTTCGTTCTTGAAACGTGGATGCAGGATCAGCTGTTGCCGCACGTAGGGTATAAGGTCGCGGTCCAGCCAGCGGTCCAGGTCTTTTTCTCGCGACTGGGCAACCGCCGGTATTGCTTGCGCAACAAGGACCGTCAGCAGGATAAGGATACGTCGGATCATGAGGCCTCCAATCGGATATCACCGCTTGCCCCGATGATCAGTGCGCCTCCGCTGTGGGTCTGCATAAGATCATCGAGCTGTGCTTTCAACTTGCCCGGTAAGGTTACTCCCCAGCTGACCGCGTCGGCTTTGGTTCCGGTTCGGGCCAGCGCTTCCGAGACCGCGGCAGGTACTGTGGCCGTTTCCATTTCGTGAAATGTGTTGGGTACCGACGCATCCCAGAAACTGATACGGCTGTTGCTTACGGTCATGCGCTGAGCACGGTCACTTTCTATCGCGTACAAACCAACTCGGCTTGCGGCTACTAGTCGCGTCAGTGCAGCATCGGATTCGAAGCGCAGCGTGAATCCCTCGGCCGCGCGCTCGACGGGCGGCGTTGAGGGTGACGATGAGTCCCGCGCAATCGGCACGGGCGCCGGAACATCAGGCGCTGTATCCAGCGGCCCGGCAGCGGTCCGCGCGGGCTGATGTTTCGGAACCCACGTCGGGCGAGTAAGCGTCACGGTCTTTTCGACAGGCTTTTCTGCCGGCCTGGCGACCGTCGGTGTCGGTGGAACGGCTTTTGCGACAGCGGCGGCCGCCTCCGCGGGTGTCGGCTGCGTCTCGGGCGGGACGGGTGTTGTCGGCGTCATCGGAATGCTCTGCACAAGCGCGAAGATCGCAACGAGACACAGCGAGAGGATCGCCATGAATCGCATGATGTCGGTTTGCAGGTCAGCGGCTCCGCCGCTGTCGGCGTCGGCAGATCGATTAAGAGGGTAGGCCAGCGGCGAGCGCGTCATGGCTGCACCTCGGCTTCGGACGCACCGCTCCCGCTTCGTAAATGCGTCTCGATTCTCTTGAGGCTCTCGCGCATTTCGGAGGTATCTGCGCGCGCAGCCGCGTCGTACTGCTGCTGCAGCCGGGTACCGAGCAATATCGTCTTGTAAACGCGCATGACGTAGCCACCAATCCCGCCAAATATCGTGGTGGAAAGCGCCAACAGGATGCCACCGTCAATCATGCGCTCCAGCATTGCGAATGCGCCCTGCTGCAGCGCCGCGTCACGATCGCCCAGGGCAAAAATCAGCGCACTGCGCATGCCGATTGCGGTCCAGATGACGCCGGTGCCGAAGAACAGGGTGGTCCAGATATCGGTCAGGTGATCGAGCTGCACGATCTGGTTGATCGGGCGCGCGTCCTCCAGCGCGTCACGCAGGCGCCCAAGCGTAATGAAGTAGGCCAGCAGCAGTATGGCGAAGACCGGAATGGAAGAACCGAGATTGGTGTATGCCCAGTGCATCCATTCGCCGGGGCTGCTGATTGCCGTGTCACTGAAATGCACCACGCCGCCGCGGCTCAAAAGGTACAGAGCCGCCGAACCCCCGATCAGGGTACCGAGCGCGCCTGCGGCGAGCCCTTTAAGAAAGACGAGGCTGCGGCTCATCGTCCTTTTCTTCAGTCTATCGACGTGCCGAACAGGCGGTGCAGGTTGCCTCGAGCACCAGCTCCACTTCCTGATACAGCTGGTCGGCACGGTAATAGCCTTCGTTGTCGAGGCTGACCTTGAGCAATCCGCGTTCTTTTTCTGACAACTCGCGCTCCATGTCGAACAGAACTTTTTGCTTGTTGGGGCAGGTGTGGGAGCAGTTGTTGTAGTCGCCCTTGAGTGACATGAATTTCACGTTAAAGAAGCGGTTGTAGTAATCCTCCGCCTGCCGGTTACTGAGCAGTCCCTTGTCGGTGGACCAGACCAGGAACTGGCTGAATTCGCGCTTGTTTTCCGGTTTCGGATCACCTTCCGCAATGGTCAGTAAATCGTCGTAGTAGCGATCGAAGTGCGCGTGACAGCCTTCCATCAACGATGACTGTGCCGTGCTTATAGCCGTACTGAGGTTCTTCGATTGGGGCCCGGTGCAGGTTGGCGCCGTCGAGGCACACGAGGCAATTACGAAAGCTGTCGCGATGAGACCAAAGATGAGCAGCGGTTTTTTAACGGCGATTGAGTTCACGGAAATTCTCCTCACTATGAATTTTTCATTGTTCGAGCGGGCTGCGGTACGCTTGCTCGACGCTGCCGGGCGGTGGGCCGGCAACCAGCGCCTGGCCTTCCTCGTCGCCAAACAAGATGGTTTTGACGCCGCCTACGACTTCAATCATCTCGGGCGTGATGATGCCGAACGACTGGTTCAGCTGTTCCATCAGCGTCGCGCGAGCGATCTCCTGGCGCGTGCGTTGAATCAACAGGCTGGTCTCTTCCATGTCGAGGTAGATGTCCGACGCCAGTACCGCAAGCGACTGGTCGCCTTTGGCGCCGGACGTAGCGACCAGTTGATAATACTGGTTGAAACGTTCGCTGAGGCGCATGCCCGAGCGACCGCGCAGAGTGGGGGAGGACTTCTTGACCGCTTTGTTTGCGTCGCTGCCAATCAGCGTTTCCTGCAGTGTCCAGGGGGTCATTTTTCGGCCGAGCTCATTGCGCAGGCCTTTCTCGAGGCTAAGCCGGGTGTTATTCACGGTGTGCTCCATGTCCGGCAACCGCTCTTCCATAATGGTGAGCATGTCGAGGTAGCTTGCACCGATCTGGCGCGCAAGGCGCTGACACCCGGGGTCATCCTCTGCGCCGTCGCATTTGCTCTCGTGGTAGAGCTCCTGCTGCTGATCGAGCTGGCCAATCACTTCCTGCAGGCCGGTTTCCATGTCGCGGGCGACATTGCCGGTTTGCCGCAAATCTTCCACCACGGTCGTCGGGAAGAGCCGGATAGTCGGCGTATTGGCAAGCGTTGCACCTGTCGTCATCGTGGCAACGATCACGAGCAGGGCAGGGATCAGGATTCGGGCGGTCGTATTCATGTCGCGATCCTCGCGGTTGGTGAAGATTTGAGCGCGGTGGCCGTTCAGATACGCTAACCGTGAGTCAATGAATGGAGCCTGAACGCCGGTCTATTGGGACATTCGTGAACTGCGTCTCACGCTGGACGGCAGAAGTGCCGGCAATCCGTACAATTCCCTATTGCATATCGAAATGCGAATCATTATCATTTCAGGTAGAGTCAGCAAAGGGCCTGAAACTTCAGTATTAATAGGGACTTATGAAAAGCAACGGCAGCACACTCGCGACGTTGAAACGCGGCCAGAAGGGCATCATCCAGTTTGTCGACGCGACCGATCCACAGGTGCAACGCCTGATGGTGCTCGGCCTGGTCGAAGGTGCCGAGGTCGAACACGCCAGCTCTGCGATCGGTGGCGACCCGATGGAGTTTCGACTGTTTGGTTGCGGCATTTCTTTGCGACAGGAACACGCAAAGTACTTCAAGGTTTCACCTGTAGCGGCTGGTGACTAAACGCTCAGAAATCCGCGTCCCCGCCAACGACATTCCCCTTGCCAAGCGCACCAACGCCAGCATTGCGGTGGTTGGCAATCCGAATTCGGGAAAAAGCACGCTCTTCAATCGCCTGACGGGCCTGAAGCAGCGTATCGGAAACTATCCCGGCGTCACCGTCGAACGACACATTGGTCAGCTCAAGGTCGATGACATGGTCATCGAGCTAGTCGACCTTCCCGGAACGCACTCGCTCAGTGCACATTCGCTGGAGGAGCACATTGCCGTCGACGTGATCTTCGGTCGGATGCAGGGCATGCGTGAGCCCGACGGCATACTCGTCGTGCTCGATGCCACCAATCTCTACCAGGGTTTGTTCCTGGTGCAGCAGCTGATCGATCTGAAACTGCCGATGGTAATCGCGCTGACGATGACCGACGCCGCCGAACGCAGCGGTGTAGGCATCGATATCGATCGGCTGCGAGCGGCACTAGGTGGCGTTCCCATCTATCCTGTTGTTGCAACTTCCGGTGCCGGCCTGCCGAAGTTACGCCAGGCAATTGCGGACATGGAGAGCCTCACTCCTGTCGAGAGGATCGTGGTATGGCCCGAATTGACCGAGGCAGCGGGCCAACTGGCGCAAGATGCGAAGGAGCCGATACGTTTTGCCGAGCTGGAGCGTTTGCTGATCGACGGGCCGACCGATGCGAACCGTCCCTTCCTCGAAAAACTCGGCCGCGATGCGCGGGACAAGCTGGAAACGGTAAGGGATTCACTGTTCGGTATCGAGCCGCCTATCGCGCGGGATGCAAGGATCCGCTACGCCTGGGTTCGCCAAGTGTTGGCCGACGTGCAGCATTCTGCCCCGCCTTTCCATTCCTGGCGCACGCGCATCACGAGTTTTCTCAACAGGCCGGTTCCGGGAACGATCGGCCTGTTTCTCGTCATGGCCATCGTGTTCCAGGCGGTTTTCGCCTGGGCAACGCCGATCATGGACGTGATCGATGCCGGAGCGGCGACGCTGGGTGCCAGCGTCATGCGGGCGCTCGGTGAAGGCGCGTTTTCGAGCCTGATTGCTGACGGAGTCATCGCGGGCGTTGGCAGTGTCGTGATATTCCTGCCGCAAATCCTGATTCTGTTCCTGTTCATCATCCTGCTCGAAGACTCTGGCTACCTGGCGCGCGCCGCGTACTTGATGGACCGCGCAATGCGCTCCGTAGGGCTCTCCGGTCAATCCATCATCCCTATGATCTCGAGTTTTGCCTGCGCTGTGCCGGGCATCATGGCGACGCGCGTCATTCCCAATCGACGCGATCGCATCGCGACGATCATGGCGGCGCCGTTCATGACCTGTTCCGCGAGGCTGCCGGTCTACGCTCTGCTGATTGCGGCGTTCGTGCCTGCAAAGCCGGTCGGTTTCATGAACCTGCAGGGGCTGGTTCTTTTCGGTCTTTACGTGTTCGGAATCGTGGCCGGTATTCTGACGGCCCTGCTGATTCGTAAAACGGCGTTGCGCGGCCCGAAACCGCCGTTCGCTCTCATGCTGCCCGAGTTTCGGCGCCCCAACCTGCAGACCGTGTTCATTCAGCTGCTGGGCCGCGCCAGGGTGTTTCTGTACCGCGCCGGCACCGTCATCTTCACGGTCGCCGTCATAGTCTGGGCGCTGGCGTACTTTCCTCGTTCGGAGCTGATTGCGCCCGAAGTCGAGCGGCAAAAGACCATCGCGGCGTATACGCTGTCCGGCGCAGAACTGGCGGCCGAGTATCAGCGCATCGAAAACAGCGCAGCGGCAAAGCAGATGGAACAAAGCTGGCTGGGCAGAGCGGGGCATTTCGTTGAGCCTGCGTTTGCACCGCTTGGCTGGGACTGGCGCGTATCGTCGGCCGTTATCGCTGGGTTCCCGGCACGCGAGGTAGTGATCGCCGTGCTCGGTACCGTCTATGCGGTCGGTGACGAGGCGGACGAAGGCACGCTGTCGAGCCGTTTGAAATCCTCGACATGGCCGGACGGGAGGAAAGTATTCACACTGCCAATGGTCATAGGTCTGCTGATCTTCTACGCCTGCTGCCTGCAGTGCGCTGCGACCCTCGCGGTGATCCGCCGCGAGACGAACACCTGGCGGTGGCCGGTGTTCGCATGGCTGTACATGACGTTGTTAGGCTATATCGGCGCACTTCTCGCGTTTCAATTAGGAAGCGCCTAAAGAGCGCATAAACGTTCGGCGGCTTCTTCGAGCGTGGCGTCGTCCTTGGCGAAGCAGAACCTCAGTCGGGTTCCTGTGAATGGCGTTTCGCAAAATACGGACAGCGGGATCGATGCGACGCCGATCTCCTTTGTCCATCGTTTTGCCAGGCTTAGGTCGTTTTCCTGACTTATCTCGCCGTAGTCGACAATCTGGAAAAAGGTGCTGCGGGCAGGCTGGAAATGAAAGCGCGATGCTTTGAGCAAGCCACAAAAACGATCACGCTTTTCCTGATAAAAGCCGGGCAAGGCGCGATAGAACTCAGGGTGACTAACCAGGAAATCCGCAACGCCGTGCTGCATCGGGGTGCTGACGGCGAATGTCGTGAATTGATGGACTTTTCGAAACTCCCTCGACAGCGCGGCGGGAGCGATGCAATGCCCCAGTTTCCAGCCCGTTGCATGAAAAGTTTTGCCGAACGACGACACGACCAGCGTGCGTTCCCATAGCTCGTCGTGGCCAAGCAGGCTGCGGTGCGGCTCTTCATCAAATACGATGTGCTCATACACCTCGTCGGAAAGCAGCAGGCAGTCGGTATCACGCACGATCTCCGCGAGTTGCTCAAGATCCGTGGTAGACAGGATGGCGCCCGTCGGGTTGTGCGGGAAGTTCAATATGATCAAACGCGTGTTCGCGTTAATCGTGTCACTGAGGCGCTGCCAGTTGACGCCGAAGTCGTGGCCGTTTTCTGCAATTCCCAGCGGCACGTGTCGAGTCACGCCGCCGGCCAGCGTGACAGCCGGTTCGTAGGAATCGTAAGCCGGGTCGAGAACAATGACCTCGTCACCCGCATGCACGACAGCCTGGATCGCGCTGAAAAGCCCTTCGGTCGCGCCGGTACAGACTGTAATTTCCGAGTCTACGTCAACCTTGCGTCCCTGCAGTTGCCGGGTTTTTCCGGCAATGGCTTCTCGCAACGCGGGGATGCCGGTCATCGGCGCGTACTGGTTGGTCCCGTTATTCAGATAAAAGCTTATGCGGTCCCGGAGTTCTGCCGGCGGCTCGAAACTCGGAAACCCCTGTCCGAGATTTATCGCGCCGGTGTCAACAGCCAGCTGACTCATGACCGTGTAAATTGTGGTGCCTACGTTCGGGAGTTTGCTTCTTATTGTGCGACTCATGGCGACATTCTGCTTCAATGTGCAATTTGGGGACATTCTTAATTTAGTGTATTAGTGCGTTAAATTAAGAATGTCCCCAACATTAGCAATCGTTCTCGTGTTGCAGTATCGCCTGAGTTTCTTCGTCAGGCGGTGACGCTGCGCTATCGCCGGCATCAAATACTACGTGCCATTCTCCGTTGGACTTCTTGCGCCAGACGGAGTTAAAAGTGCCCCAGCGTTCAACTTGGGTGCCGTCCGCGTCTTTGGCGAGCATTCGATAGGGGCCGCGTGTTAGTGCCAGATTGCCGTCTTTAAGGACCTCGACGAATTGGGGCCGCCATTTGATAGCGGGACCATCGTCGGAAAAAAATACCTGCCAGGCGGCGACGATTTCGTCCCTGCCTCGTAAAACGGTATTGCCGACGAATCGAGCATCGTCATCGAGAAAGGATTTGAACGCCTCGATATCCCTGTCTTCAACCGACTGGCTGAATGAGGTCTCCTGGCACCAGACGACGGCTGCGAGGTCCGCTGTAGCGACGGACATGAGGAGTATGAGAGTGGCCAGTACAGTGAGATGCCTCATGCTCAAAGTGTAGCGCAGCGGGGCTGGATGCGCATACGATGAATGCAGTCGCGGTTGGACGGGCCCCGGAAAGGTCGCAATAATGGTGCAATAACAAGATGGATAATCGCGAATTCTGAATGACTTCGACAAAGTTCAAGTTCACGACGGTCACCGCCGTTGTCATTGCCAACATGGTTGGCACGGGCGTCTTCACCAGCCTTGGCTTCCAGCTGCTGGAGATCCAGTCGGGATTCGTCATTTTAGTCCTGTGGGGGGTTGGCGGCCTGATTGCGCTGTGCGGCGCAATGACATACGCGGAACTCGGCGCTGCGCTGCCGCGTTCCGGCGGCGAATACAATTTTCTTGCCCGTATCTACCACCCTGCTGCCGGCTTTGCATCCGGCTGGACGTCCGTGACAATCGGCTTCGCCGGGCCAACAGCGCTCGCGGCAATGACTTTTGCAGCTTACGTGACATCAATAGTGCCCGGTTTTTCGTACGAGTGGATCGAAAAGGCGATCGCGGTGGGCCTGGTCGCGATCCTGACCGTCATTCACGGCAGCAGCCGGCGGAATTCGGGCGGACTGCAGGTCATATTTACGATTCTCAAAGTGGCCGTAATCGTCGTCTTCTGTCTCGCCGCTGTCGTCGTCGTCGATAGCCCCCAGCCCGTACAGTTCTTCCCTTCAAGCGGCGACGGTGCGCTCGTCACCGGCGGTGCGTTTGCGGTGTCGCTCATCTACGTCAGCTACGCTTATACGGGATGGAATGCGGCAACTTACCTGAGCGGCGAGCTCGAAGATCCGCAGCGGACGTTGCCGGGTATCCTCTTGACCGGCACCCTTATCGTGACGGTTCTCTATGTCGCGCTGAACTTCACTTTTCTTTATGCGGCACCCGTCGAATCGATGAAGGGACAAGTCGAAATCGGATTTATCGCCGCACAATCCGTGTTCGGCGATCTTGGCGCACGATTTACCGGCATTGTGCTGGCATCGCTGCTGATCTCGACCGTTAGTGCGATGACGATTGCGGGTCCGCGTGTACTCCAGGTGATAGGTGAGGATTTCAGGGTTCTGAGCTTCCTTTCGTACACGAACAAGGACGGCATACCCAGCCGCGCCATTTACCTGCAGTCATTGCTGGCTATCGTATTCATCCTTTCGTCGAGCTTCGAATCGGTTCTGGTCTTTGCCGGATTCACGCTTGCGCTCAATAGTTTCGCCACAGTTCTGAGCGTATTCTTTCTGCGCCGCCAGCAGCCGGATCTGCCGCGCCCCTATCGCACGTTCCTGT
Source organism: Gammaproteobacteria bacterium (assembly GCA_029863125.1). GTDB lineage: Bacteria > Pseudomonadota > Gammaproteobacteria > Steroidobacterales > Woeseiaceae > UBA1847. The sequence continues at coordinate 124,054 of JAOTWB010000002.1, forward strand.
TTCCAATACCACCGGTCATTTACCTCGTATTAACGGGTTGGACGCTGTGGTTCGTTCTCATGAACAGACCGGTCGAGGGACTGTTTGGCATCGGCATCATTGGCTCGGGCCTGCTCGTTTATTTCTTCTCGCGAGGGAGACGCCACGTCATGTAACGGCGCGCAGCTATTGCGATAACGACGTTTCGTGGGGTAAATGTGTTTTGTGTTGGCAGGCTGGGACATCCGTCAACCCGCCGGCCACGATGAAATGGGGCAGGGCGAGGTCGAGATGAAGTGTTTGGAATGAGCCGGGTCGCTTTGAGAGTTCCGACCCTGTTGCGCAATACACTTGACTTTTGTCGAATTGATCGTGATCGCGATTAGATTAAAGACATTATTTTCATATAGTTACGTGAGATTGCTAATCACTTGAGGAGATTGACTTCCAAAGCATTGGAATTATGTATAAAAATAACGGTGAAAACCCAGGCGAGATGCTGGTGCAAATGACGCCTGCACGGCGACGACCGCAGCAGTCTCGAGGCATGAGGTCTGCCGGACAATAAGAGCATAAAAAAGGTAGTCGGTGGGTGGAACGATCGCTGGAACAAACCGTTGCTGATCCAACGTATCTCGAATTCTTCGGGCTGACGCGGCCGCCTTTTGGTCGCCTTGACAGTCCGACCCACTTATTTCAGACCGAACAGTATGCGCTCCTGATGGAGCACCTGGCCAACGCGACAACGCATACAGATTCCCTGCTTGTCATTTGCGGTGCCGATGGCTCGGGGAAAACCACATTAATCGACCGTTACGTCAAAAGCCTCGACGATGACGCCTTTTCCGTTGTCATCGATGAAACCTGTCATGGTGACTTGCGATTTTACAGCACGTTTCTGACGCAGATCGGATTCGAGGACATTTCGGGCACGGCGAGCGAGCTCAGGAACATCACAAAGGAGTTTCTCGTTTGCCGCGGCATCGCCGGCGATCATGTCTTGCTGATCATTGATAATGCACATTCGACTGATCCAATGATACTGGAGCAGGTTCGTTGGCTCTCCGAAATCAAGATCAAGGACCGTCGTGTGATTAGCGTCGTGCTTGCCGGCAATGCCGATCTCGTACACGTCGTCAATGCGCCGGCGATGAGCGGAATCAAGTTCGAGAACCAGGTCATTTTCAATTTACGCAGCTATTCCCGCGAGGAAACGGCGAGCTATGTCTGGCACAGTCTGAGACTGGCGGGTGGCAGCGACGGCGTAAAACTCTCAAATGAGGCCAACCTGCTCATTCACCGATATTCAGGCGGAATTCCTCGACAGATCAACAGGCTTTGCGACGACATGCTGGCAGAGGCGTGCCGTCTCGAAACGCGTGTCATAAGCGAGGGATTCGTGCGAACCGTTGCGGACAAGAAAGGACTTCTGCCGCACGTCGTTCCGCTTCACGGAAAAGGGCGGCGCAAGACGGATCCCGATTTTCAGCGCGTAAGGGCTGTTCCGCAAACCGGGGGTGCCACGGCTGACGGGGCGGCGAAGACAAACAAATCGATTGACGAATCGGCGCCGACGACGGTGGATGTCGGTCCGGAGCAATTGCTGAAATACGTCTCGAAACTCACCGTGCAAATCGAAGATCTTCGCGCCGACAAAGTGCGAGCGCTCCATGATTTAGACGCACGTAACGACGACATCATTGAATTGCGCAAGCAGCTCGACGCACAGGCCAGGAAAATAGAACACCTGACACGTTCCCTGGCCGCAAATGCCGAGGAAATCACTCGACAAAATCTGCTGCTGTCGGGCAATTTCACGACGCTGCAGGCCAGTCAAAACAGGTCAATAAAACTCGCCACTGACCTGGAGACGGAAGTCCGCGCGAAAGAAGCGGCGCAGAATGAACTGGCGGAAGCCACCGCTGCGGTCGCAGAGCTCAACCAGCAAAAACTGGAACTGCAGGCGGCGTTAGGTGATGTGAAGGCCCACCTCGAAGCCGGCATCAAGGTTGTCGACGAACGAGCCCTCGAAATCGAAGCTCTCGAGAAAAACGCCGCAGATCTTAAGGATGAGCTTGAGTGCAAGACACGCGAGCTGGATTCGCTGATGGGCGAGCTGGCTTTGCGAGACCAGGCCCTTGCCGACCTCGATGCGCGTCTCGAAGAATCACAGGCAGATTGCAAATCGGCAGAAATGCGCATTGCCGCGCTGGACAATCCTCAAGAACTGGAAGAAATCGAAAAAGCTGCGGACAAGCTGGCGGCTGACTTGCGCAAGGAAAAACGCGCGAAAAAAGCCGCAAAGAAAGAGCTGGCGAAGAGCAAAGCAACAGTTGATGAACTGAACAAGCTCCAATTAGAACTGCAGGCAACGGTTGACGACATTCAGGCCGATCTCGAGGCCGGCCGCAAAATTGCCGAGGCGCGAGCCGCCCGGATCGAGGCGCTCGAGAAGCGCGCAGTGGATCTCGAAAATAAGCTCGAGGGCAGGACGGGCGAGGCGGCCTCTCTGCGAGACGAGCTGACTCTGCGAAACGAGATTCTGGCTGACCTCGAGATACGCCTCGATCAATCACAAAGCGCCTGCGAACTGGCACAGCTTCGCATTGCTGCGCTGAAGAGTCCGCAGGAAATCGAAGAACTCGAAAAAGCCGCGGACGGGCTCGCTGCTGACCTCGAGACGGAAATCCTTGCAAGAGAAGCCGCAGAGGACGAACTGGCGAAGGCCGCGGCCTCGATCGAAGAGTTGAGTCAGCTTAACGCGGAGCTGCAGGCGACGGTGGATGTGGCACGTGCGGAATGCGAATCGGCGCAGCTGCGTATCGCCGTGCTTAAGAATCCGGAAGAACTGGAGGAAGCCCAAAGAGTTTCGGATAAACTCGCGGCCGACCTGGAGAAGGAAAGCCGTGCCAGAGAAGCCACGGAGAACGCACTGGCGAAAGCCGCGGCTATGGTCGAAGACCTAAGTCAGCGTAATGCGGAGCTGCAGGCGACGGTTGATGATACTCAGGCCGATCTCGAAGCCGGCCTCAAAGTCGCCGAGGAGCGAGCCGTTGAAATCGAGGCTTTCGAGAAGCATACGGCGGACCTCGAGATGGAGATCGAGGGAAAGACGGGCGAGCTGGCCTCGTTACAAGATGAGTTGAAATCGTTGCGAGACGGCCTGGCGGCGCGAGACAAGGACGTCGCCGACCTTGGCGCGCGTCTCGAAGATTCGCGCGCGGAGTGCGAATCGGCGCGACTGCGAATCGCGGCGATGAAAAACCCGGAAGAATTGGAGGAATTCGAAAAGCGCTCGGATAAGCTTGCAGCCGATTTGAGAAAAGAGAGGCGTGCAAGAGAAGCTGCTGACACCGAACTGGCGAAGGCCTTAGCCGCGGTCAGAGAGATGGGTGAGCTTGAACGGGAACTGCGGGCGACAGTTCGTCATCTCAACGCCGATCTCAAGGCGGCCGTTGAACGAGCGGCTGACGTTCATCTTCTCGAGAAACATGTCACGGACCTCCAGCAAGAGATTGAAAAGAAGACTCGGGAGCTGGATTCGCGAGCCCAGACGCTTGTCGATTTTGAGGAACGGCTCGAGGCGTCCCAGAACGAATGCGAACTGCTGCGACGTCGCGCTTCTGTTGTGACTATCGACGAAGATGATGTGGCGAAAAAAATTGTTGCAGCGCGGTCTCGCGACGCTCGGGCCTACCCATCTCAGGTAGTCGCGAAGTTCGAACAGAAATTAAGCAATATTTCCGCGTACCAAACGCTCAAGAAATACGACTCGGATTTCTATGACGATCTGATCGTCACCTACAAGCAACTGGTCGGGCTAGATCTGACTGACAAACAGGTGAATGACGCGTTAAGGGCCAAGCAGGCCAAATTGATAGAGAGACTGCTTCCGCAGACCTCGGATGACGCAATTGTCGCTTATGCTCGATTGATCGTAGATCAACTGGACGAACTACGACGCGATGGCACCGAACCCTGTCTGACGCTGCTGATTCCGCCAGTCGGTCCTGATAATACGTCCCCGGTCTATTCGGAAATGACCAAGGGACGTGAGCTGGATATTCTTGATATAGCGCTGAGAACCCATGATGCCGACAGGCCAATGCCGAAAGAAAAGGATGTCTGGCCTGACCTTGGGCTGATATTCGACGGGCTGTTCGACCAATTTGGCGCAGACAACGTAGCGGCTATGGAAAATTCTTACGATCCAGGCGTCGACAGAGGTTTGGTGTGCAATGTCACCAGAGCCCTGTACTCCGGCATACTCGACCTTCCGAAACGCAAAGCCGCAAACGCGTTGCGTTGGTTATTGTCGACGTAATGAGCAGCTCACTCGTGTTAGGGCCTGCGCGGGCAAGTGCTGCCGACCGGTCAACCGGTCCGTTGCTCAGCTGCCTCCGTTTGCCTTAACGGTCGCGACCGGGCCGTTTGCGCCGGCCGTACGGCCGATTAAAGACAGAATGCTTTGGCCGCTGGTCTTCCATGAGAAAGTTTTCGCGCGAACGTTTCCGCG
>JAOTWB010000071.1 GCA_029863125.1 Gammaproteobacteria bacterium
AAGCTCCAGACAACTTCGGCACATTCTCCCGAACCCTGAAAAACCATGCGCAGAGCTTCGCCGAGCGGGAAGTTGTCGAGCATATAGTCGAGACCCGGGCCGCAGGACGGGACCTCGCTCGGCGGCAAATTCTGCAGCCGCCAGTGCCATCCGGCAATCGTCGCACCGTCGCCCGCAAATAGCAGTATCAGTATCGCGTAGGCGCGCCGCGCCCAACCGCTCGGGTTATGCAGGGCTGCGAGCAGGAATGCGACACCCAGTCCAATCGCCGCAACCCGTTGCAGGACACATAGAGGACACGGGTCGAGAAGCAACACGTGCTGGGCGTAAAGCGCGAAACCCATCATACCGACACAGCACAAGAAGCCTGCGAAGTTAAGAACGCGCGGTCCGGGAAGATTCATTGTTCGTTACGCAGATTCGCGATCGGCTGCGTCGGAAATGCCGGTATGACGTACGTCCCTGCCCTTCACCATGTAGATCACGTACTCGCAGATATTCTTCGCGTGGTCGCCGATGCGTTGCAAGTCCGTGATCGTTTTGATGATGGCGACAATAAGGCGAAGGTCGCCAGCCGCAGGCGATTGCGTGGCCAGGATGCGGCTGCATTCCTCGTCAATATTGACTTCGAGATCGTTGACCTTGTGGTCGTCTTTCGCGACCTTGAGCCCCAGTTCGCTGTCGCCGCTGACGATTGCGGAAATGGCGCGCGAGAATTGGGCTTCAACGAGTCCGCCCATCGCCAGCACGCTATTCCTCGGGTCCTCGATGTCCTTATTGAAACGCCGTGATACGTGATCTGTCAGGTCGGATGCTTCCATTTTATACGTCGCCCCCGCTATTGGCTGCGGTGCCTATGTCACTTGAATTTGATCCCGACGTCAAGGCCGCGCACACCCGCTACTTCCATTTCCATTGGGTGTCGAGCATAAGCCGATTGTAGTCACTTTTGCTGCCGGAACTGACGTCGGTCTCGTTAATAAAATACTTAGCCCCGATCGTCCAGCTCTTATTGATGCCATAGTCCAGCTGCAGGAGGTGACCCTTATTGTCCGTGCCACCTCCGGCGAAGTCCGAGTTCGTCAACAGTCCGAGCATGGCATCGGCTTCCTTGTCCGCGTAAATATACGAGAACTGCATCTGGCCTCTGTCCTCGGTCTGACCAAAGCGGGCACCTGCCGTCCAACCCGTATCGTTATCCGACGCGTCGCTGTTGTTGACGAAATCGACAAACACGAGGGTCTGCCAATCGCCAAGATCGAACGCGGCTTCAGCAAAGATCTCCGTCAGCAAATAGTCGTAGAGATAGGTACAACTCGTGTCGGGCGTGGTACCGCAAGGCAGACCGCCGGCTTCTAAAGCGGTATTACCAAAATAGTCGCCCGGATCCGCAGCGTCACCGAATACCGTGCTCTCGCCCTTGGTCTTTATCGAGTAATAGCCGATGCCGCCCTTGACCTTCGCGCCGCCGATCTCGCCCGACGCACCGAGTTGCCCGCCCCAACTGAAGTTGCTGTTGCCCTTCCTGCTGTCGCTCTCGAGGTAAGTACCGATCGCGTTCGCGAAGAACCAGTCGCGCTTGTACGTCAGTGCGAGCCCTTCGGGCGTCCAGTCTCCGTCCCACAGCAGCTCCTGCTTGCCGACCTTTAGCAGCGGATTCTCGTATTTGCCGCCGAGCAAGTGCAAGCCTTCGGCCGCTTCCCAGTCGACGTACGCCAGGTTTATCACGACGCCCTTCGACGAACCGCCACCACCCAAAGTCTGGTTCGCCGACACTGGGTCATCACTGCCCGTTGACAGGCCGAAACCCACTTCGACATCGTCTGCCAGATAGGCGTGAATATTGGCGCGCGCACGAATCCGGTTGCGGTTGCGCTCGGCGCTTCCCTCGGCGTCGATGTTCTCATAGCGGTATCGAAAATCGCCGTCCAGCGCGATCCGGTCCGACCACGACTCCGCAGCCGGCGCATCCGCTGCTTGCACCTTTGCAACGCTCGTCTGCACATCGGCGACTGCTGTTGCCGTCTCAACCCGGGAGCGCCGCAGTTCTGCGTTCTCCGCCGCAAGCTCATCGAGCCTCTGCGACACAGTCGCAAGCTGCTTACGCAGCTGCTCGAAGTCTTCGTCGCTAACCGCGCCGAGTGCGGTGGAAAAGGCAAATACGTTGATTGCGATCAACAGGAGAAGCTTTCGTTTCATTGTGTACTCCGGGTGTTCTGGTTACGGCGCCATCGGGCATTGCGTTGGCCGATTTGCGAATCTCCTTGCGCAGTCTGCGATGTTCGCTCTTGTAGCGGCTGCCAACCAAGCCCCAGCAGCGCCGCCACAAGCAGGCCGCTGTCGGCCCGCCCATTGAGCCAACCAATCAGAGCCCCTGCGCCGAGTAGTAATAGCAACCCCAAAACAAAATTTCGCCCTGAATCCAGCATTTGCTCAATGACCGCGGGCCGAGAACCGATATCCGGATCCGCGGACTGTTTGAATATAATTGTCAGCAGCCTCTGCGCCTAGCGCTTTGCGAAGGCGGCGCACGTGAACATAGACGGTGCGCTCTTCGACATACACGTTGGCGCCCCAGACGCGGTCGAGCAGCTGCGTTCGGCTGTACACGCGATCCGGATGCGTCATGAGGAACTTGAGCAGCCGGTACTCGGTGGGTCCCAGGCGAATCTCGCGGCTGTTTGCCGTGACGCGCTGCCCTGCCGTGTCGATCTCCAAGGTACCCGCTGACACGGTCTCGCCGTCGCTTGGCGCTGCGCGCCGCAACACAGCCTGAATACGCGCTACCAGTTCGCGCGGCGAAAAAGGCTTGGTGAGGTAATCGTCCGCACCGCTTTCAAGGGCGGTGACTTTGTCGTGCTCGTCCGCTTTGGCCGTCAGCATGATGATCGCGAGATCGTCGTTTTCCGAATTACGTTTGAGCATACGGGTCAGTTCGAGGCCACTCATGTCGGGCAGCATCCAGTCAATCA
>JAOTWB010000047.1 GCA_029863125.1 Gammaproteobacteria bacterium
ACCACTGCGCTCATTCCTCGACAGACTCGAACCCCTGTTCACGAGGGGTGGCCGATTCGAACAACTGCACGCCCTGTTCGAGGCGGTCGACACGTTCTTCTTTTCGCCGCCGGACCTCGCGCGCGGTTCGCCGCACGTTCGCGACGCGCTCGACCTCAAGCGCGTCATGATCATCGTCGTAATCGCGTCGTCTCCGGCCGCAGTCATGGGGATGTGGAATGTCGGCTTCCAGGCGAATGCGGCTCTACAAAGCATGGGCCTCGGCGGCATCGACGGCTGGCGCGGCGCACTGCTGCCGCTTTTGGGCGCCGGTTACGATCCGGCCAGTATTTACGACTGCTTCGTTCACGGGCTGCTCTATTTCCTGCCGATTTATGTTGTGACGATGGTCGTGGGACTCTTCTGGGAGGTTCTTTTCGCTGGCGTCCGCAACCACGAGGTCAACGAGGGCTTCTTCGTCACCGGCTGGCTGTATACGCTGATTCTGCCGGCAACGATTCCTCTGTGGCAGGTCGCTGTCGGTATCAGTTTCGGTGTCATTCTCGGCAAGGAAGTCTTCGGCGGCACAGGAAAGAACTTCCTCAACCCCGCCCTCGTTGGCCGTGCTTTCCTGTACTTCGCTTACCCGGCGCAAATCTCGGGCGACGCCGTATGGACGGCCGTTGACGGCTTCAGCGGCGCCACCGCGCTCGGCGTGTCGGCGCTGGACGGTATGGCCGGCATCGCAGGCATGGGTCTGACCTGGACGCAGGCGTTGATCGGGCAAATGCAGGGCTCCATCGGCGAGACATCGGCGCTTGCCTGCCTGCTCGGCGGCGCCTTCCTTATCTTCACCCGCATCGCCTCGTGGCGCATCATGGTTGCCGTCTTCGCGGGTCTTATCATCCCGACGCTGCTGTTCGGCGGTGCAGATAGCAGCAATCCAATGATGTCCATGCCCTGGCACTGGCACATCGTGCTCGGCGGATTCGCGTTCGGCGCCATCTTCATGGCGACCGACCCGGTCAGTGCCGCCCAGACCAACGCCGGCAAATGGGTCTTCGGTCTGTTGATTGGCTTCATGACCTGGCTCATTCGCGTCGTCAACCCGGCGTTCCCGGAAGGCATCATGCTCGCGATTCTGTTCGCGAACGTGTTCGCGCCCGTCATCGACCACTTCGTCATTCGCGCCAACGTCAGGCGGAGGTTGAAACGCTATGTCTGAGAAAAAAGAATTCGACCGCGACAGCATTTCCAACACGCTGATTGTCGCGGTCGGTCTGAGCCTCGTTTGCTCGGTCATCGTCTCCAGTGCGGCCATCGTGCTGAAGCCGGTGCAGGAAAAGAACGAGGAAGAGTTTCGGCAGAAGATCATTCTCGATGTCGCCGGACTCATGGAGCCGGGTCGCAATATCGAGGAATTGTTCGGTGCGATCGAGCCACGAATGGTTGATCTCGAAACCGGTGATTACACCGACGCCGTCGACCCAGCCGAATTCGATGCGTTGCTCGCCGCCTCCGATTCTGAACTCGGCATTGCGATACCCAAAGACAAAGATATTGCCGGCATCGGTCGGCGCGCGAAGTATGCGCCCGTCTACATCGTCAGGAAGGATGCGCGCGTCGACCAGGTCATACTGCCCGTCTACGGCAAGGGGCTGTGGTCGACGATGCTCGGCTACCTGTCGGTTGCGCCGGATGGCAAAACGGTCAGCGGATTTCGCTTCTACGCACACGCCGAAACGCCGGGCCTCGGCGATCAGATCGACAAGGAGCCGTGGCTCGCCCAGTGGCCCGGCAAACTCCTCTACGACGCCGACAACGAGCCGAAATTGCGCGTCATCAAGGGGACAGTACCGGTCGACGCACCCGACGCCGACTACATGATCGACGGCCTGTCGGGTGCCACGCTGACCGCCAACGGCGTGACCGGCCTCGTGCAGTACTGGACGGGATCGCACGGCTTTGGTCCTTACCTCAAGAAATACCGCGAGGACAGCATCAATGAGTGAAACACGCAGAGTCCTGATCGACCCTCTGGTCGATAATAATCCTGTTACGCTGCAGATGCTGGGCATCTGCTCGGCTCTCGCGGTTACGACCTCGCTGCTGCCTGCGCTCTTAATGTGCCTTGCGCTGACAAGCGTGGCCGCATTTTCGGGCGCCGCGATCAGCGCGTTGCGTCACCGCATTCCGAACAACATCCGCATCATTGTGCACATGACGATCATTGCGTCGCTCGTCATCCTCGTCGACCAGCTACTGCGGGCTTACGCGTTCGAGACCAGCAAGCAGCTATCGGTTTTCGTCGGCCTGATCATCACCAACTGCATCGTGCTGGGGCGCGCCGAGGCCTTTGCGATGCACAATGGTGTTGGCATGAGTTTTCTCGACGGACTCGGCAATGGCCTGGGCTACAGCCTGATCCTGATTACAGTCGCAACGCTGCGTGAGCTGTTCGGCGCCGGCACGCTGCTCGGCTACCCGGTGTTCGAGCTCGTGTCGAACGGCGGCTGGTACCAGGCCAACGGGCTGATGCTGCTGCCGCCGAGCGCGTTTTTCATCATTGGCCTTCTGATCTGGGGCATCCGCACCTGGCGTACGCAACAGGCCGAGAAGCCCGAATACCGGATTCACGAAGTTCACCGGACGGAGGTTTTTTGATGGAAGCCTATGCGAGTTTGTTTATCCAGGCGGCATTCGTCGAGAACCTGGCGCTGGCTTTTTTCCTGGGGATGTGCACGTTCCTCGCCGTGTCCAAGCGCGTCGAGACGGCCATCGGCCTTGGCGTTGCCGTGATCGCGATCCAGATCATCACGGTCCCGGTGAACCACCTGATACACAGGTATCTGCTGGCCGACGGAGCCCTCGCCTGGGCCGGTCTCGCCGACGTTGATCTGAGTTTCCTGGGGTTGGTCAGTTATATCGGCGTAATCGCCGCGCTCGTGCAAATACTCGAGATGACGCTCGACAAGTATTTTCCAAAGCTCTACAACGCGCTCGGCATCTTCCTGCCGCTGATTACGGTGAACTGCGCCATTCTCGGCGGCACGCTGTTCATGGTCGAGCGGCAGTACAACTTCATGGAATCGGTCATTTTCGGCGTCGGTAGCGGCACCGGATGGGCTATTGCGCTCATCGCGCTCGCGGGAATTCGCGAAAAACTCAAGTACTCCGACGTTCCTGTAGGTCTGCAGGGTCTCGGAATCGCATTCATCATCGTTGGCCTCATGTCGCTAAGCTTCATGGGCTTCTCGGGAATATGAAGTGAACATCGACTCTGCCGTACTGCAGCAAGTATTGCTGGGCGTCGGCCTGTTCACGGCCGTCGTCCTGATACTCGTTTTCGTTATCCTTGTCGCCCGCTCCAGGCTGGTCGCTATCGGAAACGTCAAGGTCACCGTAAACGGCGAGATGGAACTTGCCATTCCAGTCGGCTCCAAATTGATGCAGGGACTCGCCGATGCCGACCTGTTCGTGCCGTCCGCGTGCGGCGGCGGCGGCACCTGCGGCCAGTGCCGGGTCCGCGTTTTTTCCGGCGGCGGCGCGATTTTGCCGACGGAACGTTCCATGATCAACAAGCGTGACGCAGCGGATCATTATCGTCTGTCCTGCCAGGTTGCCGTAAAACAGGACATGAAAGTGCAAGTGCCGGACGAGGTATTCGGCGTTAAACGTTACGAGTGCACCGTGGTTTCAAATAACAATGTTGCCAGTTTTATCAAGGAGCTGGTGGTTGCGTTGCCCGAAGGCCAGGAACTCGACTTCCGCGCCGGCGGCTACATCCAGATCGAGTGCCCGCCGCACACTCTCAAATTCAGCGACTTCGACATCGACGAGCGTTTTCGCGACGAGTGGGATCGTTACAACCTGTGGCGCTATGAATCGCACGTGAAGAAGCCCGAAATGCGCGCTTATTCGATGGCGAGTTATCCCGATGAAAAAACCGTCATTAAGCTCAACGTACGCATCGCGACACCGCCGCCAGGCGCAGGCGACTCGATTCCACCCGGGATAATGTCGTCCTATATTTTCAATCTGAAGCCAGGGGACAAGACGGTCATCTCGGGCCCCTACGGCGAGTTCTTTGCCAAAGAAACAGATAATGAAATGGTGTTCATTGGCGGTGGCGCGGGCATGGCGCCGATGCGCTCGCATATTTTCGATCAGCTGAAGCGCAGGCATAGCAAACGCAAGATGTCTTTCTGGTACGGCGCGCGCAGTCTCAAAGAAGTGTTTTACAAAGAGGAGTTCGACGAGCTCGCCGAGCGCAACGACAACTTCGAATGGCACCTGGGGCTGTCCGAGCCGCAGCCGGAAGACAACTGGAACGGACTGACCGGCTTCATTCACCAGGTGCTGCTGAATGAGTACCTGAATGATCACCCGGCGCCTGAGGACTGCGAGTACTATCTCTGCGGACCGCCCATGATGAACAGCGCGGTGATCAAGATGCTCGATAACCTGGGTGTGCCCAAAGAGAACATCCTCCTGGACGACTTTGGCGGGTAGCGGCCAGTGATCCGGTTCCGGGAACTCGTCGTTCTGCCAGCGACCCTGCTGTTCGTGGCGTGCGGCGACGCTCGCCTGCCCGAGTTCGAACTGTCCGGCAGCACCATGGGCACGACATTCAATGTCGTGCTGGTGTCACCCCACGAAGCCGTCGCCGGCGAGTCGCTCGAATCGCGTATCGCCGCAACCCTGTCAGGCATTGACGAACTCACGTCGACGTGGCGCGCAGACTCCGAATTGGCGGAATTCAATGCTAATCCGTCGACCGACTGGATCTCGGTGTCGGCCGAGCTGTGCAGCGCCATCGAGCGTGCGCTGGACGTCAGCCGCCTGAGCGACGGAGCATTTGACGTCACCGTCGGTCCGCTCGTGAATCTCTGGGGATTCGGGCCCAACGGCCGCCCGGGCGAGCCGCCCGACGACGCTCTGATCGAAGCAACGATGGCTTACGTCGGATATGAAGGTCTGCTGACGCGCTGCAGTGAGCCCGCGATGCAGAAGCGCCATGGCGGGATGTACGTCGACCTGTCAGGCTGGGCCAAGGGCCATGCCGTTGACAAGGTCGCCGAATTACTCGACGAATACGGCCTCAGGGACTATCTTGTGGAGATAGGCGGAGAGCTCAGGGTGCGCGGCCACAATGCCGAAGGCAGGAAATGGGCCATCGCCGTTGAGGCACCGTCCACGACGACGCGTCGACCGCATTCGGTATTGCGTGTAACGGACACGAGCGTCGCGACCTCTGGCGACTACAGGAACTATTTTGAGCATGACGGCCAGCGCTACTCGCACACGATCGATGCCCGTACGGGACGGCCGGTCGCGCACGACCTTGCCGCAGTTACGGTCGTGAGCGAATCTGCGGCCTGGGCCGATGCCATGGCAACCGCCCTGCTGGTACTCGGGCCGGAATCCGGACTCGCGCTTGCCGAGAGCCTGGGGATAGCCGGCTATTTCCTCGTTCGCAGCAAGACGGGCATTGAAGAACTGACGACTACGAGATTTGAGTTATTGAGACACTGATGAACCTTGCACTGACAACGCTGCTGCTTAGCTTCCTGGTCATCTTGCTGGTGATAACCGGCATGAGCATTGGCGTTATCAACGGGCGCCGGGCGATCAGCGGTAGCTGCGGCGGGCTGAACGGCGGTGGTTGTGAGCTGTGCAGCGGCAGCGGCAAGTGCCGCAACAAGCGCGACAACGCAGATGGAGAATCCGAATGACAATAAGATCCTGCGTAGTAAAAGACTATATGGCGCGGACGCTCGTAACATTCAAACCCGAGACCGACGTGCTGGACGCCGTTCATACGCTCGTCCAGCATCGCATCGCGGGCGCGCCTGTTGTCGATGACGAAGGCAGCCTGCTCGGCATGCTCTCAGAATTCGACTGCATGAAAGTTGCCCTGAACGCCGGCTACCACGGTATCTGGGGAGGACCGGTCCGCGATTTCATGAGCGACGGTGTCGAAACTGTCGATGCCGACATGAGTATCGTCGACCTGGCGCAGGTATTCATCGACAAGAAATTCCGTCGATTTCCTGTCATGCAGGGTACGCGGCTCGTCGGCCAGATCAGCCGCAGGGACGTACTGCGAGCGCTCGAGGTGATCGCGAAAGGCTGAATTGTCAGGCCGATTTTTTCTTTGTGTTGCGCGCCATGAAGCGAGCTCCGAGCGTCTTCCGCCTGAGATAGGCATAGACCTCGAGCAGCGGCAGCTCTTTGGGACACACGTCGGCGCACGCCATCATCCCGACGCAGCCGAAAACACCCTCGTCACCGGCGACGACTTCAAACCATTCCGCATCGGAGCGCTGATCGCGCGGGTCCATCATGAAGCGCGCCACTCGATTCAGGCCCGCACCCGCCAGAAACTCCGGGTCCAGGTTCGCCACGCCGCAGGACGCCACGCAGCAGCCACATTCGATGCAACGGTCACCCTCGTAGATCGCGGCGGCAATGTCGTCGCTCATGCGCTCTTCTTCGGCCTCGGGATCGAACGGCTGCCGTTCGTGGATCCAGGCCTCGGTTCGCTCAGCCATGCCACGGAACCAGGTCCCGGTATCTACCGACAGGTCGCCGATTAACTTGAACGCGGGAAGCGGATACAGCTGGATGTCCTCGGGCAAGTCGGACGTCAGCGTGCGGCAAGCAAGCGCCGGTCGGCCATTCACCATCATGCCGCAGGAACCACAAATGGCGGAGCGGCAGGCGAAATCGAACTGCAGTCCGGGATCGTGGACCTCGCGAATCCTGTTGAGTGCAATGTACAGAGACATGAACGGTGTCTCATCGATCTCGAACGAGTCGATGTGAGGCTCGGAGTTCTCGTCTTCGGGGTTGAAGCGAAAAATTTCGAATTTCAGCCGGCGAGCGGTTGCTGGTTGCGTCATCGTCTTCTGCCCCGTCAATGCGCCACGGTCTGCCAGGCGCCGCGGCGCAAGCGGCTGCCCATAGCCTCAACGGTTTCAAGGCGACCGTGCCCTGTCTGTTCGGCCAATACGGACTCGTTATAACTGTCGATCGATTCTTTCATCTCGATACGCTCGTCGCTGCCGTAGCCGCGGTGACCCGGTGGCACATCGATGAGACCGGTTGGTTCGTAGCTGAAAGAAGGCTCACTCCGGTCGGCGGCCCAGCGCACCAGCGTGCGATTCAACCACTGTTCGTCATTTCGCAGCGGATAGTCCGTGCGGAAATGCGCGCCACGACTTTCCGTGCGAGCCCGCGCGCCCATCGCGACCGTCACCGCAAGCCGAAGCATCCCTTTCAGCCGCAGCGCAAACGCGAGTTCGGGATTAACGCCCGGGTCTTTGCAGCGCAACACGGCGTTGTCACAGTCATCGAGCAGCTGCTGCAGCTCGGCAACAGCCGCATTGAGCTCGTCGCCGTTACGAAAGATCCCGACTTTGTGCATCATTATTTCGCCCATGGCGTCGCGAATCTCATAGATGTTCGGCCCGTTCCCGGTGCGCGACAGCCAGCTTCGTGCGCGCAGTTCGGCAGCCGCGATCGCATCGAATGCGTAGCCGGTGTCGGCCCGCAGGGAAATGCCTGATGCGTACTCGGCTACTCGCCGGCCAACCAGGCGACCTGACACCAGCGTCTCGGCCAGGCTGTTGCCGCCCAACCGGTTAAAACCATGCATGTCCCAGCAGGCTGCCTCGCCGACCGCGAACAGGCCGGACAGTCCGTAGGATTGACCGTCCTTGTTTACCCGGACGCCGCCCATCGAGTAGTGCTGTGTCGGACGCACCGGCACCAGGTCTTCGGCCGGATTCAGGCCGGCGAAATCACGACAAATATCCCAAACCTCGAGCAGCTTGGTCCTGAGGTGCTCTTCGCCCAGGTGGCGTATGTCGAGCCATAGGTGCGGACCGTAAGGAGAATCGACGCCGTTGCCATCTCGCATACTCTGCGCCATGTGGCGGGACACGACATCGCGGCTCGCGAGTTCCTGTTTTTCGGGCTCCGCGTCGACCATGAAACGGTGCAGGTTCTTGTCGAGCAAATAACCGCCATCGCCACGACAGCCTTCGGTCACGAGTATGCCGCTCGGCGACAGGGTCGTGGGATGAAACTGCACGGCCTCCATGTTGCCGAGCGGGACGACGCCGGTATCGAGGGCGATGACCGCACCGGTGCCCTCGTTGATCGTGGCGTTGCTCGTATATTGCCCGTAGATGCGGCCGTAGCCGCCGCTCGCGATGACCGTTGCTTTCGCCATCACCGCGAAATGATTGCCCGTGCGGAGACAGCGCACGACAGCGCCCAGGCAGCGACTGCCATCGTGGACCAGGGACACGGCCTCGGTGCGATCGCGCACCGTGATTCCCAGGCGTACGACCTCGCTGTCGACGGCATAGAGCGCTGCGTGCCCGGTGCCTGCGGCGGCGTAGCAGGCCCGCCACTTGGCCGTGCCGCCGAAGTCACGTTGCCCGATAAGACCGTCGTTCTCCAGGGCCTCGTCGATATCGACGGCTGCGCCCTTGATGAAGTAGCGATTACGTCCGCCTTTGACGCGGCTCCACGGCACACCGAAATGAGCGAGCTCTCGCACCGCGATCGGTGCTTCTTCGGCGAAAATGTTCGCGACTTCCTGATCGGCACCCCAGTCGGAGCCGCGCACGGTATCCATGAAATGCACGCTGGGGCTGTCGCCCTCGGCCTTGACGCAGTTCGCGAGCGCGGCCTGCATCCCGCCTTGCGCCGCACAGCTGTGGCTCCGGCGGGGCGGAACCAGCGACAGGATCATCGCGTCGAAGCCGGCCGCTGCAGCTTCTATCGCACAGCGTTCCCCCGCCAGGCCACCGCCGATTACAAGAACGTCTGTGGTTTCGAGTCGTGTGGTCATGGTGCAGCGCCGTCCAGCAAGAAGGCCAGCGGCGGCTCCATCCATCCGGCGAGCACGACCAGCGTCAAAGTCCCGAGCCCGAGCACGACCCAGAAAATCAGCTGCTCAACCCGGTGCATCGTTGCCCGCGACATCCAGAGGTCGGCGCCCCATTTGACGGCCAGCCGGTACAAGCCGACGCTCGCGTGGAATTCTACGCAAAGCAGCAGCACGGCATAAGGCAGCCAGAGCCCGGCACTGACCCGGGCCATCGACGACGAAGACTCGATGCCCGCGAGATCGCCGAACAATGGCGTGAAAATATCGAGGCCCAGTAACACGAGGTGGAAGCTGCCGAGCACCAGTAATACCATGCCCGTGCGCACCTGCCAGATCCACAGCAACGATTCGACGTGCGGCCGGAACGGCGAGTGTTCCGTTCGGGTGGCAACCTTCTCGCGTCCTGACCTGTTCAGTCCTTTAGCGAGCTTCAGTATGCGCTTCCGGTCGCGCAGCTGCGACGGTATCTTGCGCGACGCGAAGACGGCGTGAACAAGAAACAGTGCAAAGACGGCAATAACCGTCGGCTGGGCGATGTAGTAGTCCTCCAGCATCGTTGCCAACCAGTCGAAGCCGCGTTCACCGGTCAGGATGGAGCCAACGAGAACAACGTGCCCCCACATGAACACGGCCAATAACAGGCCGGTTCCGCCGCTGATGGCTTCGTAAAGAAGCTGGCGACGCGCTGACGACGTCGCAGCGGCGCCTTGATCGAGCGATATGGGCGCGCGGCTTGCCATTCAGGGAGTCAGCTGTGTGAGGATCGCCGGATTTTCTTCTTTTTCGGCCAGGACGGTGTGGCAGGTATCGCAGTCCTTGGAAATCGTCTCCCTGTCCTCGGTCCGCAGTCGCCTGCCGTGGCAGCGAAAACACCCCTCCGAGGTCTGGTGACCGATGTGTTCGGGGTAGGTGTTCCACCAGACATTCATTTGCGGAAATACATTGACGCTGTATATGTCTCCCAAAGCTGTAGCAGCACTGCTTATGTCATCAGACCTGTCAGCTGCGAGCTCTGGATAATTCTCCGCATAGAAACGGCTCAGTTCGGCGGCAATTTTCACCCGCGCTTCTTCATGCGATGGAAACTCGGCGTCGATGATACGCAGACCCTCGCGTTTCACGAATGGCAGCGACTGATCGATGAGCCCGTCGCGAATCGCGACATCGATCTCGGTGGCGGGCGGCTGGTAGTTGTGGCTGGGCCGGTTATGGCAATCGACGCAATCCATCTCCCGCCAGAGGCCGCCCTCTTCGGGTGCCTTCCTGTCGGTGAAGAGCTTGACCACGCCATTCTCATCCGTGTACTCGACCTCGTAGATGTCTTCGCGCGTTTCATCCGACCGGTAGCGAATGCTGACACCCCGATCGACATGCCAGTGAATACCTTGCGAGCGCTGCCCGGCGAGGCCGCCGACTTTAAGCAGAAGCGCCGTCGTTAACTCGGTATTCGCTTCGTCTTCTTCATAGTGTTGCTTGATCACAAGCTTGTCGCCTACAAAACGCGTTGGCCAGTGACACTGCTCACAGGTTTCTCGTGCCGGCCGCAGATCGTGCAACGGCGTCGGAATCGGACGGGGATAAAGATCGAACGCGACGGCGACGAGCTGCCACGCACCGTCAAGCTTTGATTTCACAAACCAGTCGGCGCCCGGCCCTATGTGGCACTCCGCACAGCTGACGCGCGAATGCGAGGAGCGCTGGTAGGCCGTGTGTTCCGGCTGCATGACCGTGTGGCAGGCCGTGCCGCAGAACTCGACCGACTCCATCACCTCAACGCCTTTGTAAGTCGCGCCCGCAACGATGACGATATTGATCATCGTCGCCCCAAGGAAGATCATCGTCCAGCGCCGTGTCTTGGTCCTGTTGAGGTCAAATATTGGCAGTAGGGGGGTTGATTCGCCGCCGGGTGTTCGACGCAGGTTGCGCCGATATAGAATCGCCCCGATCGGTATCAGGATCAGCCCGGTGACGAATATCATCGGCAGAATCAAATAAGTGAGAATGCCGAGGTAAGGTCCGCCTTCGAATCCCAGCTGCTCCATAACGAACAGGCTGACAATCAGAACCAGCCCCGAGATCGCGAGCCCGGTGCCAATAAGGCTTATTGCGTTTCGTGTAATTGAAACAAGAAAATTTTTGAACACAGCCTTCCCCTGGTTTGCTCGCTAGTGGACTGTCTTTTGCCTCAGTGAGTCAGCAATGCCCAGATAATTCCCGCTGCGAGCAGGATGCCAATTATCAGGAATATCGAGCCGAAAATATACGCGTTACGACGTTGCCTTGGCGTCGGTCCTTCGACCAGGCAGTCATCCAGTTCATTATTATCCACCAGTCGCTGGTATTCGAGAGGCCGTTCGGACTTGAAACGTTCCAGTGACATCTTACCTGTGAAAATCGCGAGGTCCATCGGGAAGCTCTCCGGCCGCAGGTGCGTGTGGAAGAAATGGAACACGAATATGAAACTGGTCGCGAGCAGTGCTTCGTCACTGTGGATCACGTAGGCGGCATTGAGCGTCCAACCCGGCAGGAAACTGGTGAAGAAATCCGGGAACCACAGGAACAGGCCCGAGACCCCGATGATAATAACTCCCCAGAATACCGCGAGGTAGTCAAATTTCTCGAAATACGTCCAGCGATCACCGGGAGGGCGTTTGCCGAGGTAGATAAAGTAGCGAATATTCGCGAACAGGTCGGAGAAGTCCTTGGGCTGCGGCACCAGTGAATTCGGGCCCCAGAATATTCCGGGCTCCCGGCGAATCGCCCAGCGGATGAAAAGCTCGACCAGATGGAAGATCGCATAGCCGAATGTGCCTATCGCCCCGACGCGGTGCAGAAAGCGCGTCGAATCGACGCCGCCGAGGATATTG
Organism: Gammaproteobacteria bacterium; assembly: GCA_029863125.1. Taxonomy (GTDB): domain Bacteria; phylum Pseudomonadota; class Gammaproteobacteria; order Steroidobacterales; family Woeseiaceae; genus UBA1847. The sequence continues at coordinate 11,752 of JAOTWB010000047.1, forward strand.
ACGAGCTGCTGCGCCCAGTCCGCATGGTGGAACTTGAGCGGCAGGCCGGTCAGGGCCAGCAACAGGAATGTCGTAATAACGACTACGTGCATACGTATGTCCGCCCGGCGAAAACGGCGTACGTACTTGCCGCTGGCTCCAGGTTCGTGTTTGAACTCAGCGCGAAGTACGCCCACGAGCGAGCGCTGTAGCCAGAGCGTATCGTGGATCGCAAAGAATGCGATAACAGAAATCAGCAGTCCGGTCATGAATACCCAGACGACATAAACCGCGAAAATATCGTCGGGATTCGACGGATCGTTGTGCGGATCGAAGGTCGCGAACGACGGTGTGATCCCTTCGTGACATTTGCCGCAGCTTTCAAGAATATTGTCGGGGTGGACGCTCGATTCGGGATTATCCGCAGCGAGATTCTTGTGCGGCGTGTGGCAGTCCGCGCAGGTCGCGCCACCATACATGCCAAGGTCGTCCGCTTTGCCGTGGAAACTGTCCCTGAACGACGTCAGGTATTCGTTATGGCATCCACCGCAGTTGTCGGCCGACGCCATGCGGCTGACCGCTGTCGTCGGGTCGACAACCTCGTGAGACTTGTGGCAGTCCACGCAGACGGGACCATCTTTACCGACCTGCCAGGCCAGACCGTGCGCGCTGTGATTTTTCCAGTCATCCAGCAACAGCAGGTGGCAGCTGCCGCACATTTCCGGTGAGTTCATGTGCGCCGTTGGCGCCTTGTCCTTCGCGGCTTCGAGTATGCGATGGTCGCCGTGACAGTCGCTGCAGCTCGGAGCACTGATCAGTCCCGACAGGAGCAGCGCTTTGCCGTGCTCGCTGGTCAGGTAGCGCTCGATCAGCTCTGGGGGTTCAGTATGGCAGCCGCCGCACTGTTTGATCTGGTTGACCGGCGACACGGCCGATGCAAGATCCGAGTTCTTGTGAATCGCGTGTGGAGCCCCGTGGCAGTCAGAGCAGGTCGCCTGGTCGTCGTGGACACTGCGGCCGATCATGCGCTGGATCGACCCGTGGCACTCCGCACAGCTGTCGTCGTCAGTCAGCGGCGCGAGGTCGGCGCCCTTGTGTTCCGCGGTGACATTGGTGTGGCAGTCCTGGCAATTCAGATCCGGATGAGCGGCCGACGAAAAGGTCACGCCCGCGTGACACCCACTACACTCGACGTCCAGCGCGACGGCTATCGTCGGCAGCAGTGCGAGCAGGCTCAGCGCCGGTAACGTCTTGAAAAGACGGGCGAGGATTGCGACCTGGGTCATTCAACGATTTCCCTGAGGATTGGGCACCCTAGTTATGCCAATAAGGGCCTGTTTGCTATCAGGGTTTTCCGAGAGAGGGTTCTCGCT
>JAOTWB010000048.1 GCA_029863125.1 Gammaproteobacteria bacterium
CGCAGGCTGACGGTCGTCGGCGCATTCAGTTCAAAAGTGAAGCCACCATCGGCACCCACCTCATGCGCGACGTCGCGTACCAAGACGCCTGCCTCGGTGATGGCAGCGCCCGCTTCGTCGATAACGCGACCGCGTACCAGCACGGGATCGGCACCGGCAATATTGCCCAGCGCCAGACCCGCAACAGTGAATATGACTAAAGCACGCCTCATAAGATGCCTGTTCTCAGCATAAGCCGTGGTTATACTAGCAGCGAAGCGACAGCCGCAGGTGTCCTGAAGGAAGCTCTATGCACGTCGTCGTCATCGGCGCGGGAGTTATCGGTGTCACGACCGCATACTACCTGTCTGAACTCGGCTGCCAGGTCACGGTGATCGATCGCGCGACTGGTGTTGCCGGCGGCGCCAGCTACGGAAATGCAGGACAACTTTCCTACAGCTTCACCGACGCATTGGCCAGGCCGGAATTTGTTTCCCGAATCCCGGGGATCGTCGCCGGGCGCGATCTTGCCTATCGCACCCGACTTTCCACGAACCTGGTCCCCTGGGGTCTGCGTTTCCTCGCGCAATGTACCAGCCGGCGGGCCGAGGAAAACACCGTGGCCGTTCTGAAAATGGCCATGCGTTCCGACAGGCTCATGCAGAGACTGCGCAAACGTCTGCCCTTCAATTTTTCTTATCAGCCGGCCGGCAAGCTCGTGCTGTTGGGTAGCCATAAAGAGCTGCACGATGCCGAGGCCCTGGTTGCACTGAAGAAGGCACACGGTTGCGAGACGGAAATCCTCGGACCGAAGGCTGCGATCGACATCGAACCGGCGCTCGCCGACGTGGCCGAGGAATTCATTGCCGCGATCTACTCAAGAAGAGACTCCGTCGCCGACTCGTATTCGTTTTCAGTCGGACTCATGAACTGTCTCGAAAAATCGGGGCGCGTTAGTTTTCGCTTTGGCGACGAGGTGACCCGTTTAAAAAGAGATAGACGGCGGCTTCGCGTGATTGAGCTTAGGGATGGAGAACTGCCTGCAGACGCGATCGTTGTTTGCACCGGCGCATGGAGTGGAAAGCTGCTCGGGTCGGTGGGCGTCAATCCACACATTTACCCGGTAAGAGGCTACAGCCTGACCTTGCCGCCCGGTGACGCTTCCCCAGCCAAGAGCGTTACAGTACTCGGCAAGAAAATCGTGTTCAGTCGCATTGCTGGCAACGTGCGAATTGCGGGTTTCGCCGACTTCAAGGGCTTCAGAACCGATGGTGATGCACAGCGCATCGATACCTTGTTAGAGGTTGCGCGCGGCTCGGCACCGTACGCCGCCGATTACAGCGCGCGCGCGAGCAACCCGTGGGGCGGTTTTCGGCCGATGACCCCGAACGGCCGGCCGTGGGTGGGTCCATCGGGCATTGACGGCCTGTATCTGAATACGGGCCATGGCATGCTTGGCTGGACGCTGGCCTGTGCTTCGGGTTATGACGTGGCTCGATCCGTTGCCAGCAACCTCCCCTAGAAGAAAATCGCCTATGCGCAAATTGGTCGCTTACGTCTGTGTTGTCCTGCTGGTTGCGGGCTGTGCGACACCGCAACGTTTCTTCGAGGCAGGCACGCCCTGCGAAGCATCATCGTTCACCGTTATTGACGACTTCGGCGGGGCGCGGCGCGGACCTTGCGAAATCCTTGCCAAGGAACACGTTCGACTGTCGATACTTCCTGAGGATGACGGCTACATTAATCCCAGCCCCTGGTATTCGTTCAAGCTGATTCCCTCGTCACAAACAAACGCCATCGTTTCACTACAATACATCGGCGGGCGCCACCGCTACGTTCCGAAAATAAGTACAGACGGACTGCGATGGTCGCCCATCGACGAACGTCACGTCAGTGTTTCGGAGGACGGGGCTCTCGCAACGATTGATGTGCCGCTCGGTGTCGACACCGTCTGGATATCCGCGCAGGAGCTCATCACCCCGGCGATTTACGATGCCTGGACCACGAGGACTGCAAAAGAGACCGCTGCCAAACTGCGGCTGCTGGGTTTTTCGCTGGCCGAACAGCCGATCCGATACCTTGTCAGCAACCCGTCGGCCAGGGACGTGTTGCTGCTGGTGGGCCGCCAGCATCCTCCGGAGGTTTCCGGCGCGCTCGCCTTTTTTACATTTCTTGAAACGCTTCTGGCCGATTCCGGCCTCGCCACGCAGTTTCGCGAGCGCTTTCAAATCGTCGCCATTCCCTTACTGAACCCTGACGGCGTGCTCGGCGGAAACTGGCGCCATAACCTGGGCAGCACCGATCTGAATCGTGACTGGGGTATTTTCAGACAGCCGGAGACCCGGCTCGTGGGTGAGCTGCTGGACAGCCTGGACGCAGAAGGCAGCCGCGTGCGTGTATTTCTCGATTTTCACTCCACCGACCGAAATCTGTTTTATACGCAGGATGAATCGGAGCCCACGGATCCGCCGAACTTTTTCGACGCCTGGTTTGCCAAAGCGGCACCGAAGCTTGACGATTACCCGTTTACACACGAGGCCAGGCCAGGAAAACGGCCCGGCGTCGGCAAGAATTATATGTATCGTCGCTATGGCATTCCCGCTGCGACTTACGAAGTCGGTGACGAGACCGACAGAGACACAGCGCGCGCTGCAGCCGTTGTGTTTGCCGAAGCGCTGATGACGCTGATGCTCGAAACGCTCGCGCCAACGCGCTGATGAGATATAATCGCCCGCCACCGCCGTGCACGCCGTGCGGCCAAAACAGGCATTCAAGCTCCGGAGCAACAAGTTGAGTCGGGATCAGAAGTTTTTCGATATGTACTCCCTCGTCATTGGCGTTCTTGCCGCGGTCGCGCTCGCGATCCTCGTACTGGCAATGAAAATGTCGGACCTGACGCAGGGTGTTTACACGCGTGACACGGCCGAATACCAGGCCGCCGTTGCCGAGCGCATTCGTCCCATGAGCCAGGTCTACCTGCCCGGTGAGGAAAGTAGCGCCCCGGTACCGACAGTCAAAGCCGCGCCGGATCCCGAACCCGTCGCGGCGGCATTGACCGGCCCGCAGGTCTACAACTCGGCCTGTCTTGCATGTCACGCCGCGGGCGTCGGCGGCGCACCGGCTGTCGGCAACGCCGCCGCGTGGGCGCCACGAATTGGCCAGGGCCTCGATACGCTGAAACGGCACGCAATCGAGGGTTACACCGGGTCGGCCGGCTACATGCCTGCGAAAGGCGGCCGCATGGACCTATCGGACGCGGAAGTTGCGGACGCCGTCGAGTACATGTTGGCGGAATCGCAGTAAGCGCCCGTTCAAGGACGCCGATCCAGACAGCGTAGCGCCAACGCCTCCGCAACATGCGCCGGTGATATATTGCGGGCATCCGCGAGGTCGGCAATGGTCCTGGAGATCCGCAGCACTCGCTGGTGCGCTCGCGCCGAAAGATTGAACTGTTCGGCCGCGCTTTCGAGCAGCGCCCAACAATGCTCATCGGCATCACAATGTTGCGCCAGTTGATCAGCTTCGAGTCTTGCATTGTTCTTACCGCAACGTCGCATCTGCAAATCCCAGGCGCGCCCGATGCGCGCGGCGACCGTTACGCTCGACTCACCGCCCGCGTCGTTGGATCTCAGGATCGACGTTGCCGGGCGCGTGACTTCGACGTGCAAATCGATGCGATCGAGCAGCGGCCCCGAAATCTTGCCGCGATAGTTGGCGACGCGATCGCCGCTGCAGCGACAGTCCGCCTGTTCGTCGCCGAGATAACCGCATGGACACGGATTCATCGCCGCGATCAGCTGAAACTTTGCCGGGTACTCGGCCTGCCGTGCGGCGCGAGAAATTGTAATTAGCCCGGTTTCCATCGGTTCGCGCAGCACCTCGAGGACATTGCGGTTGAATTCCGGCAGTTCGTCGAGAAACAGCACGCCGTTATGCGCGCGCGATACCTCGCCGGGCCGTGGCCCGCGTCCGCCACCCACGAGGGCGGGCGCGGACGCCGTATGATGCGGCGCCCGGAACGGCCTCTGGCGCCACTCGTGCAATACGAGAGCCTTGCCGAGCACCGAATCGATCGCGGCAGTCTCGAGCGCTTCGGCTTCGCTCATTGGCGGGAGCAGGCCGGGCAGGCGTCGCGCCAGCATGCTTTTTCCGGTGCCGGGCGGACCGATGAAGAGCAGGTTATGGCCGCCTGCGGCCGCGATCTCAAGCGCGCGCTTTGCATGTTGCTGGCCTTTGACGTCGACCAGGTCGTTCCGCACTTCAGCGCTCTTGGCCGGGACCATCGGCTCGAGTGATGGAATCAGCGCGCGCCCCGCGAGGTGTGCAGTGACCTCGAGCAACGATGAGGCCGCGTAAACGTCGGCTCCAGTCAGGGATGCTTCGACACGATTTGTTAGCGGTATCACCGCAGCCCGGCCGGCCTCGCGCGCTTTCAAAATTGCCGGCAACATACCGGGCACGCGCCGCAGTTCGCCGCTTAACGCGAGTTCGCCGTAGAACTCGAGATTCGCCAGGGCCGTTTTCGGAAACTGTTTGCGAGCGGCAAGTATGCCGAGTGCAATCGCAAGATCGTAGCGGCCGCCCGACTTGCGCATGTCCGCGGGACCAAGGCTGATCGTTATGCGCTGCTGCGGAAACTCGAAACCGGAACTCAGGAGCGCCCCGCGCACGCGGTCCTTGCTTTCGCGCACTGCCGTTTCGGCCATGCCGACAATCGTGAACGCCGGCAGTCCTCCCGACAGAAACACCTCTATTGTTACGGGCGGAGCATCGATGCCGTGCTCGGCACGGCAATGCAGAATGGCGAGACTCATTGCTGCGGCCCTCCGTGGCCGTGATCGCTCGAAGAGCTTCGCGCCTACGCGTCCTTGTTTTCGAACGCTGCGAGTCTTTCTTCGAGCGCTTCGAGCTTTTCTCGCGTCCGCGCAAGTACAGCTTCCTGCACCTCGAATTCCTCGCGCGTGACGAGGTCGAGCTTGCTCAGAGATGTACGAAGGACGGAACGAAAATTGTTCTCGACCTCCTTGCCCACGGATCGCAATCCCTCCGGCAGCGACTCCGCGAGTTTCCTTGCCAGGTTTTCGATGGATTCGTCACTCATAGCGGCTTGATACCTGACAGGGACGCAAAACACCAGCGGCATTCGGTCATCAACTGCCGATATTGACTGCTTGCTCCCCAAAAAGGGGCAAGGCGATCGAAACGGTGCTGCAACTTGGTGCACGCCGACTGTTTCACTTCTTGTTAGCCATTGATTAAAAAAGCTTTTTAAAAAGTTGGCACGGGATCTGCTCTACAGGGGGCGACTACGGCCTTTCCGGCCATCTTTTAATTTGGGAGCAACAGGAAATGACTGTCAAAACTTTCGCGTTCGTCGCGATCACACTTTTCACCAGCGGACTGGCGCACGCCCAGTGGTCAGCCAATGTCGGCTGGGCGAGCGACTATTACTTCCGCGGCATTTTGCAGTCGCCAACTTCGCCAAGCGGCGGCATTGACTACGAGTCCAACGGCTTTTACGCAGGAACCTGGGCGGCCGACGTTTATGACGGACTCGAGGTCGATGGCTATTTCGGATACGGCGGCGAGTCCGGCGACTTCAGCTACGGAATCGGCTACACGGGCTACTTCTACACCGGAGACTTCGACGAAACTTACCAGGAGATCAACCTGAGTGGCGGCTTCGGCATCGTGACGCTCGACGTCGCTATCGGCGAGTACGACGGCGACTTCGATCCCCTCACACCTGGTGCCCAGGATGCTTACACCTACTACGCGCTGACCGTCGAAAAGAACGGCTTCTACGGCAAGGTTGCCGGGTTCGCGCAGGACGCAGACGGCAGCTACTTCGAAGCGGGCTACGCTACGACGGTTGCCGACATAGACCTGGGCCTGTCATTGCTGGTTGCCGACAAAGACCTGAGCATCACCGACAACACCAATGAATCTCTGATCTTCACGATCGGCAAATCTTTCGACCTGCAGTAATTGTCACCGGGCGGCCGCAGCGTCGCCCGGATTCACTAGAGGGGAACCGGAAATGAAAATGGTCACGGCGATCATCAAGCCATTCAAACTGGATGACGTGCGACAAGCCGTCGCGGACATCGGCATCCAGGGCATCACGGTCACAGAGGTCAAGGGATTTGGCCGCCAGCGTGGCCACACCGAACTGTATCGAGGCGCCGAATACGTCGTCGACTTCCTGCCCAAAGCAAAAATTGAGCTGGCCGTTGACGACAAGATCCTGGAGCAGGTCATCGAAGCGATCACCAATACAGCACGTACCGGCAAAATCGGAGACGGCAAGATTTTTGTTACCGAACTTGTTCAGGCCATTCGCATTCGTACCGGCGAGACCGGCAGCGAAGCCGTTTAACTGAAACACGGAGGATAATCTCGTGGAAGAAGCAACTCAGATTGCGGCGCAGGTCACTGAACTTTCGTACGCGCTCGATACTTTTTATTTTCTCGTTATGGGCGCGCTGGTCATGTGGATGGCCGCGGGCTTCACAATGCTCGAAGCCGGCCTCGTCCGCGCCAAGAACACGGCCGAGATCCTGACCAAGAATGTTGGTCTCTACTCTATAGCCTGCATCATGTACATGCTCTGCGGCTACTCGATCATGTACCCGGGCGATTTTGCCGGCGGCGTCGTTGCCAGTATTTCTACGCTCGGAAGCGGCCTGCTTGGCTCCAGCGACAACGCGGCCGCCGACGTCATCGCCAGCGGCGGCGACACCTACTACTCGAACCTGTCGGACTTCTTCTTCCAGGTCGTGTTCGTGGCAACCGCGATGTCTATTGTTTCCGGTGCCGTTGCCGAGCGCATGAAGCTCTGGTCTTTCTTCGCTTTCGCCGTTGTCCTGACCGGGTTCATTTACCCCGTGCAGGGCTTCTGGAAGTGGGGTAATGGCTGGCTCAACACGGGCGGTGTTACAGACGCGGTCCGATTCCTGGACTTCGCAGGCTCAGGCGTCGTTCATATGTGCGGCGCCGCAGCGGCGCTTGCCGGCGTATTGCTGCTCGGGGCACGCAAAGGCAAATACGGTCCTCGCGGTCAGGTTAATGCCATCCCCGGCAGTAACCTGCCGCTCGCCGCGCTCGGCACCCTGATTCTCTGGCTCGGCTGGTTCGGCTTCAACGGCGGTTCGGAGCTTAAAGTTTCCGACGTCGGTGAGGCCAACGCTGTCGCTCTGGTCTTCGTGAACACGAACATGGCGGCGGCCGGTGGTCTTGTGTTTGCACTGTTACTGTCGCGCCTCTGGTTCGGCAAAGCCGACCTGACGATGGCGCTTAACGGCGCGCTCGCGGGTCTTGTGGCGATTACGGCCGAGCCGCTCACTCCCGCTCCTATCGCTGCAACACTTATTGGTGCGGCGGGCGGTCTGTTGGTTGTCGCCTCCATCGTCACACTCGACAAGCTGAAAATCGACGATCCCGTCGGTGCCATCTCCGTGCACGGAGTAGTCGGTATCTGGGGTTTACTGGCGGTTTGCTTCACCAACCCCGATGCGACGCTGAAGTGGCAGCTGATCGGCATTGTCTCGATCTTCGCCTGGGTCTTCACGATGAGCTTCATCGTCTGGCTGCTGCTCAAACTGACGGTTGGCATCCGCGTCTCGGAAGAAGAGGAGTACGAAGGTGTCGATCTTGGCGAATGCGGGCTCGAGGCTTACCCCGAGTTTGTGACGGCCGAGTAAGCCCCTGGTGGCGGCGCCCGGCTTGTCGTGACGAAAGCCGGGCGGCATCACCCCCCTTTTTACTCGTTCCGATAAGGAAATTCCCCCTCTGAAAGAACGAGTTCCTGAGCGGGCCGCAAGGCCCGCTTTTTTGTGTTTAACTAATCTTGGGCCAGTGCCCGCCATTGACTGTGATGACGATCACGCCAACAGCGCTACAATAATGGTTTAATATTTTATTATTCAGTGCCTTATTGCAGGCTCGCGAAGCCCTGGAAGGACAGATGATGAAAGCTAAGCGCGTATTGATTGGGTTGGCGGCCGCTGCATTGACGTTCGGCGGCGGCGCGATGGCCGGCGGAATCTACAAGTGGACTGATGAAAACGGCAACGTTCACTACGAAGACCGCCCCTCAGGATCGGCGACGGAACAGCGCATGGCGCTGTCCTATCGCAGTACCAGCCCGGCTTCCGTGCAGCAACGCAAAGAAGACCTCGCCGCATCTGTCGCCGCCAGGCAGGAGGCAAGGGCCAAGGCCGACGAAGAAGCACAGGCCGCCGCGGACGAAGCCGCAAAGGCTGCCGATAAACAGAAGAAATGCGAGTCCTACCGCGCTCGATTGCAGACCTTCGTCCAGTCTCGCCGACTCTATCGCCAGGACGAAAACGGTGAGCGCGTTTATCTCGATGACGCCGAAACGCAGGCGGCGCGTCAAAAAGTAGAGGAACTCATCGCGGAGCACTGCAGCTCCTGACAGGGCCGACGACCGGGCGTCGCGCGGCCGCTGGCGCTACAATGCCGGCAACCGCCGAGGGAGCGCCCGTTTGACCGCAACGCCCGAGCCTACTCACGAGGACACCCAGGCCTACCTGCCGGACTTCTGCGCGGCAGGCACGCTGTTCATCATCGTCCTCGTTGCCGAGCTCGTTGCCATCGTCCTGACGCTGGCGGCCCACGACAGCGGGCGACAGTTCCTCGTCGAGCTATCCAAAACCTCTTTTTTCATCATGTGGCTCGCATTGCTCGGGTCAGCCGTCATGTGCGCGCTTCGAAACAGCATCGAAAAAGCCGGCAAGACCCGCGCATTCGTCCTGGCTTTTGTCGTGCTGGAAGTCCTTTGCCTGCTGTTGTCCGAAGCCTCGTGGCAGCTCGTGCGCATCTTCGGTTCATCGACAATCATCAGCGACTCTCACACGACGTTCCTGTTGCGGACTTTTGCGATCAGCTCGATCGTCATAGCGCTGGCTATGCGCTATCTCTACGTTTCCAGCGAATGGCGCCGCAGCATCGTGCTCGAGGCACAGTCGCGCATCAGCGCGCTGCAGGCCCTGATTCGCCCGCACTTTCTGTTTAACAGCATGAATACGATCGCGGCATTGACGCGCAGCAACCCGTCGCAGGCCGAAGAGGCCGTCGAGGACCTGTCCGATCTGCTGCGAGCAACAATGAGTAGCCCGCAGGATCTGTCGTCGCTCAAACAGGAGTTCGAAATCGCCGCGATTTACCAGCGCATAGAAAAGCTGCGGCTCGGCGACCGCCTTAACGTTCGTTGGCTGCTCGGCGACCTGCCGATGCGTGCGCGGATCCCCAACCTGACGATCCAGCCCCTGCTGGAGAACGCCATTTACCATGGCGTCGAACTGTTGCCCGAGGGCGGCGATGTCGTCGTCGAGGGCAAGCGCGACGGGAAGTTCCTGGAAATTCGCATCTCCAACCCGGTTGCAGATGGCAAGGCACGCGACAAGATTGGCAACAGAATGGCGATGTCGAATATTCGCCAGCGCTTCGAACTTGCTTACGGCAGCCGGGGCTCGGTCGAAGTCGATGACAGCGATAGTCGCTTTGTCGTAACCCTGCGCTTTCCCGCTAACGAGGAGCCCAGTTGAAGGTCCTGATCGTTGACGACGAGAAACCTGCCCGCGACCGACTGCGGCAAATCCTGCAGGACGAGGACGGATTCGACGTCGTAGCTGACGCCGCCAACGGGCACGACGCCGTGTCGCTCGCCGCCGAACTGGAACCCGATATAGTGTTGCTCGACATACGCATGCCCGGGCTCGACGGCATCGAGACGGCGCGCCACCTGAACGCGCTCGAGCGGCCGCCCGCAGTGGTGTTCGCAACCGCCTACGACGAGTACGCCGTCGATGCGTTCGAGGCGCGGGCTATCGGATACGTGCTGAAACCCGTGCGTCGATCCCGGCTGGTCGCAGCCCTCGAGCACGCCTCGAAGCTTGCGGGCAATACGTTGAGAGACGTCGCATCAGAGGCCGGGATGGAGGGCCAGCGTCGCCACGTGTGCGCCAGGGTACACGGCGAGCTGAAGCTGATCCCGATTACCGACGTCTGGTGCTTCCTGGCGGATCAAAAATACGTCCGCGTCGAGCACGACAATGGTCACGATCTCGTGGACGACTCGCTGAAGTCCCTTGCCGATGAATTCAAGGCACGATTCGTGCGCATACACCGCGCCGCGCTGGTCGCTGTCGACAGGATCGAGAGAATCGAGAAAACAGCGGACGGCAAAGCCCGTGTCGTGCTACGACGCGGCTCGCATGTCGATGACAAAGAGCTGATAATCAGCCGCCGGCACGTTGCCGAAGTCCGTCGGCGTCTAAAAGAATCGTAAGTCAAATGAAAATCCGAATTGCAACGCGCAAAAGCGCCCTCGCGCTGTGGCAGGCCAATCACGTCGCGGCCCGGTTGCTCGAACTTCCCGAAGTCGACGACGTTACGCTCGTGCCGCTTTCCACGCGCGGCGACGAGATCCTCGATCGCAGCCTGCAGAAAATTGGCGGCAAAGGGCTGTTTATCAAGGAACTCGAGGTCGCTATGCAGAAGGATGAGGCCGACATCGCCGTGCATTCCATGAAAGATGTCCCCGCCGAACTGCCCGATGGATTCTGCGTCGCGGCCCTGCTTCGGCGGGCCAACCACGCCGATGCGCTGGTCGCGCCAAACGGGAGACAGATTCGGGATCTGCCGGAGGGCGCGCTGGTCGGCAGCTCCAGCCTGCGGCGACAGGCGCAGCTCAAGATGATGCGCCCCGACCTCTGCATCAAAGCCCTGCGCGGGAACGTGAACACGCGCCTGGCTAAACTGGAGAACGGCGACTACGACGCGATTATTCTGGCGGCGGCAGGCCTCGAGCGGCTGGAGCTCGAACGGCATATCAGCCAGCAATTCCTCCTCTCTGAAATGCTGCCGGCAGCCGCACAAGGCGTGGTCGGTATCGAGTGTCTGTCCGACAGGACGGAGCTGCGCACGACATTGAGCCGGCTGAACCACCCTACAACCGTGCAGACTACGCTGGCCGAACGTGCGATCGCAAAAACGCTGCAGGCAAACTGCCAGTCTCCGGTTGCAACGTATGCGGTGGTCGACGGCGGGCAGATGAACGTTACGGCACTGGTCGCTCTGCCGGACGGCAGCCAGTCGATCCGCGACACGGTCACCGGGAGCCCGGAGCACGCCGAGAAGCTTGGCGTAAAGCTCGCATCACGGCTGCTCGACAACGGCGCGAGGGCATTGCTGGATGCGGCGGGTGCGGCACATGACTGAAGCGCCGCTGCAAGGGGTTGGTGTGCTGGTAACGCGCCCGCGAGCGCAGTCCACCGAGCTGGTTTCGGCCATCGAGGAAGCGGGCGGTTCTGCTTTCTGTTTTCCGGTTATCGATATCGCGGCACTGGATGAAAATATTGTTTCCGCGAGAGCGGCCGATCTCAGCGAACCCGATATCGTTATATTCGTCAGCCGCAATGCCGTCGAGTACGGAATGCAGTACACGGATGGCGGCAAAATCGCCGTAATCGGACCCGCCACGGCCGCGGCCGTCAAGTCCGCCGGACGCATTGTTGAAATTCAGCCGGCCAGCGGTTTCGACAGCGAGCATCTTCTCGCTGAACCCGAACTGCGGGACGTCGCCGGCAAACAGGTGCGAATCATTCGTGGCAATGACGGACGTGAGCTGTTGGCCGAGACACTCACGGCCCGAGGCGCCAACGTCGATTATCTGTCCGTCTATCAGCGTCGGCTGCCCGACGTCAGCGCGCAAACACTCGCAGACATCGAGTCGCGCTGGCGGCTCGGCGAAATATCTGTCGTAACGGTGATGAGCGTGCAGTCGCTGCGGAATCTGCACGACTTGTTGCCCGCCTGGTGCAGGTGTCAGCTCGATTCCACGCCGCTGGTGACGCCGGCAGCTCGTGTGTTAAAAGAAGCTCTGGACCGGTACCCCGCTTCGCGACCGATACTCGCATCGGGCCCTCACGCCAGCGAGATGGTCGCCGCGATCATCGCGCTCCACAAGACCGACCCCGGAATAGCACAATGAGCGAAACGAACAAGGACCAGGACCTCGAACCCGTCGAAGAGACGGTTGCGCCGGAACCCGACGTAACGGAAGAGGCCGATGCGCCGGCTGAGGAGACCGCGGTTGAGGAGACCGCGGTTGAGGAAACCGCGGTTGATGACAGGCCGGCCAAGCGACGTGGCAGTGGCGTTGGCTGGCTGGCGCTGCTGTTGTCGCTGATCGCATTGGCCGCCGTCGGCTACTCGTTTTATATTGACTGGCTCGCCGAAAAGGACAGCAGCACCGACGATGCTGTTGCCGGCCTCGAAAGCCGCCTTGCGGCGACCCGGGAAAGCCTGTCATCCCTTAGCAACCGTCTTGCGGAACTTGCCGAGCAAGACAGTGCCGCCGCGGACGCGATAGCAGCCCTGCGCCAGGAACTCGATGTGCGCGTCAACAGCCTGAACGCGCTCCCGGGGCGAATGTCGACGCTGGAGAGCTCGGTGTCATCGCTCGCAGGCATTTCGAAAGGCGCGCGCGATGCCTGGCTGATCGCCGAAGCCGAGTACTACATGCAGATCGCGAACGCACAGCTGCAGCTTGCCAACAATCCACACCTTGCGGCCCGCGCCCTCGAAATGGCCGATGAGCGCGTCGTGCAAATCGGCAGCCCCGCGTTGATCGACGTGCGTCGCGCCATTTCCGATGAACTGGCTGCGCTGGATGTCATGGAAAAGCCCGACATCGCCGGTGCGACGCTGACGCTGGCCAGCCTGGCCCGCGTCGTCGAGTCGCTGCCGCTGGCCGGCTCGGAGCGCGTCAAGGAAGAACCGGAGCCGGCTGATGAAGAGCAGAGCGGATTGAGCCGCGCCTGGTCGTCAGTCAAGAGCGCGATGTCCGGACTCGTGAGGGTGACGCCGCCGGACCAGGCAAAACTTGCCCTGGTTTCCCCTGACGCCGAATATTTCCTGCGTAACAACCTGGCGCTGCAGCTGCAGTCGGCGCGACTCGCACTGCTGCGGGGCGAGCAAGCGGTATTTACCCAGACACTCGATGAT
>JAOTWB010000072.1 GCA_029863125.1 Gammaproteobacteria bacterium
TGCGCGAAGTCTTCGACGGCATGATGGCCAACATCAAGGCTGGCGATACGGCGACCGCCAATATGACGATGTGGGAGCCGGCTACCTGGCCGGCAGACACGAAAGGTGTCGGGGTCGGTGAGGCGCCACGTGGCGCGCTCGGCCACTGGTTGCACATCAGGGACACCAAAATTGCCAACTATCAGGCGATCGTGCCGACGACGTGGAATGCGTCACCGCGCGACGCCGACGGCAATATTGGTGCTTATGAAGCCGCATTGCTCGGAACGCCGATGGCGAACCCCGAGCAGCCGCTCGAAATCCTGCGCACGATCCACAGCTTCGATCCATGCCTGGCCTGTGCGTCTCACGTCATATCACCGGACGGGCAGGAGCTCGCCAGCGTGAAGATTCGCTAGCCAGTTAGCGAGGGAGGTAAAGGACATGCAAGGCAGCGCAGCAAACAGCGTGGTTCGCCCCGAGGATCGGCAAGCGGTCTATGTATTCGAGGCGCCAGTCCGAGTCTGGCATTGGATCCATGCGCTCTCTATCGTTGTGTTGGCGGTTACGGGCTACCTCATCGCCAACCCGCTGCCCGCTATTGGCGGGGAGGCCAGCGAGCACTTCATGATGGGCAATCTGCGAATGATTCACTTCATTGCAAGCTACGTTTTTGGCATCGGGTTCGCAGTGCGCATCTACTGGGGCATCGTCGGAAACTCGCACTCGCGCGAGTTGTTCTACCTGCCAGTCTGGCGCGGCGATTGGTGGCGAAACTTCTGGGAGGAGCTCAAGTTCTACTTTTTCATGCGCCAGGATGCTCCGCCGATCAGCGGCCATAATCCGATTGCGCAAACCGCCTTCTGGTTGTTCAACGTGTTGCTGACACTGTTCATGATTGTTACCGGCTTCGCGCTGTATGGCGAGGGACTGGGTCTCGGCAGCTGGGCGGATACCTGGTTCGGCTGGGTGTTCCTCTGGCTGGGTGATGCGCAAAACGTCCGCATGTGGCACCTGCTCGGCATGTGGCTGTTCATCGTGTTCGCCATCCTGCATATCTACATGGCAATTCGCGCTGATATCATGACGCGGCAGAGCAGTGTGAGCGCGATCATTAGCGGCTGGCGCACCTACCGCAAAGTAAAATAGGACCGCTGGGACCAGGACGACAGTATGAGCAACGCGTGCAGCCCGCATGCCCAGGAATCAAGCTGGGACACTCTAATACTCGGCATCGGTAACGTGCTGTATGCCGACGAAGGTTTCGGCGTTCGCTGCGTCGAGAACCTGCACGCGCGCTACGTATTCCCGGACTCCGTCAGCGTCATGGACGGCGGTACCCAGGGCATTTTCCTGTTGCCATGGGTGCGCAGCGCGACGCGACTTTTGATCTTTGACGCTATCGATTTTGGCCTCGCTCCAGCGACGCTGAAACTGATCCTGGGTGATGATGTGCCGCGTTACATGGGCGCAAAGAAAGTCAGCATGCACCAGGCCGGTTTCCAGGAGGTTCTGTCATCGGCCGCATTGACGGGCGACTTCCCATCAGAGCTGGCCCTGGTAGGCGCACAGCCGGAGCTGCTCAATGATTATGGTGGTAGCCTGACGGATGGCGTGAAAGCGCAAATCGACCCCGCGATACGGCTTGCTTGCGAGGTACTGACCGACTGGGGTGTCGAGTTTTCCGCACGCGAGCAGGCGCTCGGGGACCGCGACCTGATTGGTCCCGACGCGCTGGATATTCACGATTACGAACAGGGTCGCCCAGTGTTGCCGGGAGAGCCGGCATGAGCCATCCCCTCATCGATCGACTGCACGGCGAGCTGCAGTACACCGAGGTGTCGCTCGCCAATCACGACCAGTTCATCGCGGAGCCGGGCATGAATGTGCTGTTTTTCCCCGGCGATCCCGACACGGTGAAGGATGCGACGGACGTTGCCGTGGTATTGCCCGAGCTGGTCAAGGCATTCGACGGGCAGCTTCGACCCGGTGTCGTTACCGACGTGTTTGGCGACGGCAAGATGCTGAAGCGACAGTATGGTTTTAGCGAGTATCCGTCGCTGGTCTTCGTTCGTTCCGGCGAGTATGTCGGCACTATCACGCGCATACAGGACTGGGGCGAATACCTCGACCAGATAAGCAACCTGTTTGTGGCGGCACCGAGGCGTTCACCGGGTTTCAGCATCCCCGTCGTCACGGCCTGAGACCTGCTTCATTACCGGAGATCCCGACATGGACATCAAGAAGATCCCCGTCAGCGTGATCGGCCCGGGCAGCCAGCCCGTCGGCGAGGACGGGCAGGCGCTGTCCTACATCGAAATGCCGGGTGACATGGCGACTTTTGCGCAACCCGACGTTCCGGAACCGGATGCCGTGCACGGGCTCGTCGGCGCGCGGGAGGCGATGCAGTGGCTGAAACGAGCGCTTGCCGGCTACGAGCCCGGCTGCGGGCCAAAGCTCGCGAATCTGACCGCGCTCGACGGAGAAAATCGTGAGCTCGTCAACCAGATCCTAGGCGAAGGGGAGGTGAGCATCAGCTATGACGGCGCGATTCGCGCTCGCTCGCAGGAAACCGTGCTGGCTGGCGTCTGGCGTACGATGTACCTCGATGAAGACGACAAGGTCAGCTCCGACATACTCGAAGTGGCCGATGTTCCGCATACGGTCCGCATGCCGGATGGCCTCGCGCGTTCGATCAATGCGGAAAAAACCGATGTTCCCGCGACTCTCAACAATGCGCTTGCGATCCTGGTCGAGCTCGAAGCTCGATGGCCGGCGTTCGTCGAGCAAGGCGTGCCGCATGCGATCAACCTGACGCTGCTGCCGCTCTCCGAAGAAGAGCTGGCGTTCATCGATGAACGACTCGGCCGCGGACCGATCGATACGCTTTCGCGCG